>CBFGLW010000108.1:0-2629 GCA_965649745.1 uncultured Mesorhizobium sp. | reverse complement strand
TTCAAGCAGGACGAGCGCGGCTGCGAGAACTGCAACGCGCAGGAATGGCAGAACCAGCCCGAACCGGAACTCATCGACAATTCCGAGCAGGTCCTCGACCCGATGACGGCCTACCAGATCACGTCGATGATGCAGGGCGTCGTTCAGCGCGGCACCGCCGTCACCATCTCCGAGCTCGGCTATCCGATCGCCGGCAAGACCGGCACGACCAATGACGAGAAGGACGCCTGGTTCATCGGCTATACGCCCAACCTCGTCGTCGGCCTCTATATGGGCTACGACCAGCCGCGGCAGCTTGGCTCGGGCGTTACCGGCGGCGGCCTTTCGGCGCCGGTCTTCAAGGCCTTCATGAAGGATGCGTTGGTCGGCCAGCCGAAGATCGACTTCAAGGTGCCGGACGGCATGAAGCTGATCGCCATCAACCACAAGACCGGCATGCGCGCCACCGAAGGCCAGGCCGGAACCATCATCGAAGCCTTCAAGCCGGGCACCGGGCCTGCCGACAGCTACTGGGTCATCGGCATGGGCGAGGACGGTTCGAACGGCAGCGGTGCCGCGCTGTCGCCCAAGGCTGCGGGCGACATCCAGTCCGGCGGCGGTGGGCTCTACTGACAGGACACGAAGCTGAATGGGCCGGGCGAAAGTCCGGCCCATTGGCTTTACAGGCATGGGCGGTCTGCCTATGTATCCGGCCAACCGACACAACCTCTGAACAGGACAGAATTGCCAGCCATGCGCGCGGAAACGCAGAACATTGTCGACGAAATCAGGCAGGCCATAACCCTGCTGAGGAGGCATCTTTGACTGGGATCAGGCGATCAAGAGGCTTGAATACCTGAACGTCCGCGCCGAGGACGCCAGCCTCTGGAACGATCCGATCGAAGCGCAGAAACTGATGCGCGAGCGCCAGAGCCTCGAGGAAGGCATCGCGGCGGTCAAGGGTCTCACTCAGGCGCTCGACGACAATATCGGCCTGATCGAGCTTGGCGAGGAGGAAGGCGACGAAAGCGTCATCTCCGAAGCCGAAAGCGCGCTGCGGTCCATGCGCGGCGAAGTCAAGGCGCGGCAGGTGGAAACGCTGCTGTCGGGCGAGGCCGATTCCAACGACACCTATCTGGAAATCCACGCCGGCGCCGGTGGCACGGAGAGCCAGGACTGGGCCTCGATGCTGCTGCGCATGTACACCCGCTGGGCAGAGCGCCGTCGCTTCAAGGTCGAGGTTCTGGAAGTCCATGACGGCGAAGAGGCCGGCATCAAGTCCGCCACCGTTCTCATCAAGGGGCATAACGCCTATGGCTGGCTGAAGACGGAATCGGGCGTGCACCGACTGGTGCGCATTTCGCCCTACGATTCGAACGCGCGCCGCCACACCTCTTTCGCCAGCGCCTGGGTCTATCCGGTCATCGACGATTCGATCCAGATCGACGTTTCGGAATCCGATGTGCGCATCGACACGTATCGCTCGTCCGGCTCCGGCGGCCAGCATGTCAACACGACGGACTCCGCGGTGCGCATCACGCATCTCGCCACCGGCATCGCCGTCGCCTGCCAGGCCGAGCGCTCGCAGCACAAGAACCGCGCCAAGGCCTGGGAAATGCTGCGCTCGCGCCTCTACGAGGAAGAGTTGAAGAAGCGCGAAGCCGCCGCCAACGCCACCGAAGCCTCCAAGAGCGATATCGGCTGGGGTCACCAGATCCGCTCCTATGTGCTGCAACCTTATCAGCTGGTGAAGGATCTGCGCACCGGCGTCGAATCCACCAGCCCCTCCAGCGTGCTCGACGGCGATCTCGACGACTTCATGGAAGCCTCGCTTTCGCAACGTATCGAGGGCGGAGCAGGGCAGCCGGTGGCTGACCTGGACTGACGAGCCTTCGAGCCTCCGGCTTGCCAGCGCGTGCGGCCTGTGCTGCTCTCGAAGCCAGAAGCGTGGAGGAGATGTCATGCCGGTCAAGGGAAGCTGCCACTGCAAGGCGACGACGTTCGAAGTCTCTGAGGCGCCCCAGTCGGTGACGCGCTGCAACTGCTCTTTCTGTTCGAAACGCGGCGCGCTCTGGGCCTATTATGAGCCGTCGGAAGTCAAGGTCGGGCCGCAGCGTTCGTCCGCCGTCTACCGTTGGCAGACCATGATCGTGAAGCATGGCTTCTGCCCGACATGCGGCTGCACGACATTCACCGAATCTCCGGACTGGAGCACCGGCGAAGCGAATTTCGACAAGATGCGTATTGCCGTGAATGCCCGCCTGTTCGACGACTTCGATCTCGACGAGGTCGAAATCGCGGTCATCGACGGCAAGAACCTCTGGTAAATCGGCCTGCCAATGCGGCGCCGCCGATTTCACGCTTGGAAAGCGGCGCGAGCCGGTTTCTCCGTTCCGCTTTTTGCCGTAATTGATGCTACAAGTTGCCCGGGAAGGGTGACGTGGCGCGCCGCCGGCGCAGCCGAATCTGGAGAGGGACGACCAATGAAGAAAACCGTTCTGGCCGTTGTGGCGACGGCGGTGCTCGTGAGCGCATGCACCACGGACCCGTACACCGGTGAGCAGAAAGTCTCGAACACCGCCGGCGGCGCGGTTCTCGGCGGCCTGGCCGGCGCGGCGCTTGGCACGCTGGCCGGCGGCAACGACCGCCG
>CBFGLW010000107.1:0-3636 GCA_965649745.1 uncultured Mesorhizobium sp. | reverse complement strand
CCGGCGAACTGCGCTCGCGCGGCTACTATCTCGGCTCGAACGTGTCCTACAATCTCAAGAAGCTGGTTGACCTCGGCTTCATCAACCATCAGCGTTCGCGCATCGACCGTCGTTCGGTCCGCGTCAGCCTGACGCCGAAGGGCCAGGAAGTGGCCGAAGTGGTGGCCGGTCTCTATGAGCGCCATGTCGGCTCCATCGAACAGGTCGGAGGCATCAACACCGACGAGTTCAAGCAGATGAACCGTGCCCTGCAGCGGCTCGACCGCTTCTGGAACGATACCATCGCCTACCGCATGTAAATGGAAGGAGCCGGCAGGGCCGGCTCGAAGAGGGTCTCGCAAAAGGGCTGGCGCCGGGGGCGCCGGCCCTTTGTCTTTGCGGCGACCGCCGCCTTATTTCTTCAGTGGACAGAATGTCAGATGGAAATAGTTGATAGCCTGTTGAGCCAGATCGCGATCGCCAAAAAAGGGGCTTACCGTCTCCGGAAAATCCGCCAGATCGCATCCTTCAGGCGTCTCCGTCGAGCATTCCTTGACGAGACCGGTCAATTCGACTTCGCCAGGAAGTTTCGCCTCGATGCCGCTGACGCGTCCAAGATCGAATTTGAGCGTCCGCCGGTAGTAGACTTCGCCTTCCTCCTCGAGAACCCGCTCGGCGGTGTAGACGCAGTCGTCGAGCCGGGTGACGGTGAAACGCTCCGTTTCCCGTTTTTCCTCCGCTTCGGTCTGACCTGTGCCGACAAAGACAGCCGGCGACCGGGATGTCTGGTTCATGGGACTGAAAACATCCTGCCCGTAACGTGCAATCGCTCCATCCTCCAACCCATGAACGATGTAGGCGACGACCTCTTCGGCAGTGGGGCTGCCGGAAAGGGTTAGACCAGCGGAAACAAGGAGCGTACCGAGCATGATGCCGCTCCGCGATTTTGTTTTTTCCTTCTATCACGCATAACAGGAAGATCACAGGAAAGCCGCCAGGCGATGCAGGAAAGACACCTGTCCTGTACTTTGATTGGCAAAGGCGCGCGGTCCTTGCTTGCGTTAGGAGCAGCGCCAAATTGCCGCCATATTCCAATGAAAGCGAGGATGCTGTAGGCTTTGTTGCTATGCAACTCGGCTGGAACCCGTGTCACGGTTGCGCGTTTCACGCCGACGTGATGCCCGGTATGGTTGGCTAAATGTTAAGAATGGCCGCCCTAGAGTGAGGACAACAATGTCCGTTTGTCGAGGAATGTCTGGAACGTCCATGAAGACCAGCCGCCGTTTTTTCCTTTCCGGAGCCAGCGCGCTCGCCGCAACCTTGGTTGCGGGCGGTGCCAGCGCTCAGGATGTCATCGGTGATATCCTGAAAGCCTCCGGCAACTGGGACGACACGTTCGACGCCCGCGTCAGCGAAAACGGGCGGGTGGCGTCGACGTTGCCGATCTTCAGCCCGCAGACGACGTCGTTCACGGAGCAGGCGATCGGCCTCTACCAGAACATCGTTTCGCAGGGCGGCTGGACGCAGGTGCCGGCGACCAAGAAATTGAAGCTCGGCGTGGTCGATCCCGATGTCGTTCCGCTGCGCAAGCGTCTCATGGTTTCGGGTGACCTGCCGCAGAATGCCGGCCTTTCCGATGCGTTCGATTCCTATGTCGACGCGGCGGTCAAGCGCTTCCAGCTGCGGCATGGCCTGCCTGCCGACGGCGTGCTGGGCCAGTACAGCTATGCCGCCATGAATGTTTCGGCGCAGGTCCGGCTCGGCCAGCTCGAAACCAATCTGGTGCGGTTGCGTTCGATGGGCGGTTTCCTCGGCGACCGTTACGTCCTGGTCAACATCCCGGCGCAGCAGGTCGAGGCGGTGGAAAACGGCCGCGTCGTGCTGCGTCACGCGGCCATCGTCGGCAAGATAGACCGCCAGACGCCGATCGTGAATTCCAAGATCAACGAGATCATCGTCAACCCGTACTGGAACGCTCCGGTTTCGATCGTGCGCAAGGATATCATTCCGCTGATGCGGAAGAATCCGAATTATCTCAAGGACAGCCATATCCGCCTGCTGGCGCCCGATGGCAGCGAGGTCGATCCGGTGACCATCGACTGGTCGACGGAGGAGGCGGCGAAGTATCGCTTCCGTCAGGATCCGGGCGCCAACAACGCCATGGCTTCGGTGAAGATCAACTTCCCGAGCCCGGATGGCGTCTACATGCACGATACGCCGCAGCAGAGCCTGTTCGGCAAGCTGATGCGCTTCGACTCGTCGGGTTGCGTGCGCGTGCAGAACGTGCGCGACCTCGTCACCTGGATCCTGCGCGATACGCCCGGCTGGGACCGCCAGCATTTCGAAGCGGCGATCAAGAGCGGTGAAAGCACGCCGGTTCAGGTCACCAATCCCGTCCCGGTTTACTTCACCTACATTTCCGCCTGGTCGACAGGCCCGGGCGTCGTGCAGTTCCGCGACGACATCTACGGTCGCGACGGGGTCGATGAGCTGCAGATCACTTCCGCGCTCTAACGCTTGGATTTTCCTAATAAAAGGCCGCCGCAGGGCGGCCTTTTTCGTTGTCTGGGGGGAGGGCGGCTTCACCACTTGATGTTGAGGCCGAGATTGCCTTCGAACACCTCGCGGTTGGGGCCATCGACCTCGGTCGTGTAGTCGGCCGTGGCGAAGAGGCTGACGCCTTCGCTCATCCTGGCCACAATGCCGCCGCCGAATTCCAGCGATGTTCCGTCACGTTCGGTGACGATCGGGTCGGCATCGAACCGCACGGTGTCCGAACCGTTGAATTCATGCCAGAGATTGGCCTTCAGATACGGCTGAAGCACCGTACCTCCAAGGTCGTAGGTACCCTGCAGCCGGGCGCCGAGACGGCCGGTGACGCCGTCGTCGAGGACGAAGCCGACCGCGGAGAAGCGGTCCTGCGTGTCGTCCAGCGATATGTTCCGCCATATGAGCTGCGCCTGCGGCTCCAGAGTCCAGCCGTCAGCGATGGCGATCGGATAGCCGCTTTCGAGTGAAGCCGTGACCCCGGCTCCATCGATGTCTATGCCTTCACCGGCATCGGATTTGGCGTTGCCGCCGAACCAGCTCCCCATCAGAACGGCGTCCACATACCAGCCCGATGGGCCGATATGGGTATAGTAGCCGCCAAAACTGGTTGCCGACATGTCCAGGCTGCCGACCTGCAGATTGTTCCAGCCGATGGCCTGGCCCCGGATGTCGCCGGACGCGTCGGCATAGCCCAGGAACAATCCCGCCCGGTTGCGTCCGCCCCCGGCGTCGTCCCAGCCGAAAATATCCGTTCCGGCCTGGAAGCCGTAGATATTGCCGTCGAAGGATGGAGCGACAGTGCCATCCCATGATGCCTTGAGCGACTGGCCGAAGACGCGCGCCCAACTGGCCGACAGGGTGCCGGAGGCGTCCAGCAGGCGTTGTTCGCCACGCCGTTCGTGGAAGGTGCCGAGCGTTGCGAGCACCAGCTCATGGGATAATGCCGGTAGCACCGAATAGACGGGCACTTCGACGCGATAGAGCGGAACGACATCGCCTTCCACGGCTGTCGCGCCGTCGGTTGGCGGTGTCGCGCCGGGCCCTGGCACCGGGGCCGCGTCCGTCGGGAAGGTTGGCGGCGGCGGTGGCGGTTCGGGCGCCTCGGCT
>CBFGLW010000106.1:0-3943 GCA_965649745.1 uncultured Mesorhizobium sp. | reverse complement strand
GAACCCTCGTATTCAGCTTGGAAGGCTGCTGCTCTACCATTGAGCTACACCCGCGCCGTACTGTCTTGGCATGAACCTTCTGGAAAAGCGAGGCGCTTTTCAGGGCTACGCCAGGCTCCGGTGCGACAGTGGTGGAGGGGGCTGGATTCGAACCAGCGTACGCATAGCGAACGGATTTACAGTCCGTCTCCTTTAACCACTCGGACACCCCTCCGTGCTGTCGCCGGAGCCATGCAACGAGGCATTTCGCTTCTCCCCGGCGCCGTCATGCGGCACCTTGGGAAACAGCGAAGCGCCTTATGGCGACTGGGCAATACGCTGTCAACCGCGCGGGAAGGATTTCGCCGACTTATTCGACGGCCGCCATATCCAAGTGAGGCCGGCGGCTTTATAGAGACGCAATGACCGACAGGAAAAAGCCAGGACCACCCAAGGGAACCGCAGCGGCAACGCCCGGCGGGACCCCAAAGGATACCCACTACGCCAAGCTCCGGCGCGCGCATCGCGACCAGAAGGCCGGCGGCGCGCCGGCATTCCGCCCGCGCCCGACCGTGCCACCGGGCGAGAATGCGCCGGACGGGCTGGTGCGGCTCTACGGCCTGCACACGGTGCGGGCCGCGCTCGACAATTCCTACCGCCGCATCCGCCGCATGATGGTCACGCGCAACGCGCTGGAGCGTCTGGAGATCGTCGACATCGCCGCCCTGCCCTTCACGGCCGAACTGGTCGAGCCGCGCGATATCGACAAGGTGCTGGGCTCGGACGCCGTGCACCAAGGCGTCATGATCGAGGCCGAGCCGCTGAGACCGAAGCGGCTGGATGCGCTGGGCGACACGAACCTCGTCCTCGTGCTCGATCAGGTCACCGACCCGCACAATGTCGGGGCGATCCTGCGCTCCGCCGTGGCCTTTGGCGCTGGCGCGCTGATCACAACCGCCCGCCACAGCCCGCAGGAGAGCGGCGTGCTGGCGAAATCGGCATCGGGCGCGCTGGAACACATCGACCATATCGAGGTGCGGAACCTGGCGGAAGCGCTCGGCGAATTGCACGAAGCCGGATTCCAGACCATCGGCCTCGATTCGGAAGGCCCAGCGGAACTCGAAAAGACATTTTCAGGTGGCAAGATCGCGCTGGTGCTGGGCGCCGAGGGCAAGGGCCTGCGGCAGAAGACGCGCGAGACGGTGACGGCGCTCGCCCGCCTCGACATGCCGGGCGCGATCCGCTCGCTCAATGTGAGCAACGCCGCGGCGGTGAGTTTGTATGCGGCGAGGAAGTGGCTGGGCGCGTTCCCTCCCCCTTGAGGGGAGAGTGCCGAGCGAAGCGAGGCGGGTGGGGTGTTCTCCACCGCGCCGACGCGGAAATCAGGCCGAGCGCTGCCTCCGCCCACCCCACCCGGCCGCTTCGCGGCCACCCTCCCCTCAAGGGGGAGGGAAAGACGCCGACTGCCCCACCTCCCACCCCGCCATGCGCTCCAGCGCCTTGACCAGTCCCGAATGGTCGTCCTTCGCGCCGCCACTGGCCGCGCAGGCGTTGAAAAGCTGCTGCGTGGTCGAAGTGTTGGGCAGCGCGACGCCGAGCGACTTCGCCCCCTCCAGCGCCAAGTTCAGATCCTTCTGGTGCAGTTCGATGCGGAAGCCGGGTGCAAAGGTGCGCTTGACCATGCGCTCGCCATGCACTTCGAGAATGCGTGAATTGGCGAGCCCGCCCATCAGCGCCTGCCGCACCTTGGCCGGATCGGCCCCGGCCTTGGAGGCGAAGACCAGCGCCTCGGCGACCGCCTCGATGGTCAGCGCCACGACGATCTGGTTGGCCACCTTGGTGGTCTGGCCGACGCCGTTGCCGCCGACCAGCGTGATGTTCTTGCCCATTGTCTCGAAGACCGGCCTGGCGCGCTCGAAAGCCTCCTCCTCGCCGCCGACCATGATGGTCAGCGAAGCCGCCTTGGCGCCCACCTCGCCGCCGGACACCGGCGCGTCGAGATAGTCGCAGCCGAGCGCCTTGATCTTCTGCGCGAACTCCTTGGTGGCGATCGGCGAGATGGACGACATGTCGACGACCAGCTTGCCCTTCGACAGTCCTTCGGCCACGCCCCTGTCGCCGAACAGCACCTCCTCGACCTGCGGCGTATCCGGAACCATCAGGATGACGATGTCGGCCGCCCGCGCGACGGCGTCGTTGCCGGTGACGGTTTTCAGCCCCTTGGACACAAGTTCGGCGGGCGGACTGGAACGATGGTCCGTGGTGACGACCGGATAACCGGCGTCGAGCAGATGCCCCGCCATCGGCGCGCCCATGATGCCGAGGCCGATGAAGCCGATGGTTTGCATTGCGATTTTCCTTTCAATGTCTGGCGCAGAGCTCCCTCCCCCTTGAGGGGAGGGTGCCGAGCGAAGCGAGGCGGGTGGGGTCGAGGCGGCAGTGCTCGACATCCTTCTTTGCTTTGGCCTGGTGGAGGCAACCCCACCCGGCCGCTACGCGGCCACCCTCCCCTCAAGGGGGAGGGATCAGGCTGCTGCTTTTCCCGCCAATTCCCGGAACCAGCCCAGTCCCTGCTCCGTGCCCGCCTTGGGCTTGTATTCCGCCCCGATCCAGCCGGCGTAGCCGATGCGGTCGAGGAAACCGTACAGGAAGGGATAGTTGATCTCGCCCGTCCCCGGCTCATGACGGCCGGGATTGTCCGCAAGCTGGATATGCGCGATGCGGCCGAGGTTTGCCTCGATTGTCCGGGCGAGATCCCCCTCCATGATCTGCATGTGGTAAATGTCGTATTGCAGGTAGAGATTGTTCGAGCCGACGCGGTCGAGAATGCCCAGCGCCTGCCTTGTGCCGGTCAGGAAGAAGCCCGGAATGTCCACCTTGTCGTTGATCATCTCGACCAGCAATCTGATGCCAGCCTTCTCGAACTTTCCGGCGGCGAATTTCAAATTCTCGACGAAAGTATCTTCCAGCATCTGCCGGTCCACGCCTTGCGGGGCGATGCCGGCGAGGCAATTGACCTGCGGACAGCCCAGGGCCTGCGCGTAGTCGACGGCCTTGTCGACGCTGGCCCGGAACTCGTCGACGCGATCCGGCAAGATGGCGATGCCGCGCTCGCCCTTCGCCCAGTCTCCGGGCGGCAGGTTGAACAGCGCCTGGGACAGCCCGTTCTTCTTCAGCCGCGCCGCGACTACCTCCGGCGCATGGTCATACGGCCCGACATATTCCACCGCCTTGAAGCCGGCGCGGGCTGCCGCCTCGAAGCGGTCGAGAAAATCATGCTCGGTGAAGAGCATGGAAAGGTTGGCTGAAAACCGTGGCATGGCGTCGTTCCGTCAGAAAATGATTCAACAAGTTCAGAAAGCGATTCAATCCAGCAGGACGACCGCCGTCGGCGCGTCCTCGTCACGTTCGGCAAGATCCTCGAATTCGACGATATTGTCGATTTCCGTGCCCATCGAAATGTTGGTGACGCGCTCAAGGATGAACTCCACGACGACAGGAACCCGATATTCCTTCATCAGGCGCCGCGCCTCGGCGAAAGCCTTCTGGCAGTCCTGCGGGCGGCGGACGCGGGTCGCCTTGCAGCCCATGGCTTCCGCCACCGCCACATGGTCGACGCCATAGCCAACCTCGGCGTGACCCACCGTGTTGATGTTGTCGAAGGCGAGGCTGACCTCGTAGTCCATCGAGAAGCCGCGCTGCGCCTGACGGATCAGGCCGAGATAGGCGTTGTTCACGACGACGTGGATGTAGGGCAGCCTGTGCTGCGCGCCGGCAGCCAGTTCCTCGATCATGAACTGGAAATCGTAGTCGCCCGACAGCGCGACGATTTCGGCGTCGGGCCGCGCCGCCCTGACGCCCAGCGCCGCCGGCAGCGTCCAGCCGAGCGGGCCGGCCTGCCCGCAATTGATCCAGTTGCGCGGCTTATAGACGTGCAGGAACTGCGCGCCGGCGATCTGCGACA
>CBFGLW010000105.1:0-4612 GCA_965649745.1 uncultured Mesorhizobium sp. | reverse complement strand
TTGTTGCTGGCGCCGCCCGCCACCAGTGCGCCCGCGCCGAGCAGGCCGGCGACGATGGCCATGGTCTTGGCGCGTTCGAGCTGCTCGCGCAGCTTTTCCTGATGTCCGCCGGCAAGGTGCCCGCATTCATGCGCGATGACGCCGATGATCTCGTTCGGCGTTTCGGCCTGCATCAGGGCGCCGGTGTTGATGAAAAGCCGCCGCCCGGCGACGAAGGCGTTGAAGCTGCTGTCGTTGACCAGGATGATCTGGATGCCGGCGTTGGAAAGGCCCGCGGCCTTGAAGATCGGCCGCGCGTAATCGCGCACCAGCGCTTCGATCTCGGCGTCGCGCACCACCGGAACGCCCTGCGCGAATGCGCTTATCGAGCCGGCGGCAGCCATCAGCGCGCCGAGCGACAGCGCCGTCAGCGACCGGGCGGTGCGGGCAAGCAGCGTTCTGGGCAGCGTTTTGGGGCGGAACAAGCTCAGCATGATGCATCCACTGGTAGACGAGGCGGCCAATGATGAAAAGGCGAGGCTGAAAACTTCATGAACTTGTGATCCTCACACCAATCGGGCATTTGTGCGGCGCTGGACCGGAAGGTCCGGCCACAGATCGACAGGATACGGTTGTAAATGGGCATTTCGCTTTCACGGCGCGGCGAGGTCGAGCCGTTCCACGCCATGGATATTCTGGCCGAGGCCAACCGGCTGGCCGCGACCGGCGTTTCCGTCGTTTCCATGGCGGTCGGCCAACCGTCCGATCCCGCGCCGGAGGCAGTCCGGCAGGCCGCCGCCGCTGCCCTGAAAGCCGGGCGCATCGGCTATACGGACGCGCTGGGGCTTGCCGGTTTGCGGCGCGCCATCGCAGCCCACTATGGCGAACACTACGGCGTCGAGATATCGCCGGAACGGATCGCGGTAACCACCGGCTCTTCGGCGGCGTTCAATCTGGCCTTCCTCGCCCTTTTCGATGCCGGCGACCGGGTCGCCATCGCCGCGCCCGGCTATCCCGCCTACCGCAACATCATGGCCGCGCTCGGCATCGAGGTCGTCGAGATCGAGCTGGACGGCGAACCCTATCTGCGCGCGTCGCATCTGGAGGCGGCGCATGGCCGGAAGCCGCTGAAAGGGGCGCTGTTCGCCAGCCCGGCAAACCCAACCGGCGCCGTCATTCCGGCCGAAGAGCTGAAACTGTTGGTGGAAACTGCCGAAAACCTCGGCATCTCTTTGATTTCCGACGAGATTTACCACCGGCTTTCCTATGCCGGACCGGATACGACGGCGCTGGCCTTCGGCTCGTCGGTCACGGTCATCAATTCGTTCTCCAAATACTATTGCATGACCGGCTGGCGCATCGGCTGGATGGTGCTGCCGCCCGAACTGGTCCGGCCGATAGAGCGCATCGGCCAGAGCCTCTACATTTCCGCGCCGGAGCTTTCCCAGATCGCCGCCACCGAGGCCTTTGCCGCCACCGACGAACTGGAGGCGGTGAAGGCGCGCTATGCCTGGAACCGCGAACTGCTAGGCAAGCGGCTGCCC
This sequence comes from uncultured Mesorhizobium sp., assembly GCA_965649745.1. GTDB lineage: Bacteria > Pseudomonadota > Alphaproteobacteria > Rhizobiales > Rhizobiaceae > Mesorhizobium. Next base: position 3,089 of record CBFGLW010000105.1, on the reverse strand, counting down.
GAACTCGGCTTTCGCCTGGCGGCGCCGATGGACGGGGCTTTCTATGCCTTCTGCGATGTTTCGCGCCTGACCAACGACAGCATGGCTTACGCCCGGCGTATGCTGGCCGAGGCGCATGTCGCGGCGACGCCCGGCCGCGACTTCGACCCGCTGCAGGGCCATCGATATATGCGCTTTTCCTATGCCGGCAGCCACGACGAGATGGTCGAGGCGCTGTCCCGCATCGAACGCTGGCTGAGGTAGCCGACATGGCCGACCTGGAAATGGCGCTTGCCGAAGTCGCGGCGGAGATGGCGGCGCGGGCCGACCGTGGCGAGGTTGCGACCTACATTCCGCAGCTTGGCAGGGTCGATGCCGGCAAATTCGGCATCGCGGCGGCCACGAATGATGGACGGATGCTCGTCGCCGGCGATGCCGAGGAAAGCTTTTCGATCCAGAGCATCTCCAAGGTGTTCACACTCACCCTGGCGCTCGGCGAAAAGGGCGATGCACTCTGGAAGCGGGTGGGGCGGGAACCGTCCGGCAATCCCTTCAACTCCATCGTCCAGCTCGAGCATGAGAACGGCATTCCGCGCAATCCGTTCATCAATGCGGGCGCCATCGTCGTCTCGGATGTGCTGCTGGCCGGCCACCAGCCGCGCGAAACGATCGGCGAAATCCTGCGCTTCGTCCAGTTCCTCGCCGACGACGAGACGATCTTCATCGACAGGGCCGTGGCCGCGTCGGAGCGGGCCACCGGCTACCGCAACTTCGCGCTCGCCAACTACATGAAGTCCTTCGGCAATTTGCATCATGCGCCGGAGATGGCGCTCGGCGTCTATTTCCACCATTGCGCTATCGCCATGAATTGCCGGCAGCTGGCGCTCGCCGGGCGTTTCCTGGCCAGCGGCGGCAGGCAGCCATCGACCGGGCATTCCGTGATTTCGGCGGAACGGGCGCGGCGCATCGGCGCCTTGATGCTGACCTGCGGCCATTATGACGGCTCGGGCGATTTCGCCTTCCGCGTCGGCATTCCGGGCAAGAGTGGCGTCGGCGGCGGCATACTGGCGATCGTGCCGGGCGTCGCCTCTCTTGCGGTCTGGTCGCCGGGTCTCAATGCCAACGGCAATTCGAAGCTCGGTTCCATCGCGCTGGAGAAATTGGCGAAGATGATGAACTGGTCGGTGTTCGCGCCGTAGCACCGGCGATCATTGGACATCGTCAAGTCGGACCGCCGGTTCGTTACACGGATATCGGCTGCATGATAGCCAACAAAAATCCCGCGCTCGGTACCGAGCGCGGGATTCTTTTTATCAGGAAATCAGATCGACGGCCTGAAAAGACTCAGAAAAAGCCCTTCCGCTGCCACCAGCCGCCCTTTTTGGGCTTTTCGTCTGCCGGCTCGCCGGGCTCGTTGGCGGCACTGGACGAGACGACGGGAGCCGCCGCTTCGGCGGTCGCCGCCTTGCGCCGCGAAGCGCGCTTCTTGACCGGTTCTTCCGTTGCGGGCTCATCCGCTTTCGCTTCGGAAGCTTTTTCGGGCTCGCCCGCAACAGCAGCCGTTTCTGCTGCCGCCTTCTTCGAGCGTGATGCCCGCTTCGGCTTCTTCGGCTTTTCGTCGTCATTGGCCGCCGCCGGTGCTTCGACGGCAGGCGTTTCCGGCTTCGGTTCTTCGGCCGCAGGAGTTTCGGCTACGACTTCAGTCGATTCGCTGCTTTCGCCGGCGCCCGCGGCATCCGCGCCGCCGTCCTCGCGGCGATTGCGCTTGCCGCCGCGCTTACCGCGACGGCGCTTCTTCGGCTGGCCGTCCTGCGCGGCTTCCGCAGTCACGGTCTCGGCCTCGTCGCCAGCATCGGCGTCATCGACCTCATTGTTTGCGTCCGCGTCCGCCGAAGTTTCGGCGAGAACGGACTGGCCGTTGTTCTGCTGACCGGCGCTCTGCTCGCGATCCCGACCGCCGCGCCGGCGGCGACGCCGGCGCCGCTTCTTGTCACGCTGCCCTTCGCCATGCTCGCCGGGCCGCTCCTGCTGGCCTTGCTGGCGCGGCTGCTCGTCGGCCTCGGCCTCGTCTTCCTCGATGATGATATCGTCCTCCGGCTCTTCCTCGACCGGAGGAAGCTGGGGCCGTGCTTCCACGAAACCTTCCGGCTTCTCGGCCAGCGCGCCGCGGAAGATCGCATAGTGCTGCGCCCCGACCGTATCGTCCGCTTCGACGGTGATCGTCAGGCCGAAGCGCGTTTCCAGCTCGACCAGCGTGCTGCGCTTGTGGTTGAGCACATAGAGCGCGGTCGCCGCCGGCGTGCGCACGGTGATGTGACTGCGCGAATCCTTGAGCAGGAATTCCTCGATCGCCCGCACGACCAGCAGCGCGACGGAAGAGTCGGAACGCACATGGCCGGTGCCGCCGCAATGCGGGCAGGGCTTCATGGTCGATTCCAGCACCGAGGCGCGGATGCGCTGGCGGCTCATCTCCATCAGGCCGAAATGCGAGATGCGGCCGACCTGGATGCGCGCCCTGTCGTTCTTGAGGTGGTCCTTCAGCCGCTTCTCGACCGCGCGGTTGTTGCGGTTCTCCTCCATGTCGATGAAGTCGATGACGATCAGGCCGGCAAGGTCGCGCAGGCGGAGCTGCCGCGCCACTTCCTCGGCCGCCTCGAGATTCGTCTGCAGCGCCGTGTCCTCGATCGAGTGCTCCTTGGTGGAGCGGCCGGAGTTCACGTCGATGGAAACCAGCGCTTCGGTCTGGTTGATGATGATGTAGCCGCCGGATTTCAACGTCACCTGCGGCTGCAGCATCTTGTCGAGCTGCGCCTCGATGCCGCTGCGCGCGAAGATCGGCGCGGTGTCGCGATAAGGCTGCACGACCTTCGCGTGGCTCGGCATCAGCATGCGCATGAAGTCCTTGGCCTCGCGGTAGCCGTCCTCGCCGGCGACCAGGATTTCGTCGATGTCCTTGTTGTAGAGGTCGCGCACCGACCGCTTGATGAGCGAACCTTCCTCATAGACGAGGGCAGGGGCGCTCGACTGCAATGTCAGGCTGCGGACGTTTTCCCACAGCCGCATCAGATATTCGTAGTCGCGCTTGATCTCGGCCTTGGTGCGGCTTTCGC
>CBFGLW010000104.1:0-4636 GCA_965649745.1 uncultured Mesorhizobium sp. | reverse complement strand
TCCGAGAACTCGACCATCACGCCCGGTTTCACCAGCTTGGCCAGTTCGCGCGCATCCCAGTTCGTCAGGCGCACGCAGCCATGGCTCTCCGTCTTGCCGATCTTCGATGGATCGGGCGTGCCGTGAATGCCATAGGTCGGCTTGTCGAGCGCGATCCAGATCGAACCGACCGGCCCGTTCGGTCCCGGCGGGATGGTCAGCACCTTGTCGTTGCTGCCCTGCTTGAAGTTCAAATTGGGATTGTAGGTGTAGTTCGGATCGAAGGCCACGCGGGATACGGCATGGGTTCCCGTCGGTGACGGCGTGTCGGTCGATCCGATCGTTGCCGGGTAGGCTGCCACCAGCTTGCCGGACGCGTCGTAGGCGCGCACTTGCTTCAGCCGCTTGTCGGCGACGATGCGCTCAACCGGCGTGCTGGCGAGCTTGCCGAAATTGGCGACCTTGATGATCGTGCCGGGCCGATTGAAGTTTGCCTCCGGGTTCAACGCCTTCAGATAGGCCTCATCCATATGGAACCGCTCCGCCAGCGCCTCTGGCACAGAGGTATAGCTCATGCGATCGAGCTTGGCTTTTTCGCTGTAATCTTCCGGCACTGACGCCACGTAAGGGCCGGCCGCGTCTTCGGGCGTGATCGTATAGGATGCGAAGGCATCGCCGCCCGACTTCGCCAGTGCTTCCTTGATGGAAGCGGCATCGGTCGACCGCAGGTGCACGCCGGTCAGTTGCCAATAGGCCTCCAGCGCCTTGTCGACATTCGAGCCGAAACGGCCGTCGATCACGCCGGGCGAAGCGCCGGCCCGGTCGAGCAGGATCTGCAACGCTGCTATGTCGTCGCGCGCGCCCAGCGTGAGCCGCGGATTCACGGCCGTGTTGTTGTCGATTTCCGGCGCCGCCGGAACCTCCAGAGGCTCAGACGATATGGCAGGACTGGAAGGCTCGACCGGCGCGATCGAGGCCTCGTCCTGCGATCCGTCCAGGGGCCGGCGCTCGATCAGCTGGTTGGTGACCACATCAGGCTGATCGGGATAGGTCTCAAAACCACCCGGCGCGGGGGGGAACGAATCGGCATCGTCCGGTCCGAGGAGGCGATCCTCTTCCTGGGCCCGCCTGCGCCTGAATCTTGCCATGTCCTCAGGATCGTCGAGATAATAGCGGTCGTCGCCGGGCGGCGGGCTGTCGAACTGCCGGGCTCGCTCGGCGCGTCGGAGCGCCCGACGGTCGAAACGTGTCTGCGGCGGCTGCACCGCGATCACCTTGCCGGTATAGGCATCGATGATGACCCGGTTGCCGCGCCCGTCATAGAAGATTTCGTAGTCGCCGTTCTGCGCGACAAGGATATCGTCCTGAACTGTCCTTTTCGGAATTCCGTATGCCGTATCCGATTTCGCCACAGCCCATGCGCTGGAAGACATCAGCGCTGTCGCCAGTGCCGAAAGCATGAAAATTCTGCCAAACATGGCCGCCGTTCGTCTCCAATCGCACCGATGCCCGCTCCGCAACCGGTGCTTCACCCAGAATGCCCCAAGTTCGTACCTAGATGTTGGAACATGAACGGGGCATGAAAATGGCCGGTTTGCGGCCCGATTCCAGTTGTTGACCTAATGTTAATGCGTAAGGCCGCACCTTGGTTTCGTCCCCGGAGCGCGCCATGAGATCGCGTCGCGTCATTCTTGCCGCCACACTGCTCGGCGTGTTGGCCGCGGCCGCGCCAATCGCCGCGGCGGGCTATCTTTCATGGCTCTCGGTGATGCGCGAAGAAAAAGCCAAACTGGCGCGCGTGAGCGACCTGGTGTTGGCGCGGACCGAAGCGGCCATCGCCAGAGCCAGCGAAATCCTGAAGGCGATAAATGCCACAACGGATATCGCGTGTTCGCCGGAACATATCGCCGAGATGCGGCGAATGACCGTCGACGGTTGGTCGATCGAGGAAATAGGCTATTTCCGGTCTGGCAGGCTTGCCTGCACATCCTGGGGCCTGACCGCGATCGATATTGCCCAGACCAAACCCGATTTCACGACCGCCGACGGGATCGCCGTCACCGCCTCGGTCGCCCCCGCGATTACCAATGGCCACCATATGATGGCCATGCAGCTCGGCAGCTATAACGTGCTGCTTAGCCCGGCCCGCATGATCGACGTGATCCTTGACCCGGGCTTGCAGATAGCCGTCGCCCATGAAGGCGGTTTTCTGGTCAGTTCGCTGAACCAGCCGGATCGGGCGCTGACCGATTCGCTTTTTCAGATTTCGGGCGGCGGCGATGACGATCATCTCTTTGCCGTTTCGCAACGATCCGGCTGGATGGTTGCAGCAATCGAGTCGCGCGACGTTATCTCGAGCCATATATGGAAGGAGTTGCTGTTGCTGCTCCCGATCGGCGCGATGATGGGCGCGACATTGTTGGGCGTAGTGGTCTGGTTTTCGCGAAAACGGCTGTCACCTACGGGCGAACTCGCGCTCGCTGTTCGGAATCGCGAGTTTGTCGTCCACTACCAACCGATCGTCGAACTGAAGAGCGGACGCTGCGTGGGCGCCGAGGCGTTGGTACGTTGGCAGCGGCCCGACGGCAGCCTCGTGCGGCCTGACCTCTTCATTCCCCTGGCCGAGGAAACCGGACTGATCCTGCCGATTACCGACCAGGTGATCGAGACTGTGGTCAGCGAGCTGAAGACCACGCTGTCCGGTGACCGCGATTTGCATATCGCCATCAATTTCGCAGCTGCCGACATGAAGTCGGGGCGGATGATCGAGGTGCTGGAGAAGTCATTGCACTGCACAGACATCCAGCCTTCGCAAATCTGGCTGGAAGCGACGGAGCGCGGGCTGATGGATGTAGCGCTCGCTCGGGAAACGATGACGAGGGCCCGGGCGCTCGGCCATGCGATTGCCATCGATGATTTCGGCACTGGCTATTCCAGCCTGCAATATCTGCAGGACCTGCCGATCGATGCATTGAAGATCGACAAATCGTTCATCGATACGATCGGCAAGGACAGCGCGACCAGTTCGGTGACACCGCACATCATCGAGATGGCAAAGGCGTTGAACCTCGCCATCGTCGCCGAAGGTGTCGAGACACAGGTGCAGGCGGACTACCTGATCGACCGCGGCGTCGGATTCGCCCAGGGCTGGCTTTTCTCGAAACCCCTCCCGGCGCTCGCTTTCGTGGCCTTCCATCTTCAGCACAAGGATGGCGCCGATAAACCCAGGCCCTCCCTGAAGGTGGTGGCTTGAGGAAAAAGCCCCCGCACCATGAGGCGCGAGGGGCCTTATTGGATCAGGCAGCAGCCTCGGCGGCAACCACCGTCGGCTTCGAGCGGAAATTCAACCGATCCGAGCCGGACGTCACCTTGACGGTGGAGCCGTCGAGGATATCGCCCATCAGGATCTTCTCCGCCAGCGGGTCCTGCAGTTCCTTCTGCATCACCCGCTTGAGCGGCCGGGCGCCATAGGCGGGATCGTAGCCCTTCGAAGCCAGCCATTCGATGGCGTCGGCATCGAGATCGAGCGCGATCTTGCGGTCGGCCAGCAGCTTCTCCAGCCGCTTGAGCTGGATCTCGACGATCTGGCCCATATCCTGCCGGCGCAACCGGTGGAACAGGATCACCTCATCGATGCGGTTCAGGAATTCCGGCCTGAACGCGGCGCGGACCACGTTCATCACGTCCTCGCGGACCAGATCGACATCCTGGTCCTCCGTGAGGTTGACCAGATATTCCGAGCCTAGATTGGAGGTCATGACAATCAGCGTGTTGCGGAAATCGACAGTACGCCCCTGACCGTCGGTCAGGCGTCCATCGTCCAGCACCTGGAGAAGTACGTTGAAGACATCCGGATGCGCCTTCTCGATCTCATCGAACAGGATCACCTGGTAGGGGCGGCGCCGGACCGCCTCGGTCAGCACGCCGCCTTCCTCGTAACCGACATAGCCGGGAGGCGCGCCGATCAGCCGGGCCACGGAGTGCTTCTCCATGAACTCCGACATGTCGATGCGCACCATCGCGCCCTCGTCGTCGAACAGGAAGCTCGCCAGCGCCTTGGTCAGTTCGGTCTTGCCGACGCCGGTCGGGCCGAGGAACATAAACGAACCGATCGGCCGGTTCGGGTCCTGCAGACCGGCGCGGGCGCGGCGGACGGCCTTCGACACAGCCTGCACCGCCTCGCCTTGGCCGACGACGCGCTTGGCGATCTCGTCTTCCATGCGCAAGAGCTTGTCGCGCTCGCCTTCCAGCATCTTGTCGACAGGAATGCCGGTCCAGCGCGAGACGACATGCGCCACATGATCCGGCGTCACCACCTCTTCGACCATGCCGGTCTTGCCGTCTTGGGCCTCCGCCTCCTTCAGCTTCCGCTCAAGCTCCGGAATACTGCCATAGGCAAGCTCGCCGGCGCGCTGGAACTCGCCCTTGCGCTGGGCAATCGCCAGTTCGTTGCGGGCTTCGTCGAGCTGCTTCTTCAGGTCGGCCGCCAGCCCGAGCTTCTGCTTCTCGGCCTGCCATTTGGACGTCAGTTCGGTCGATTCCTCTTCGAGGCCCGTCAACTCCTTTTCGAGCCGCGCCAGCCTGTCCTTAGAGGCCTCGTCCTTCTCGACCTTCAGCGCCTCGCGCTCGATCTTGAGCTGCATGATGCGCCGGTCGA
>CBFGLW010000103.1:0-4720 GCA_965649745.1 uncultured Mesorhizobium sp. | reverse complement strand
ATGCGCGCGAACTGGCCAAGCTGGTGAAACCGGGCGTGATGGTCGAGTTCTCGGAATAGCGATGGCCAGGCGGCCGACGATTGCCCGGATCTGGCGGGGACGCACCCGCCCGGAGGTCGCTGACGCCTATCAGGCCTACAACTATGACGTCGGCATAAGGCCGCTGCTCGAGAAGGCGCTCGGCGTGCAGACCTTCCGCGAGGACCGCGAGGGTGAGAGCGAATTCGTCACCATCTCCTATTGGGAGAGTTTCGAGGCGATGGCGCGCTTCACCGGCGGCGATCCCGACCAGATACACCACTTGCCGCGCGACGCCGAATTCCTCATCGAATTGCCCGAGCGCGTTCAAATCCTGCATCTGCTGACCAGCGACGGCGTCACCGGTTGATCCCTCCCGCGTTCGGCAAAATGCCGCTACGATGCGATGATGACGAACGCCGCCGAAGCCGCTCCTGGAAAATCCTCCACCTTTTGTCCACAACAGCGTCGGCGCTATGTGCTGATCGCCGCGATCCTTGCGTCAGCGTTGGGTTTCATCGACGGCTCGATACTGGCCATTGCCATGCCGGTGATCCGTCTCGATCTCGGCGCCACCTTCGTCGAGGCACAGTGGATTTCGAATTCCTATGCGCTCATGCTGTCGGCGCTCATCCTCGCCGGCGGGGCTGCCGGAGACAGATTCGGCCTGCGCCGCACCTTCATTGCCGGCATCGCCCTTTTCCTGGCGGCGTCGCTTGCCTGCGCGCTGGCGCCGGACCCGACATGGCTGATCGCTTTTCGCGCCGTCCAGGGCGTGGGCGCGGCGATCATGATTCCGGGTAGCCTGGCCATTATCGCCAAAGCCTATCCGAAGGCAGAGCGGGGTAGGGCTATCGGAATTTGGGCCGCCGCCTCGGCGTTGACGACGGCATTGGGACCGGTGCTCGGCGGCCTTGCCTTATCGAGTTTCGACGCTTCGATATGGCGCGCCATCTTTGCCATCAACCTGCCGCTTGGCGCGCTGGCGCTCTACCTGCTGCTGGCGAAAGTCCCGGCCGATTCGCCCTCGGAACCGAGGGCGCTCGATCTCGGCGGCGGCGCGCTAGCGACGCTTGCCTTCGGTATGCTGGCTTACGGCCTGACATCGATGAGCGCCGAAAATGCCGGCGCGATGGCCGGCTGGAGCTATGCAGCCATAGTCGCAGGGATGCTCTTTTTGGTGGCGTTCCTGGCATGGGAAAGGCGGCATCGTCAGCCGATGATCGATCTGGCGCTGTTTCGCAGCAGCGCTTTCGCCGGCGCCAACGTCGCGACCTTTTTCCTCTATTTCGCCCTGTCGGCCAATCTTTTCTATTTGCCAATGCTGATGGTGGCAGGCTGGGGGCTGAGCACGGCCGAGGTCGGCTTCATCTTCCTGCCGCTGTCGGTGGCCATCGCCGTTTTGTCCGGTCCGGTCGGCAATCTTTCCGACCGGGTCGGTCCGCGGCTGCCGATCGCAGCTGGCAGCCTGCTGGTGGCGATTTCCTTTGCCGGACTGGCGGCTATGACAGGGGCCGGCATCCATGCCTTCTGGTTGGGAGCATTCGCTCTGTCGGTGTTGATGGGACTCGGCATGGCGCTGGTCGTGTCGCCTCTTTCGACGGCTATCATGACCGCTGTGGAAGACGAGGATACAGGCGCGGCGTCCGGCATCAACAACGCCGTTTCGCGTATTGCCGGGCTGATCGCGGTCGCCGCCATGGGCGCGGTTGCCGCCCTGGTTTATTCCAGAACGCTGGGCGGGGAGGGTGCGCTTCCAGGATTCGGTGAACTACCGACCGCGGCGCTGGCGCCCGACGCCGAAACCCTGCGCAGGGCGGCCAGCGATGCCGCATTCGCCGCGGTGGCGTGGGTTACGGCGGCGCTGTGCGTGGTTTCGGCGATCACCGCATGGATGACCGTGCCGGGAGAAGGGCTTGCCGGGCCAGTACGGAAGAAGTGGCAACCGTAGCGAGCGTGATGGATAGATTGTAACAGACTGAAGCGACGACGGTCCGGTCTCAGCCTTCGACCCTGGCGCTGGCGACCTTCAGCGGATCGGCATCTTCCTGCTTCAACAAATCGTCGATGCGCTCGCGCTCGCGCTTGAAGGCAACCAGATCGTCGCCTTTCAGAACCTTGCCGGTGGGCAGGCGTACGCGCATCGGATCGACCTTGGTGCCGTTTACGATCAACTCGTAGTGGAGATGCGGCCCCGTCGCGAGGCCGGTCTGGCCAAGGAAACCGATGACCTGGCCTTGACGCACTTTCATCCCGGCCTTGATGCCCTGGGCGAAGGCGCTCTGGTGGTTGTATGAGGTTTCGTAGCCATTGGCGTGGCGGATGATGATCTGCTTGCCGTAGCCGCCAGCCCAGCCGGCCTTCTCGATCGTGCCGTTGCCGGCCGCGATGATCGGCGTGCCGATGGGAGCGGACCAATCGACGCCGGTGTGCATGCGCACATAGCCGAGAATCGGATGGCGGCGGGCGCCGAAGCCGGAACGGAACTTGCCAGCAGGCAGCGGATTGCGCAGCAGGAACTGTTCGGCGCTGCGGCCATCCGGGTCGAAGTAGTCACTCGTGCCGTCCTGCAGCTGGAAACGGTAGAGCGTGCGCGTGCTGCCGCCGAAGGTAGACGACACATAAAGCAGTTCGGAATCGTCGGAAGCCTCGTCATCGCCGTCGGGCTGCGAAAACAGCACCTCCAGGCGGTCGGTCGGGCTAATCCGGGACTGGAAGTCGACATCGGACGCCAGGAGCTTGACCAGCTGCTGCGTCATCTTTTTCGACATGCCGTAGGAATAGGCGGCCCGGTAGATACCGTCATAGATGTTCGGCAGGGTGCCTCTTACTTGCGGGCGAGGCGAATCGTCGAAGGCGGTGAGCAGTTCGGGATTTGGCTCCGGCTCCTGCGCCGGGACATATTGGCCGCGGTCATCCAGCGCGATGGTTACGATGTGCTGCGCCTTGTTGTAAACGCTGGTACGTACGACCTTGGCCGTATCGCCGCGCACCTCCAGACCGACGCGCAGCACGGTGCCCGCCTTGAGCGCCGATGCGTTGAGGAGTCGGCCGATGGCATCAGCCATCCCGACGGCATCTTCGCCCGTATAGCCCGAATCGGCATAGGCGTCGGTGATGACGCGGTCTTTTATGAAGGGGATTATCTCTTCGGCAAAAGAAGGCGCGTCGTCCTGGTCGGGTTCCTGGCGCGCTGCGACCGAGACATTTTCCGGGACGATCTTGACGCCGTAGGAGCCGGCCATGGATTGCGTCAGCTGGTCGCCGAAGCGTTGGGGGTCGACATAATGGAGGGCCGCGACCTGAATGGCGCCATCGCTCAGGCCGGCGCCGGCTTCCCGGACCACCTTCTCGACTTCGTCGGCGGAAAGGTCGCTCTTTTCATCGAAGGCGGCGGTTTCGATCGGGAAGTCGATGGTTTTGAGCGACATCTCGCTCTCGACCTTGGCGCCGTAGATCTGGCCTGCCGCCTGTGACGGTTTCGCTTCGTCGGCATTGTCGTCGCCGAACACCTTCATCGGATCGAACGCCGGATAGGATCGCGTCGTGGTATGGCCGGCGGCCAGCGCCATTTTGATCTGCACGAAGGGCATGGTGTGGATGACGTCGCGGTCGCCGACCTTGGTGACCATGGACACTTCCATGCGGCGGCGGTCTTTCGCCTTGGCGATCTGGCGCGGTGGAACGATCCTGGTGGTCTTGGCCTTCTCGCCCGATTCCCCGCCACTGGCGAGGCTGGCGAGTTCGGCGATTTCGGGCGGGGTGGCCAGTTGCTGGCGTCCGTCGAGCGCGACGAACAAGGCGACGCCCATGAGAACGGAAGACGTGATGCCTGTCAGGAAGGTGCCGGAAAGCCAGCGCGCGGAAACCTCGCGGCGATCGGGAGGGCCGCTGCGGCCGTCCGCGATCAGCGGCGGCTCGTTGCCGAGTTCGGCTATGAGCTCTTCGGTGTCTTGCATCCAGAGCGGCTGCTTTTCCCTCGGCGGGCTCTTCACTTATATAAGGGCCATGACATTTGCCTGTCATGGACGATGAAGTCAACGAAGCCGGGCTTCACGGAAGGCGCTGCTCCCCGATATACATAGAGGAGCGGCAGGCCGGCTTCGCGAACGGTGTCGTTTGACAATAGGGCGGCAATAGGGCTTGGCGCTACGCCGGCTCATCAAAGCCATCTTCCCCAAGGGCAGGCGAAGCCAAAAACAGGCGCCGAAATTTTCGTCGCAAAAAATTCAAAAAAGTTGGAAATCGGTGTTGACAGTTTGAAGGCCCCCCGACTATATACGCCTCACCAACGAGGGCGGCGCGCCGCTGGCGACGAAGAAGTTCGCTTCTAAATCTGCCCTCTGCGAAATTCAAGAGAGCCGCGTGAGCGACACTCAGCAGGCCCCGAAGCCAAAAGCAAAACGGGCCACGACACCGCGTCTGCGGTGTCTGTTCTTTGAAAACTGAATATTGAAGAAAGAGAAACGTGGGCGGCAGAGTCCTGCTGAACCCCTTGTCCCGCCAGGGATGAGACGGTTCGAACGAGACTTTGGCGGATCACGTTTCGTGAGAATAAAATCTACCAAGATGCGCAAGCATCTAGGTGTGAATGTTCTCGTCGATTCATGCGTGACCAATAAAGCCAAATCAAAGTCTTACTAAACATGAGAGTTTGATCCTGGCTCAGAACGAACGCTGGCGGCAGGCTTAACACATGCAA
>CBFGLW010000102.1:0-5112 GCA_965649745.1 uncultured Mesorhizobium sp. | reverse complement strand
GGTTCTGCCATTCCTGCGCGTTGCAGTTCTCGCAGCCGCGCTCGTCCTGCTTGAACACGGTCTTGCCGTAGCGGTCCTGGATGCGGTCGATCACCGACGGCTTAATGGATTTGCCGCCATTGGCCATGATCGAATAGGCCGACACCATGCGCATCACGGTCGTTTCGCCCGACCCCAGCGCCATCGGCAGATAGGGCGCCAGGTGGTCATAGACGCCGAAACGCTCGGCGTATTCGGCGACCAGCTTCATGCCCATGTCGTTGGCGAGGCGCACCGTCATCAGGTTGCGCGACCGCTCGATGCCGGAGCGCAGCGTCGCCGGGCCGGCGGTGCGGCCGTCATAGTTCTTCGGCGTCCATGTGGTGTTGCCGGACTGGATCGTGATCGGCCCGTCCATGATGACCGACGCCGGCGTGTAACCGTTGTCGAGCGCCGCCGCGTAGACGATCGGCTTGAAAGACGAGCCCGGCTGGCGCATGGCCTGCGTGGCGCGATTGAACTCGGACTGCGCGTAGGAGAAGCCGCCGACCATGGCGAGAACGCGCCCGGTGTGCGGATCCATGGCGACGAGACCGCCTTCCACTTCCGGTACCTGACGAAGCAGGTAGCCATCGGAATCGTCCTTCTTCTGGACGAAGACGACATCGCCGGGGCTGAGCACATCGGCCGGCGACTTGGCCTTGAGCGTCTTGCCGTCCTTCTTGTAACGCATGGCCCAGCTCATATCCGCCTTGGATATCGTGCCCTCGACGCGCTCCTTGACCAACTCGCCGGAAATCTCGCGCGCGGGCTGCAGGCCGATGGAGAGGCCGTCGGCCGAACTGTCGAGGACGACGGCCAGAGACCACTCCGGCACGTCCTCAAGCCCCTTCACCTCGCCGAGCGCCTTGCCCCAGTCGCCGGAGATATCGATGGTCTTCACCGGGCCGCGGTAGCCGCGCAGCGTGTCGAATTTCATCAGGCCGGCCTGCATCGCCTTGCGGGCATAAAGCTGCAGCTTGGGATCGAGCGTCGTGCGCACGGACAGGCCGCCCTCATAGAGCGCGTTCTCGCCATAGCGAGCGATGATGACGCGGCGAACCTCCTCGGTGAAGTATTCGCCGGCGAACAGATAGGTGCCGTTGCGGCGCGGCTTGACGCCGAGCGGCTCGGCCTTGGCCTTCTCGCCTTCCTCGCGCGTCACGTAGCCATTGTCGACCATCTGGTCGATGACCCAGTTGCGGCGCTCGATGGCGCGGTCGGTGTGCTTGAAAGGGTGATAGTTCGACGGACCCTTCGGCAGCGAGGCAAGATACGCCGCCTCCGAAACGGTAAGTTCATTGACCGACTTGTCGTAATAGGTCAGCGCTGCGCCGGCGACGCCATAGGCGCCGAGGCCGAAGAAAATCTCGTTCAGGTAGAGTTCGAGAATGCGATCCTTCGGATAGGCCTGCTCGATGCGGAAGGCGAGCACCATCTCCTTGATCTTGCGCTCATAGGTCTGGTCAGAGGTCAGCAGGAAATTCTTGGCGACCTGCTGGGTGATCGTCGACGCGCCGACCTGGCGACGGCCGGAGCCGAAATTCTGGAAATTGGTGATGACAGCGCGGGCGAGACCAGTGACGTCAATGCCGGGATGATTGTAGAAATTCTTGTCCTCGGCAGACAGGAAGGCCGCCTTGACGCGGTCCGGCACAGCCTGGATCGGCAGATAGAGCCGCCGCTCGCGCGCATATTCCGCCATCAACGAACCGTCGGACGCATGGATGCGCGTCGTCACCGGCGGCTCATACTTGGCCAGCACCTCGTAATCGGGCAGATCCTTGGTCAGGTGGCCGATATACACGGCAACGCCGGCCGCCACCAAAAGGGCGAGCATCGTGCCGATGCCGAAGAAATAACCGATAAGACGAATCATGCCCGCTCCAGTCCAACGTCCGGGATTTTCCTAAACCAAGCAGCACCGCGCGCAAGCACAGGCGTGGCTCCCGATCCGCATTCGAAACCCAATGTCGCGGCGATGTGGGCAAAATACGGCGAGACGGAGTTTAGCGCCCTGACCGACGAAATAAAACCACCCGCTGTTGTTGCCGCGCAACGCATGTCTGCCGCCGCGCGCCCGCGGCATGATTAGCCCCCTGCCCCTTGCCTACCGGCGGCGAAGACCGCCACCGCGCTGGCTATGCTTTCCGCCGCCTTGCCGCGCCAGTCAGGATCGACCAGCTGAGCCTCGTCCTTGGCGTTGGACAGATAGCCGAGTTCGACCAGAACAGACGGCACGTCCGGCGCCTTGAGCACCCTGAAACCGGCCGAACGATGCGGGTTGTTGATCAGACCGACCGTGGTCGAAAGCTTGCCGACCAGCGTGTGGGCGAAGCTCATCGAAAACGAGTGCGTTTCGCGCCGGATCAGGTCGATCAGGATATCCGTGACCTGCGGGTCGTCGGCCTTGATCTCCATGCCGGCGAACTGGTCGGACAGATTTTCGCGGTCGGCCAGGGCCTGTGCCTCCGGATCGGAAGCCTTGTCCGAAACCGTGTAGACGGTGGCGCCGCGAATGCCTTTGAGCCTGATGGTGTCGGCGTGGATCGAGATGAACAGGTCCGCCTCGTGCTGGCGGGCAATGCGGACCCGGTCGTCCAGCCGCAGGAACTCGTCGCGGTCGCGGGTCATGAAGACATCGTACTTGCCGACCGAAAGCAGCTTGTCGCGAAGCTCCCGTGCGAAGGCGAGCGTCACGTCCTTCTCGACGGTCCCGCTCGACCCCTCGGCGCCACCGTCGACGCCGCCATGACCGGCATCGACCACGACGGTAAAGCGGTGGCCCGGATTGGAGGTGGGACCGCTGCCCACCCTTTCGCCCTTGGCCGCGGAGACGGTTGAGCCGGTGGTGAGGGACTGGTCGGCCAGCGCCGCGTCGAATTCACGCGCCGAGGCCGCGGAAATTTCCACGGCGACGCGATAGCTCTTGCCGTCCTCGTTTTTCAGAACGTCCAGGCTGTCGACAAGGAAAGGCCCCTTGCCTGTCAGGACCAGCCGGCCTGTCGCCTCGCCGACGTTACCGTAGCGTATGTTCCTGATCAGACCGCGGGCTTTCACATCCTTGGGGTCGAGAGCGAAGACGACGCCGGGCAGGTCGATGACGAGCCGGTTCGGCGCCCGCAGCAGGAACCATTTCGGCTGCGGCTCGCGCTCGAAATTGATGACGATGCGCATCTTGGTGGCGTCGCCGGCCATACGGTAGTCGAAGGCCTTCATCGGCGCTTCGGAGGCCACAGCAAAGGCTGGAACGGCAAGACAAGAGACAAGCAGCAGCAAAAGGGATGCGAGCCAGCCGGAAAGACCGCCGAACCTCAAGACCTTGCCGTTTTGCGCTGCAAACCCCATTTCAAGTCCATTGGCTCCCTCTGGCGCACTCCCAGCCGCGAATCAGGCGCGACCGTCCGGCACCAAAACGCCTAACGCTTCGTATCCAGAGAAGGTTAACCAAGCCTTTTCACAACAAGTGCAAGGTGCCGGGCAGCGCCCCCCGCGTTCGCCCTGCCTTCCCCTGCGGAAGGGCTTTTGCCGGCGTCGGAATCAGGGTTGCCTTCCACTGTGCCAAATCATAAAAGCGATGGTGGATCACCGCAATCCTGGGACGCCCCCGTTCCGCAGCTTTCGGTTGCAGGCCAGAGTTGGCCAGACCCAAAGATGGCCAGATGGGGGAAAGTTCCATCGCGACGAGCAATCGCGCGAAAGGTTTCAGGTGGTTGCGACGAATTTCGCAGGCGTGCTCCCGTGGCGGGGGAATCGCCTGCGTGAAGAAAACGGCAAGGGACGAGGTTCCGAGCCGGCTCGACAGAGCAAACAAGCTGGTCCGGTTTCATTCCGGGCTTTGGTTCAAAAGAGGTTCGCCAAGCGACGATGTCTTCAAACGCACTGATGGAAAGGTCCGCATTCAACCGCGCCGTTTCGGCAGCGGGCGGCACCGCGGTCGCGTCCAGGCATCGCACGGCGAACATGCAAACATCCGGCACCCTGACTGATCCAGGCACGCAGCGGCGGGCATTGCCCCCCAGGCTGAGGCTGGCGGCTGCCGGGGGGAAACGAAATAATGCCCAACAAAATGCTCGTAGACGCCTCCCACCCGGAGGAAACACGCGTTGTCGTCGTCCGCGGTAACCGTATCGAAGAATTCGACTTTGAATCCCAGGACAAGAAGCAGCTCAAAGGAAATATCTATCTCGCCCGCGTAACCCGGGTCGAACCGTCCCTTCAGGCAGCCTTCGTCGAATATGGCGGAAACCGTCACGGTTTCCTCGCCTTCAGCGAAATCCATCCCGATTATTATCAGATACCGGTCGCCGACCGTCAGGCCCTGTTGCAGGCCGAAGCGCAGGAAGCCGAGAACGAGGACGACGAGGACGGCGAGAGCGAAGACCGCCAACGCGGGCGGCGCAACCGCCGGCGCGGCGGCAAGAACCGCGGGCGCTCCGGCCATGAAAACCGGGCCGATGCGTCGGAAGGCGGCGCGGACGCTGCCGCTAATGCCGACGAAAATGATGACAGCGACGAAAGAGGCGCCGAGGATGCAGCCCCGGTGGATGCCGCGCCGGAAGCGGTCATCGACGACGAAACCAATATCACCATGAAAGCCAGCGCCGATGCCGATGTCATCTCGGAAGAGATTTCGGAAGGCAGCGGCAACGACCAGCCTGAAGACCGCGGCATGCTCGAAGAAGTGCACCATCCGCATTCCGACGACCATGACGTGGAGTCAGTCGGCGCCGAGGATGCACTGGAAGAGGTGCGAAGCCGCCGCAAGCCGCCGCGGCGGCAATACAAGATCCAGGAAGTCATCAAGCGCCGGCAGATCCTGCTGGTGCAGGTCGTCAAGGAAGAGCGCGGCAACAAGGGCGCGGCGCTGACCACCTACCTGTCGCTCGCCGGCCGCTATTCGGTGCTGATGCCGAACACGGCGCGCGGCGGCGGCATTTCGCGCAAGATCACCAATGCGCAGGACCGCAAGCGCCTGAAGGAGGTCGTCGCCGACCTCGACGTGCCGCAGGGCATGGGCGTCATCCTGCGCACCGCCGGCGAAAGCCGCACCAAGGCCGAGATCAAGCGCGACTACGAATATCTGATGCGGCT
>CBFGLW010000101.1:0-5256 GCA_965649745.1 uncultured Mesorhizobium sp. | reverse complement strand
CAGTAGGCAGTAGGCAGTAGGCAGTAGGCAGTAGGCAGTAGGCAGTAGGCAGTAGAAGCGGCGCGTCGAGTGAAAGCCATGTCAACATTTCAAACCATCGCAACAGACTACCGGCATCTCGACTGCCGACTGCCCGTTGCCGATTGGCGCACCCCATGACCGCTGTCATCGACGTCCGCGACCTCACCAAGCGCTTCGGCGACAAGACCGTCGTCGACCACGTCACCATGTCGGTGGCGGAGGGCGAGATCGTCGGCTTCCTCGGACCGAACGGCTCCGGCAAGACGACGACCATCCGCATCATGTGCGGGCTTTTGACACCGGACGAGGGCGAAGGCACGGTGCTCGGCTTCGACATCCGCACCGATAGCCTGAAGATCAAGCGCGAGGTCGGCTACATGACGCAGCGCTTCTCCTTCTACGAGGACCTGACGATCGAGGAGAACCTCGAATTCGTGGCGCGGCTCTATGAGCTGAAGCCGGTGGCGACCTATGTGGCGGATACGCTGGACGATCTCGGCCTGATCTCGCGCAAGGGCCAGCTCGCCGGCACGCTTTCCGGCGGCTGGAAGCAACGGCTGGCGCTGGCCGCCTGCATCATGCACAAGCCGAAACTGCTCCTGCTGGACGAGCCGACCGCCGGCGTCGATCCCAAGGCGCGGCGTGAGTTCTGGGACGAGATCCACCGGCTGGCGCATGGCGGGCTGACGGTGCTGGTCTCCACCCACTACATGGACGAAGCCGAGCGCTGCCACCGCATCAGCTACATTTCCTACGGCAGGATGCTGGCCACCGGCACGGTGGACGAGGTGGTGAAGAATGCCGGGCTGACCACTTTCGTGCTGCAGGGGCCGAATATCGACAGGGCCGCGGCGGCGCTGAAGGACAAGCCGGGCGTCGAGCAGGTGGCGCCGTTCGGCGCGACGCTGCATGTGGTCGGCTCCGACAGGAAGGCGCTGGAAGCCGCGCTCGCCGACGTCGAAAAGAAATTCGAGGGTGTGACGGTCCGACCCGGCGAAACCAGCCTCGAGGACGTGTTCATCCAGTTCATGTCGGGATCGAAGGACAATATGGGATGACAATGCACGACACTATTCCTTCTCCCCGTTTACGGGGAGAAGGTGCCCCGAAGGGGCGGATGAGGGGCAGCACAGCCCTCGAATGTTGGCGCCGCCCCTCATCTGCCTGTCGGCATCTTCTCCCCGTAAACGGGGAGAAGAAAGCTGAGGTTAACCTATGAACGCCGTTCTCTCTCCTGCCCGGCTGGGCGCGCTGCTCATCAAGGAATTCATCCAGATGCGGCGCGATCGCGTCACCTTCGCGATGATGCTGGGCGTGCCGCTGATGCTTCTGGTGCTATTCGGCTTCGCCATCAACAACGACCCGAAAAGCCTGCCGGCGGCGCTGCTGGCGATGAGCAACGACCAGTACACGCGCGCCATGGTTTCGGCGCTGGAGAACACCAATTACTACCGGTTCGACCACATCGTCGAAAGCGAAGCGGAAGCGGAGCTTCTGATGGCGAGCGGCGATGTCGCCTTTGTCGTCACCATACCGGCCGATTTCGCGACGCGGGTCGAGCGGGGCGACGCGCCGCGAATCCTCATCGAGGCCGATGCGACGGACCCTTCGGTGGCCAGCGGCGCGATCTCGACGCTCGGCACCATTGCCAACCAGGCGCTGCTGCGGGCGCAGGGGATGCAGGAGACGGCTGCCGAAAACGCCCGCGGCCAGCTCGAAGTGGTCGTGCATCGCCGCTACAATCCCGAAGGCGTCTCGCAGTACAACATCGTGCCCGGCCTGCTCGGCGTCATCCTGCAGATGACGATGGTGATGATGACGGCAGTGGCGCTGACGCGCGAGACGGAGCGCGGCACGATGGAAAACCTGCTGGCAATGCCGGCGAGTCCGGCCGAGATCATGCTCGGCAAGGTGCTGCCCTATGCCGCCGTCGGCGCGGTGCAGGTAGTCGTGGTTCTGATCGCGGCCAAGCTCCTGTTCCACGTGCCCTTCATCGGCAGCCTGCCGCTGCTGCTTACAGGCATTCTCGTCTTCGTGCTGGGGCTGGTGCTGCTCGGCTATACGATCTCCACCGTTTCGCGTACGCAGATGCAGGCGATGCAACTCACCTTCTTTTTCTTCCTGCCGTCGATCCTGCTGTCCGGCTTCATGTTCCCCTATCGCGGCATGCCGCTATGGGCGCAATGGATCGGCGAGGCGCTGCCGCTGACGCACTTCCTGCGCGTCATCCGCGCGGTGATGCTGAAAGGCGCCGAATTCCCGGCGGTGGCAGCCGAGATCGGCTGGCTGACGGTGTTTGTCGTCGCTTTCGCGGCGGCCGCGCTGGTGCGCTTCCGGCGAACGCTGGATTGAGCGAGAAACGCATCCTTTCGGCCTTTTCGGCATAGGCCCGTTACATTTAGTGAGGGAACGCCCGCGCGGCTGGGCGGTTTTAGAAGCCGAGGCGGATGCCTCAAGGTCGACGGACAAGTTACCTGCCAAGTCGGCCGCCATATCGGCGGCCGGACCGGTAGGCCGTTGCCACAACCCCGGGTCCGTTAGGCGGACGAAGACCGGGGTCGAAAACAGGAGGTTACCATGAACATGAAGCTTTCCGCTTGTCTGGCGGGCCTGCTTATCCTGGCTGGAACCGGTCTCGCCGCAGCGCAGGATGTGGTTGTCATCAAGCCGGAACAGGAAACTGTTATCCGGGAGTATGTGAAGAAGAAGCCTCTCGCTTCTGTCGCAATACCGGGCCTCGAGCTCAACATCGGCTCGACCGTTCCCGACACGGTCGAACTTCATGCCATCGAGGCGCCCGACATGCAGTACGAATATGTCGTGGTCGACAACCGCACCGTGATCGTCGACCCCGGCACGCGCCGCATCGTTCAGGTCCTGGAATGATCGTTCCAGACAGACATCGAGAAGCCTGCACGGCGCGCCGTGCAGGCTCTTTTCTTCTTCACCAACTATTTCGCGCAACAGGCGAAATCTGATTTGAAACAAATCCCCGCTCTCTGGCGTTGTGGGCGCGAACAGGAGGCACTACCAATGCGTAATCTCTGCAAGGTTCTGGCTTTGGCGACCGCTCTGGCGGGCATGAGTTTTTCCGGCGCTTCCGCACAGGACGTCGACATTCAGATCGGTCCTGGCGGCGTGACGATCGATCGGGACTGCAATCCGCGTTACGAGCGGTGCCGGGGCGAACGCGACTGGCGCCGTGACGACGACGATTTCAGGCGCAGCGAATGCACGACCGACCGCGCGCTGCGGAAGGCTTCCCGCATGGGCATCCGGCGCGCCCGCGTCGTCGATATCGGCCGCCGCAGCATCGATGTCCGCGGCATCCGCCGTGGCGACCGCGTCGAGGTGACCTTCTCGCGCCGCGACCGCAGCTGCCCGATCATCGGCTGATTCAGCCTAGATCGTGAACGAAAATGGCCTCCGGAGTTCCCGGGGGCCATTTTTACGCGGACTATCCAAGCAGGGTGGGACGCTTGGCGCCGCCTGCCTTGCGCCAAGCATTGAAGCGGTGCGTGGCGGCGGCGAAGGAAATCTTCATCTGCTGCGCGACCGTGTAGCGCGACTTGCCTTCGTCGAAGAGCCGGTAACAGCACTCGACACCGTCTTTCGTGAGCTTGCCGTCCCTGGTCTTGTTGTGCGGATTAGCAGGATCGAATTTTCCGGCCTGCTGCTCCACCATGCCCTTCAGTCGCTGAAGATCCGTCTCGATGGAGGCGATCAGCTCCAGCACGGGTTTCGGATCGAAGGATTTTGGCGAGGTGCCGTCGGCAGAGTGGCCATGTGAATCGGCGGTGTGCCTGGGATGCTGCTTTTCTGACATGCGGGTTCCTTTGTTCGGGTTTCCATCATATAAGCAAACGTTTGCTGATAAAAAGACCGCGCCGGCAGAAACGAAAACAAAAAGTCCAAGCCGCCGTCCCACAGGCAATTGACCCTGAGCGCCCGGAGACATAGTTTAGAATAATTCTAAACTAGAGAACTCCAATCATGCTTTCCCGTGTTTTCGGCTTCGGCCGCCGCGCCTTCGATTCCCTGTCGGAGCAGGAAATCCTGGCGCTTGCGATTTCCTCCGAGGAGGACGACGCCCGCATCTACCGCTCCTATGCCGACGGGTTGCGGGAGACGTTTCCACAATCGGCGAAAGTGTTCGAGGGCATGGCCGAGGAAGAAGACGGCCACCGCGATGCGCTGATCGCCATGCACCGCAAACGCTTCGGCGAGCGCATTCCGCTGATCCGGCGCGAACATGTGCGTGGCTACTATCAACGCAAGCCCGACTGGCTGGTGCGGCCGCTCGGCATCGACAAGGTGCGCGGGCAGGCGGAGGAGATGGAGCAACAGGCATACCGATTCTATCTGGAAGCCGCCAGGCGCACCGCCGACGCGCAGACGCGCCAGTTGCTGGACAGGCTGGCGGCGGCCGAGCAGGGCCATGAAACGCTGGCGCAGCGGCTGGAACAGGAACATGTTCCCGGCAAGGTGAAAAGCAAGGAGCGCTCGGACGAGCGCCGGCAGTTCATCCTCACCTATGTGCAGCCGGGCCTCGCCGGCCTGATGGACGGCTCGGTGTCGACGCTGGCGCCGATCTTCGCTGCCGCCTTCGCGACGCAGAATACCTGGCAGACCTTCCTCGTCGGCCTGTCGGCCTCCATTGGCGCCGGCATTTCGATGGGCTTTACGGAAGTCGCCTCGGACGACGGCAAGCTTTCCGGCCGCGGCTCGCCGGTCAAGCGCGGCGTCACCGTCGGACTGATGACCGCGCTGGGCGGTCTGGGACATACCCTGCCCTATCTGATCCCGCATTTCTGGACGGCGACCGGCGTCGCGGCCATCGTTGTCTTCATCGAACTGTGGGCCATCGCCTTTATTCAGAACCGCTATATGGAAACGCCCTTCGTGCGCGCTGCTTTCCAGGTGGTGCTAGGCGGCGCGCTGGTGTTCGCCGCCGGGGTGTTGATCGGGAGTGCGTGAATAGGGGAATAGGCAGTCGGCAGTAGGCAATCGGAATACCATCTCGGCGTCATAGATACCCTTGGCGTCATCCCGGCCAAGCCCGAGCGCAGCGCAGGGCGCTAGCCGGGATCCAATCCGGATAATTTGCAGAAATGGATCCCGGATAGCCGGTGCTTCGCTTACGCTCAGCCCGGCTTCCGGGATGACGCTAGGATGGTGTTCCTACTGCCTACTGCCTACTGCCTACTGCCTACTGCCTACTGCCTACTGCCTACT
>CBFGLW010000100.1:0-5763 GCA_965649745.1 uncultured Mesorhizobium sp. | reverse complement strand
CTACGTCAATTGCGGCTGGGGCACGGGCGGCTTCAAGGCGACGCCGGGTTCGGGCCATGTCTTCGCGCATACCATCGCGCGTGACGAACCGCACCCGATCAACGCGCCGTTCACGCTGGAACGCTTTCGCACCGGCCGGCTGATCGACGAAGCGGCTGCGGCCGCCGTGGCGCACTGAGGCTGAACAACAAATCAATGATGCTTTTTTGCTTTCTTACCCCCACCCCTAACCCCTCCCCGCAAGGGGGAGAGGGATTTGGCGTCGGCGCTTCCGAATCCCCCTCCCCCTTGCGGGGAGGGGTTAGGGGTGGGGGTATTTGTCGGGTCGGGAGAGGCTTCGCACTATGCTCCTGATCCGCTGCCCCTATTGCGAGGAAGAGCGTCCGGAACTCGAATTTCGCAACGCCGGCGAGGCGCATGTCGTGCGCTCGGCCAATTTGGCGGCGGAGAGCGACGAGGATTTCGAGGCGTTCTTCTTCATCCGCTCGAACCCGAAGGGCATCATCTACGAGCGCTGGCGGCACATCCATGGCTGCGCGCGTTTCTTCAATGCCGTGCGCGATACCGTCACCGACCGGTTCATCATGACCTACAAGGCCGGCGAGAAGAAGCCGGCGAGATTGCCGAAGGTGGGGAAATAATGACCGCTACCTTCCGTATCCCCGGTGCGGGGCGTCTCAGCCAGGGCAGGACGGCGAAGTTCAGCTTCGACGGCCAATCCTATGCCGGCGTCGAGGGTGACACGCTGGCGTCAGCGCTGCTGGCCAACGGCGTGCATCTCACCGGCCGGTCGTTCAAGTACCATCGCCCGCGCGGCATTCTTTCGGCGGGCGCGGAAGAGCCCAATGCGCTGGTGCAGATCGTACGCGACGCCGCTCGCACGACACCCAACGTGCGGGCGACGGTGCAGGAACTTTATGACGGGCTGACCGCGCATTCGCAGAACCGCTGGCCGTCGCTTTCCTTCGATGTCGGAACGGTCAACGACATGGCCTCGCCGTTCTTCTCGGCCGGATTCTACTACAAGACTTTCATGTGGCCGAAGTCGGCGTGGAAGAACCTCTACGAGCCGAAAATCCGCGCCGCCGCCGGTCTCGGCGTCGCGCCGGATCAACCGGACCCGGACCATTATTCCTCCCGCTATGCGCATTGCGACGTGCTGGTGCTTGGCGGCGGGGCGGCGGGACTGGCGGCGGCGCTTGCCGCTGCGACAAGCGGCGCGCGCGTCGTCATCGCCGACGAACAGGCGGAGCTGGGCGGTGCGCTGCGCTTCGAGAGCGGCGCGAGGATCGACGGGCAGGACGGCTGGAGCTGGGCGCTTGGCGTCACGGCGCGTCTCAGGGCGATGGCGAATGTGCGCGTGCTCTCCCGCACCACGGCTTTCGGCTACTATGCGCAGAATTTCGTCGGGCTGACCGAGCGTGTCAGCGATCATCTCGCCGATCGGGCCGAAGGGCTGCCGCGCGAAC
Source organism: uncultured Mesorhizobium sp. (assembly GCA_965649745.1). Taxonomy (GTDB): domain Bacteria; phylum Pseudomonadota; class Alphaproteobacteria; order Rhizobiales; family Rhizobiaceae; genus Mesorhizobium. The sequence goes on along the minus strand of CBFGLW010000100.1, from coordinate 4,294 downwards.
GACTGTGGCAAATCCGGGCGAAGCGGGTGATCCTCGCCACCGGCTCGATCGAGCGGCATATGGTGTTCGCCGACAACGACCGGCCGGGCATCATGCTGGCTTCCGCGGCGCGGATCTACCTGAACCATTACGGCGTGGCTGTCGGCAGGAACGTCGGCGTCTATACCGCCAACGATTCCGCCTACGCAGCGGCGCTCGATCTGAAGAAGGCCGGCGTCAACGTCGCTGCCATCGTCGACCTGCGCGACAATCCGTCCGGAGAACTGGTCGACCAGGCCCGCGCGGCCGGCATCGAAATCCATGACGGCCGCGCCGTGGTGCGCACCGGCGGGCGGCTGCGCATCTCGTCCATGACGGTGCAGCGGCGCACAGGCGGCGGCGAGCGCAGCATTCCGGTCGATGCGCTTTTGATGTCCGCCGGGTGGACGCCGTCGGTTCACCTCTTCTCGCAGTCGCGCGGCAAGGTGGCGTTCAATGACGAGGTCAAACGCTTCCTGCCCGGAACCTATGCGCAGGATTGTGTCTCGGTCGGCGCCTGCAACGGCACGGATGGGTTGGCTGAGACGGTCAGGGAGGCTTTTGCGGCGGGCGAGAAGGCAGCCAAAGCCGCGGTTATGAAAGTACCCCCACCCCTAACCCCTCCCCGCGAGGGGGAGGGGGACATCAACGCCTCAGAATCCCCCTCCCCCTTGCGGGGAGGGGTTAGGGGTGGGGGTAAACCACCTGTCGTGGAAGCCAGTGAAGGCTGGTCGCGCGGCATGGTGGGCGCGGCGCCCGGCGCCGGGCCGGGTACGACCGTCAAGGCGTTCGTCGATTTCCAGAACGACGTCACCGCCAAGGACATCCGCCAGGCGGTGCATGAGGGCATGCGCTCCATCGAGCATGTGAAGCGCTTCACCACCAACGGCATGGCGACCGACCAGGGCAAGACGTCGAACATGCACGGGCTGGCCATTGCCGCCGAGGAGCTTGGCAAGGCCATTCCGGAGGTCGGCCTGACGACCTTCCGCGCCCCCTACACGCCGGTGACGTTCGGCGCCATCGTCAACCATTCGCGCGGGCCGCTGTTCGAGCCGACGCGGCGCACCGCCATCCATCCCTGGGCCGAGCGCAACGGCGCGGTGTTCGAGGATGTCGGCCAGTGGAAGCGCGCCCGGTATTTTCCGCAAGCCGGCGAGGACATGCATGCCGCGGTCAATCGCGAATGCGTGACGGTGCGCCAGAGCGCCGGCCTGTTCGACGCCTCGACGCTCGGCAAGATCGAAGTGGTCGGGCCGGACGCGGCGAAGTTCATGGAGCTTCTCTACACCAATCCATGGGAGAAGCTCGAACCAGGCCGCTGCCGCTACGGCATCATGCTGCGCGAGGACGGCTTCATCTATGACGACGGCGTCGTTGGGCGGCTGGCGCCAGACCGTTTCCACGTGACGACGACGACAGGTGGCGCGCCACGCGTCATGAACCACATGGAGGACTATCTCCAGACCGAGTTCCCGCATCTCAATGTCTGGCTGACCTCGACCACCGAGCAATGGGCGGTGATCGCGGTGCAGGGGCCAAAAAGCAGGGACATCATCGCGCCGCTGGTCGAGGGCATCGACATGGCGGACGAGGCGATGCCGCATATGTCGGTGCGCGAGGGGAAAATCTGCGGGGTGCCGACGCGGCTGTTCCGCATGTCGTTCTCCGGCGAGCGCGGCTTCGAGGTGAATGTGCCGGCCGACTATGGCGAGGCGGTGTGGGAGGCGCTGTGGGCGGAAGGGCGGAGGCATGGCGCCTGCGCCTACGGCACCGAGACAATGCACGTGCTGCGCGCCGAGAAGGGATACATCATCGTCGGCCAGGACACGGACGGCACGGTGACGCCGAACGATGCCGGGCTCGACTGGGCGGTAGGCAAGAAGAAGACCGATTTCGTCGGCATACGCGGCATGAAACGGCCCGATCTTGTCGCCGAAGGCCGCAAGCGGCTCGTCGGCCTGAAGACCCGGGACCCCAGGATCGTGCTGGAGGAAGGGGCGCAGATCGTCGCCGATCCAAACCAGCCGATTCCGATGACGATGATCGGGCATGTGACCTCGTCTTATTGGTCTGAGAATTGCGGACGGTCCATCGCGCTGGCGTTGGTCGCCGGCGGACGTGGGCGCATGGGGCAGGCGCTTTACGTGCCGATGCCGGACGGCGTCATTGAGGTGGAGGTGTCCGGCACCGTGTTCTTCGACGAAGCGGGAGGGCGGCTGAATGGGTAAGGTCGCAGACGCTTTGCCCTCCCCCTTGTGGGGAGGGTCGGTGAGCAATCGAAGCGAAGCGGAGATCGCGAGACGGGGTGGGGGTGGAAAGTAGGTCATGCCCGGCAAACAGAAAATTTCGCACCCTGCACCCCCACCCCGACGTACTGGCTCTGCTGCGCAGAGCCCGCTTACCGACCCGCCGGGGCGAGCCACGGGTCTCGCCCGTCCTTCGGACTCCCACAAGGGGGAGGGTAAGGTAGAGCGCCGACCTGCGCTTGCCGGCAAGGCGGCTTCAGCGACCGGGGTTTCCCTCACCGTCCTGCCTCCCGCCGAGCGCATCTCGTTGCGGGCGCCGGAGGCATCACGCGCCGCACTGTCGAAGGCGCTGGGCCTGACGTTGCCGCAGCAGCCGAAGACTTCCGCGGCCAAGGGCAAGCGCACGGCGCTTTGGCTGGGGCCGGACGAGTGGCTGGTGATCGACGAGGCCGGCAAGCACCCGCTCGCCGATTGCGCGAAGGTCAAGGCGCTGCATTCGGCGGTCGGCATCTCGCATCGCAACGTGGCGATGGCCGTCGCCGGGCCGGCGGCGGAAGCAGCGCTCAATGCCGGTTGCCCGCAGGATCTGTCGCTTGCCGTCTTTCCGGTCGGGGCCTGCTCGCGCACAATCCTGGGCAAGGCCGAGATCGTACTCTATCGCACGGCGCAGGATGCTTTCCGCGTAGAGTGCTGGCGTTCCTTCAGCGACTATGTCTTTACTTTCCTGCAGGAAGCGATGCGCGACGCGGCGGCCTGAGGGGCGGCCCGTCATGCCTTCTTTGGAACCGGAGACATAACATGGCCGCCTCATCGAAATCCGGAAAGCCGGGCAAGACGCCGGCTGTGAAATCGCTCGAGGACGAGCGCCGTCATCCGGATACGCTCGAGGAACTGGACGAGGGACTGGAGGATACGTTTCCGGCCAGCGACCCTATCTCGATCACCGAAAGCGTCATTGCCGGAGCGCCGCTCAAACCCGGCAAGCCGAAAAAGGTGGCCGGCATGAAAAGGCCGAAGAAATAGCCCTTCCGAAATAAAAAGGCGGCCGGTGGGCTGCCTTTTTCAAGCACCGGTCATGCGCCGGACCAGCCGGTGCGCGTTGCAACCGTCAGAAGCTGCCCGGCATGACCCAGGGGTTCACCTCGATGCCGAGGCGGGGTCCCTTGTTCTCGGCTGAACCGGTGTTGACGGCGGAATGCTTGGCTTCGACCGAGCCGGTCGAGACGCAATCCAGTTTCACATTCGCATTGGTCTGGACGCAGGCGGCGGGCTGCTGGGTCTGGACGGGCTCGCCGGCAAAGGCGGCGCCAGTGAAGGCAGCCAGGGCAGCAATGGCAAGAACGGTCTTCTTCATGGTTTTTCTCCGGGGGTAAATTCTTTCCGTACATGTACGGTATGACGTTCATGTACGCCCGCCAATGGAGAAGTTCAAGGGGAAAACGTACATGTACGAAGAAATTTTCTGATGGCGTGGAATTTAGTGCCAGGCTTCCTTGCGACGGTGTGCTGTTGCCCGCTCTCCGCCTCCCCCGGATCAAGTCCGGGGGAGGCACGTGAGGGCGAGGATAGGAGTCAAGCGGATACCCATCCTCTCCCCCTCTTCAGGGGGAGAGGTGTCACGCGAAGCGTGACGGAGAGGGGGTGGAGGTTTGCGCTAAACGCCCCGGAAGAGCTCAGCAGTTGGCGGGCTGGTCGCTGAGGGGCTCGATATCCTTGCCGGCGAGGCCGGCGATGGTGAAGTCGCACATGCGGCGCACGAAGGCCTGCGCGTCGCCGAAGGGATAGAAGGGAAAGGTGATCAGCAGTGAAATTGTGCCGTGGCCGACCGCCCACAGCATGGTGGCGATGGCGCGCGGATCGCCCTTGAGCCTGCCGGCGGCGACGCACGCCTCGACGCGATCGATGAGCACCTTCATGGCCGGGTTGCCGTTCTCCATTTCCTCGAAGCTGCGGCCTTCCGGCGCCTTGACCTTCTCGGTCATGAAGACGGTGCGGTACTCGTTGGGATTGCCGAGGCCGAAGGCGGC
>CBFGLW010000099.1:0-5997 GCA_965649745.1 uncultured Mesorhizobium sp. | reverse complement strand
CCGCCGCGCAGGCGGCGGAGCCGCACGCCTTGGTGAGACCCGCGCCGCGCTCCCAAGTGCGGATGATCATCGTTTCCGGCGAGGTCACCCGCGCAATGGTGATGTTGGCGCGCTCCGGAAAGATCGGATGGTTTTCCAGCAGCGGCCCGAAACGGTCGAGATCGTAGGACCATACATCCCGGTCGATCCAGAATATGGCGTGCGGATTGCCCATCGAAACCGCCGACGGCGAATGCAGCACCGGCGCGTCGATCGGACCGATCTGCAATTCGATCATGCGCGTGTCGCGGAATTCCTCGGCCAGCGGAATCTCCTGCCAGCCGAAGCGCGGCGTACCCATATCGACCGAGATCAGCCCGTCCTCATGCTGCGTCGCATTGAGGATGCCGGCCAGCGTTTCGAAGGTGAAGACGCTCTGCCCGGTTTCTGCGGCCAGCGCCTGAACGACGCAACGCATGCCGTTGCCGCAGGCCTGCGCCATCGAGCCGTCCGAATTGAGGATATCGACGAAATAGGCCGTGCCCGGCGTCCGCGCATCATGGATGGCCATGATCTGGTCGAAACGGGTGGCCGGATCGGCGTTCAGCGCGATGGCGGCCGCCGGCGTCACGCGGTCCGCACGGCCGCGCATATCGGCGACGATGATCTCGTTGCCGATGCCGTTCATCTTGGCGAAGGGTGCCGTGGCTGCCATTGCTGCGGTCGCTATTTGCAGGTCATTCAGGTCCGTTTGGCGCTATATGGCGGAAACGGCCCCGAATTACCAGTGCAACGGCAGCCGGGGACGTCAGGTGATCGCGAACACGCCGAGCACGATCAGCAAGAAGACGACCAGCGCGATGCCGATCAGGATCCGCGCGCCGGTGGCTGCCGCGCCGGCGAGCGCAGGCATGCCGAGCAGGCTGGCGGCGGCGGCGACGATGAGAAGAATGATGATCCATTTTATCATTGGCATGCCCTCGATAATCGAAGCTTTCGGAAACATCTCCATAACGCGCCGCCCTTTATCCCGGTTCCGGCGGGCGATGGCGATTTCCGGCGGATCATCCAGGCCGTGCCATGCGGGCTTTTCCTGTCTGCCCGCCTGTCCGGGTGCGGCAGAACTGCAACATTTTCGGGCGCACACCGTATTTTAACCATATGAGGTTGAAATTCTGCCATCTTCGCCAATTTGGTGGGGATGCGTTTTTCAGACGGCGCCCCTGCGGGGGCAGCGGAGGTTGCCATGACATTTTCAAGATTCGGACTGCTGGCCCTGGCCGCGGCGGCGTTGGCCGCGAGCGGTTGTTCGAGCACGCGGTTCTCATCCATGGATTCGGCACAGCCTGCTCCGTTGGAGGCCGCTCCGTCGGGCACGGTGCAGAGCAGCCAGCTGCCGCCTCCAGCCGCACCCAACCCGGCTCAGTTCCCCACGGCTCCCGCCAATACGCAGGTGGCGGCGCTGCCGCCGGATGGCGGCGCCGCAGCGGCCAATGCGCCCGACATCACCGCCTCGAACGTCGCCGGCGTATGGAACGCCAGCGTTTCCGGCCAGAGCTGCAAGGTAGCGACGCCGCAGACCAAGTTCGGCGCCGGCTACCGCGCCGGCCCGCTGCATTGCCCCGCGCCCATCGACGGCATCAAGTCGTGGAACGTCGCCGGCAAGCAGCTCACCCTTTACGACCAGAATGGCGGCACCCTGGCGCGCCTCTATTCTTCGGGCCCGGAAAAATTCGACGGCCAGACTTCCAGCGGACAGCCGATCTCGCTTACAAGATAGGCAGCCCCGAACCATCCCGTGAAGTGACGAATGCATCTGCGTGACGGCCTTGAACCCCATGCGACCGTCAGGCAGCGCTACGACCATCTCGTCCAGACCGGGCAGATAGGCCGCGACGCCGCGCAGGAGCGGATCGCTGCCCGCCTCGACCGGTTGATCAACGATATCCGTGAAAAGCGGCTGGCGCACAAATCCAGCGCGCTCGGCTGGCTGTTTGCCAGGAAGCGGCCGGCTCGGGAGCCGGTCAAGGGCCTCTACATCCATGGCGGGGTCGGCCGCGGCAAGACCATGCTGATGGACATGTTCCATGAGCTGCTGCCGGTGCGGCGCAAGCGCCGCGTTCACTTCAACGACTTCATGGCCGATGCGCATGACCGCATCCAGAAGCACCGGCAGGCGCGCAAGGACGGAACTGTCAAGGAAGACGACCCCATCCCGCCCGTGGCCCGTGCCCTGGCCGATGAGGCCTGGGTTCTGTGCTTCGACGAATTCACCGTTACCGACATCGCCGACGCGATGATCCTGTCGCGGCTGTTCTCAGCGCTTTTCGCCGACGGCGTGGTGCTGATTGCCACGTCGAACGTGGCGCCGGAGAACCTCTATCGCGATGGCCTCAACCGCCAGCTTTTCCTGCCTTTCATCGGCCTGCTGGAACGCAATGCCGATGTGCTGGCACTGGACTCCGACAAGGACTACCGCATGGAGAAGCTGAGCCGCATGCCCGTCTACGTCACGCCGGCCAACGCCGCGGCGGACCGGCTGCTGGACGAGGCATGGGAGGCTGCGGCCGCGGGTCTCCCGGTCGAGGAAGCGGTCTTGACGGTAAAGGGACGTCAGGTCGTGGTGCCGCGCACCGCTGGTGAGGCCGCCCGCTTCAGCTTCGCCGATCTGTGCGAAAAGCCGCTCGGCGCACGCGACTATCTCGCCATCGCCGAGCGTTTCTCGACCATTTTCATCGACCGTGTGCCGCTGCTCGACCAGACACTGCGTAATCCGACCAAGCGCTTCATCCTGCTCATCGACACGCTCTACGATACCCGTAAGCGTCTGGTGGTCAGCGCCGACGCGCCGCCGACCGGGCTCTATGCCGGGCGGCCGGGCATCACCGAGGCCTTCGAATTCGACCGCACCGCCTCTCGCCTGATTGAGATGCAGAGCAAGGACTGGCTCGAGGACTGGGCGCGCCGGAACGAGCCGGACAGCAAGGCCGAGGATGCGCCGGCGCAGCACCTGCCCGCGGCAAAATAAAAGGCGCCTCCGAAGAGGCGCCTTGCTTTACTATGCATAGGCTAGGACAGAAGCGGTATCATCTCCCGCTCCCGTCCGATTGGCGGTCCGCTTTTACTCGGCGGTGGCTTCGGCCGGCTGCTCTTCGGCCGGAACCTCAACCGGAGCAGCTGCTGCGGCCGCGACCGCCGCTGCGGCATCCTCCTGCGCCTTCTTCAACAGCGCGGCGCGCTCCTGCGCCTTCTTGCCGGGCTCGGCCTTGTTCGGGTTCGAACGGGCTTCGCGCTTGGAGATACCGGCCTCGTCGAGGAAGCGCAGCACGCGGTCCGTCGGCAGAGCGCCGTGGCTCAACCAGTGCTTGACGCGATCGGCGTCGAGCTTGACGCGCTCGCCGTCCTTCGGCAGCAGCGGGTTCCAGGCGCCGACCGCCTCGATGAAGCGGCCGTCGCGCGGCGACCGCACGTCGGCGACGACGATGTGATAATAGGGACGCTTCTTTGAGCCCGCTCGGGCCAGTCTGATCTTCAGTGCCATTCTTTTCTCCTAAAAGCTCTGATCGATTGATTGCGTTGCGGCTGACTGTCAGCCGGTATGGGTTGCGCCGTTTTCGGCGGCGATCTGTTCATGGTGCCGGATCACTTCGCGCACGACGAAGTTCAGGAATTTCTCGGCGAAATCCGGATCGAGCTGCGCGTCCCTGGCGAGACGGCGCAGGCGCTCGATCTGCTCCGCCTCCCGGCTGGGATCGGCAGGCGGCAGGCCGTGCTCTGCCTTGAGCACGCCAACCGCCTTGGTGCAGCGGAAGCGTTCGGCCAGCATATGGATCAGCGCCGCGTCGATATTGTCGATCGAGGCGCGGTAGCCGGCCAGTATCTTCCGCGCCTGTGCGGTATCGTCTTCTTCGTTCATGGCGCTCACTTCTTCTTGCCCAGACCCGGCAGGCCGCCCGAACCGCCCAGCCCCGGCAGCTTCATGCCCCCCGGAAGGCCGGGAAGGCCGCCGCCCATTCCGGGCAACGCGCCCGGCAGGCCCTTCGGCAGACCGCCGCCGAGACCGGCAGCCTCGGCCTGCTTCTTCAAGGCTTCGAGCTGCTTCGGATCCATCTTTGACAGGTCGGGCATGCCACCCATTCCTCCCATGCCTCCGGGCATCATGCCGCCCAGACCCATCTTGGAGGCGAGGCCGCCCATCATGCCGCGCATGAGGCCGCCGCCTTTGCCCTTGCCGCCCATCGCCTTCATCATGTCGGCCATGCCGCGGTGCATCTTGAGCAGCTTGTTGATCTCGGCCGCATCGGTGCCGGAACCGGCGGCGATGCGCTTCTTGCGGCTGTGCTTGAGAATGTCCGGATTAGCCCGTTCCTGCTTCGTCATCGACGAAATAATGGCGAGCTGGCGTCCGAACATCTTGTCGTCGAGACCGGCGGCCGCCATCTGGTCCTTGATCTTGCCCATACCGGGCATCATACCCATGATGCCGCCCATGCCGCCCATCTTCGACATCTGCTGAAGCTGCGCTGCCAGATCGTTCAGGTCGAACTTGCCCGACTGCATCTTCTTGGCCATCGCCGCCGCCTGCTCGGCGTCGATGGTTTCGGCAGCCTTTTCGACCAGCGAGACGATATCGCCCATGCCGAGGATGCGGTCGGCGATGCGCTTGGGATGAAACTCCTCCAGCCCGTCCATCTTTTCGCCGGTGCCGATCAGCTTGATCGGCTTGCCCGTGACGGCGCGCATCGAGAGCGCCGCGCCGCCGCGGCCGTCACCGTCCATGCGGGTCAGCACCAGGCCAGTGATACCGACGCGGTCGTCGAAGCTCTTGGCGAGGTTCACCGCGTCCTGGCCGGTCAGCGAATCGGCCACCAGCAGGATCTCGTGCGGGTTCGAAGCCTTCCTGATATCGGCCATCTCGACCATCAACGGCTCATCGATATGGGTGCGGCCGGCGGTATCGAGGATGACGACGTCGTGGCCGCCGAGCTTCGCCGCCTGTACGGCGCGCGCCGCGATCTGGACCGGCGACTGGCCGGCAACGACCGGCAGCGTGGCGACCTTCGTCTGCTCGCCGAGCTGGCGAAGCTGCTCCTGCGCGGCCGGACGGCGGGTGTCCAGCGACGCCATCAGCACCTTCTTGCCCTGGCGCTCGGTCATGCGCTTGGCGATCTTGGCAGTCGTCGTCGTCTTGCCCGAGCCCTGCAGGCCGACCATCATGACCACGACCGGCGCCGGCGCGTTGAGATCGACGGCGACGCCCTCCGCGCCGAGCATCTCGACCAGCTCGTCATGAACGATCTTGACGACCATCTGGCCGGGCTTGATCGACTTCAGCACCGCCGCGCCGACGGCTTTCTCGCGCACCTTGTCCGTGAAGGAACGCACCACTTCCAGCGCCACGTCGGCTTCCAGCAGCGCGCGGCGGACCTCGCGCAGAGCTGCCGAGACATCGGCCTCGTTGAGCGCGCCGCGGCCGGTCAGGCCGTTCAGGATGGAGCCAAGACGCTCCTGAAGCGATTCGAACATTCTTTTCCCTTTTCCCGAGAGCCCGAAGGATACCCGAGAGGTAGTGCATGCGCGCCGAAGCTCCAAGCAAGCCGCCGGGCCGAAGCCCAAAACCAAAAAGCACCCGGGGGCGCACAGCGCTGCCGGATGTTGGCCTCCGGGATCGATGATGGCCTCTTTCCTGGAAGAAGCCGGACGTCCCGGTCGGTTTCGCGAAAGATCGTCGTCGCGGAATTGGCGCGTGTAGACAGGAAAAGCACGAGAGTGTCAAGACACGGCCGATAGGGAGCAGCCGCGCCGCAGCGACGCTGCGATCCCGATTTTCCCGCGCCAGATGAAAAGGCCCGCCGAAGCGGGCCTTTCCGATTGCCTTTTCCCGCCTGTTACTGCGCGGGAGCCGGCTGCGCAGGCGTCTGCGGCTGCATGGCCGGAGGTTCGGCAGGTGCCGGCGCCGGTGCTGGCTCGGCAGGTGCCGGCGCTGGAGTAGCGGGAGCCGGTTCAGCCGGCGCGGGA
>CBFGLW010000098.1:0-6073 GCA_965649745.1 uncultured Mesorhizobium sp. | reverse complement strand
CTCGACCGCCAGTTCGGCAACTGGAACCGCGACGACGCCTTCAAGGTCATGCAGGACTATTTGACCAAATATCCGAAGATCGACGTGGTCTGGTGCCAGGACGACGACATGGCCGTCGGCGTGCTGCAGGCCATCGAGCAGGCCAAGCGTACCGACATCCAGTATGTCGTCGCCGGCGCCGGTTCGAAGGACATGATCAAGAAGGTCATGGACGGCGACAAGCTGATCCCGGTCGACGTGCTCTATCCGCCGGCAATGATCGCCACCGCCATGCAGCTGACCGCGGCCAATTTCTACGACCAGGTCCCGGTTCGCGGCACCTACATACTCGACGCCACGCTGGTGACCAAGGACAACGCCGAGAGCTTCTACTTCCCGGATTCGCCGTTCTGATCGCAGATTCGGATGCGAGATTGGAAAGGGCGCTCAGGCGCCCTTTCTTTTTGCGTTTATGAAAGGGCGACCAAGCCGGCGTCGTGCCGATGGCGCCCTTTCATGATCCTTGCAATTGTCTGAAGAATAGGGTCAACACGGCGTGGCCGAACTAAGCCGGGGAGAGTTCGATTGAGCGGAAATCCTGCCGTCGCCGCCGTCGACTGGGGCACGACGCGCCTGCGCGTCTGGCTGCTCGACGCATCGGGCGCGCCGCTGGCCGAAAGGCGCGGCGACGATGGCCTGATCACGGCGCAGAAGACTGGGTTTTCGACCGTTCTGGAAGGTCATCTCGCTGAGCTGAAAGCGCCGGGCGATCTGCCGGTGGTGATCTGCGGCATGGCGGGATCGCGGCAGGGCTGGGTCGAAGCTCCCTATGTCGACGTGCCTTCTTCCATCGATGCGATCCTGAAGGGCGCGGCCCGGATTCCAGGTGAGAAGCGGGACATCCGCATCGTGCCCGGCCTGGCGCAGCGCCTGACCGACCGGCCGGACGTCATGCGCGGCGAGGAAACCCAGCTTGCCGGGGCCGGACTGCCGGCGAGCGGCCGGCACACCGTGTGCATGCCGGGCACGCATTCCAAATGGGTCTCGGTGCAGGACGGCTCGGTCGCAGGCTTCGGAACGTGGCCCACCGGCGAGCTGTTTTCGGTGCTGGCCGAACATTCCATCCTGCGCCATTCGCTGGGCGAGAAGCCGGCGAGCGTCGCGGCCGACGATCCCGTATTTCGCAAATCCTGCGAAACCGCGCTCGCCGAGGGCGGCGATATCCTGTCACGGCTGTTTGCCATCCGCGCCGGCGGCCTGCTGCATGGCTTGAACGCCGCCGATGCCGCCGCGACCCTGTCGGGGCTGCTGATCGGCGCGGAGATCGCTTCGGCCCGGAAGCGCTACGGCACCGGGAATGGCGAGGTCACACTGATCGCTTCCGGTCCGCTCGGCGTTCTCTATGGCGCGGCGCTGGGCCTGGCCGGCCTCGCCATCGATCCCGTCGATGCCGACGATGCCGTGCGCGCCGGCCTGTTCGAGGCGGCGCGGCAGAACGGAATGATCGAAGGAGCGGGTGTATGACGAGAACGGCCGAATTTCCGGTTCTCAACCGAGGACTCGTCGCCATCCTGCGCGGCCTGACGCCGGATGAGGCGGTCGAGATGGCGCAGGCAATCCATGACGCCGGCATCGAAGCCATCGAGGTGCCGCTTAACTCGCCGGAGCCGTTCGTTTCCATCGCCCGCATCGTCGAAGCGCTTCCGGCCGGCGCGCTGATCGGCGCAGGCACGGTGCTGACACCAGGCGACGTCGACAATCTGGCGAAGGCCGGCGGGAGATTGCTGGTCAGCCCCAACATCGATGCCGACGTGATGGCGCAGGCCGGGAAACACGGGCTGGTGACCATGCCCGGGGTGTTCACGCCGAGCGAAGCGTTCCAGGCGATCCGGCTCGGCGCTTCGGCGCTGAAATTCTTCCCGGCCAGCGTGCTCGGTCCGGGCGGTATCAGCGCCATGCGCGCCGTCCTGCCCAAGGATGCGATCGTCGGCGCCGTCGGCGGCGTGTCGGAGACGGATTTCGCCGGCTACAAGGCCGCCGGCGTTTCCGTGTTCGGGCTGGGCAGCAGCCTGTTCAAGCCCGGCATGACCGTGGCGCAGGTCAGGACCCGCGCCGAGGCCGCCGTCGCAGCCTGGGATTCGGCATTCGGAGGAGCGGCATGAGCGACAACGTCTCGGTTCTTTCCCATCATGTCTGCAAGCTCGGCGAGGGGCCGAGCTACGATCCGGCCACGGCCACGCTGTTCTGGTTCGACATCATCAACAGCCGGATGCTGGCGCAGCCTGACGGCGGCGAGACGCAGGTCATCGAACTCGGCATGATGGCCAGCGCCATCGCCATCATCGACGATCAGCGCCAGCTCATCGCCACCGAGACGGGACTACATGTGCGCGACGTGACGACAGGCAAGATGACGCTGCACACCGCGGTCGAGGCGGAAAACCGGGAAACCCGCTCCAACGACGCGCGCGTGCATCCGTGCGGCGCGTTCTGGTTCAGCACCATGGCCAAGACGGAAGACCGGGGGCTGGGCGCGATCTACTGGTTTTTCAAGGGCGAGGTCCGCAAGCTTTACGACGGAAACAGCATTCCGAACTCGATCTGTTTCACCGAAGACGGGCGCACCGCTTATTATACCGACACGGTGAAGGCGCTGTTGATGCGCGTGGCCTGCGATCCGGCGAACGGCCTGCCGGCTGGCGAGCCGCAGGTGTTCGTGGATAACCGCAAGGGCGACGTTCCCGGATATATCGACGGGTCGGTCGTGGACCGTGACGGCGTCGTCTGGAACGCGGCGTGGGGCGGCGGAGCGGTCAACGCCTATTCGCCCGAAGGCAAGCTGCTGCGCTCGGTTGCCATTCCGGCCCGGCAATCCTCGTGCCCGGCCTTTGTCGGAAAGGACGCCAGCCGCATGGCGGTCACCTCGGCATGGAAAGGCATGAGTGAGGCCGAGCGCGCCGCCGACCCGGATGGCGGCAAGACCTTCCTGGTCGACATGCCGTTCAACGGCCGGCTCGATCCCCGCGTCCTGATCGCCTGACGGTTACGCGCCTGCCGGTTGTCGTTGGCCGACGAGGGCGACGAATTCACGCTCCACGGCGGTGACGTAGTGCTGCTTGTGGCGCAGCATGAAGAACTCGCGGCGCGGCACGGGAAAGTCCACGGCGACCAGATTGCCGGCCTGCAGGGCGTTGGCGGCGACGAGCTTCGACAGAACGGCGACGCCAGCGCCGGCTTCGACGGCGGTCCGCACCGCTTCGTTGGTCGGCAGCACCAAAGCGACATCGATTTCGGACAGAGGAAAACCGGCCCGCCGGAACATCGCTTCCAGGATGGCCCGGGTGCCGGAGCCATGTTCGCGCAGCACCCAACGGGCCTCGCGCAGGTCGATATCCTCGGCGCCAGCCGTCGCCCATGGATGCGTGGCCGGCACCATCAGCAGCATCTCGTCTTCGGCGACCGGGGTGATGGCCAGCGCCGGCTCGTCGACCTTTCCTTCGACGAAGCCGAGGGTCGCGACGCCTTCACGCACCAGTTCGGCGACGCTTTCGGTGTTGCCCATGGTCAGCGTGACGGACAGGGCGGGATAGGCGGACTGGAACCGGTGAACGAGTTTCGGCAGCCAGTAATTGCCAACCGTCTGGCTGGCGGCCAGCGCCAGCGATCCGACCCGCAGCCCGGCGAGATCGGCGAGCACCAGTTCGGCGGCGGAAGCACGCGCCAGCACGGCCTTGGCCTCGACAAGGAAGAGCCGGCCTGAGTCCGTCAGCGAGATGCGCCGTCCGACCCGGTCGAAAAGCTTGGTGGCATAGCGCGCTTCGAGTGCCGCGACGGCGGCGCTTGTCGCCGACTGCGTCAGGTTCAGATCGCGCGCCGCCTGGGTGACATGCTCGCGCTCGGCGACGGCGACGAAAATTCGCAACTGCTCCAGCGTCATTCCATACCCTTGATCACACGAGCTTCAGCAGCAAGAGGCTGAGCCCTGCGATAAAGAGGGATGCGGAAAATGCAAGCAGCAAGGGCCTGAGCCCGAGTGCGCGGATTTGTGTGAATCGCGTCTGCAAGCCCATGGCAGCGAGGCCCGTGGTCAGCATCAGCGTCGTCACCGGAGCGATTGCCGCGGTCACGGCCGTCGGGATTTCCACGGCGCTGTTCAGGGCGACGACCGCGACGAAGGCGAAGATGAACCACGGTACAGGCGGGCGCCCCGAGCCGTCGTCGAAGCCGCGCCGGGAAAACAGCCCCAGGGCGATGACGACCGGCGCCAGCATCGCCACCCGGGCCAACTTGGCGACGGTGCCGATCTCGCCGGACTGCGCGCCGTTCTGGAAGCTGGCGCCGATTACCTGGGCGATCTCGTGGATCGACGCGCCGGCCCACAGGCCGAACCGATGTTGGTCCAGTCCGAGATGCGGCCCGAACAGCGGGAAGACAAGCATGGCGAGCGTGCCGAAGAGGGTGATGGCCGCGACCGCATAGGCGACCTCGTCCTCGGAGCCCTTGGTGACCGTATTGGTGGCGACGATGGCGGATGCACCACAGATGGAGGTGCCCGCCGCGATCAATTCTGTGAGTTTGCGGTCGACACCGAGTAGCCGGCCGAGCGCCTTGGTGAACAGGAAGGTCGCAACGAGCGCCGCCGCGATGATCGCGACGCCCCGGCCGCCGACCGAAACAAGCTGGCCGACGGTGAGCTGGAACCCCAGAAGCACGATGGCGAGGCGCAACAGGCTGCGCTGGCAGAAGCCGACGCCGGGTTTGAACTGTGCCGGCAGACCGGCGACATTGGAAAATAGCGCGCCGACGATAACGGCCAGAATCATCGGGCTGAGAAACCCCAGGCCGGGCAGGATGCGGGCGGTGAAGGCCGCGCCGGAAACGATCAGGGCCAGCAGAATGCCCGACGCCAGAGCCTTGAGAGACTGGCGGTCCGGCAGAACGGGCGACGAGGGGACGCGGTTGCTTTCGGCTGCGATGATGGACATGGAACGTTATGCTCTGATTTTATGTAATGAGAAATGACATTCCAATCGCGGCAACTCCAACGCAATTTATCTGTGGAATCGTTCGATCCAATCGAACGAAACTCCCGGAATATTTCCATGCCCGCGATCACGCGTCCGACGCTGGCCTGAAACCATAGGCATAAGCGAGCCAGCCTCGGCGGGCATGTCTTTGCACGGTGTCATCTCCGGCATCTTCCGTTAGAGTGGGGCCAAAGGGCGGGCGGCCAGGGGCCGTCAATGGGGAAAGCATGGCAGGAAGAAAACCGGTCCGGTCGGCGGTCTTGAACGAACTGGAAGGCTCCAGGCCGCTTGGCTCGTCGCGGGAACGACGGATGACAACAAGCGTCCACGCCACCGTGGCTAATGAGATCGGCTCGCGCATCGTGCGCGGCGACTATGCGCCCGGCTCCATTCTGCCCAATGAGGCGCAATGGGCGAAAATCTTCGATGTCAGCCGCTCGGCTGTCCGCGAGGCGATCAAGATTCTGATGGCCAAGGGATTGTTGGCGTCACGACCCAAGGTCGGTAGCCGGGTCGAGCCGCGCGAGCGCTGGAACCTGCTCGATCGCGACGTGCTGGCCTGGTATGCGACCTCGCCCGGCAGCGAGACCTTCCTGCGCACGGTGCAGGAATTCCGCCACATCATCGAGCCGGAGGCGACCGCCTATGCGGCGCTGCGGCGCAGCGACGAGCAGATGGCGGAAATCAGCCTGGCGTGCCGCGACATGCGCGAGGCCGCCTCGCTGGAAGCCCGCACCCACGCCGATACGCGCTTTCATCTGGCGATCCTGCGGGCCGCCGGAAACGATCTTCTGGTGCCGCTTGGCGTGCTGATCGAGTCGGCGCTGAACCATTTGTTCGTCTATGCGACCCGCGCCGGCGACGACATTGAGCAGGCGCAGCTTCTGCATGAGCAGATCGAGACCCATATCCGCCTGCAGCAGCCCGATGCGGCGCGGGATGCCGTGCGCCGACTTCTGGCCAATACGGACAAGGTCGTCGGCGCCAAGCGGTAGAGTTGCCCGCTTACATAGCCATCCCATCCTTGCCGAAGCGATGGAGGCGGGTTTCGTCGGGTGTGAGGTAGA
>CBFGLW010000097.1:0-6406 GCA_965649745.1 uncultured Mesorhizobium sp. | reverse complement strand
TGGTGGCCTGGCGCTGGGCGTCGTTGAAGTAAGCCGGAACGGTGATGACGGCCTTGTCGACCTTCTCGCCGAGATAGGCCTCGGCCGTTTCCTTCATCTTCTGCAGGATCATCGCCGAGATCTGGCTCGGCGACTGCTTCTTGCCGTTTGCCTCGACCCAGGCGTCGCCATTGTCGCCGTTGACGATCTTGTAAGGGACGAGTTTCTTGTCCTTCTCGGTCACCGGATCGTCATAGCGGCGGCCGATCAGTCGCTTGACCGCGAAGATGGTGTTTTCGGGATTGGTGACCGCCTGCCGCTTCGCCGGCTGGCCGACCAGACGTTCGCCGTCACCGCTGAAAGCGACGATCGACGGCGTGGTGCGCGCGCCTTCCGCGTTCTCGATCACCTTGGCGTCTTTGCCGTCCATGACGGCGACGCAGGAATTGGTCGTTCCAAGGTCGATGCCGATTACTTTTGCCATTGGTTCAGTCTCTCCTTCAAGCAGGCTTTCAAGGACCCTGTCAGGCGTTCCAGCGAAAGCCCCTGTTCACAAGAATTCCGCACGGCGCCACGGTTTTGCCGCAGCCCGCACAGTTGTGGGGCGTATATAAGAACAGGGCGCGCGGCGCGCAAGCATTCAACCACAGCATCTTGGGGGTTCATGGGCAGGCGGGATCGCCGCTGCACGGGCGCTTTTCCGGTCTTGCGAAGACGATCAGGCGGATTGCGCAGACCGGGACTGCTCAAACGCCGCCAGGGCCGGTTTAAGCGCATCCGGTCCTGCTGTCGCCATTTCCGGCGGCGGCGAGAATCCGGCGCCGATCATCTTGCGGCCGAGCATGTGGTCGGCCGGCTTGTTGATGGACTCGATCGCCACCAGCCGGTTGCCGGCATAATGATAGATCGAGAACTTGTTTTCAGCCGGATCGCCTGAAATGACATGGCTGTCGCCGCCTGTCGGCAGGCCCACCATCTGGAGCTTCATGTCGCCGATATCGGACCAGAACCATGGCACGGCACCATACGCGCCCGAATGTCCGACGATGGTCTGCGCCGCCAGCTTCGCCTGGTCGGTGGCGTTCTGAACCGACTCCAGCCGTGTGTCGCCGCCTGTGAGCCAATGCCGGTACAGCGCCGCATCCCCGATCGCCAGGACGTCCGGCGAGGATGTCCGCATCTGTCCGTCGACGCGGATGCCGTTGCCGGTCTCGATACCGGCGGCGGCGGCCAGCTCCATGTTGGGCACGACACCAATGCCGACAATGACCATGCGCGCGGGAAGCCTTTCGCCGGCAGTGGTGACGGCCGCCGTCACCTGGCCGTTCTCGCCTTCGAGGTGGGAAACGGTCATGCCGGTGATGACCCGCACGCCCATGACTTCCAGCCGCTCGCGCACATGGCCGCCGATGGCGGGCGCGACGACGCGGCCAAGCAGCCGGTCGACGGCCTCGACCACGGTGACCTTGCGACCTGCAGCCGAAAGTGTCGCGGCGATCTCCAGTCCGATGAAGCCGCCGCCGAGGATAACCACGTCCTCGCATCCGGCGCTGATTTCACGGATCAGCCGGGCATCGCCCAGCGAGCGCAGGGAAAGCACGCCGGCGAGATCGGCGCCGGGCAGGGGAAGGAGCCGCGGTCGCGATCCGGTTGCCAGAACGAGTTTGCCGAAGGGCATCGCCCCGGCACCGGCGAGTTCGAGTTTCCGACCTGCGAAATCGATGCGCTCGACCCGTACCCCTGGCCGGAAATCGATGGCGTTGCCGGTATAGAACACTTCGCCCCGCAGGGGTTGCGGCTTGGCCTCGGCGTCCTTGATGAAGGTCTTTGACAAAGGCGGCTTGTGGTAGGGCAGGTCCTTTTCCTCGCCCAAAAGGATCACCGGCCCTTCGAAGCCTTCCTCGCGAAGGCTGGCGGCTGCCTGTACGCCCGCATGTCCGGTTCCTACGATAACGACGCTGTCGTTCATGACGGTCAACTTCTTGAATCTATTCCAAGTCGCGGATTTCGCCCTAGCAGGTGGCGATTGTCCAATTGCATCGCAAGGGCTGCTTCGGGTCGCATCGCAAGAATGGGCTGTCAAGACGCAGGCGGGTCGGCAAGGGTCCTTTTTGCTTCGTTAAAACATGACGGATGCAGTTTAGAATAGTTCTAAACTGTTGTTTCGATTGGATTTTCCTTGGCGATTTGATTTGACTTTCCTGGTTTTCTCCACTTTATGGGGCAAAGCGCTACAGGCGCTTCCTTTGATGGCTGGGCCTTGAACCCTTTCGATTGGAGGCATGTCGGTGATTTTGCTGGTCGAAATGTCGTGCCGCCGACTCGGGCGTTACTGCATCGACTCCGGTGCTGCTTCGCAGGCAGCGGGCTCTTGCCGAATCCTTTCCAGCTTTTTGAGCGCGCGCCGCCGGCGCCATAATTGAGCGATTTTCCAGGAGAGATGACGATGAACAAAACCTTGGTCGCCCTGCGCTACGGCCGGCTTGCCGCCATCGGCGCGACGGCTGCACTCACAGCGGCAGCCTTCGTGCTGCCTGCCAAAGCCGAAACCGACGCCAAGGCTGTCATTAAGACCTATGCCGACATCGCGCTGGCCAAATACGAAGATTCGCTGACCACGGCCAAGGCGCTGGACGGCGCCGTCGATGCCCTGATCGCCAAGCCTTCGGCGCAAACGCTGAACGCGGCGCGCGAAGCTTGGAAGGCGGCGCGTATCCCCTACCAGCAGACCGAGGTCTACCGCTTCGGCAACGCCATCGTCGACGATTGGGAAGGCCGCGTGAACGCCTGGCCGCTGGACGAGGGCCTCATCGACTATGTCGACCAGTCCTACGGCACGGATTCGGACGAGAATGCGCTGTACACCGCCAACGTCATCGCCAACAAGGAAATCGAGATCGACGGCAAGAAGATCGATGCTTCCAAGCTGACGCCGGAATTCCTCTCCGGCACGCTGCAGGAGGCCGGCGACATCGAGGCCAATGTGGCGACCGGCTACCATGCCATCGAATTCCTGCTCTGGGGCCAGGATCTGCACGGCACCGGGCCGGGCGCTGGCGAGCGTCCCTATACGGACTACGATACCGCCAACTGCACCGGCGGCAACTGCGACCGCCGCGCCGAATATCTGAAATCCGCCTCCGATCTCCTGGTCTCCGACCTGGAGGAAATGGTCGGCAACTGGCAGGAAGGCGGCGCGGCGCGCAAGAATCTCGTCGACGGCGAACCGAACGCCGGCATCTCGACCATCCTGACCGGCATGGGCTCGCTGTCCTACGGCGAACTGGCCGGCGAACGCATGAAACTCGGCCTGCTGCTGCACGATCCGGAAGAGGAGCACGATTGCTTCTCCGACAACACCTATATCTCCCACCTGGAAGACGCGGTCGGCATCCGTTCCGCCTATTTAGGCAGCTACAAGCGGGTCGACGGCTCCACGGTCGAAGGTCCGTCCGTTTCGGCCCTGGTCAAGGAGATCGATCCGGCGCTGGATAAGGAGCTCACCGGCAAGCTCGATACGACGGTCGCGAAGATGGAGGCGATAGAGGCCCGCGCCAAGGCCGGCGAGGCCTACGATCAGCAGATCGGCGAAGGCAACGCGGAAGGCAACGCTACCGTGCAGGCTGCCATCGATGCGCTTGTCGACCAGACCAAGTCGATCGAACGCGTCGTTTCGACGCTGAAGCTCGACGCCATCGCCTTCGAGGGATCGGACAGCCTCGACGCTCCGGACAAGGTCTTCCAGTAATCCGGGAGTAATCCAGCCGGACGGCGCGATGGGCGCGCCGTCAGCCAGATGAGTCTCAAGTGAAATGCTAGTCTGCCATTGCAACATCATTACCGAGAAGGAAATCGAGCAGACGATTATCGGCCTGCTCGATCAAGACCCCTGGCAGCTAATCGTTCCGGCGAAGGTTTATCATACGCTGCAAAAGCGGGGACGCTGTTGCGGCTGCTTCCCAAATGTGGTGGAAACGATCATTCGGGTTACCGAAAACTACCATGCCCGTTCGGAGGCGAACGGCGTGGACATCGTTTCACACCTGGACCGCGTGAGAGGCTTGCGCGTCCAATACGGGAGCACGACCCATGAAAGGCGAACAACAGGTCATCGAGCGGCTTAACGAGGCACTGTTTCTGGAACTGGGCGCCGTCAACCAGTACTGGGTGCATTTCCGCCTGCTCGAAGACTGGGGCTACACCAAGCTGGCCCGCAAGGAACGCGCGGAATCGATCGAGGAAATGCACCATGCGGACAAACTGGTGGCCCGCATCATCTTTCTCGAAGGCCACCCGAACCTCCAGTCGGTAGCGCCGCTGCGTATCGGCCAGAACGTCAAGGAGGTTCTGGAATCCGACCTCGCCGGAGAATACGACGCGCGCACCGCCTACAAGCGTTCGCGCGAAATCTGCAACGAACTGGGCGACTATGTCAGCATGAAACTGTTTGAGGAGCTTCTGGCGGATGAGGAAGGCCACATCGACTTCCTCGAAACCCAACTCGATCTGCTGGCCTCGCTCGGCGAGGAAAAATACGGCCAGCTCAACGCCGAATCCGCTGACAAGGCCGAAGTCGGCGAGGCTTAAGGACATGTGGGAATGCGGCGCATTCTAGGGTTCTTGCGCCGCAGGCGAAAGTCAGCGCCCATCCTCTCCCCTCACGAAGTGGGGGAGAGGTGGTTCGCGCAGCGAACCGGAGAGGGGGGCTTGCTATCCGCCCTTCTTCACTCAAATGTTTTGCGGGGCTACTCCCCCTCTCCGTCTCGGCTTCGCCTCGACACCTCTCCCCCACTTCGTGAGGGGAGAGGAAGGGCGCTCGTCCTCACAGGCATCGCATTCGCGGCGTGCCTGGTGGCCAGCACCGCTTCTTCTGTCGACCTCCCCACCACCCGTACCGACCTCACCCCGAAAGATCTCGCCCGGGTCGAGGCCATCACGAAGCCGACGGCCGACTTCTCCAGGCCCGAGCAGTTCGAACTGATGCAGGGCGGCGCCGGCACGTCGCGCAAGCGCGTCAATGCCGATTCCTTCTCCCAGTCCTCGGCCAACATCACCTTCGAGGAGGAAGGGACGTTCAAGCTGGGCAACGCGTTGTTCCGCAAGAACTGGGTATCGTCGCCGTCGTCCACGCAGGCGTCAGACGGTCTCGGTCCGTTGTTCAACGCGCGCGCCTGCCAGAGCTGCCATCTCAAGGACGGCCGCGGCCACCCGCCTGAAGGCAACCCAGACACCACCTCCATGTTTCTGCGCCTGGCGCGCGAGGCAGGCACCGAAGAGGAAAGGGCGGCGCGCGCCGAGGGCCGGGTGCTGAATTTCCCTGACCCGACCTATGGCGGCCAGCTCCAGGATCTTGCCGTTCCCGGCCTGAAGGGTGAGGGACGCATGCGCATCATCTATCAGGAACAGCCTGTTACGCTCGCCGACGGCGCGGTTCTATCCCTGCGCAAGCCAACATACCGGATCGATGATCTGGCCTATGGTCCACTCGATCCCGCGACGACGCTTTCACCGCGCATTTCGCCCCCCATGATCGGGCTCGGGCTGGTGGAGCAGATCGCGCCAGCCGATATCCTCGCCCGCGCCGACCCGGAGGACCGGGACGGCGACGGCATTTCCGGCAGGCCGAACATCGTTCCCGACGAACTGACCGGCAAGCGGACGCTCGGCATTTTCGGCTGGAAGGCGCAGACCCCGTCGATCCGCCAGCAATCGGCCGACGCCTTCGCCGGAGATATCGGCATCTCGACGCCGGAAGTGCCGCATCACTGGGGCGATTGCACCAAGGCCGAGGCCGATTGCCTCGCCATGCCGAACGGCGTGCAGGAGCGGCTGGGACCGGTCGAGGCCCCGGCGCCGGTCATGGAACTGGTTACGTTCTACTCCCAGAATCTCGCCGTGCCGGCGCGCCGCGACATGGGAAGGAAGGATGTGCTTGCTGGCAAGCAGGCCTTCTACGGAATGGGCTGCATCTCCTGCCACACGCCCAAATTCGTCACCCGCCGCGATACGCCCAACAAGGCGCAGTCCTTCCAGCTTATCTGGCCGTATTCGGATTTCCTCCTGCACGACATGGGTGAGGGGCTGGCCGACGGACAGGCTGTGGGGGAAGCGACGGGAAACGAATGGCGCACGCCGCCGCTGTGGGGCATCGGCCTGACCAGCAGAGTCAACGGGCATACATTCTTCCTGCATGACGGACGCGCGCGCAATCTGACGGAAGCCATCCTTTGGCACGGCGGCGAGGCGCAAGGAGCGCGCGACCGCTTTGCCGCCGCCGATGCCGAAACGCGCGCGGCGCTGGTAAAATTCCTGGAGTCGTTGTGATGAGGATTCAAGCCATGGCCGGTGCTGCGACGCGACGCAGCTTTTCACCGACTATGCTTTGGGACTTCCTACCCCCACCCCTCACCCCTCCCCGCAAGGGGGA
>CBFGLW010000096.1:0-7041 GCA_965649745.1 uncultured Mesorhizobium sp. | reverse complement strand
GCTCGAGAAGGCGCACGGCGGGCGCGGCGTGCTGCTCGGCGGGGTGCCCGGTGTGTTGCCGGGAAAGGTCGCCGTCCTCGGCGGCGGCGTGGTCGGCCTGCAGGCGGCCAAGATGGCCGTAGGCCTGGGCGCCGACGTCTCCATCGTCGACCGGTCGATCCCGCGCCTGCGGCAGCTCGACGATATTTTCAACGGTCGCGTCCACACCCGCTATTCGACGGTCGAGGCAATCGAGGATGAGTGCTTTTCGGCCGATATCGTCGTCGGGGCGGTGCTGATTCCGGGCGCGGCGGCACCCAAGCTGGTCAGCCGCGAGATGCTATCCGGCATGAAAAAAGGCGCAGTGCTGGTCGATGTCGCCATCGACCAGGGCGGCTGCTTCGAGACCTCGCACGCGACGACACATGCCGAGCCGACCTACGAGGTCGACGGCGTGATCCACTACTGCGTCGCCAATATGCCCGGCGCCGTGCCGGTGACCTCGGCCCATGCGCTGAACAATGCGACGCTGCATTACGGCCTGCAGCTGGCCGACAAAGGCCTCAAGGCCGTTATCGACGACAAGCATCTGCGCAACGGGCTCAATGTCCACAAAGGCCGCGTCACCAATGCTGCCGTAGCCGAGGCGCTGGGCTATGAGGCGATGGAGCCGAAGGCCGCGCTGGCCGCTGCCTAGTAGCCGACAAAGGTACGCCCCGCCCTCGATCAGTCCCGGTGCCGGGCAACAAAAAAGCGGGGCAAAACCCCGCTTCCTCGTCTATAGGGATCGCCGCCGGTTCATCCGCGGTCGACTATCCTTCGACACCTTCTTCGTAGCACCGCAATGTTACGACGATGTGACGGGTTCACATTGACCGCCGCATGGTTAAGGAATTGCTACGAGGCCGACGAATGCCCAGCATCTATTCCATCAGAGCGTCGAGGCCGCGGACCAGCCCCTTGAACTGGCCGACCCGGCGGATCGCCAGCAAAGTGCCCGCCACGTAAGGCGCGGCGGAGGACCCGGCGTCGTGTCGGATCGTCAGCCTTTCGTCCGGCAAGCCGAACAGGACTTCGCAGGACAGGATGTAGGACGGCAGACGCAAGGCGTGCACCTGCACCCCCTCGCCCGATCCGACCGCCGCGCCGCGCGTTTGCGGGATGCCGGAGACTTCCGACTGGGGCTTGGACGACGCCGGCTTGCGGATTTCGGCCAGCGCTTCGGCCAGTTCGCGTGCGGTGCCGGACGGTGCATCCGGCTTCCTGGCGCTGGCATAGTCGATGACCTCGACATCGGGCACGTATTTCGCCGCCATCAGCGCGAAACGCTTCATCAGCGTGGCGGTGATGGAGAAATTGCCGGCCGCCAGCACGCCGACGGCGTTCGCCTTCGCCGCGGCGTCGATCTCGGCATAGTCGGCGGCGCCGAGACCGGAGGTGCCGATGACGACGTGCCTGCCCTTCTCGATGGCCAGCAACGCGTTGCCCTTCACCACATGCGGCTTGGTGTAGTCCACCACCACATCCGAGGGGCTGACCAACGCCTCGTCGAGCGAGGCGGCAACGGTAACGCCGGCCGGAGCTGCGCCGATGGCCGTGCCGGCATCCTGGCCTGCCGCGCCGCGGGAAACCGCGCCGGCCAGCGTCATGTCCTCTTGCGCCAGGATCGCCGGCACCAGCGCCTTGCCGACCCAGCCTGTCGCTCCCGCCATCACCACTCGGATTATCATTGCCGGCTCCTTCTCACACATCGGTCAAGCGATATGGAAAGAGCCCGGCCTGTTCAAGCCGGGCTCTCTGCCGAGTGTTGATCCAGCGATGCGCCGGTCAGCGGATAAAATCGTCGAAACGCCGCAGCGTGACGCGGCGGTTGCGCCAGTTCTCGTTCAGGGTCGGGACCAGCAGGAATTCCTCGCCATAGCCGACGGTATCGAGCGCGCGAGCCGGGATGCCGAACTGGCGGACCAGCGTGCGTTTCAGCGAAGCGGCGCGGTCCTCGGAAAGCGCCAGGTTCGAAGCCGCCGAGCCAACCGCATCGGTATGGCCTTCGATCAGGATTTGCGCGCGCGGATTGCGCCGAAGGATGCGCCGCAGCCCGTCTGCGATGTTCTCGACCTTGGCGTATTGCGACGGCGCGATCGCCGACGAGCCGAAGGCGAAATTGATCGACTGGATGTCGATGGACGGAGCCATGCGGCGAAGGTCCGGGCGGCGCTTGAACTCGCGGATCGTCACCCGCTGGTTCGGCCGCAGCTTGGTGCGCGGCGCCGCCTGAAGCTGGCGTTCGATCTGCGCGCCGGACGGCGTCGCGGCCTGGGCGAAGGCGAGGCTCGGCATGGCTATCGCGGCGGCGAGAGAGGCGGCGAACAGGCGGCGGGTCAGCATTTTGTCTTCTCCTTCAAGACGCGCCGGATCGGCGCGCTTTCAATATGCGCACCATGGCAGAACGAGACTGAAGCGGAGATGAACGCCGCGTTCAGCCGGCGGCTAAAGAGCGCCGCGATTTTGTTTCAGCATGTCGTTGTCGCAAAACCGCTTCACACTTTTGCTCGACATGCTTAGCGCATGACGCTGTCGGCGCGCTCGGCGGGGCTCAGCGGCCGGATCACCTCCCGCTTCTGCGCCACCGGAACGAAGCCCAGCTTCTGGTAGAGCGGCAAGGCGGCGGGGTGGTCGAGCGTACAGGTTTGGACGGTCACGCGCTTCGGCCCGTGCGACCAGCAGGCGGAGATTGCCGAGCCGAGAAACCACCGTCCCAGCCCCTGCCCGGTCGCGTGCTCCATCAGGCCGAAATAGACCAGTTCCGCCTCGTCGGGCAGATTGGGCTTGATGTCGAAGATGCCGGCCGGCGCGCCGTCGAGATAGAGGATGCGGATGTCGCGGTCCTCGCGATGCAGGCCCGCTGCAAGCTCCTCGTCGTCCAGCCGCAAGGCCTTGACCCAATGCCATTTCCGGCCGACGCGGTCCATCATGTAACGGTAGAAATGCAGCGGGATCTCCTTCGTTCGCAGCAATGCGATCTGCCGGTTGTAGGGAGCCGGCGGGTAGTGCGAGGGCGGCGCGTGCATTTCGAGGAATGTCACCGTGACGCCGATATCGTCGGCCCTGCCGTTCTGCGTCGTCGTCATCTGTCGTCCGTCGTAGCGGGAGTATCGGCCAGCCGGCCCCATTCAGTCCAGGAGCCGTCATAGAGGCGGTTTTCGCTATGATCCAGTGTTTCGAGCGCAAGGTTGATGGCGGCGGCGGTGATGCCCGATCCGCAAAGCGTGACGATGGGCCTGGAGAGATCGAGGCCGGCATTTTCCAGCAAGGATTTCAATCGTGGCTTCGAGAGCAGTTCGCCGTTCTCGGACAAGGACGTGATCGGCACGCTGTGGGCGCCCGGCATATGGCCGGAGCGCACGCCGGCACGCGGCTCCGGCTCCGTGCCGTAGAAGCGGCCGGACGGCCGTGCATCGGCGATCTGCGCCAAGCCGCTGTCGACGATCCGTCGCATCTCGTCCAGTCCAACGACATGCGAGGCATCGAAGTCGACGTGGAAAACGTTTGGCGCGACCTTTGTCGGTTCCGCCGTCACCGGCCTGCCCTCGGCGATCCAGCGGTCGAGACCGCCGTCGAGGACGAAGACCTGCGAAACACCCATGGCGCGGAACATCCACCAGGCACGTGGCGCCGAGAAGTAGCCCGGTCCGTCATAGACGACGATCATGTCGTCGGCGGAAATCCCCATCGCGCCGACATATTGCGCGAAGTCCTTCGGCGTGGCGAGCATATGGGGAAGGTCCGTCTGCTGGTCGGATATGGCGTCCTGGTCGAGGAACAGGGCGCCGGGAATATGCCCCGCTTCATATTCCGCGCGCGGATCGCGCTTGTGCGACGGCAGGTACCATGAGCCGTCGACGATCGTCAGGCCGGGCTGGCCAAGCCGCTGCTGAAGCCAGTCTGCATCGACGGTAAAGGCGCTGTCTTCGGCCATTCCTGTACTCCGGTCATTGAAATGTCGCGCAGTCCGTCAGACGGCCGGCGCCGGGCCGAAGCGTATACGAAAACGCCGGTTTTCGCGGCCTTTCTTTTCGATCTTGCCGATATGGATTTCACCCACCTCGCCGGTGCGCGCCACATGGGTGCCGCCGCAGGGCTGGCTGTCGACCGAGGCATTCTCGCCGATGCACACGAGCCGGATGCGGCCGGCACCGCTGGGCGGACGCACGTTCTTCGATTTTATCAGGCCGGGATTGGCAGCGAGATCGTCGTCCGTGATCCAGCGGGTGAAGACCGGATGGTCGGCCTGCACGAGCTCCATCAGCTTCGCCGTCACCTCTTCCTTGGAATAGCCGGCGTCCGGCAGGTCGAAGTCGACGCGCGAATCGTCTTCCGAAACGGACGCGCCGGTGATCGGAAACGGACATACGACGCTGAGCAGATGGCAGGCGGTGTGCATGCGCATCAGGCGATGCCGCCGTTCCCAGTCGATGGCTAAGGCAAGACTTTCGCCGATCCCGGGAAGCGCCTGTTCCGGCGCCGGAATATGGATGATCTCGTCCTTGGTCTCGCCGGTGACAGTGGCCGCGATTGCGATGCGGCTGCCATCCGCGCGCTCGAGATGGCCGGTATCGCCCGGCTGCCCGCCGGAGGTGGCGTAAAAGATCGTGCGGTCGAGAACGAAACCGCCACGCTCGTCGATCGCGACGACATTCGCTTGACCGGTGCGGAGATAGGCGTCGTCCCGGAACAGCGCCTCCGTCTTCAGGCTCATGCGTCGACGGGCTCGTACGGCACGTCAATCTCAGTACGTTCCTCCATCCAGGCCGGCACCGGCAGCGATTTGCCGCGCAGGAACTCCGGATTGAACAGCTTCGACTGGTAGCGCGTGCCGTAGTCGCACAGGATCGTCACGATTGTGTGCCCCGGCCCCAGTTCGCGCGCCAGCCGGACGGCGCCGGCGATGTTGATGCCGGTGGAGCCGCCGACGCAAAGCCCCTCCTCCTGGATCAGGTCGAAGACGATGGGCAGCGCCTCGTCGTCGGGGATCTGGTAGGAGAAATCGGGCGCGAAGCCTTCGAGGTTGGCTGTGATGCGCCCCTGCCCGATGCCTTCGGTGATCGAGCTGCCTTCGGATTTCAGCACGCCGTCGGTGTAGAAGCTGTAGAGCGCCGCGCCCAGCGGATCGGCCAGCGCGATCTTCACGTCCTTGCTCTTGCCGCGCAGGCCTGCCGCGACGCCAGCCAGCGTGCCGCCGGAGCCGACGGCCGAGACGAAGCCGTCGACCTTGCCGCCGGTCTGCTTCCAGATTTCCTCGGCGGTGGTGCGGATATGGCCGTCGCGGTTGGCGACATTGTCGAACTGGTTGGCCCAGATCGCGCCGTTGGGCTCGCTGGCCGCCATCTGCTGCGCCAGGCGCCCCGACAGCTTCACGTAGTTGTTGGGGTTCCTGTACGGGACCGCCGGCACCTCGATCAGCTCGGCGCCGAGCAGCTTGATCGTATCCTTCTTCTCCTGGCTCTGGGTCTCGGGAATGACGATGACGGTGCGGTAGCCGAGCGCCTTCGCCACCAGTGTCAGGCCGATGCCGGTGTTGCCGGCGGTGCCTTCGACAATGACGCCGCCCGGCTTCAGCAGGCCGCGCTTTTCGGCGTCGTTGATGATGAAAAGGCCGGCACGATCCTTCACCGACTGGCCCGGATTCATGAATTCAGCCTTGCCGAGAATCTCGCAGCCGGTTTCTTCCGATGCGCGCTTCAGCCTGATGAGAGGGGTGTTGCCGATGGCGTCAATGACCGAAGCAGGCATCAAAAAATCCTTCTTTGTATGAACAGACTGCGCGCCAAACCCTAAAAACGTGGCGCGCGGCTTTCAAGACATGAAACTGCCTGGACCGGATCATTTCATCCAGAAGGCATATCGAAACGGTAAAAAACCTCTGTTTTGGAAATTAAAGCGTGTAGGGATCGATTGTGACGTGAAGAAAAGCAGAACGGCCTTTTCATTCGATTTTGCTGTGGCTACAGCAGGTATGGGCAAGACTTGGGGTTACTGATGCCACTCTATCGCGCCAAGCCGGATGACGGAGTCGCCTGGATAACCGGCGGCAGCTCGGGATTCGGACGCGCCATCGCCAAGGAACTCGCGGCGGCAGGCTTCACCGTTGCCGTGACGGCGCGCGACGAAGATCCGATCGACATGCTGATTGCGGAAACGGAGGCGCTGCCGGGCCGCATCCTCTCCTATCCCTGCGACGTGACGGACGAAAAGCGCATGGCGGCCACGGTTTCGTCTATCGAAAAGGATGTCGGCCCTATTTCGCTCGCCATCTTCAACGCAGGCACCTACGTGCCGGTGGCGGGCGAAAACCTGTCGGTGCGCAAGTTCCGGAATGCCTATGAGGTGAACCTGCTTGGCGTGCTCAACGGGCTGGTTCCCGCGGTTCGCTGCATGAAGGCGCAGGCCCGCGGTCAGGTTGTGCTTGTCGGGTCCGTCAGCGCCTATTTCGGCTGGCCGACCACCGCCGCCTACAGCGCCACCAAGGCGGCGCTCAATGTCATGGCGGAGTCGCTCAAATTCGATCTCGACAAGATCAATGTCCGCATCCAGATCGTGAATCCCGGCTTCATCGACACGCCGCTGACGCAAAAGAGCGGCCGTCGCCTGCCGGCGATGCTATCGCCGGAAGCGGCGGCGCGGCGCATGATGCGGGTCATCGAACGCGGCGGTTTCGAAACCAGCTTCCCGCGCCGGCTGACATGGTGCCTGAAGTTTCTCAGCATCCTGCCGCGCCCGCTCACCTTGCGGATCGTCAGGATGCTGACCGGCTGGGAAAAGCGCCCGCTGAGCTTCGGATACCGGGCAGGCAAGCCGGAAGCGGAAATCGGCGACAGCGCGGTCAATTCCAACTGACGACATGCTGAGTCGAAGCTGCTGCAGTAGAAAAGGGCGAGGCCGGAAGCCTCGCCCTTTTGTATTTCGGCGGTCCTGTCGTCAGGCCGCGCGCGCCGGCCGGCCTCGGCCGCCGAAGCGCCGCTTGTTGCCACCGAAAGGCTTGCCGCCGCCGGGCTTGCGCTCGCC
>CBFGLW010000095.1:0-7180 GCA_965649745.1 uncultured Mesorhizobium sp. | reverse complement strand
GGCCCGCCGGTGCAGCGCACCTGCGCCGCCGCCGACCGCACCGGCCACGCCATCCTGCACACGCTCTATGGCCAGTCGCTGCGCAACAACGCGCAGTTCTTCATCGAGTATTTTGCCCTCGACCTGATCATGGAGCCAGACGGCACCTGCACCGGCGTCGTCGCCTGGAACCTCGACGACGGCACCATCCACCGCTTCTCGGCCAAGATGGTGGTGCTGGCGACCGGCGGCTACGGCCGCGCCTATTTCACCGCGACCTCGGCCCACACCTGCACCGGCGACGGCGGTGGCATGGCTGCACGGGCGGGCCTGCCGCTGCAGGACATGGAGTTCGTCCAGTTCCACCCGACCGGCATCTATGGCGCCGGCTGTCTCATCACCGAGGGCGCGCGCGGCGAGGGCGGTTATCTGGTCAATTCCGAAGGCGAGCGCTTCATGGAGCGTTACGCGCCGTCGGCCAAGGACCTCGCCTCACGCGACGTCGTCTCGCGCTGCATGACGCTGGAAATTCGCGAGGGCCGCGGCGTCGGCAAGCTCAAGGACCACATCTACCTGCATCTCGACCATCTCGACCCGGCCGTGCTGCACGAGCGCCTGCCCGGCATTTCCGAATCGGCCAAGATTTTCGCCGGCGTCGACCTGACCAAGGAACCGATCCCGGTATCGCCGACCGTGCACTATAACATGGGCGGCGTGCCGACCAATTTCTGGGGCGAGGTGCTGAACCCGACCGCCGGTGAACCCGACCGCATCTCGCCCGGCCTGATGGCCGTCGGCGAAGCAGGCTGCGCCTCCGTGCATGGCGCCAACCGGCTCGGCTCCAATTCGCTGATCGACCTCGTCGTCTTCGGTCGCGCCGCCGCCATCCGCGCCGGCCAGGTAGTGGACCGCAATTCGGCCATCCCGTCGCCGAACCAGGCCTCGGTCGACAGGATCATGGACCGCTTCGACCGGCTGCGTCATGCCAACGGCACGATCCCCACTGCCGTGCTGCGCGAAAAGATGCAGCGCACCATGCAGGAGGACGCGGCGGTGTTCCGCACCGAGGAATCGCTGCGGAACGGCTGCAGGCGCATGTCCGAGATCTGGGGCGAGTTGAAAGACATAAAAGTCTTCGACCGCTCGATGATCTGGAACTCCGATCTGGTCGAGACGCTTGAGCTGGAGAACCTGATGGCCAATGCCATCACCACAGTCTATGGCGCCGAAGCGCGCAAGGAGAGCCGCGGCGCGCAGGCGCGCGAGGACTATCCCGACCGCGACGACGTCAACTGGCGCAAGCATACGCTGGCCTGGGTGGACGAGACTGGCAAGGTCACCCTCGCCTACCGCCCGGTGCACACCGAAACCGTGCTGCCGCAGTCCGAAGGCGGCATCGACCCGAAGAAGATCGCGCCCAAGGCGCGGGTGTATTGAGGATCGCGCCATGGTCGAACTCACGCTCCCCAAGAACTCGCAGATCAGGCAGGGCAAGACCTGGCCGAAGCCGGAAGGCGCGACCAATTTGCGCGAATATCGCATCTACCGCTGGTCTCCAGACGATGACGAGAATCCCCGCATCGATACCTATTTCGTCGACATGGACGATTGCGGGCCGATGGTTCTGGACGCGCTGCTCTGGATCAAGAACAGGATCGACCCGACGCTGACGTTGCGCCGCTCATGCCGCGAAGGCATCTGCGGCTCCTGCGCCATGAACATCGACGGCTCCAACACGCTGGCCTGCACCAAGGGCTGCGACGACATTTCCGGCGCCGTGAAGGTCTATCCGCTGCCACATATGCCGGTGGTCAAGGACCTCGTGCCCGACCTGACCAATTTCTACGCCCAGCACCGCTCCATCGAGCCTTGGCTGAAGACGGTTTCACCAGAGCCGGCAAAGGAATGGCTGCAGAGCCATGAGGACCGGCAGAAGCTGGACGGGCTCTACGAGTGCATCTTGTGCGCCTGCTGCTCCACCTCCTGCCCGAGCTACTGGTGGAACGGCGACCGTTATCTCGGCCCGGCGACGCTGCTGCAGGCTTACCGTTGGCTGATCGATTCGCGTGACGAAGCGACCGGCGAGCGGCTCGACAATCTCGAGGACCCGTTCCGGCTCTATCGCTGCCACACCATCATGAATTGCGCGCAGACCTGCCCCAAGGGCCTCAACCCGGCCAAGGCCATCGCCGAGATCAAGAAGATGATGGTGGAGCGAAGGGTCTAGCGGTGGTCGCCTTTCCTGTTTGCACAGTTGGGCGCAGGACGCGGCGTTCGATAGGGTTTTGACCCGGCCGCCAAACCGCAAGCCCGAGAGCGGTACAGCTATGACCGAAGACCTCCCGCATCTCACCCCCGCCGAAGCCCGTATCCTCGGCTGCCTGATCGAGAAGAAGGAGCTGACGCCGGACGTCTACCCGATGACGTCCAACGCGCTGGTCGCCGCCGCCAACCAGAAGACGGCGCGCGATCCGGTCATGGCGCTCGACATGATCGATATCAACCGGGCGCTCGGCACGCTGCAATCCAAGGGGCTGGTCCGGCAGGTCTTCGCCTCGCGCGTCGAGCGTTACGAACACCAGATGGCGCAGAAATTCTCGCTGACGCGCGGACAGACGGCGCTGGTCGGCCTGCTCCTGCTGCGCGGACCGCAAACCGTGCACGAATTGCTGGCGCGCAGCGAGCGTCTGGCGCAATTCCGCGATGCGGACACGGTGCGCGGCGAGCTCGACATGCTGATCGGCCGCCGCCCGCCGCTGGTGCAGGACATCGGCCGCGCCCCCGGCCAGCGCGAGGAACGTTTCGTTCATCTTCTGTCCGGTCCGGTGGACGTAGCGGCGGCGGCCAGCGAACCGTTCAGGCCCTCGCCTGCCGTAAGCTCCAATCTCGAATCCCGCGTCCAAGCCCTGGAAGCCGAGGTCGCGGAACTGCGCACGCTGATTGAAACCCTTCGGCGCTAAACTCGAAACATCGTTACGGTTCCGAATCGAGTCTAGTGGCGAGGCGTTCTGCTGCTTCGATATTTTCGGACTGTCAGGCAATCCTCAAATATGGATCGGCTTGAAGAAGGTCGCCAGCGCCGCTTCCTTCACTGCTTCCGACATGGTCGGGTGGGCGTGGCAGGTACGGGCTAAGTCTTCCGACGAACCGCCGAACTCCATCAGCACCGCCGCCTCGTGGATCATCTCGCCGGCGCCGAAGCCGACGATGTGGACGCCGAGAACCTTGTCCGTCGCCTTGTCGGCCAGGATCTTCACGAAACCGTCCGTGTGCAGCATGGCGCGCGCCCGTCCGTTGGCCGTGAACGGGAACTTGCCGGCGCGGTATTCGATGCCGGCCTTCTTCAGTTCCTCCTCGGTCTTGCCGACAGAGGCAACCTCCGGGCTGGTGTAGACGACGCTCGGGATGACATCGTAATTCACATGGCCAGCCTGACCGGCGATCGTCTCCGCCACCGCGACGCCCTCATCCTCGGCCTTGTGCGCCAGCATCGGACCGGCGACCACGTCGCCGATGGCCCAGATGCCGGGAACATTGGTACGCAGATGGCCGTCCGTCTTGACCCGGCCGCGCTCGTCGACCTCGACGCCGGCTTCCTTGAGGCCAAGCCCGTCGACAAAGGCGCGCCGGCCTGTGGCGATCAGCACCACATCGGCATCGATCGTCTCCGCATCGCCGCCCCCCTTGGTTGTATTGACCGGCTCGAAGGTGACGTTCGCGCCCTTCTTCGCCTTGGCGACCGCCGTGACCTTGGCGCCGAGCTTGAACTCGAAGCCCTGCTTGGCCAACAGCCGCTGGAACTGCTTCGACACCTCGCCGTCCATGCCGCCGAGGATCGTGTCGAGGAACTCGACCACCGTGACCTTGGCGCCGAGGCGCGCCCACACCGAGCCGAGCTCCAGCCCGATGACGCCACCGCCGACCACCACCAGATGGTTCGGAACCTTCTCCAGCGAAAGCGCGCCGGTCGAGGACACGATCACCTTCTCGTCGATGTCGACCTTGACGCCGGGAATGCCGGCAACATCCGAGCCGGTGGCGATGACGATGTTCTTGGTCTCGATCTCCTGCGCCTTACCATCCTCGCCGGTCACCGAAACCTTGCCGGCGGAAACCACCTTGCCGGTGCCGCGGAAAGCATCGATCTTGTTCTTCTTGAACAGGAAGGCGACGCCGCCGACATTGGAGGCGACGGTGGCGTCCTTGTGCGCCATCATCTTCTTCAGATTCAGCTTCGGCGTCACCTCGACGCCCAGCGTGTCGAAGGCATGACCGGCCTCGGCGAACATTTCCGAGGCATGCAGCAGCGCCTTGGACGGGATGCAGCCGATATTGAGGCAGGTGCCGCCGAAGGTCTCGCGCTTCTCGACCACCGCCACCTTGAGGCCGAGCTGCGCCGCCTTGATGGCGCACACGTAGCCGCCCGGGCCGGAACCGATCACCACAACATCGTAAGCCATTTCAGTTTCCCTTCTGATCCGGTCCGGAACCGGTCTTGTCCTGTATCTCTAGCGCCCGCCGCCGACGTCGAGCAGCGCGCCCGTCGTGTAGGAAGCCTCGTCCGAAAGCAGCCATAGCACGGCCGCGGCGATTTCGTCGGCACGGCCTGCCCGCTTCATCGGGATCAGCATGCGCAGCCTTTCGAGCCGGTCGGGCTGGCCGCCCGAGGCATGGATTTCAGTGTCGATCAGCCCCGGCCGCACCGCATTGACGCGGACGCCTTCATCCGCCACTTCGCGGGCGAGGCCGACAGTAAAACTATCGATGGCGCCCTTGGAGGCGGCATAGTCGACATATTCGCCCGGGCTGCCGAGCCTGGCGGCGACGGACGACAGGTTGACGATAACGCCGCCGTGGCCGCCATGCCGGCGCGACATGCGCCGAACCGCCTCCCGCGCGCACAG
This sequence comes from uncultured Mesorhizobium sp., assembly GCA_965649745.1. Classification (GTDB taxonomy): domain Bacteria; phylum Pseudomonadota; class Alphaproteobacteria; order Rhizobiales; family Rhizobiaceae; genus Mesorhizobium. The sequence goes on along the minus strand of CBFGLW010000095.1, from coordinate 2,297 downwards.
GATCGAGCCGATCGCGTTGATGCGGAACATGCGCTCCAGCCGCTCGGCCGGCATTTCGTCGATCCGCGCCTTCTGGTCGACCACACCGGCATTGTTGACCAGCCCATGCAGCGATCCGAAACGCGCATCGACGGTTTCGAACAGCCGCAATATGTCAGCCTCGCTGCCGACATCGGCCTGCACGGCAAGGGCCTCGCCGCCGGCCTGCTCCAGCTCCTCAACGAGGGCGTCGGCCGCTCCGCGGTTCGAGACGTAGCTGAAGGCGACGCGCCAGCCTTGCGCCGCCGCCAGACGCACGACCGCCGCGCCGATACCGCGCGAGCCTCCGGTCACCAAAACCGTCTTCGGCGCGCTCATTCCTGACATCCCTTCAGGGTAAAGACGTCCCATGGCAGCTTCGAAAATCCCTGCGCGCCATAGGCCGAAGACTGGCGCAGCGAGGGCCCGAGATCCGGAAAGATCAGCGTCTTCGGCGCATCGCCCTTTTTCGGCAGCAGGTCGATCTTGCCCGTTTCGTCGGCGGCATAGACGACGCCCTGCCACAAAGTGCAGGCCTCCAGCTCGGCGCCGGTCACGTCGCCGTCCGGGCATTTGTACATCAGCGCGCCATAGGGCCGCTCGACGCCTTCGCTCCACATGACGATGCCGTCGAGCTGGACGCCGTTTTCGAGATTCATCCTGAAGGCGTTCGTCACGGTGGCCGACTCGGTCGCCGGCCGGAAATCGATCCCGGCCGCATCGCCGCGGTCGCCATAGACGGCGAGCTCGACCGGGCAGGCGGCAACGGCGGGCCCGGTCAACACAAGCGCCGAGGCGAGCATGACTGCCTTTGCCGGTGTCAATCTGTCTGCCCGGCTCAGGCCATCAGCCGGATCAGCATCAGCACCAGGCCGATGATGGAGGCGAGCCATACGAAGGTGCGCAGTACCGGAACGCCGGCCGCGTAGAGGATCACATAGACGATCCGCGCCACCAGCCACAACACCGCGCCCGTGGCGGCGATCCCGCCCGTCTTGCCGGTGACGGCAAGCGCCCGCACCAGCGCCACGAAGGCCGGATATGTCTCCAGCAGATTGTGCAGGGCGCGCAACAGCCGGCCCGACACCACGCTTTTGGACACGCGCTGCACGTCGCGCGGGCTGAACAGATATTTCGGGCCGAGGTCGCCGGCTGTGCCGGCCTGGGCGACCACTTGCAGGATCAGGAGCACGACGCTCCAGCCCAGAACCCAGATTTCGATCGAAGCTGCGGCTGTTTCCATAACAATCCCCATCGGATTTGGCCCCTGCGGGCCTGATGACGTTCACGGAAATAAGACGCTTCACAATAACGGCTTTCGACAGCGGGAACCTGCCGCTGAAAAAATCTTGCCTTAAAGGTCAAGCACCAGGCGTTCCGGATCCTCCAGGCTTTCCTTGACCCGCACCAGGAAGGTGACGGCTTCCTTGCCGTCGACGATACGGTGGTCGTAGGAAAGTGCCAGATACATCATCGGCCGGATCACGATTTGGCCGCCCACCACAACTGGGCGGTCCTGGATCTTGTGCATGCCGAGGATGCCCGACTGCGGCGCGTTGAGGATCGGCGTCGACATCAGCGACCCATAGACGCCGCCATTGGAGATGGTGAAAGTGCCGCCCTGCATGTCGGCGACCGACAACTTGCCGTCGCGCGCGGCGAGGCCGAGCCGTCCGATTTCCTTCTCGATCTCGGCGATCGACATCTGGTCGGCGTCGCGCACCACCGGCACGACGAGGCCCTTCTCGGTGCCGACCGCCACGCCGATATGGGCGAAGTTCTTGTAGATGATATCTGTGCCGTCGATCTCGGCGTTCACCGCCGGGATTTCCTTCAGCGCATGGGTGACGGCCTTGGTGAAGAAACCCATGAAGCCGAGCTTCACGCCATGCTTCTTCTCGAACACGTCCTTGTACTTGGCGCGCAGGTCCATCACCGCCTTCATGTCCACCTCGTTGAAGGTGGTCAGCATGGCGGCGGTCGCCTGCGCGTCCTTGAGCCGCCGCGCGATGGTCTGGCGCAGCTTGGTCATGCGCACCCGCTCCTCGCGGCCCGCATCCGCTTCCGAAGATGGCGCGCGCGCCGCGGCGGGAGCGGCAGGAACCTTCGGCGTTTCGGCCGGCTGCGATGGCGCACCCTTGGCGATGGCGTCGAGCACGTCGCCCTTGAGCACCTGGCCGCGCTTGCCCGATCCGGAAACCTGGTCGGCCGACAGATTGTTTTCGGCCAAGAGCTTGGCGGCGGACGGCGCCGGCGGCGCGCCGCGCGGCTCGACCGGA
>CBFGLW010000094.1:0-7471 GCA_965649745.1 uncultured Mesorhizobium sp. | reverse complement strand
TGCTCGGCTCGCCCGGCTCGGGCGCGGCGCGTCGGCCGGAGGCGCTTCGGGGCCGCTGCGGCCGAACACATAATACGCAATGATGGCAAGAACGATCACGACCAGTGCGATCAGCCACCCGCTGCCGCCGCCGCGCGGCGCCGGCGGGTCGACACGCGGATCGGTCGATCCCGGATTCAGCGGATCGGTGGGGGGAATGTTGGCCATGTGCAGTCCTCCTTGGATGAAAAAGACATCAATCAACAGCGATCAACGCACGAAGCGCGATCAGGTTTCAGTCTGGATACGGAAAACGCCCAAACAACGGCAAACGCGGCACTAAAAACTGCCGAATCACGGCAAGCATAGCCTATTGCACGGAAGTAACGGTAAAACCGGCCTTCCGGAAGTCTTCTACCAGACCTTCGGGACCGGGCAAATGCAGTGCGCCGACCGCCATGAAAACATTTCCTCCGGCCAGGATTGGCTCCGCCCGCTCCGCCATGACCTTGTTGCGGCTGGTGACCATGGTCTCCTCGAAGGCTGCGTAGCCGGCCGCATCCTCCGTCTCGTCCGGCAGCGCGGCACGGAACAGCGGCCATATCATGCCGATTTCGCCGCGCTGGTAGAGCGCGATCATCGTCTCGGAGAGATCGTCGGCGCGGTCGCCGAGCCTCAGCGTGTCGACCAGACCCTTCATGTGCAGATCCATCGGCAGCGACGCCATCGCCCGCAACTGGTCGCTCACCGTTTCCAGCCCTTCCAGCCTCTTGCCGGCTTCCTTGGCGTCGTTCGCCAGCTTGATATCGAGCACCGGCGCGCCGCCGGATTTGCGCGCCAGTTCGCAGGCCGGCAGGGCGACCATCGCCGTCAGCATCCACGGCTTCATCTTGGCGACGCTCGCCGGAGGAATGCCGCGCGCATCCAGCGCCTTGTTCATCGCTTCGGCGTCCTGCGGCGACAGCAGCGAGGCCAGCGTCGTCGAATCGGTGAACATCATCAGGCCCGGCTCCTTGGCCATGGCCGCCATCATCTTGCTCTGGTCGAGTACGTCCGTCGTCTCGATCACCACGGTGCCAGCCTTGTCGAAGGCCTGCTTCGCCGCCGGCGTCAGGGTGACGACGCGCGGATCGGTCATGTGCATGGTGCCGAACAGCCACGAGGGCTCCTGGCCGGGTTTTTCCAGTTTCCACAGCAGGCCCTTGCCGTTCGGCGTCTTCGCCGCCTCGGCCTCGATCCGCGCATAGGTGGCCGGATCGTCCTTCCGCAGGGCAACGGTCATGTCCTTGCCGCTGCACGTCAACCCTTCCGCGCGCGCCTTGCCGGAAAGCAGAAGCGCGACCGTCAGGAACGACAGGAAGAATAGGACATTGAGCGCGGCGAGCAGTTTCAGCCCGAGCGGGGCGAAACGGTCGGCGAAGGCGATGGCGCGGTTCATGCCAGCGTTCTAGGCGCAAAAAACGGCGAAACGGTTAATCGGCCCGGCAAAATTGTCGCCACCCGCCGACGTAGGGCAACCTTCCGGTGCCGGGATATTCAAACGCCACCATATTCAGGCCCTCGGGTGCGCCGCTTCATAGACCTCCAGCAGGCGGGCGGTGTCGACGCCGGTATAGACCTGCGTCGTCGACAGGCTGGCATGGCCGAGCAGTTCCTGGATGGTGCGCAGGTCGCCGCCGCGTCCGAGCAGATGCGTCGCGAAGGAGTGACGCAGCGCATGCGGCGTCGCCGTCGCCGGCAGGTTGAGCGCCGAGCGCAGCCGCGCCATCTCGCGCTGCACGATGGCCGGGTTGAGCGCCCCTCCCCGCGCGCCGCGGAACAGCAGCCCCTGCGGATCGAGGTGATACGGACAAAGCCGGCGATACTCCGCCACCGCCTGCATGGCGACCGGCAGCACCGGCACCAGCCGCGTCTTGCCGCCCTTGCCGGTAATACGCAGCACTTTTTCATCCGCGGAAGCGAGTTCGCCGCTTGTCAGGCCCAGCGCCTCGGAGATGCGTAGGCCGGAACCGTAGAGAAGCGTCAGCACCGCGACGTTGCGGGCGGCGATCCACGGTTCCTCCGCCAGTTGTGCGCCCGCCGATACGACGCGTTTGGCGTCCAAGGCGGTCAGCGGCTTGGGCAGCGATTTCGGCTGCTTCGGAGCCCTGAGTGCCGCCGCGCCGGCGGCATTGGCAAGCCCGCGCCGTTCGAGAAAGCGCAGCAGCGAGCGCACCCCGGCCAGCCCGCGCCCCAACGTGCGTGCGCCCGCGCCGGAATTGCGCCGCCATGCCAGATAGCTGCGCAGGTCGGCGGGTCGCAGATCGGCGATGTCGGCGAGACCCGGCGAGCCGCCGCAATGGCCGGTCAGGAACTGCAGGAACTGGCGCGTGTCGCGTTCATAGGCTTCGACCGTCAGCGCCGACAGCCGGCGTTCGCGCGCCAGCATCTTCAGCCAGCTTTCGCGCGCCGCCTGGAGGTCCGGCCGGGCCGGGATGAGAAATTCCTGCATCGCCTCGTTCCGCTTGTAGCAGGCATGGTGCCGAATCGAGGTTAGGAACCCGTGAAGAGGCGCGATTGAAATGCCCGCGATCAAAGTTTAGGACACGAGCGGACAGAGGAATATTCCCATGCCCAAGCCGCAAAATCCCATCCAGATGGCCGTGATCGGCGCCGCCCATGGCATCAAGGGTGAGCTGCGGGTGAAGACCTTCACCGCCGATCCGCTGGCGCTGGGCGACTACGGCCCGCTTTATACCCGCGACGGCCGCGCCTTCGAGATCGCCGCCATCCGCCCGGCCAAGGACGTTGTCGTCGTGCGCTTCAAGACTATTGCCGACCGCAACGCCGCCGAGGCGCTGACCGGCACCGAGCTTTTCATCGACCGTTCGATGCTGCCCGACGATGGCGACGAGGACGATTTCTACCACGCCGATCTGGTCGGACTTGCCGTCAGAAACGGCGACGGGACGGTCCTCGGCGAGGTCGTCGCGGTGCAGAATTTCGGCGGCGGCGACATTCTTGAAGTCACGCTGGGCGGCCGCAAGGGCGTGCTGATACCGTTCTCCAAGGCCGCCGTGCCGGAAGTCTCCATCGCCGGCGGCTTCGTCACTATAGACCCTGTCGCAGCGGGGCTTGCCGAAGACGAGGACGGCGAACCGGGTGAACAGGAAGCGCCCGGCGCCGAAGGCTTCGACCCCCGGCGGCGACCTCGCGGCCCGAAAGACGCCGGAGGCAACCGGTGAGTTTCGATGCCTCCGTCCTTACCCTCTATCCGGAAATGTTTCCCGGCGCGCTCGGCCTTTCGCTGGCCGGCCGGGCGCTGGAGGCAGGCACGTGGTCGCTTCAAGCCATCCAGATCCGCGATTTCGCCCATGACCGTCACCGCACCGTCGACGACACGCCGGCGGGCGGCGGCGCCGGCATGGTGATGCGCGCCGACGTGCTGGCCGAGGCGCTCAATCATGCCGCGCCGGCCGGCGATCCGCGCCCCCGCCTGTTGATGAGCCCACGCGGCAGACCGCTAACGCAGGCGCGCGTGCGCGAATTGGCAGCCGGTCCCGGCGTCGTCATCCTGTGCGGGCGCTTCGAGGGCGTCGACCAGCGCGTCATCGACGCGCGCGCTCTCGAAGAAGTCTCCATCGGCGACTTCATCCTTTCCGGCGGCGAACCGGCCGCGCTGGTCCTGCTCGACGCCGTGGTGCGCCTGCTGCCCGGCGTCATGGGCAATGAACGGTCAGGCGAAGAGGAAAGCTTCGAGAATGGCTTGCTCGAACACCCGCACTATACAAGGCCGCAGGAGTTCGAAGGCCGGCCGATCCCGGACGTTCTCACCTCCGGCAACCACAGAAAAATCGCCCAATGGCGGCGCGCCGAGGCCGAGAAGCTGACCGCGGAACGCCGGCCAGATCTGCTGGCGAAAAGTCAGCCGGTGACGAAGTAATAGAACGCCAACAGCAGGCCGACGGCGATGACCACGGCGCGCATGGCGCTCTGCGGGACGCGCTTGGCCACCCACACACCGCTCCAGCCGCCGATGGCGACGGCCGGGATCATGACGATGGCCTGCGGCCAGGCAACGACCCCGCCGAGCACAAAGATGACGATGGCGATCGCCGCGATCACCATGGCCAGCATGTTCTTCAGCGCATTGAGCCGGTGATAGTCGCCGCTTTGCGACAGGCCGAGCGTCGCCAGCATCATCACCCCCATGCCGGCGCCGAAGAAACCGCCATAGATGGCGGTGACGAACTGCATGAACCAGCCGAACGCCGAGCCGACCGGCGCCTCCTGTCCGGTTTTCGGCTTCGGCTTGAGGAAAGGCCCCGCTGCGAACAGCGCCGTCGCGGCGATCAGCAGCCAAGGCACCAGCGCCCGGAAGGATGGATTGTCCAGCGCCAGGAGGATGCGCGCGCCGACGAAGGCGCCGGCCACGGAAACTGCGCACAGCGCCAACGCGCCGCGCCAGAAGCGCTTGATGTCCGTCCAATAGGCCAGCGTCGAGGTGACGTAGCCGGGGAACTGGGTGATCGAGGAGGTGGCGTTCGCCACCACCGGCGGCACGCCGACGATACTGAGCGCTCCGAACGAAAGAAACGTGCCGCCGCCGGCGACCGCATTGATCATGCCGGTCAGCAGGCCGGAAACGAACAGAAGGACGACGGTTGTGAAGGTCAAGGCGGTGCGATCCCCGTTTCAGGGCCCTGATTAGAAAGGCCGCAGCACCGAGACAAGCCGCAGCGGTCAACTTTCACAGGGCCAAAGGCTCGCCGTCGGGGCAGGACCCTGCATTTCCGTCTTTTTCATCCGCGTGACGGAGCAGTTTGGGCGTGACAAGGTGTGGAAATACATGTATGTGCCCGCCCGAACCGGAAGAACGTTTCCGGATCCCGTCAACGATGACGGTGTAGTCGCCCCTGTCCGAGGCTCCCCGCCAAGGACATAGCCGAGCGGTCCCATATCCGATTTGGGAAGACTGCGAGGCGAGCGCCGGGCGCTCTGGCTGTCGGAAGAACAAGAAGTGGATTTTTAAGATGGATCTCATCCGTCAGCTCGAGGCCGAACAGGCCGCCAAGATCGAAGCCAAACGCACGTTGCCCGAATTCCAGCCCGGCGACACCGTGCGCGTCCAGGTGCGCGTCACCGAAGGCGCGCGCACCCGCGTCCAGGCCTATGAGGGCGTCGTCATCGCCCGTTCCGGCTCCGGCTTCCAGGAGAATTTCACTGTCCGCAAGATTTCCTACGGCGAAGGCGTCGAGCGCGTTTTCCCGGTCTATTCGCCAATGGTCGAGGGCGTCGAGATCGTGCGCCGCGGCAAGGTTCGCCGCGCCAAGCTTTATTATCTGCGCGATCGCCGCGGCAAGTCGGCCCGCATCTCCGAGAACACCGGCGTGCGTGCGCGCAAGCTGAACGACAGCGAGCGCGAGGCCCTGCTCGCCGAACGCGCCAGGATCGAAGCCGAGAAGATCGCCGCCGCCGAGGCCCTGGCAGTTGAGAAGGCCGCTCAGGACGCTGCCGAGAAGAAGGCTGCCGCCGAGGCTGAAAAGGCCGCCGCGGAGCAGACCACGGAATAATTTCTTCCCTTATGGGAACGAACAAAAGGCGGCTTCGGCCGCCTTTTTTATGCGCGGAAGCGATCCGTCACCGCCTGATAACGCCCGTCACCGGCAAAAAGAATTGGCCCGGCAGAGCCGGCGCTTTCCGGCCGGAACTCGATAGAAATTCGGAAAGCCATTCCTGTTTCAGCGGTTAATTCGCCACGATCTTTCTGATTCGTCCGCCGCAAAAGGCGTAAAGGGAAACAAAGTACCGCTTGCGCGTTTTGACGCACAAGCATCATATCGAAGCGCGTTCGTTATTCTGCGCCGCCCCCGTTACATAGAGATCGCATCATGTCCCAGACATCCGCTCACCCCTCGCCGGCCCACCCGCGCGCCGCGAAACCCTTCTATGCCTCTTTCGGCTTTCAGGTGCTCGCCGCCATGGTGGTCGGTTTGATCCTCGGCCTCGTTGCCCGCAACCTTGGCCCCGATGCCGCCGGCAATCCGAACTGGCTCGTCCAGACGCTCTCCACCGTCGGCTCCGTCTTCGTGCAGCTGCTGCGCGCGCTGGTGCCGCCGCTGATCTTCACCGCCATCGTCGCCTCGATCAGCAATCTGCGCCAGCTTTCCAACGCCGCCGCGCTGGTGTGGCAGACACTGCTGTGGTTCGCCATCACCGCCCTCATCGCTGTGCTGATCGGCATCGCGCTCGGCCTGGTCATTCAGCCCGGCCTCGGCACCGCCGTCGTCGCCGACACGGCGAAGGCGCCGGCCACCACCGGCTCATGGCTCGACTTCCTCAAGGGCTTGATTCCCGCCAATGTCTTCGGCCTCGAGGCCTCGACGCGTCTCACCGACGGCAAGGCCTCGACGTCGCTCAATTTCAACGTCCTGCAGCTGCTGGTGATTTCCATCGTCTTCGGCGTCGCCGCACTGAAGGTCGGCGACAAGGCGGAGCCCTTCTTCACCTTCAACCGTGCCGCGCTCGCCATCGTCCGCAAGATCCTTTGGTGGGTGATCCGGCTGACGCCGATCGGCACCGTCGGCCTGCTCGGCAACGCGGTGGCGCAGTATGGCTGGCAGACGCTGGCCCAGCTCGGCTGGTATGCCGGCGCCATCTACATCGGCCTCGCCATCGTGCTGCTGATCGTCTACCCGACGCTGCTCCTGCTGCACGGGCTGTCGCCGGCCCGCTTCTTCGCCGGCGCCTGGCCGGCGATCCAGCTCGGCTTTGTGTCGCGGTCCTCGGTCGGCACCATGCCGGTCACCGAAAGCGTGACGGAAAAGAGCCTCGGCGTGCCGCGCGAATACGCCGCCTTCGCCGTGCCGCTCGGCTCGACCACCAAGATGGATGGCTGCGCGGCGATCTACCCGGCCATTTCGGCGATCTTCGTGGCGCAGTTCTATGGCGTGCCGCTCGGCATCCAGGATTATTTCCTGATCGTCTTCGTCTCGGTGATCGGCTCGGCCGCCACCGCCGGGCTGACCGGCGCCACGGTGATGCTGACGCTGACCCTGTCGACCCTTGGCCTGCCGCTCGCCGGCGTCGGCCTGCTTCTCGCCATCGATCCGATCCTCGACATGGGCCGCACGGCGGTCAACGTCGCCGGGCAGGCGCTGGTGCCGACCATCGTGTCGAAGCGCGCCGGCATCCTCGACCAGGCGCAGTACGACCGCGCCGGCGGCATCGATGTACTGGACGCGGGCGGTCAGGCCGCGCCGGCTTGAAGGCAGATTGTCCGGCTGTCCGGCGCAAGGGCAGCGCACCCCCACCCCTAACCCCTCCCCGCAAGGGGGAGGGGAAGCTGCCGCCAGCCAAGTCCCCCCTTGCGGGGGGAGTTAGGGGTGGGGGTATTCAACCGACAGACCTTAGCTCTTTGCTTTGCAACATCCCGATCGAGCGCTAGTCTCGGCTTGCCGCAGCCATCTCCACAGGAGCAGACCGTGAAGCCCCGCATCCTTCTCCACGCGCT
>CBFGLW010000093.1:0-7656 GCA_965649745.1 uncultured Mesorhizobium sp. | reverse complement strand
ATCTCCAACGCCTCGTTCGGCATCTATTTCCCGAAATTCGTCGGCACCATCTTCGAGCTGCTGTCGGCTCCGGTCTCCTATCTGGAGATCGTGCTCGCCTATGTCGGAGCCGCCGCGACCAAGTCGGTGGTGATCGGGCTGATCATCCTGGCCACGGCGGCGCTGTTCGTGCCGCTGCATATCGAGCATCCTGTCTGGATGATCGCCTTTCTGATCCTGACGGCCATCACTTTCAGCCTGTTCGGCTTCATCATCGGCGTGTGGGCGGGGAATTTCGAGCAGTTACAGCTGGTGCCGCTGCTGATCGTCACGCCGCTGACCTTCCTTGGCGGCTCGTTCTACTCGATCGACATGTTGCCCGGCATCTGGCGCAGCATCAGCCTGTTCAATCCGGTGGTCTATCTGGTGAGCGGCTTCCGCTGGAGCTTCTTCGGCAAGTCCGATGTCTCGGTCGGCATCAGCCTCGGCATGACGGTGATATTCCTGCTCGCCTGCGTGGCGGTGATCGCCTGGATATTCAAGACGGGCTACAGGCTGAGGACGTAGGACGTTTTCGTCATCCCGGAAGCCGAACGAAGCGCAGCGTAGGGAGGCTATCCGGGATCCAGTCCGGAACATCGGCCATTCCTGCATCGTCACGGAATGGATTCCGGCTCGCAGTCGCTTCGCTCCTTTGGCCGGGATGACGAACTGTCGTTTGCGGCCCCTCATCCGTCACTTCATGACACCTTCTCCCACAAGGGGAGAAGGAAGGGGCTCAGATCGCCTTTACCAGCCGGAGCAGCGCCAGCATCCCGAATGCCGTGCCCTTGCGGAAGGCGATGTAGACGGGCTCCTCCACACCGTGGAAGCGGCGCTTGAACGCCGCCTGGCCCTGCAGGTTGAAGCGGCTGCGGTTGATCCAGTCCGAGCCGTAGGCGCGCTGGAACGCGCCGCGCCAGAAGCGGCTTTCCGGATAGACGCTCGGACCGATGTCGGCGAGCGGCGACAGGCCGAGCGTGACAGCACCGATGCCTTCTTCGCGGAACCGGTCGACGGCGAACTTGGTCAGGCCGATCTCGGCATGGGGCGTGGCGCCGGCGATCTTGCGCTTGAACGAGGTGGTGTAGGCGACGACCGCATCGTCGCGGTAGATCGGGTCGAAATCCAGCAAGGCGACCAGCCTGCCGGCATCGTCCAGCAGCAGGAAACGCCGCATCCCGGGACCGACCTCGGCTGCGAAGGCGCGGTTGAGGAAGGCCATTTCGCGCCGGGCGACGATGCGGCCGGAGCGCCAGTCCTTGGACAGCCGCTCGATCTCGGCCGCCGGCACGGTCGCCCCGTGATCCTCGACCAGCGAGTAACCCTTCTTCAAAAGCCAGCGCTCGGAATAGCGCACGGTCTCGTTGCGCCTGCCGGAAAAATCGTGCTCAGGCAGCGTCAGTCTGGTGTCGAAACCGAGTTGGTTGACCTGATAACCGAGGCCGGAGAGGACGCGGGCGGTGCGCTCGCCGATCTGGACGAACCAAGGGGAACCGGCGGCTTCGACGAAACGGCGGATCAAATCTTCCTGCGATGCCGGACCGGCGACCGGATCGGCCAGCGCGAAATGCCGGCCCATCATGGTCTGGAAGGCAATGTAGCCGTCCGTCCCGCCGAAATAGGTCAGCTTCGCCTGCGTGGCGGTGGAGTAGGCGAGCGAGAAGTCGCCGTGCCGGCGCAGCAAAGCGAGCCGCTGTTCGAGGCCGAGATCGGGCTGCGGCACGCGCGGCGCGCGGGCATTCAGAAGACGGTCGATATACGTACGCGGGGAAGCCATGCCTCGGACCAGTCCTAACGTCCATTCACGGCGCGTTTCGCCGGCATCTGCCTTGCGCACCTCGCGGCGCGTTCCGAATCGCACATCGGCGTGTCGCCCCGGGCACTCTTGCCATATTCGCGCGCGTGCCACATAGCGCATTCGCAAAACGGTGCAAGCACGGAAAGAAGCAATGGCCATCAAGCCGTCGAATGGCGAAGGGGTGATCGTGGTGGGAGCCGGCGCGGCGGGTCTCGCCGCGGGCGACGCGCTGGCGCGCAAGGGCATAAGGGCCGTGTTGCTGGAAAAGGAGGCCCGCGCGGCCGAACCATGGCGGCGGCGGCACAAGCAGCTCAGCCTGAATACGCACCGCCATTTCTCGGCTCTGCCCGGCTTGCCTTTTCCCGATAAAACACCTGCCTTCCCCCGACGCGACACGGTGGCGGCCTATCTGGACGACTACTCGACGAAGCGCGGACTTGCAGTAGAATACGGCATCGAGGTGATCCGCATCGAGCCGGAGGGCGAGGGTTGGCTCGTGCACACCAGCGCCGGTCCGCGCCGGGCGCGGCATGTGGTAGTGGCGACAGGCCGCGACCGGGTACCGTGGATGCCCGATTGGCCCGGCAGGGAGACCTTCACCGGCCAGATCGTCCATTCCGCCGATTTCGGCGACGTGCAAGCCTATAAGGGCAAGCGCATCCTGGTTGTGGGCGGGGGCAATTCCGGGTTCGACGTGCTCAACCACCTGGCCAAGGTGGACACACAAGCCATCTGGTTCTCGCTGCGGAATGGGCCCTCGCTGCTGCCGAAGCGCATTTCAAGTATCGCCGTCCACCGCTTTGCCGGCGTGCTCGAATGGATGCCGGTGCGCTGGGTGGACTGGATTCTGGCAGCCACGCAGCGCCTCGCATTCGGCGATCTTTCACGCTACGGCGTGCCGAAGCGAAAGGGCGGCGGCGCCAGCCGGCTCGACAAGGAGCAGATCGCCATCGCCGTCGACGAGGGCGCGGTGAAGGCGCTGAAAAAGGGGCGCATCCGCATGGCGGCGCCGATCGCCAAATTGGGACCCGATGGCGTGACGCTGCAGGACGGGAGCGTCATCCAGCCCGATGTGGTGATTGCTGCAACCGGCTACCGCAGCGGGCTCGAAAACATGGTGGGCGATCTCGGCGTGCTGGACGAGCATGGCTCGCCCAAGGTGACGCCGGCGCATCTCGCGCCCCTGCCCGGCCTGTGGTTCCTCGGCATGCGGCCGGGCCTGACCGGCGATTTCCGCAGCTCCGTAGTGCAGGGGCGGCGCATCGCCGAGGCCATCGCCAAATCCGGCTGATGCGATCGTCGCGGCGTCATCCAGTCTTGCTCTCCGGCACGCGGAAGGCCGTCGCCTGCATCAGCATATCCTCATCGGTCATGCCGGCATTGTGCAGCGCAAGCAGCGTCAGGGCGAGTTCGCTTGCCTCGGGAGAATCGGGATGGATGTCGCGCTGGCTGCAGGCCGCGTCGAAGACGCGCTGGAGACGCTCGATTTCCGGCGGGCGAAACAGTCCACGGTCATGAACGGCTTTCGGCATCGGCGCTCTCCACCATTCGAACTAGGGCCGAGACCTTAAAATGCAAGGCTTTCGCGGGGCTGGCGCGGCAGAGGTGTTTGACGGCCGCGCTTGACCGGCTTGACCGGCGTACAAGCTTCGGGAACAACCTGTGAGGAAAAACCTTTGGGGGCGGCCATGAGTTTCGGTGGGTTGGCGCAACTTGGCTTGTCGACGATCATTTTCTTGCTGGCCGCGACAGTTGCGAAGCAGTGGGGTCTCTCGCCCAGCCTCGGCAAGATCGTGCTGACGCTCGGGCTCTATTCGCTGGGCAACCTGATCATGCTGCGGCTGATCCGCGAATTCGGCATGTCGCTGTCCTTCAGCCTGTCGGCCGTCATCCAACTCGTCGCGGTCAATGCCGTGGCGCTGGTGGTGTACGGCGAACGTCTTGGCACGATCCAGGCAGCGGGCGTGGCGCTCGCCATCCTGTCGGTGGCGCTAATCACGCTCGGACCCTATCTGCAAGGGCGCTGACACGCCATGCATGAAAGGATCCGCGAATTGGTGAACCGTATCGAATTCCCGGTGCTGCTGGCCGGACTGATCGTCGCCGCCGGCCTGTGGGGCTTTGTCGAACTGGCCGAGGTGGCCAGGGACACCACGCCCCATGCGCTCGACACGCAGATTCTGCTCGCCTTCCGGGAAGCGGGACAGCCGGACAACCCGATCGGATCGCCCGGGATAGAGGGCGCCGTGCGCGACATCACGGCGCTGGGCGGCACCGTCGTGCTCACGCTGATCACCGCCGCCACGGTCATCTACTTCTTCCTGACGCGTCGGCTCAGCACCGCCTTGTTCGTGCTGGTCGCAGTGGGCGGCGGCCAGGTGCTGTCCACCCTGCTGAAACTGGGCATAGATCGCCCGCGCCCCGAACTGGTTTCGCACCTCGCCACCGAAACCAGCCTGTCGTTCCCGAGCGGCCACGCCATGCTGTCGGCGGTGACCTATCTGACGCTCGGTACGCTCGCGGCGCGCTTCCTGCATGGGCGTACGACGCGCATCTACGTGCTCTTTCTGGCGGTACTGGTGACGCTGATGGTGGGCGTATCGCGCGTCTATCTCGGCGTGCACTGGCCTTCGGACGTGCTGGCCGGCTGGTGCGCCGGCTTTGCCTGGGCGATGCTGTGCTGGCTGGCCGCACGCTTCCTGCAGCGCGACAACGCGATAGACGACTGATGCCTAGCTTTCCGCCGGCCCGCCGGCCGCTTTCGCCTCATCGCTGCTCCACAGCACCGAACGGTAGTCGAACCCGTACTCCAGCGTCGGCTTGACAATGCGGAAATAGGGCGAGAGGTCGAAGTCGCGTGGCGTATAGAGGGAGTGGTGGCGGATGTGCAGGATCTCCTGCCGGGAATAATGCGACTGCGCCGAGGCACGTCCCGGCGCGCGGGTGATCTCCGGCAGGATCGGATAGCGTATCTGTCCGTAGGCTTGCGCGATCAGCGTCGAGCAGATGGCGCGGGTCGGATCGCCCGAACCGAAGGCCAGCATACGGCGGCGCCAGCGCACCGGCACGGGCGGCGTCGGCAGGAAATAGCGCAGCATGTCGAAAATGTTCTTCAGATCGTATTTCAGGCCGATCTTGCCCACCATGAAATCAACGACCGCATCCCGGTCCTCCGGCGTGAGGCCGCTGGCCCGGCAGATGCGGGTGTTGTAGGTGCGGTAATTCGACAACGGCACGGCGGTGCAGCCGTCGCCGAGCGTCACTTCGATCAGCCGCGGCCGCTCCGACCCGTCGTCGGGTTCGGGCATGACGTCGCCGACATAGAAGGCGGCGTGTGACCAGGTCGACTGGGTGAGGTATTTGATCGCCGCAGAAATCTTCTGGTTGCCTTCGATCAGCAACACGTCGCCCGGTTCCAGCGTGCGGCGCAACGTCTCCGGGTCCGAGGGCGTGTAGGGTTCGTAGCCGGACGATTCTTCCTGCAGGCGCCTGGCGATCCAGCGCCCGAGCCGGTCGAGCAAGGTGTCGCCCGGCTCTTTGGTCACCGGGGTGCGTGGCACGCTCCGGCGTGCCTCACAGCTCGATACATCCTCACCTGGGCTGTCCCGGATAGCCGTTCAACGCCAGCGAGGCGTTGGAATAGGCCTGCTGGCCGGTGACTTCGCGGCCGAGCCATTCCGGCAGCATATCCGCCGCCACTTTGTCGGACGTTTCCAATTCGGTCATGACCAGGCCATCCAGATCGCCGGAAAAAACGTCGATCTCGTAGATATAGCCTTTGTGACGTACGTTGTGGCGCGTCTTGCGAATGACGGTGCCGATGGCGAAATCCATCATCTCCCGCGCCTCATCGAGCGGAATGGAGAATTCGTATTCGTCACGGGCAGCGTTGTTGCTGCCGAATTTCAGGGTGAACTTCGCCTCGCTGTCGTTCTTGATCCGCACACGGATGGAACGGTCGGCCGCTATGCCGACATAGAACTGGACGATGGAGGTGCGCTTTTCCACCTCGCCTTCCCAGGCCTTGCTCTCGACCAGGAATTTGCGTTCGATCTCTAATGCCATGGTTCGACTAAAGCCTGCGAAGCCGCCGATGGCAAGCCGAATTGACTTTAATCATTCGATTGATTAAATTTTCCTGATGAACAGGACGAGGAAAGATCGAGGCGTTCCCGGAGCGGTTGCGGGCTCCCCGGCGGAGCACACGCGCAGGGCGCTCGTGCGCGCCGCACTGAAGCTGTTCGGCCAGCAGGGCTTCGACGGCACCTCGACACGCGAGATTGCGGCGGAAGCGAAAGCCAATATCGGTTCGATCGCCTACCACTTCGGCGGCAAGGAAGGCCTGCGGCTGGCGGCGGCGGATTTCATCGTCGACACCATCCAGACCATCGCCACGCAGGCGATGGGCGCCGCCGGCGGCCTTCCCGAAAAGGACCTGACGGCGGAAGCCGCCGAGGCGCAGCTTTTCGCGGCGCTCGACCGTATGCTGGCCTTCATCATCGCACGGCCGGAAGCAGGCGAGATCGTCCAGTTCATCCTGCGGGAGCTTTCGCATCCGACAGCGGCGCTGGATCGTGTCTATGACGGCGTCTTCGAGCCGACGCACAAACGCCTTTGCCGCGTATGGGAACAGGCGACAGGCGAAGCCGCCGAGAGCGACCGCACCAAGCTCACCGTCTTCACGCTGATCGGACAGGTCGTCTATTTCCGCATCGGCCGCGAGGCGGTGATGCGGCGCATGGGCTGGAGCGAGATCGGCCAAGCCGAGGCCGCCAAGGTACTGGCTGTGACCAGCGACAATCTCAGCGCCATCCTCGCAGCCCGGAAGGGGCAGACATCATGAGCATATTGTGTTCGATACCGCTTGCGGCGCAGCTTTTCGGCGCCTGCGCTCCCGCCGCGCCGCTGGCTGTCGGTTACGTAGAGGGCGACTACGTGCTTCTGGCGCCGATCGAGGTGGCGCAGGTCGAGACCATCGCTGTGCGGCGCGGCGACAGGGTCGAGCCCGGCAAGCCGCTGGTGACGCTGGAAAGCGCCGACGCCACCATCGCCGTCGCCCAGGCGGAGGCCGCACTGGCGCAGGCACAGGCGCAGCTCGCCGACCTGCAAGTGGGCAAACGCCCCGAAGAGATCGCTGTGCTGGAGGCAACCATCCGCTCCGCCAAGGCGCAGGCCGAGGAGGCGCGGCGCGTGCTCGACCGCACGCGGGACCTGTTCAAGCGTGGCATCGCCACGCAGGCGCAACTCGATGAATCGGCAACGGCGCTGGAGGTGGCGCAGGCGCAGATCGGCCAGAGCGAGGCGAACCTTGCGGTCGCCGGCCTGCCGGCGCGGCCGGAAACCATCAAGGCGGCCGACAACCAGGTCAAGCAGGCGCAGGCGGCGCTCGACCAGGCAAAATGGCGCCTTTCCAAGCGTGTGCTGACGGCGCCTGCCGCGGGTCAGGTCAATGACGTCATCCGTAATCCGGGCGACACGGCGGGACCTAGCGCGCCGGTTCTGTCGATGCTGCCGGACGGGGCGGTCAAGCTGACGCTCTACGTACCGGAGGCGGCATTCTCATCGATCAAGGTGGGCACCCAGCTCAAGGTGCGCTGCGACGGCTGCGCCCCGGACCTGACGGCACAGGTGAGCTACGTGTCGCCCGATCCGGAATTCACCCCGCCGGTGATCTACTCGCTCGAGAACCGGCAGAAGCTGGTCTACCTGGTCGAGGCCAAGCCGGAGAAGGCCGGAACGGCGCTGCAGCCGGGGCAGATCGTGGATGTGGAATTGATAGACCGGCAGTAGGCAGTAGGCAGTAGGCAGTAGGCAGTAGGCAGTAGGCAGTAGGCAGT
>CBFGLW010000092.1:0-8107 GCA_965649745.1 uncultured Mesorhizobium sp. | reverse complement strand
CAACCACCTCGGCCGAGACCGGTCCCTCGACGATCGAGCAGATTTCCTTCGTCACCTCCGAGATCGACCCGCCCGACTTCAGGATCAGCGACGGATTGGTGGTCACCCCGTCGAGCAGGCCGAGATCGTTCAGCTCCCGGATTTCCTTGATGTCGGCGGTATCGACGAAGAATTTCATGACGGTCTCCTTGGGATAGGCAGTTCTGGTGTTTCTGACGGCGGCGCGGCTGGCTCGTCGCCAGAACAACGCTCCAAGTCGGCGCTCAGGAGCCTGACCCGGCTTGTGGGTCGTAGTGTCGGGTCCGGTGCTTTCCAGCAAGCCAGAAGACGATATTCGCCATCAGCGTGGCGTAATGGGGCCACTCAAGGAAGCTTTGGGAAAGCCAGTGCAGGCCGATATCCGTCGTCCACGCGACGGTACGGCCTTTTGCATAATCGCGGGTCGCCAGCAGCGGCCAGGATGTGCCGCGATAGGAGCAGCTTGCGAGAATCTGGGACGACCCGTCTTGCCGGAATTCCACCTTGTTCAGGCCGAGTATGGGTGGAAACGGTTCGTCGATACCGTCGAAGACGGAATGGGAGCCAAGCAGGATCGAGGTCTCCAACCCCTCCGGAACTTCGAGCCCGTCGAAGGAGGGCAGGCAACGGACAGGCAGGACATCCTCGACCGCCGTATTGTAGAATCGCCCGTTTCCGAACATGCCCTGAAAACCCAGATATCCTCCCGCCAGCATAAGCCCTCCCCCATTCTCGACATAGGACTTGAGCAATTCGAGGCGATTGACGCCGACACGGCCGGCGCGGGCGTCGGGGGTCACCAGCAGCGTCAGCGCGCTGACATCGGAAATGATGACGGCGGCGTAGCAACGCAATTCCTCGATGCTGGTCGGAAATCCGGCAGCACAATGCTCGCCGCCGATCTGGGTTACAGAGATGCCTTTGCTGGCCAATCCCGCGTTGAATGCGGTCGCGCCGTTGGCCCAGCTGGTGCTGGCGTGAACGTCGCCACCGGCAGCCATGGATGTCGTCCCGAAAAAAGTCTCTCCCGCGAGCAGCACCTTCATTCGACCCGGACCCCGCGACAGCGTTGAAGAATGGGGCGCCGGTCAGTTAAACCGGCGCCCCGGTTCGATCAGAACTTGAATTCGGCCAGATTATCCGGGGTGACGATCTTTGCCGGGCCGAGGACCAGCTCGCCGGATGCGCCGATCGTGTATTCGCCGAGACGGCCCGCGGTGAATTTTTCGCCTTCCTTGCCGGTGATCTTGCACTGGGCCAGCGCCTGGGCGGTCTGGTAGGTGAGATAGCCGAGGTCGGAAACGTTCCACCATATGTCCTGCGCGGCGCCGTCCTTGATGTACTTCGAGATCAGCGTCGCCGGCGCCAGGCCGGTCAGTTTGACCTTGCCGATCATGCCCGCCTCTTCAAGCGCACGCGCCGCCGCGGGAAGGCCGATGCCCGCCGGAACGATGATGGCTTTAAGGTCGGGAAAGGCCTGAACCAGGGCCAGCGCCTGCTGCTGGTTGATCTGCTCGCTTTCCTCGCCGTAAGCCACCTGCACCAGTTTCATCTTGGCGAACTTCGGTTCGGCCGCCATTTTCGCCTTCATGAAGTCGATCCAGGCGTTCTGGTTGGTGGCCGTCGGCGTCGAGGACAGGATGGCGAATTCGCCCTCCCCGCCGATCAGGTTGTAGGCGCTTTCGAGCATCATTTCGGCAAGGCTGTCGCCTTTCGCCTGGTTGACGAAGACCGAGCGGGCATCGGCGGCCACATCGGAATCGTAGGAGATGACCCTGACGCCCTGCTGCGCCGCACGCTTCAGCGCCGGGGCGACTGCGTTTGCGTCATTGGCGGAAATCGCGATGACCCCGACTTTCTGTGAGACGAGGCTGTTGATGAAGTCGATCTGGGCTTCGGCCGTCGCCTGCGATGGCGCGACCTGGATCGCCTTGCCGCCGATTTCCTTGGCGGCTTCTTCCGCGCCTTGCTGCGCGACCTTGAAGTACGGGTCGGTATCGAGCTTGGGCAGGAAGCCTACCGTTACCGGTTCCTTCGCGCATTCCTGGCCGAACGCCAACGCAGCCGGCGTCAGCAGAACCGCGGAAGCGAGCAGTGCTAGTCTAATGGCTTTCATGTGACTCCTCCTCAGAATTCGGGGTTGGATGAAGGGCCCCGATATCACCCCTTCGTCTCGCGCAGCGCACGGGATCTGGTGAGCAGCTCCTGTGTGGAGCGCCAGTAATTGCCGACAAGCAGCGAGCCGATCAGCAGCATGCCGACGATCATGCCTTGCGCGTCGCCGCCGATCTGGTTGAGGGCAAGCACGTTGCGGATGATGGCGATCAGGACGAGCGCCAGCATCACGCCCGTCAGGCGGCCCTTGCCCCCGAAGACGCTCACACCACCAAGCAGCACGATGGTGATGACGTCGAGCTCCATGCCGAGCGCATTGTTGGCGCGGGCATTGGAAAGTCGGGCGGTGTAAACGATGCCCGCGAGGGCGGCGACGACGCCTGAAACCACGAAAAGCTTCAGGATCATGCGGGAGGTGTCGATGCCGGAATACTTCGCGACGTCCGGGCTGCCTCCAAGCGCATAAATGCGCTTGCCGGTAGGCGTTTTCTGCAGAAGGACGGCGAACACCGGCGCCAGCAGCAGGAACGGCACGATGGTCCAGGGTATCTGGGTACCCGGCAGATTCTCGATGCCGAAGTCAACGATGGCGGGCGGCAGTATGTTGATCGAGCCGGTGCCGAGCAGAATGTAGCCAATGCCGCGGTAGAGGGCCATCGTGCCGAGCGTCACCACCAGCGACTGCAGGCCGAGACCCGAGACCAGATAGCCGTTGAAGGCCCCCAGCAGACCGCCGAATATCAAGGTCAGCGGAACGGCGGCGAGCGTTGGAATGTCGGCCTGCACGAGCAGCCCGAAGACAACCGAAGCGAGCGCCAGAACCGAGGCTATGGAAAGATCGATCTCGCGGGTGATGATCAGCAGGGTCATCGGCAGGATCAGCAGCGCTTTTTCCGAAGCGCTGGCTGCCAGTTGCGACAGGTTGAAGCCCGACAGGAAATTCGGCACGAAGAGAGCGGAATAGGCAAACAGGGCGAGGCAGGCCGCGGCCAGCAGCAAATCCCAGAAATCGATCGAACGAAGAAGCTTTTTCATCGCGGCCTCTGCTGCCTTGCCTGTTGCGCGCGCCGCACGATGAATGCGTCGATGCCGATGGCCACGAGGATGACAAGCCCGTAGACGCCCTGCAGCCAGAGCGGATCGACGCGCACGAGCGTGAGCCCGTTCTTGATGACCAGCAGAGTGAGGGCGCCAAGCACGACCCCCAGAAGCGTGCCGGCGCCGCCGCGGATCGCCACGCCGCCGACCACGGCCGAGGCGATGACGGTCAGTTCGAATCCCAACGCGACACGTGCATCGATCGTCGCATAGCGCGACGCCCAGAGCGCACCGCAAATTCCGCCCAGGAGACCCGCCAGACCGAAGGCCATGACGATCCGGCGGTCGACAGGAATGCCGATCAGCCGGGCGCCGTCCGGATTGGAACCGGTGGCGAAGAGTTCCCGGCCGACCGGCGTGCGGTTGAGCAAAACATAGGCCATGCCCAGGATTGCGGCCGCGATTGCGACGATCAGCGGAACGCCGGCGATCTTGAGGCCCGTCATGTTGAGCCATGCCTGCGTGACCTCGTCGGCGCTGATCTGGTCGCCCGCTGCCCACAGCGAGTCGAAGCCGCGATATATCGACATCGAGGCCAGCGTCACCACGATGGCCGGAATTTTTCCCTTGGTGATCACAAGCCCGTTGAGCAGGCCCATCGCCGTGCCCACCATGCAGGCAGTGACGAGGCCTATGACTATGTCCAGTTCCGGATGGGCCTGCACCATGCTCGCAGCCATGTAGGCGGAAAGGCCGATGATCGAGGCGATGGACAGATCGATGTTGCGCGTGATCAAGACCAGCATCTGCGCCAGAGCTGCAACGATCAGAAGCGCCGCATCCATCGAGACGGCGGTAAGGTTCGCCGCGCTCACCATGCGCGGATTTATGATTGTCACCGGGATAACCACGGCCAGCATTGCCACAAGCAGGCCGAATTCCCTCCGTTTCAGAAAGTCGAGCGGACCCGCCCTTCTCTCTTTAAGGGCGGCGGCACTTTCCGCCCGCGGAACCGGATCGGCGCGTTCGCTGGTTTTTGTCGCGGCCTCCAGAACCTTTTCCTGGGTCGCTTCGCTCCTGGCAAATTCGGCTGTCTTGCGGCCTTCCTTCAGGACGACGATACGATCGCACATGCCGATAAGCTCGGGCATTTCCGAAGAGATCAGGATGATCGCCATGCCCTGCGCCGCGAGATCGGCAATCATGGCATGGACTTCGGCCTTGGTGCCGACGTCGATGCCCTGTGTCGGCTCGTCGAGAATGAGAATGCGCGGTTCGGTGCGCAGCCACTTTGCCAACGCGACCTTCTGCTGGTTGCCGCCCGACAGTTCCTTGACCGGCTGTCCATAGGCGACGAAGCGCAACTTCATGCGCTTGAGCCAGTCGCCTATCAGGCCGATTGCGCGCTCTGCGCTGTAGAGGCCCCCAGGCGCCGCCTTGTCGAGGATCGGCAGAACGGCGTTATCCAGGATGGAGAAATCCATCACCAGGCTTTGCCCCATCCGATCTTCCGAGACATAGGCGACGCGGGCATCCATGGCGTCGCACGCCGATGCGAAACGAACCGGCTTGCTATCGATCAGGATTTCTCCGGCATCCGGCCGGTCGATGCCGAACAGCACCCGCGCTATCTCCGTGCGACCGCTTCCCACAAGGCCGCCCAGCCCCAGCACTTCGCCGGCGTGAAGCCGCAGGTCGATATCCGAGAATCCCCCTGCGCGTGACAACGCCCTGGTTTCCAGAACCAGTTTTCCTTCGGTTCCGATACGGTCCGGATAAAGATCGGTGATTTCGCGCCCGACCATCATCGATATGGCCGCGGCGCGTCCAAGCTCCGCCGCCGGCTTTATGTCGATGAGCCGACCGTCGCGCAGGACGGCGATACGGTCTGATATGCGGAATATCTCGTCCATGCGATGGCCGACGAACATCATCGCCACGCCGTGTGAGCGCAAATCGTCCACCACGGTGAAAAGCCGCTCGACCTCGCGTTGCGATAGCGCGGCCGTGGGTTCGTCCATGATCAGTACCCGCGCATTCAGGGAAAGCGCGCGCGCGATCTCGACAAGCTGTTGCTCCGACGTTCTGAGTGTACCCAGACGGGTTTCCGGCGACGCTTCCAGGCCAACCTTGGCTAGAACGTTACGCGCACCGACAAGGATCGCCCTGTTATCGATGCCGCCGAAGCGGTCGCGCGGCATATGTCCAAGGTAGATATTCTCGGCGACCGAAAGGTCAGGGAACAATCCGGGATGCTGATGCATCACCGCAATGCCGGCCGCCTGCGCGTCGTGCGGCGAGCGAAATACCACCGGCGAACCATCCACCTCGACGCTGCCCTCGGTGGGCGAGAACACGCCAGCGAGCAGCTTCACGCAGGTGCTCTTGCCGGCGCCGTTCTCGCCAAGCAGTGCAAGCACTTCGCCTGCGCGCAGTTCGAACGATGCGGCTTTGAGCGCCACCGTTCCGCCAAAAGCCTTGGTGGCGCCTCGCAAAGCAACAGGAGCGACAGCGACCGCTCGCGCCGCCGGGCCAAAATCGCCATCGAGTGCCTGATGCTGCAACAACGACCCCTCCCAGCCCGGTTGTCTTCAGTATATATTTTTTTAATTTGCTATAATAATATGGTTGCAGCCGTCAAGCGGGAAATTGACTTCCTCGCCTGCACAGAGCAATGTCGAACGGCCCTAATCCGGAAGGGGACTGCGACACAGAATTGCGGTCAGCGGATTCGGCGTGGGGCCAGGAGCTGAAAAAGCATGAAAGAAAAGGGGTTTTCTGGGAAAGGAAGCAATTCCGTCAAGCTTCGGCACTATAATGAGCGCTTCGTCCTCGATACCATCCGCCGCCTCAAGGAAGCATCCAAATCGGACCTGGCGCGGGCGGCCAACCTCACCCCCGCAGCGGTTGCCGTCATCGTGGACGGCCTGGAATCGTCAGGTTTTATAAAGCAGATAGGAAAAAGATTCGGACAGCGCGGCTCGCCGTCGGTGCTCTACAGGTTAACCCCGGAACGCGTGTATAGCGTCGGCATCAAGATAGGACGGCGCGCACTGGAGGCGGTCCTGGTCGATTTCGCCGGCGAAGTCCGGGCGCGCGAATCGCACGAATATCGCTATCCGGATCCCGAGCTTGTGCTCAAAGCCGGAAATGTTTCGCTCTACAATTTCGGGAAGGTCGTCGACGGTCTTGGCGATGCCAGCATCGTCGGCATCGGCATCGCTTCGCCCTATTTCCTGGGCGATTGGAGCGACGAGCTCGATTTTCCGGAAGGGCTCGGCGCCAGATGGGAAACAGTCGATCTGCTTTCCTTCTTTTCCACGGACCCCAAAATTCCGGTCTTCGTCGAAAACGACGCGACATCCGCGGCCCTGGCCGAACTTTCCCGCGGCGCCGGCGCCCGGTTCCGCGACTTCATGCACATATCGATCGACACCTTCGTCGGAGGCGGGCTCGTCCAGGACGGGAAGCTGCAGACCGGGCCGCACGGCAACACCGCAGCCCTCGGTCCGTTGCCGGTGTCTCCGTCAAAGCTGGCGTCGGCGCCTGCGGTGCAGCCCTACCATAGCCTGCTCCATCGCGCGTCGATCTATGTCCTGGTGAAGCACCTGAAATTCAAGGGCATCGAGATCAACCGTGTCAGGGAACTGGACCCTCTTCCTCCCAACGCGCGCGAGCCGGTCTTCGAATGGGTCGACGATTGTGCGAGCGCCCTCGCCGAAGCTATTGTCGGCATAACGTCGGTGGTCGATATCGAGGCGATCGTCCTCGACAGCATTCTGCCCGTTCCGATCCATCGGGAACTGGTCGCCAGCGTCCAGTCCCAATTCGACAAGATCAACGCGACAGGTATCGTGGCGCCCGAGATTGTCTCGGGCCATCTCGGTCCGGAGGTATCTCCGGTGGGAGCGGCGATGTTGTCGTTCTCGGCGCTGTTCGCACCTGACAGCAGCGTTCTGATGATCGGAAAAGACCGGACAAAGCTACTCAGCAGTCTTTCAAGAACCTCGAAATGATGGACAGGCAGGAGAGGCGCTCAAACTGCTGCCAGCAGTCTGGTCAACCCTGCGGTCGATACTCTCGCGAGAACAAAACTCGCCGCCTTCGGTGGGCCTGGCAGAGCTTTCAGCACACCTTGGCAAGGAGCATCATTCCAACCGCCAGCCCAAGGCGGGCCGGCAAATGACAAGACAAGAACGAGCCTGCGGATAACGAGCAGGCCGATATTGCTCCGCCTTGCAAGCCGACCTGCGGCCGCACGGCCTTTAAAAACAAAAAGCCCGGCGCAAGGCCGGGCTGATTTGGTTGCGGGAGCAGGATTTGAACCTGCGACCTTCAGGTTATGAGCCTGACGAGCTACCGGGCTGCTCCATCCCGCGTCAAATTATATAAGCCGACGCTTACTTTTACCGTTCCGCCAAATGAAAAGGCCGCTTGCGCGGCCCGAATTCCCGTTTGGCGGGCCAATCGTGATGGAGAAGATTTCACCGCACCGACCTAAAAGCCACCTCCGACTTTTAAAAAGTACGATGTGAATTAACGTGCGCTTTGCAGACCTGGCAGCGACTTACTCTCCCGCGTCTTGAGACGAAGTACCATCAGCGCTGGAGCGTTTCACGGCCGAGTTCGGAATGGGATCGGGTGCAGCCGCTCCGCCATAACCACCAGGTCGGCAAAGCGCACGTTTGTTTCGAGAAGCTGTTTTTTGTGCCGTAAGTAAATTCTTACTTACCTTCCATCGCGTCTGCGATGGGCATGAGTAATGAGAACGATCAAGCCGATCGAACTATTAGTACCGGTAAGCTTCAAGCGTTGCCGCTCTTCCACACCCGGCCTATCAACGTGGTCGTCTTCCACGGTTCTCAGGGAATACTCGTTTCAAGGTGGGTTTCCCGCTTAGATGCCTTCAGCGGTTATCCCGTCCGTATATAGCTAC
>CBFGLW010000091.1:0-8112 GCA_965649745.1 uncultured Mesorhizobium sp. | reverse complement strand
CGCGACACCGAGAGCGCGGCCTGATGGGATTTATCCGAACAAGCAGGCGCACCCCCACCCCTAACCCCTCCCCACAAGGGGGAGGGGGATTTGCGCTTCGCTTTTCCTTCGCCAATTTCTGGATGCTGGTATCGAGCGCCAGTGGGACCGAGTTCCCCTCCCCCTGGTGGGGAGGGGTTAGGGGTGGGGGTGCGCTCACCTTGGACAAAGCCTGATGCCCGTCGATATCGTCACCTTCGGCTGCCGGCTCAACACCTATGAGTCGGAAGTGATGCGGCGCGAGGCCGAGACGGCGGGTCTCGGCGGGCTCGACGGCGGCGCCGTCATCTTCAACACCTGCGCCGTCACTGGCGAGGCGGTGCGGCAGGCGCGGCAAGCCATCCGCAAGGCGCGGCGCGAGAACCCGCAGGCGCGCATCATCGTCACCGGCTGCGCGGCGCAGACCGAGCCGGGCAGTTTCTCCGCCATGGACGAGGTCGATCTCGTGCTCGGCAACGAAGAAAAGTTGAAGGCGCATAATTATCGGGCGCTGCCGGATTTCGGCGTCAACGACTTCGAGAAGTGCCGTGTCAACGACATCTTTTCGGTGCGCGAGACCGCCGGCCACATGGTCGACGCCATCGAGGGCAGGGCGCGGGCCTTCGTACAAGTGCAGAACGGCTGCGACCATCGCTGCACTTTCTGCATCATCCCCTATGGGCGCGGCAATTCACGCTCGGTGCCGATGGGCGCGGTGGTGGAGCAGGTCCAGCGGCTGGCCGGCAACGGCTATGCCGAGATCGTGCTGTCCGGGGTCGACATGACCAGCTACGGCGCGGACCTGCCGGGCGCGCCGAAGCTCGGCAGGCTGGTCAGGACGATCCTGCGCCAGGTCCCGGACGTGAAACGGCTGCGGCTATCCTCCATCGATTCCATCGAGGCGGATGACGATCTGCTCGATGCCATCGCGACGGAAAAGCGGCTGATGCCGCATCTGCATCTGTCTCTGCAGTCGGGCGACGACATGATCCTGAAACGGATGAAGCGTCGTCATCTGCGCGACCAGTCGATCCGCTTCTGCGAGGATGTGCGCAGGCTTCGGCCCGGCATCGTGTTCGGAGCCGACATCATTGCCGGTTTTCCGACCGAGACCGAGGCGATGTTCGAGAATTCGCTGGCGATCATCGAGGAATGCGGGCTGACGCATCTGCACGTGTTTCCGTTCTCGCCGCGGGAGGGTACGCCGGCCGCAAGGATGCCGCAGGTGCGGCGCGAGACGGTCAAACGGCGCGCGGCGCGCCTGCGCGAAGCGGGTGAGGCCGCATACCGCCGCCACCTTGTCGCGCTGGCCGGCACGGAGCAGTCCATCCTGATCGAGCGTGACGGGCTTGGCCGCACCGAAGGTTTCACGCTGGCCGCCATCAGTGTGGGCGCGCCGGGCGAAATCGTGCGGGCTGTCGTGACCGGCGATGACGGAGCGCGCCTGATCGCGGCTCCGCGCCCCGCGCGGGCGGCCTGACGGGCGAACGCATGGCAGGATTCTTCAAGAAAATCTTCTCCTTCGGCCGGAAGGAAGTCGTCGAGGAAAAGCAGGCGGAAGACGCGCCGCTGCCGCCGCTGAATTTCGATGCCCTGAAGCCGATGGAAGAAGCTGCGCCAAGCGCATCCGAGTCCTTCGTCCTGTCCGAGCCGACACCGGAAATACAACCCGAGCCTGCTCCGGAGACGGAGCCTTCCCCACCACCCGAACAGCCGGTGACGCCGGAGCCGCGGCCGGAAACGCCACCGAAACAACCAGAGGAAGTTCCGCCGGAACCAGTCCGGCCGGAACCTGCACGACCCGAGCCGACGCCTGAGGTGCCTCCGGCGCCCGAGCCCGAACCTGCAAAGCCGGAAACCCCCACGCCCGCTCCGGAGACCCCGAAGCCGCCGGTGGAGGTTCCGCCTTCGCCGCCGCAGGAAACACCCGAACCACGGCCGGTCGAGATTCCGGCTGCGCCTGAGCCGGCGCCGGCCGAAGCGCCGGTGGAGGTGCCGGGGCAGGCGCCCACGCCGGCATCCCTCTCTCCCCATTCACGGGGCGAGGGAGAGGGGCAGCATCGACCTATACAGGTCGCCGCGCCGCAGCGGACGGATTTCGTCACCGCTTCGCCGGCCGGTTCTCCGGAATTCTCGCCGGCCGACGCCGCCCCTCATTCCCTGCCGGACCTTCTTCCCGCAGGCGGGGAGAAGGAAGCCCTTGCGCCGCCGCCTCCCCAGGCGGAGCGAGGCAAGGTCACCGTTTCGAAAAAAGTCGAGCAGAAGCAGGCGCCTGTCGTGGCGCCACCGCCGGCCGCGCCCCGCGCCTCCTGGTTCCAGCGCATGCGCGAGGGGCTGGCGCGATCGTCGCGCGAGCTGACCGGCAACATCGCCGGCGTCTTCACCAAGCGCAAGCTCGACGACGATACGCTGCAGGACCTGGAGGACGTGCTGATCCGCGCCGACCTCGGCGTCGAGACGGCGCTCAGGGTGACGGATTCGCTCGCCGCCAGCCGCTACGGCAAGGATGTCTCGGACGCCGAGGTGCGCGCCGTCATGGCGGCCGAGGTGGAAAAGGTGCTGGCGCCGGTGGCGCTGCCGCTGGAACTCGATCTCAGCCATAAGCCGCATGTCATCCTCGTCGTCGGCGTCAACGGCACCGGCAAGACCACGACCATCGGCAAGCTGGCGGCGAAACTGACCGATGGCGGGCTTTCGGTGATGCTGGCGGCCGGCGACACGTTCCGTGCCGCGGCGATCGAACAGTTGAAGATCTGGGGCGAGCGCACCAACTCGCCGGTGATCGCCACCAAGCTCGGAGCGGACGCGGCCGGCCTCGCTTACGACGCCTTCGAAAAGGCGAAGGAAGCCGGCTCCGACGTGCTGATCATCGACACAGCCGGGCGGCTGCAGAACAAGGCCGAATTGATGGCGGAACTGGAAAAGATCGTGCGGGTGCTCGGCAAGCTCGACCCGGAAGCGCCGCACACGGTGCTGCAGACGGTCGATGCGACCACCGGGCAGAACGCGCTCAACCAGGTCGAAATTTTCCGCAACGTCGCCGGGGTCAACGGGCTGGTGATGACCAAGCTCGACGGCACGGCGCGGGGCGGCATCCTCGTCGCCATCGCCGCCAAGCATCGCCTGCCGGTCTATTTCATCGGCGTCGGCGAACAGGTGGACGATCTCGAGCCGTTTTCCGCCGGCGACTTCGCCAAGGCGATTGCCGGCGTTGCCTGAACCCACTGAAGGCATGATCGCGGAAAGTTGCTCTCCATTCCGGCCAGATCATGCAAAAGAAGGAAATCATGAACGCCCCCATTCTCGAACGCGATCCCTCCGACCCGCAGAAAGCGCATAAGGAGACGGTCAATCCGGTGCTGAAGATGGTGCTGGAACTGGGACCGCTGATGGTCTTCTTCTTCGCCAATACGCGCGGCGAATGGCTAGCGGGGAAATTCCCGATGCTGACCGATTTCGGCGGGCCGATTTTCATCGCCACCGGGCTGTTCATGGCGGCGACGGCCATCGCGCTGGCGGTGTCCTGGGCGCTGATGCGGCGGTTGCCGATCATGCCGCTGGTGTCAGGCGTGGTGGTGCTGATCTTCGGCGCGCTGACGCTCTATCTGCAGGACGACATCTTCATCAAGATGAAGCCGACCATCGTCAACACGCTGTTCGGCGCGACGCTGCTCGGCGGGCTTTTCTTCGGCAAGTCGCTGCTCGGCTACGTCTTCGACGAGGCCTTCCACCTCGACGCCGAGGGCTGGCGCAAGCTGACACTGCGCTGGGGTCTGTTCTTCCTGTTCCTCGCCGTCGTCAACGAGGTGGTGTGGCGCTCCTTCTCCACCGACTTCTGGGTGGCTTTTAAGGTGTGGGCGACGATCCCGATGACGGTGCTGTTCACGCTCAGCCAGATGCCGCTGATCATGCGGCATTCGGTCGAGGAGCCGGCAAAGAAGTAACCTTCTCCCGGCATTGCCGCTTCGTAACGGTCGGTTAACCGGCCATGCGCGCAGCGCAATGCTGCGTTGCGGCATCTTTTATTGCGGCGCACAATTCCTATGTCATGATGCGAAAGACAGGGAGGAACAATCGCGCCGCACGCTGCGGCACCCATACGGAGTTCCGCCATGTTCGACAATCTCGTATCCCGCGCCCGCAATTCGATCGCCAAGCGCCGTCAGTACAACCAGCTGATCAACGAAGTCGCCGGCCTCACCGACCGTGATCTGGCCGATATGCGCGCCAGCCGCTCGGAGATGATCTACCAGATCCGCAAGCAGATCTACGGCTGAGAAAGCTTCGGCCAGGGCTGCAAAACAAGCAGCGCTGGCTCATGACGATCAGTAAGGGCCGCGTCCCGCTATCCGGGCGCGGCCAGCGCCTTTTCCACTTCGGGCAGCAGTAGCGTGCGCGCAGATTCCGGCGTCAGCGGCCCGACATGCTTGTAGGCGATCTTGCCGTCCCTGCCGATGACGAAAGTTTCCGGCACGCCGTAGACGCCCCAGTCGATCGCCGCACGGCCGGTTTCATCCACCCCGATCGCGGCGAATGGATTGCCAAGCTCGCCGAGGAAGCGGCGGGCATTTTCCGGCTTGTCCTTGTAGTTCAGCGCCGCCATGACGTAGCGTTTGTCCTGCGACAGCGCGAGCAAAACGGGATGCTCGTCGCGGCACGGCACGCACCATGAGCCGAAGACATTCACCAGCGTCACCTTGCCGGCGAAGGCCTTGGAGTCGAGGCCGGGCAGATCGGTTCCGGCAAGCGCCGGCAGGCTGATCTGTGGCGCGGGCTGGCCGATCAGCGCCGAGGGCACTTCGGCGATATCGCGGCCTGACAGAAGCTGCGCCAGGAACAGGCCGGCGAGGCCAAGGAAGATCGCCAGCGGCAGAAGCAGGATCAGGCGCGGCCGGCGGGTCGGCGGATTGGTCTCGGCGCTCATGGCGTTGATCGAGGATTGGTAGCTTTATCGGAGCGACGGCGGATGCCGGCGGCGTCCAATTCCGCCAGCTCACGCTTGCGTGCCCGCTGGTCGAGCAGGATCCAGCCGATCAGCGCGGCCAGCACGATCGCCGTGATGGCGTAGGCGGCGGTGACGTAAAGGGCGTGGGCGCTCATTTTCGGCGCTTTTCCATCGTCTGAAGCATGCCTTCCCTTAAACGCGCGCTGAAAACTCTGCAATCGGCTCTGGACGCGGTTTGAACCGATCGTGATCGATCAGTCCATTCCATGCTTGAGCGCGACCGCCGCGGCGACCGGGCCGATGACGGCAAGAAACAGCGTCAGCGCGGCGAGAATGAGGAAGGGCTGCAGGAACGGATCGGGGTCATTGACCGCGCCGTAGCTGGCCGAGACGCCGAAGATCAGCACCGGGATGGTCAGCGGCAGCACCAGTACCGAGATCAGCAGCCCGCCGCGCGGCAACGCCACGGCCACGGCGGCACCCGCCGCGCCGATGAAGGCGATGGCGGGCGTGCCGACGAGCAGCGTCAGCGCCGTGGCGCCGATGCCGGCAGGCGTCATGTTCATGAACAGGCCGAGCAGGGGTGCAGCGACGACCAGCGGCAGGGCGGTCGAGGTCCAGTGCGCCAGGCATTTCACCAGCACGGTCAACGCCAGCATGTGGCGGTCGTTTTCCAGCACGAGCAGATCGAGCGAACCGTCTTCGCGGTCGGCCTGGAACAGCCGGTCGAGGCCGAGCAGCGAGGCGAGAAGCGCGCCGATCCACAGGATGGCCGGGCCGATGCGGGCGAGCAGGTTCAGGTCCGGGCCGACGCCGAAGGGAATAGTGGCGATCACGGCAAGAAAGAAGATGACGCCGGTCAGCGCGCCGCCGCCGGCGCGGAACCCCAACCGAAGGTCGCGGAGGTAGAGGGCTAGCATCTCTTACCCTCCCCCTTGTGGGGAGGGTCGATGAGCGATTGGAGCGAAGCGGAAATTGCGAGGCGGGGTGGGGGTACGACGACGATCATTCAGTACCCCCTCCCCGCGTCTCAGTCCGCTCGTGACCGAGCGAACTGCTCCGCGACCCTCCCCACAAGGGGGAGGGTGAGCCCTTTCCCATCCTCAACTCTCCGGCCTCTTCCAGCCCGAGCGGAAGATGCGTCGCGGCGACGACGATGCCGCCGTCGCCGAGATGCCTCCTCATCAGGCTGGCGAAGCGCTCTTCCGAAGTCTTGTCCAGACCGGATGTCGGCTCGTCGAGCAGCCAGACAGGCCGATACGACACCAGCAGCCGCGCGATGGCGATGCGCCGGCGCTGGCCCGTGGACAGGTAGCCGAAGGGCAGATGCGCTATCGAATCCAGTCCGACCGCCTCCAGGGCTTCGATGACGGACAACGGGGCGGAGCGCGCAGGTTGAGCGGCAGCCTTTTCCAGGCGGTTGCCCGATCGCTCCGGAGGTCCGGCGAAGCGCTGCCAGAAATCGAGGTTTTCGCGCGCCGTCAGTGCCGGCTTCATCGCGTTGTGGTGGCCGAGATAGTGGCAGGCCGAAGCCAGTGTCGGAAAGGTGTCGCCGCCGCCCTCCAGCCGTACGCTTCCGGCCGCGGCGGGCAGAAGGCCGCACAGGACGCGCAGCAGCGTCGATTTTCCGGAACCGTTGGGACCGGTGACCGCCAGCGCCTGTCCGCTGTCGAGCGCGAACGCCAATCCGGAAAAGACCGGTTCGCCGCTGCGTTCCCCGCTGAGATTTTCGGCGACAAGCCGCATTCCCACCCTTTCGCCGAAAGTCCAAGCGGCGCTTTTGCCTGTCGCAGCAAATTTGCCCAAAACCCGTCTAGAACTATTCCAGAAATTTCTCTATATGCGGCATACCAACCCCAGCGGTCGGGGAAGGCAACCTTTATTGTGCCGGACCGGCGCATGGACCAGAGATGGCCTTGCGTCCGGGAGCGGACAGCGGAAATGGCCGTACCCGCACCTTTGCGCGTGATTGCATGCCCATCGGAGTCCGTTCCCTAGAAGGCAACAGACTAGATGGGGTCATTCCGTGTCCAAATCTCTCGATAGTTTCAACTGCCGCCGCACCCTGACCGCGGGCGGGGCGGATTACGTCTATTACGATCTGGTCGAAGCCGAAAAGAACGGCCTCACCGGCATCGCCCAACTGCCTTATTCGATGAAGGTGCTGCTGGAAAACCTTTTGCGCAACGAGGACGGCCGCTCCGTCACCAAGGAAGCCATCGAAGCAGTGGCCGGCTGGCTGACTGATCGCGGCACCGCCGGCGTCGAGATCGCCTACCGGCCGGCGCGCGTCCTGATGCAGGATTTCACCGGCGTTCCGGCCGTGGTCGATCTGGCCGCCATGCGTGACGGCATCGCCGCGCTCGGCGGCGATCCGCAGAAGATCAACCCGCTGGTGCCGGTCGATCTCGTCATCGACCATTCCGTCATCGTCGACGAATTCGGCACGCCGATGGCCTTCGCCCGCAATGTCGAGCTCGAATACGAGCGCAACGAGGAGCGCTACAAGTTCCTGAAGTGGGGCCAGCAGGCGTTCCGCAACTTCCGCGTCGTGCCGCCCGGCACCGGCATCTGCCACCAGGTCAATCTCGAATATCTCGGCCAGGTGGTGTGGACCAACAATGACGACGGCGAGACGGTCGCTTACCCCGACACCTGCGTCGGCACCGATTCCCACACCACGATGATCAACGGCCTCGGCGTGCTTGGCTGGGGCGTCGGCGGTATCGAGGCGGAGGCGGCCATGCTCGGCCAGCCGGTTTCGATGCTGCTGCCGGAAGTCATCGGTTTCCGCCTGACCGGCAAACTCAAGGAAGGCGTCACCGCCACCGACCTGGTGCTGACCGTCACCCAGATGCTGCGCAAGAAGGGCGTCGTCGGCAAGTTCGTCGAATTCTTCGGCCCCGGCCTCTCCAATATGACGCTGGCCGACCGCGCCACCATCGGCAACATGGCGCCGGAATACGGCGCAACCTGCGGTTTCTTCCCGGTCGACAGCGAGACCGTCCGCTACCTGACCATGTCCGGCCGCGCGGAAAACCGCATCGCGCTGGTCGAGGCCTATTCGAAAGCGCAGGGCATGTGGCGCGACAACTCCAGCGCCGATCCGGTGTTCACCGACACGCTGGAGCTGGACCTCGGCAGCGTCG
>CBFGLW010000090.1:0-8293 GCA_965649745.1 uncultured Mesorhizobium sp. | reverse complement strand
TGCGCGACACGACGCCCTTGTTGCCGTGACGGCCGGCCATCTTGTCGCCCGGCTGCATCTTGCGCTTCACCGCGACGAAGACCTTGACCATCTTCATGACGCCCGGAGGCATTTCGTCGCCGCGCTGCACCTTCTCGACCTTGTCCATGAAGCGCTGTTCGAGCGCCTTCTTGGAGTCGTCGTACTGGCCGCGCAGCGCTTCGAGCTCGCCCTGCAGCTTCTCGTTGTCCAGCGCGAACTGCCACCATTGCGAACGCGGATACTCCTCGAGGAGTTCCTTGGACAGCGTGGTGCCCTTCTTGAAGCCCTTCGGCCCCGCGATGGCCTCCTTGCCGGCCAGCATGTCGTTCAGGCGCGAATAGACGTTGCGGTCCAGGATGGCCTGCTCGTCGTCGCGGTCCTTGGCGAGACGCT
This sequence comes from uncultured Mesorhizobium sp., assembly GCA_965649745.1. Taxonomy (GTDB): domain Bacteria; phylum Pseudomonadota; class Alphaproteobacteria; order Rhizobiales; family Rhizobiaceae; genus Mesorhizobium. The sequence continues at coordinate 7,879 of CBFGLW010000090.1, read as the reverse complement.
CGATCTCTTCGCGCTCGATGGCCATGGCGCGCTCGTCCTTCTCGACGCCGTGGCGGTTGAAGACGCGCACTTCCACCACCGTGCCGAAGGTACCCGGAGGCATGCGCATGGAGGTGTCGCGGACATCGGAAGCCTTCTCGCCGAAGATGGCGCGCAGGAGCTTCTCTTCCGGCGTCATCGGGCTTTCGCCCTTCGGCGTGATCTTGCCGACCAGGATGTCGCCCGGCTGCACTTCCGCGCCGATATAGACGATGCCGGCTTCGTCGAGGTTCTTCAGCGCTTCTTCCGAGACGTTCGGAATGTCGCGGGTGATTTCCTCGGGTCCGAGCTTGGTGTCGCGGGCCATGACCTCGAATTCCTCGATGTGGATCGAGGTGAAGACGTCGTCGGCGACGATACGCTCGGACAGAAGGATCGAATCCTCATAGTTGTAGCCGTTCCACGGCATGAACGCGACCAGCACGTTGCGGCCGAGGGCCAGATCGCCGAGCTCTGTCGACGGACCGTCTGCGATGATGTCGCCTTTGTTGACCCGGTCGCCCATGCGGACCAGCGGACGCTGGTTGATGCAGGTGTTCTGGTTCGAACGCTGGAACTTCATCAGCCGGTAGATGTCGACGCCCGACTTGCCGGGATCGAGGTCTTCCGTGGCGCGGATGACGATACGGGTGGCGTCCACCTGGTCGACAATGCCGCCGCGGCGGGCGCCGATGGCGGCGCCGGAGTCACGGGCGACGATCGGCTCCATGCCGGTGCCGACGAACGGCGCTTCGGCGCGCACCAGCGGCACGGCCTGACGCTGCATGTTCGAGCCCATCAGTGCGCGGTTGGCGTCGTCGTTCTCGAGGAACGGGATGAGCGCGGCGGCGACCGACACCATCTGCTTGGGCGAAACGTCCATGAGGTCGACGTTCTCGCGCGGCGCCATCATCACCTCGCCGGCATTGCGGCAGATGACGAATTCGTCAACGAAGCGGCCGTCCTTGTCGAGCTCGGCGTTGGCCTGCGCGACATAGTGCTTGGCCTCTTCCATGGCGGAGAGGTAGACGACCTCGTCGGTCAGCTTGCCGTCGACGATCTTGCGGTACGGGCTTTCGATGAAGCCGTACTTGTTGACGCGCGCGAAGGTCGCCAGCGAGTTGATCAGGCCGATATTCGGGCCTTCCGGCGTCTCGATCGGGCAGATGCGGCCGTAATGCGTCGGATGCACGTCGCGCACCTCGAAGCCGGCGCGCTCGCGGGTCAGACCGCCCGGTCCGAGCGCCGACAGGCGGCGCTTGTGGGTGATTTCCGACAGCGGGTTGGTCTGGTCCATGAACTGCGACAGCTGCGAGGAACCGAAGAACTCGCGCACGGCAGCGGCCGCCGGCTTGGCGTTGATCAGGTCCTGCGGCATGACGGTGTCGATCTCGATCGACGACATGCGCTCCTTGATGGCGCGCTCCATGCGCAGCAGGCCGACGCGGTACTGGTTCTCCATGAGCTCGCCGACCGAGCGCACGCGGCGGTTGCCGAGATTGTCGATGTCGTCGATCTCGCCCTTGCCGTCGCGAAGCTCGACCAGCGTCTTGACCACGGCAAGGATGTCTTCCTTGCGCAGTACGCGGACGGTGTCCTCGGCCTTGAGTTCGAGACGCATATTCATCTTGACGCGGCCGACGGCCGACAGGTCATAGCGCTCGCTGTCGAAGAACAGCGAGTTGAACATGGCTTCCGCCGTTTCCAGCGTCGGCGGCTCGCCCGGACGCATGACGCGATAGATATCGAACAGCGCGTCCTGCCGGCTCTCGTTCTTGTCCACCGCAAGGGTGTTGCGGATATAGGCGCCGACATTGACGTGGTCGATGTCGAGGATCTGGACTTCGTCGTCCCCGGCGCCGAGCAGCACCTTGAGCGTCTTTTCATCGATCTCGTCGCCGGCCTCGAGGAAAATCTCGCCAGTGGCGTAGTTGACGATGTCCTCGGCGAGATAGTTGCCGAGCAGGTCCTCGTCGGTCGCCTTGATGGCCTTCAGACCCTTCTCGCCTAGCTGCTTGGCCTGGCGGGCCGTAATCTTCTTGCCAGCCTCGACGACGACTTCGCCGGTGTCGGCATCGACCAGATCGCCGACAGCCTTGAGACCGCGGAAACGGTCGACGCTGAAGGGAATGCGCCAGTGGTCGCCGGCGCGCTTGTAGGTGATCTTGTTGTAGAACGTCGAAAGGATTTCCTCGCCGTCCATGCCGAGCGCCATCAGCAGCGACGTCACCGGAATCTTGCGGCGACGGTCGATACGGGCGTGCACGACGTCCTTGGAATCGAACTCAATGTCGAGCCACGAACCACGATAGGGGATGACGCGCGCGGCAAACAGGAGCTTGCCCGACGAGTGCGACTTGCCCTTGTCGTGATCGAAGAAGACGCCCGGCGAACGGTGCATCTGCGAAACGATGACGCGCTCGGTGCCGTTGACGATGAAGGTGCCGTTCAAGGTCATGAGCGGCATGTCGCCCATATAGACGTCTTGCTCCTTGATGTCCTTGATGGACTTCGCGCCGGTATCCTCGTCGATATCGAACACGATGAGGCGCAGCGTCACCTTGAGCGGCGCGGCATAGGTCAGGTCGCGCTGACGGCACTCGTCAACGTCGAACTTCGGCGCTTCGAACTCATACTTGACGAACTCCAGCATCGAAGAGCCGGAGAAATCGGAAATCGGGAAGACCGACTTGAAAACAGCCTGCAGTCCTTCGTCCGGACGTCCGCCCTTCGGCTCATCCACCATGAGGAACTGGTCATAGGATGCCTTCTGAACCTCGATCAGGTTCGGCATCTCCGCAACTTCCGGTATCTTTCCGAAGAACTTGCGTACGCGTCTGCGGCCATTGAAAGTCTGGGTCTGGGCCATCGTCGCTCCTTCACTGCCTCTCGGGCACTGCCCCCTGGGGGCTCGCTTCTTCAACGGACCTCGCCGCGGTCCGTCTTAACCTACGCCGCATGGCTGCGGCCTTGTCCAAACGCCCGCAACCAGGCGGCTGCCGGCAAAAACGGTAAAAACCCGTTTCCTGAAAGCCGCCAGCGGCCATCAGGAAAGAGGTTCTCCCACTCGATACGCAGGATTTCCGGCGGACATAGGCCCGCCGGAAATCCGTTACGCTTACTTCAGGTCGACCTTGGCGCCGGCTGCTTCCAGCTGGGCCTTGATCTTGTCGGCGTCTGCCTTGGCCACGCCTTCCTTGACCGGCTTCGGAGCGGCCTCGACCAGGTCCTTGGCTTCCTTGAGGCCCAGGCCGGTGATGGCGCGCACTTCCTTGATGACGTTGATCTTCTGGGCGCCAGCGTCGGTGAGAATGACGTCGAATTCCGTCTTCTCCTCAGCCGGAGCAGCGGCAGCGGCGCCAGCTCCGCCAGCAGCGGCAACCGCCACCGGAGCAGCGGCGGAAACGCCCCACTTTTCTTCCAGAAGCTTCGACAGCTCAGCCGCCTCGAGGACGGTCAGGCTGGAAAGGTCGTCAACGATCTTTGCGAGATCAGCCATTTTCTTTTTCCTTCAATTGGTTCGAACGTGTTGTTTGATAGTGAGGAACGGCCTACGCCGCCTCGTCCTTCCGGGCATAGGCGCCAAACACGCGGGCCAGCTGGCCCGCAGGTGCCTGGACGACTGCGGCGATCCGGGTTGCCGGCGTCTGAATCATGCCGACAATCTTGGCGCGAAGCTCGTCGAGCGACGGCATGGTGGCCAAGGCCTTCACACCGTCCGCGTTGAGAGCGGTCGCACCCATTGCGCCGCCGAGGATGATCAGCTTCTCATTCGCCTTGGCGAATTCGGAAGCGACCTTCGGCGCCGTAACCGGATCCTCCGAGTAAGCGATCAGCGTCTGTCCCTTGAACAGATCGATGATCTTCTCGGATTCCGTACCCTGAAGAGCGATCTTGGCGAGACGGTTCTTCGCGACTTTGACGGTGCCGCCGGCCTGACGCATCTTCGTACGAAGATCGTTCATCTGCGCGACGGTGATACCGGCGTAGTGGGCCACGACCACTGATCCGGCGCCCTTGAAGGCGTCGTTCAGGCCCGTGACGAGTTCGCGTTTTTCCGCTCTGTCCACTGCCTATCTCCAGTTGACCCCTGCCCCATGCATTCGGGACAGGCGTCGGTTGCCTTTTGCCGGGCGGGCTCTTCCATTCCTGGATCACCCGAACGGCGGTTCAGAGGATCCTGCCCCCTTTCCCGACGGTCCGGTCGCCCGGAGCCGCGCAAAAAGGCAAACACGGTTCGAACCATTCACTGGAGCATCCGCTCCCTTGTCTGGTCGTCACCCGTCTCATGCAGGCCATGCGATTAAGGCCGTGGCTGAAAAGCGTCGGGCCGCCTGCAATCTCGGACAGGATTTGCCGAAACCCTTTCGAATTCCGGCCTCCGGGCCCGATACGCAGGGCCCGGAATTCTTCTACGGATCAGTCTCTTACGGGACGATCCAAATCAATCGAATCACGACGCGGCGAGCGTCGAGACATCCAGCTTGAGGCCCGGGCCCATCGTCGAGGTGACGGACACCTTCTTGACGTAGTTGCCCTTGGCGCCGGCGGGCTTCGCCTTGTTCACCGCATCGGCGAAGGCGCGGATGTTCTCTTCCAGCGCCTTGACGTCGAACGAAACCTTGCCAACGCCGGCCTGGACGATGCCGGCCTTCTCGACGCGGAACTCGACGGCGCCGCCCTTCGAAGCCTTCACGGCCGCGGCAACGTCCGGGGTCACGGTGCCGACCTTCGGGTTCGGCATCATGCCGCGCGGGCCGAGCACCTTGCCCAGACGGCCGACCAGCGGCATCATGTCCGGCGTGGCGATGCAGCGGTCGAAGTCGATCGTGCCCTTCTGGACGATGTCGACCAGATCCTCCGCACCGACGATATCGGCGCCGGCGGCCTTCGCCTCGTCGGCCTTGTCGCCACGGGCGAACACGGCGACGCGCACGTTGCGGCCGGTGCCGTTCGGCAGGTTGACGACGCCACGGACCATCTGGTCGGCATGGCGCGGATCGACGCCGAGATTCATGGCGATTTCGACGGTCTCGTCGAACTTCACCTTCGAGCGGTCCTTCAACAGGGTCAGGGCCTCGCTGAGCGAGTAGGCCTTGTTGGGATCGATGCCCTCGCGGGACTGGGCGATACGCTTTGCAAGTTTAGCCATGATCTCAGCCCACCACTTCCAGGCCCATCGAACGGGCGGAGCCCTCGACCATGCGCATGGCCGCTTCGATGTCGTTTGCGTTCAGGTCCTTCATCTTCTGCTCGGCGATGGCGCGAACCTTGTCGCGGCTGATCTTGCCGGCGCCGACCTTGCCCGGCTCCTTCGAGCCCGACTTGAGGTTGGCGGCCTTCTTCAGGAAGTAGCTCACCGGCGGCGTCTTCATGACGAAGGTGAACGACTTGTCCTGGTAGTAGGTGATCACGACGGGGATGGGCGAACCCTTCTCCATCTCCTGGGTCTGCGCGTTGAACGCTTTGCAGAACTCCATGATGTTGATGCCACGCTGACCAAGCGCCGGGCCGATCGGGGGCGACGGAGTCGCTGAACCCGCGGCAACCTGGAGCTTGAGCTGGCCCGCAATTTTCTTAGCCATCTCTACTTCCTGCCTTCTTTCGTGCCGGCTCCCACTTGCGGGTCAATGCCGGCGGTTGCAGTCCGGTGGTGCGGTCCGGGCAACCGGCTAAGCCGCCCTCGCCTCCCACCTGTTCTTCCAAGCGCTCCGAAGCCGCGAAGCTCCGCATCGACGCTTGGGCGGCACCGGAATGCCGCTACCCGCCCGCCCGGAGGCGGACGGGTCTCGATCAGCCCTTTTCGACCTGACCGAATTCCAGATCGACGGGCACGGCGCGCCCGAAGATCGAAACTTCCACCTTGAGACGGGCGCGCTCCTCGTCCACTTCCTGGACGAAGCCGTTGAAAGAGGCGAACGGGCCGTCCGAGACCCGTACGGACTCGCCGATCTCGAACGTAACCGAAGGCTTCGGCCGCTCCACGCCCTCCTGCACCTGATGCAGGATGCGCTCGGCTTCCTTCTCGGTGATGTGCATCGGCTTGGCCGTATGCTTGTCCTCGCCAAGGAAACCGGTCACGCGCGGCGTGTTCTTAACCAGACTGATGACGGCGTCGTTCAGCTCGGCCTTGAGCAGCACATAGCCCGGAAAGAACTTGCGCTCCGCATCGACCTTCTTGCCGCGGCGAACCTCGACCACCTTTTCCGTCGGCACGACGATCTGCTCGATCTTGTCGCTCAGGCCCTTTTGCTTGGCCTTGTTTTCAATATCTTCGGCGACCTTCTTCTCGAAGTTCGAATAGGCGTGAACGATGTACCACCGCGCAGTCATATGTAATTCCCCGTAGTGGCAGTCTTACTGGCCGGCGCCGATACCGAGCAATTTCTCGATAGCGAACCCCATGAGCAGGTCGGCGCTGAAGAAGAACACCATCGCGATCAACGCGAAAACGAGGACCATGACCGTAGAGATCATGGTTTCACGCCGCGAAGGCCAGGTCACCTTTGCGGTTTCCGTCCTCACCTGCTGGAGGAAGACGAAAGGATTGAGTGTCTTCGAAGCCATGTAGCCGCTCTGCTTTCAAGGTCCGTTGGCCGGACCTCCTGGATGATCCCGCTGGCCGGGACGTGCCGCCTGGACAATCGTTGCCGCAAAGGACGCGGCCGCTTTATCCATGCAAATCGGACGCGTAAAGCCGATCTCTCAGCTCCACGCGTCGCGTGTCTGTCGTGCCTACATAAAACCGATTCTTGATCCACGCAAGTGGCAACAACCCGCTTTATGACCAAACGCCGCCTCGGAACCATCCAGTCGTTCCGTCCCGGCTATGGACGCTTCTATGCCTCAGAAGCGCTGATATGGCAAGCTTTTCGCGACATTCAAGAGCGAACCGAGGAAAATGGCAGGGGCAGCAGGGCTCGAACCCGCGACCTGCGGTTTTGGAGACCGCCGCTCTACCAACTGAGCTATACCCCTACTCGGCTGCGCTTTGCATGCGAGGCAGGCGCTTCCTAAAAGCTTCCGCTGCATCTGTAAAGACGCCTTTGCAGGCAATCGTCGAGGCGATTTCGGGTCAGCTTCAGCCCAGACGCCGGAAAAGACCGGGATAATCGGTTACGAATCCTTCGCCGTCGAATGCCACCTCGCGGCGAAAATCGCTGTCCAGCGATTCATAGAGATAGAGGCGTCCTTCCTCCAGACAGGTATAGCGCTGCGGGTCCGCGAACACAGCCATGTTCGCGACGTCCACATAGGCCGTGCGGATTTCAGCGCTTTGCCCTTTGGCGAGCCGCAGCCTTTTCACCGGAAAAGCGTTGGTGAGCGGCGTGATGGAAATATCCGGCTCAAGCGTTCCGTCGAGGGCCGCCATCGGCAGGCCGTCCAAGGTCCAGTGCCCATCGCCGTCGCCTTCCAGGAGCAATGACGCACCGCCGACAAGCGCTACCTCGACCCTGCGGGTCAGCCAATCGCGGTCGGCGACAATGCGAAACGTCGCTGCGAACGGGTGCGGATCGTCGCCAATCGCCACACCCTCGGCGACGAGGCCGTTATCGTTCCGCGTCACGGAAACGTGCTGCAGCCCCTGCCCTTCCCAGTTGCGCCAGCGCAGCAATTGGCCGGTCATGGCATCCTGCCTCCAAAACCGGATAGCGCGTTACGCGCTCTCCTTGGAGCCATGGGTAAAGATTGCGCCCGGACGTGCAAGCAAAAAGGGCGGCCCGAAGGCCGCCCTTTTTCTCGATGCCGACAATTGCTGCCAGCTTACTCGACGATGCTGGCGACGATGCCGGCCCCAACCGTTCTGCCGCCTTCACGGATGGCGAAGCGCAGCTTCTCCTCCATGGCGATCGGCACGATC
>CBFGLW010000089.1:0-8302 GCA_965649745.1 uncultured Mesorhizobium sp. | reverse complement strand
GCAAGCAGGGCCGCTTCCGCCAGAACCTGCTCGGCAAGCGCGTCGACTATTCGGGTCGTTCGGTCATCGTCACCGGTCCGGAGCTCAAGCTGCACCAGTGCGGCCTGCCGAAGAAGATGGCGCTGGAGTTGTTCAAGCCCTTCATCTACGCCCGCCTCGACGCCAAGGGTTACTCCTCGACCGTCAAGCAGGCGAAGAAGCTGGTCGAGAAGGAGCGTCCGGAAGTCTGGGATATCCTGGACGAGGTGATCCGCGAGCACCCGGTTCTCCTGAACCGCGCGCCGACGCTGCACCGTCTCGGCATCCAGGCGTTCGAGCCGATCCTGATCGAAGGCAAGGCGATCCAGCTGCATCCGCTGGTCTGCACCGCCTTCAACGCCGACTTCGACGGCGACCAGATGGCGGTCCACGTGCCGCTGTCGCTGGAAGCGCAGCTCGAAGCCCGCGTGCTGATGATGTCGACCAACAACATCCTGCACCCGGCCTCCGGCGCGCCGATCATCGTGCCGTCGCAGGACATGGTTCTCGGTCTCTACTATCTGTCGATCGTCAACCAGAACGAGCCGGGCGAGGGTATGGTGTTTGCCGACATGGGCGAGCTCCAGCATGCGCTGGAGACCAAGGCCGTCACGCTGCACGCCAAGATCAAGGGCCGTTTCCGCTCCGTCGACGCCGAAGGCAATGACATGTCGAAGATCTACGACACCACGCCTGGCCGCATGATCATTGGCGAGCTTCTGCCGAAGAACGTCAACGTGCCGTACGACATCGCCAACCAGGAGATGACCAAGAAGAACATCTCCAAGATGATCGACACCGTCTACCGCCACTGCGGCCAGAAGGAGACGGTCATTTTCTGCGACCGCATCATGGCCCTCGGCTTCGCCCATGCCTGCCGTGCCGGCATCTCGTTCGGCAAGGACGACATGCTGATCCCGGCCGCCAAGGAGAAGCTGGTCGCCGACACCGAGGCTTTGGCCAAGGAATACGAGCAGCAGTACAATGACGGCCTGATCACCCAGGGCGAGAAGTACAACAAGGTGGTCGACGCCTGGGCCAAGTGCTCGGAAAAGGTCGCCGACGAGATGATGGGCCGCATCAAGGCGGTCGAGTTCGACGAGAACGGCCGCCAGAAGCCGATGAACTCGATCTACATGATGTCGCACTCCGGCGCGCGCGGCTCGCCCACGCAGATGCGCCAGCTTGCCGGCATGCGCGGCCTGATGGCCAAGCCGTCCGGCGAGATCATCGAGACGCCGATCATCTCGAACTTCAAGGAAGGCCTGACCGTGCTCGAGTACTTCAACTCGACCCACGGCGCCCGCAAGGGTCTGGCCGACACCGCCTTGAAGACGGCCAACTCGGGCTATCTCACCCGCCGTCTGGTCGACGTGGCGCAGGACTGCATCGTCAACTCGGTCGATTGCGGCACCGAAAAGGGCCTCACCATGCAGCCGATCGTCGATGCCGGCCAGGTGGTCGCCTCGCTCGGCCAGCGCATCCTAGGCCGCACGGCCCTGGACGACATCAACCATCCGGTCTCCGGCGAGCTGATCGTCAAGGCCGGCACGCTGATGGACGAGCGCGACGTCGAGCAGATCGAGAAGGCCGGCATCCAGACCGTCCGCATCCGTTCGGCCCTGACCTGCGAGGTTCGGACCGGCGTGTGCGCCGTCTGCTACGGCCGCGACCTGGCCCGGGGCACCCCGGTCAACCAGGGCGAGGCTGTCGGCGTCATCGCCGCGCAGTCGATCGGCGAGCCGGGCACCCAGCTCACCATGCGCACCTTCCACATGGGTGGCACGGCGCAGGTGGTGGACTCCTCGTTCCTCGAGGCATCCTACGAGGGCACGGTGCAGATCCGTAACCGCAATGTCGTGCGCAACTCCGAAGGCCATCTCGTGGTGATGGGCCGCAACATGGCGATCCTGATCCTCGACGAGGCCGGCAAGGAGCGCGCCACGCACCGCGTCACCTACGGTTCGCGCATCTATGTGGACGACGGCGACAAGGTGAAGCGCGGCCAGCGCATCGCCGAGTGGGACCCCTATACACGTCCGATCCTCACCGAAATCGAGGGCAGGGCGGCGTTCGAGGATCTCGTCGACGGCATTTCCGTCCAGGAAACCGCCGACGAGTCCACCGGCATCACCAAGCGCGAGGTCATCGACTGGCGGTCCACGCCGCGCGGTTCGGACCTCAAGCCGGCGATCGTCGTTCAGGACGCCAAGGGCAAGGTCGGCAAGCTGTCGAAGGGCGGCGACGCCCGATTCCTGCTCTCGGTCGAGGCCATTCTGTCGGTCGAGCCGGGCGCCCATGTGAAGCCGGGCGACGTGCTGGCGCGTATCCCGATGGAAAGCGCCAAGACCAAGGACATCACCGGCGGTCTGCCGCGCGTCGCGGAACTGTTCGAAGCCCGTCGTCCGAAGGACCACGCCATCATCGCCGAGATCGATGGCACGATCCGCTTCGGCCGCGACTACAAGAACAAGCGCCGCATCATCATCGAGCCGCATGACTCGACACTGGAGCCGGTCGAGTACCTTATCCCGAAGGGCAAGCCGTTCCATCTGCAGGATGGCGACGTCATCGAGAAGGGCGACTACATCCTCGACGGCAACCCGGCGCCGCACGACATCCTGGCGATCAAGGGCGTGGAGGCTCTGGCCTCCTACCTCGTCAACGAGATCCAGGAGGTCTACCGGTTGCAGGGCGTGTCGATCAACGACAAGCACATCGAGGTGATCGTGCGCCAGATGCTGCAGAAGGTGGAGATCACCGTACAGGGCGACTCGACCTATATCCCGGGCGACCATGTCGACGTGATCGAGCTCGAGGAGATCAACGAACGCCTGGTCGAGGAGGGCAAGAAGCCCGCCGAAGGCCAGCCGGTTCTGCTCGGCATCACCAAGGCGTCGCTGCAGACCCCGTCCTTCATCTCGGCCGCCTCCTTCCAGGAGACGACCAGGGTGCTGACCGAGGCTGCGGTCGCCGGCAAGACCGACATGCTGCAGGGGCTGAAGGAAAACGTCATCGTCGGCCGCCTGATCCCGGCCGGTACGGGTGGACAGATGAGCCAGATCCGGCGCATCGCCACGCATCGCGACGAGCTGATCCTCGACGAGCGCCGCAAGGCGACCGGCGCGGAAGTCGCCGAGCCGATGCTGACCGACATGACCACCGCCGCCGAGTAAGCGCAGCCGATGGACAAAAGGAAAGGGGCCCGTTCGGGCCCCTTTTTTTCTTTGGCGATCCGAAGCCGCCAATCGTCGTTCAACTCCCGATCAGTCCTCGAACGGCTCAACCACATTGCGCTTGCCCAGCATGAAGGCGTCGGCGACATGCTGCAGCGGCGCCAGATCCACGTCGGACGCGCCGGCGTGGACGATCTCGGCGAAGCGCCGGTAGAGCATCGGATACTCCGCTTCCGGCTCGTCCTGCACCGGGCGGCCCGCAATGGAGAGCTTCGCGCCGCCGGCGGAAAGCACCATCTGTCCCCTGTCCGTCTCGGCGACGATGTCCCAGCTTTGCGGGCCGGTCTGCAGCCAGTCGAGGTCCATCGTGACTTTCAGCCCGGTGGAGGTGCGGAACGTCACCTGCGCGGCGATCGGCGCGTCGCGGTTCTGCGGGAAGTCGAGCACCGCCTCGCCGATGAACATCGGCGGCAGGATATGGGTGGCGATGGACAGAGCATTGATGCCCGGATCGAACACGCCGAAGCCGCCGGGCTGCCATATCCATTCCTGGTTCGGATGCCAGCGCCGCACGTCTTCCTTCCAGATGATCGCCGCTGATTGCAGTGTCGCCGAGGCGAGGAAGGCTCTCGCCGCCTCGACCGCCGGCGCATAGCGCGAATGCCAGCTGGCGAACAGCGACACGCTCTTGTCCGCGGCGAGTGCCTTAAGGTGCTCGACCTCGCTGACGGTAGCGCCGGGCGGTTTTTCGAGGAAGACATGCTTGCCGGCTTCCAAGGCGATGCGCGCCGCGTCGTAACGGAACTGCGGCGGCATGCACAGCGACACCGCATCCAGTTCGGGGACGGCCTCCAGCATCTCCTCAATGGTGGAAAAATTCGGGATGTCGTCGACCTTGCCGTGGCGGCTGGCAGCGGCGATCAGCTCGAACCTGTCATCCTTCGCCAAGGCGGGCAGATGCTGATCGCGCACGATCTTGCCGACGCCGACGATGCCGATGGAGATTGGGGAGGCTGGCATGACTATTGCAACTTTTCTTTTACTCTGAGCAGGATTCCAAGCCGTTCGGCCACGAGGGCCATTCGCCGGTCTGTTGTCCAAATCGAACTGCGGGGCATCAGACGAACGGATGCCAAGAGATGCGCATCTATATAGCCAACCCCTGAGCCGTAAATCTTGTTTCGTTCAACGAATCTCATAACTTCATCATTCTCGGCGATTCTGGCTTGTGGCAGATCGCTGAGCGCCTCGAAAATGCTGACGCGATTTTCGGGGTTACCCATCATGATCTCGCCGAGAATGAATGGATGCCCGAGCAACTGATGGCGCGACAATAGATCTGACAGAATTTCATTGTTCCGCCTGAAATGATCGACCCAGATTGAAGAGTCGACCAAAATCATTCGGAAGGTCTACGACGCGGCGGGATTTCGAGATTGGGTTCGGTGCCGCCAAGAAGCGCCAACCTCCTTGCCGCTTCCCTTTGCACGAGCGCCGTGAGCGCCTCGCGCACCAATGCCGACTTCTCAGTCAGACCCGTGTACTTTTGCGCCTTGGCGACGAGTTCGTCATCGAGCGATATGGTGGTTCTCATCGGTGTTTCTCCTCAGGCATCAAATGTAACATCATCTGATGCCGATTTCCATGCCTGGAGAATGTTCACGCAGACTTTCCTCGAACTCCAGTTCAAGCCCTCCACCTGACAGAAACGTCTCGATCATCGGCTCAACCGGCGAAGGGTCGAGCCCCGCTGCGTTCAGCCATTCGTCGGAATAATATGTGTTGGCATAGCGCTCGCCGGAATCGCAGATCAGCGTCACGATGGAGCCGGCCTCGCCTGCGGCCGCCATGCGCGCGGCGTGAAAGCAGGCTGCGACGAAATTCGTGCCGGTCGAACCGCCGACCCGGCGCCCGAGCTTTCGCGACAGAACCCGCATCGCCGCCAGCGAAACGGCGTCCGGCACCCGTAGCATGTGGTCGATGACGCCCGGCACGAAAGACGGTTCGACGCGCGGCCTGCCGATGCCCTCGATCCGCGAGGGGTTTTCGCAGCGACACGCGCGGCTGCCGGTGACGTAACCGTCGAAGAAGGCGGAACGCTCGACATCGGCGACGGACAGGCGGGTTGAATGTCGCTTGTAGCGGATATAGCGGCCGATGGTTGCCGTCGTGCCGCCGGTGCCGGCGCTCATCACCACCCAGGAAGGGCAGGGGAATCGTTCGCCCTGCATCTGCTCGAAGATGGATTCGGCGATGTTGTTGTTGCCACGCCAGTCCGTCGCCCGTTCGGCATAGGTGAACTGGTCCATGAAATGGCCGCCGAGCCGCGCCGCCAGCGCTGCCGAATCCTCATAGATGCGGTGGCCGTCGTCGATGAAGTGGCACTGGCCGCCATAATGCTCGATGGCCGCGATCTTTTCAGCCGAGGTGGTGCGGGGCATCACGGCGTAGAACGGCACGCCGATCATGCGGGCGAAATAGGCTTCCGAAACGGCCGTCGAGCCGGAGGACGCTTCGATGACCGGCGTTCCCTCACGGATATGGCCGTTGCACAGCGCATAGAGAAACAGTGAACGGGCCAGCCGGTGCTTCAGGCTGCCGGTTGGATGTGTCGATTCGTCCTTCAGGTAGATGTCGATGCCGGGATAGGCGGGAAGGTCCAGCTTCCACAGGTGGGTATCGGCAGAACGCCGCTGGTCCGATTCGATCGCGGCGATCGCCCGGTCGACCCAGCCGCGCGCCGCGGTGCATTGCTGATTGCTCGTCGCAGACATGGTGCTGCCGCTCAGATCGGCTCTTCGAAGGTGACGATGGAGACTTCACCTTCAAGCGCGCCCTGATAGGCCGACATATGCGGCTCCTCGTCGGGTTCGCCCTGCAGGTCGCCGATCTGGTCGAGCTCGGCTTCGGCATAGCCCTCCGCTGCAAGCGATTCCAGCGCGCGGCGCACCGCCGAATCGTCGTCCGGCGCCACCAGCATCACATGTACGCCTTCCGAGACGCCGCCCTTGCGCCGCCACACCCTGCCGGTGATGATGGTGACCGGACGATCCTCGTTGTCGTTGACGGGTTCTTTCATGGGCTGATTCCTGCCGGCCGAGACCGAAAATGGCTATTTCGGCCCTTTTCGCACGAAGCGGCACGAGGCGACAGCGAAAACCGGGACACTTTCTTCATCGCCCTTGCAAAACGAAGAAAGAAAATTACATGCGTTTCCTGCATGGCTGCCAGGCGCCCGCCGAAGACCGGCATGGCGCAATATTTGGCGCATGCGGGGTTGACGGTTGGCGGTGTTGCGAGTAGAAGCCGCCACGTCTGAGCCGATGTGAGGCTTTTCTTTTCAAGGCGTCGCGCCTTGGAGTTTGCTTCAAACAGGGTTCGTTTTACGAGCGAAAAGACATTGCCGGCGTGCACGAAGCGGGTTCCGCTTCCTCTGCTGTTTGTTCGGGCAGAACCGCAAGATGCGGTTTGTGGCCCGAATTTGCGTATGGGCTGAATGCACACGGCAATGGCGCTTGAAGCTGCCCCGAACGGGCTTGAGACACGGAATTGAGAGACAAGAGGGTTTAATGCCTACCGTCAACCAGCTGATCCGCAAGCCGCGCATTGCGCCGGCGACGCGCAACAAGGTTCCGGCCATGCAGGCCAACCCGCAGAAGCGGGGCGTTTGCACGCGCGTCTACACGACGACGCCGAAGAAGCCGAACTCGGCTCTGCGCAAGGTTGCGAAGATTCGTCTGACCAACGGCTTTGAAGTGATCGGCTATATCCCGGGTGAAGGTCATAACCTGCAGGAGCACTCCGTGGTCATGATCCGCGGCGGCCGCGTGAAAGACCTTCCGGGTGTGCGCTACCACATCATCCGAGGCGTGCTCGACACGCAAGGCGTCAAAAACCGCAAGCAGCGCCGTTCGAAATACGGTGCCAAGCGTCCGAAGTAGGGTTTTCCAGCTTCGGCGCTTTTTATTTGTGCGCCGGGCTAGCGAGATTTGAGAGACAAGAGCCATGTCCCGTCGTCACAGTGCAGAAAAGCGTGAGATCAACCCGGACCCGAAGTTCGGCGATCTCGTCGTCACCAAGTTCATGAACGCCGTCATGTATGACGGCAAGAAGTCGGTCGCCGAGACCATCGTCTATGGCGCGCTCGACCAGGTGCAGGCCAAGACCAAGCAGGAGCCGGTCGCCGTCTTCCACCAGGCGCTCGACAATGTCGCGCCGCATGTGGAAGTGCGCTCGCGCCGCGTCGGCGGCGCCACCTATCAGGTTCCGGTCGACGTGCGCCCCGAGCGCCGTCAGGCGCTGGCGATCCGCTGGCTGATTTCGGCCGCCCGCAACCGCAACGAGACCACCATGGTCGACCGCCTCTCCGGCGAGCTGATGGACGCGGCCAACAACCGCGGCACCGCCGTGAAGAAGCGTGAAGACACCCACAAGATGGCGGAAGCCAACCGCGCCTTCGCGCACTACCGCTGGTAAGCGCCGAACGCAGGACAAAGAGGCAGTAAAGATGGCCCGCGAATATAAAATCGAAGACTACCGCAACTTCGGCATCATGGCGCATATCGACGCCGGCAAGACGACGACGACCGAGCGCGTCCTCTATTACACGGGCAAGTCGCACAAGATCGGCGAAGTGCACGACGGCGCTGCCACCATGGACTGGATGGAGCAGGAGCAGGAGCGCGGCATCACCATCACATCGGCTGCGACGACGACCTTCTGGAAGGGCCGCGACGGCAAGCTGCGCCGCTTCAACATCATCGACACTCCCGGCCACGTCGACTTCACCATCGAGGTCGAGCGTTCGCTGCGCGTGCTCGACGGCGCCATCGCGCTGCTCGACGCCAACGCCGGTGTCGAGCCTCAGACCGAGACGGTCTGGCGTCAGGCCGACAAGTATCATGTGCCGCGCATGATCTTCTGCAACAAGATGGACAAGATCGGCGCCGATTTCTACCGCTCGGTCGAGATGATCGGCTCGCGCCTCGGCGCGCAGGCCGTCGTCATGCAGCTGCCGATCGGCGCCGAGAACGATTTCAAGGGCGTCGTCGATCTGGTCGAGATGAACGCGCTGGTCTGGCGCGACGAGACGCTGGGCGCCGCCTGGG
>CBFGLW010000088.1:0-8342 GCA_965649745.1 uncultured Mesorhizobium sp. | reverse complement strand
GCCATCGGCGGCGGCAAGTGGCCGAGCGTCACGGCGGCGATGCGGCGCTTGGCCTGCGCGGCCTCACCGGGATTGGAAACGATAAAGGGGTAGATCACCGGCAGCGGCCCGGCAACGATCTCAGGAAAGCAAGCGCTGCTCAGCGCCGCCGTCTTGCCGGGCAGCCATTCCAGCGTGCCATGGGCGCCGACATGGACGAGGGCATGGACATCGAGCGCCTTGCGCAGCCACAGGCCGAAGGCGACCAGCTCATGGCGCGGCGGAATGGTGGGGTCGTGATAGTCGGCGCGGCGGTCGGCGGAACGGCCGCGGTCCGGCGCGAGCGCGACTGTTACGTTGCCGAAGGTGGCGGCGCGGAAGGGGAAGTGTCCTGTGCCCCCCCTCCGTCGCGCTTTGCGCGACACCTCCCCCCCACTGCGCGGGGTGGCGGATGGGCGCCCAGCTTGACTCCCATCCTCTCCCCCGGAACGGGGGGGAGGTGTCGCGCAAAGCGCGACGGAGGGGGGGATTTTTTTATTGGCGTCGCCGATCGGAATGGGCGGACCCCACGCCTTCTCAACCTCGTCGCGCACCGCTTCAGGCAGTTCAGCGAAGTGCTCGACATAGTCCGCGACCGGCCATGAGTGCGAAGCCTGCTCCAGCAAATCCAGCAATGCGCGCGGCGATTGCGGAATCTCTTCAACCGCGTAGCCCTGTTCCTTCAGGTCATGCAGCATGGCGAGAACGGAGGATGGCACGTCGAGGCCGACGGCATAGCCGGTGCGGCCGGGTGCGCTCGGATAGTCCGGGATCAATATGGCGAGGTGGCGCCCGGCGCGCGGCGTAAGCTGCAGGCGGATGGCGGCGGCGATGCGTTCGGCCACCTGCGCGACGCGGTCAGGCTCCGGCGCGTTGGCGAAGGCGCGGAAGCCCAGCGCCGGATCGGTGTCGCTTTCGGCCTTGAACGAGATTGCGCCGGCCAGGATGCGGCCGTCGAGTTCCGGCAGCACGACATGCATGGCGAGGTCCGCCGGCGCCAGGCCGCGCTGGTTCTTCTCCCACGCGTCGCGGCGGGTGGTGGCGACGATGACCTGGAAGACCGGCACGCCGGCGCGGTCGAACAGGGTCTGCGCGCCGGGTTCCGCTCCGGATGCGAAGGCGGTGGCGGTGACGATGGCGGCGGGCTGCAGATCGGCGAGGGCGGTTTCCACGAAAGCCAGCGAGGCCGGGTCCTTGAGGCTGGAGACGAAAATGGGGACCGGCCGCATTCCGCGCTCACGTAGCGCTTCGGCAAGCGCGTCGATGGGCCGGGCATCGGATGCCAGCAGCATCGAGCGGTAGAAGAGGATGGGGACGGTTGCGCCAGTTCCCTCCCCCTTGAGGGGAGGGTGGCCGGCCGCAGGCTGGCCGGATGGGGCCGTAAAGGCCGTGCTCGGGGTTCTCTCTGCGTCCCGCGTTTCAAGGATGACCTCACCCGGCCGCTTCGCGGCCACCGTCCCCTCAAGGGGGAGGGAACTGGCGCGCTCCGGCCAATAATACCCCGCCTTGGGCACCTCGACCGGCTCCTGCAGTTCGGTCTCGTGACCAGCCAGGCTGGACAGCCGGGCGACCAGCGCCTTCATGTTGTCGGGGCCGCCCTGGCGGAAATAGCCGAGCAGCGCCGCCAGTTCCTCGGGCGGCAGGGTCGATGCCTCGATCAGACGCGGGTCCTCGCCCCGGTCTTCGCCGGGCAACAGAGCGAGCTTGACGCCATGCTCACGCGCCAGCGTGGCCAGCCGGTCGCAACCGTAGCGCCACCAGTCGTAGCCGCCGAGGATACGGACCAGGATCACCCTGGCATGGCGGGCGACGCTGTCGATCCACAAATCCACCGACATGGGATGGCGCAGGTCCCGCAGGGCGGCGAGCCGCATCGGCGCGAAACTGCCGGGCCCGGTTTTCCATGCTGCCGCCATGCCGGCCAGGTCGCTGTCGGTGAAGGACAGCGCCGCGATGTCCGCCGGCGTCTGCTTCAGATCGACGGGCTCGGCGATGTCGTCCAGCGAGGCCGAGGTGGTGGTCAGGATGTGCATGGTCTGACCGCCGGTCGCCCAAAATACCCCCACCTCGCTCCGCTCGGCCACCTTCTCCCACAAGGGGAGAAGGTAACGCGCCTGACCTTCTCCCCTTGTGGGAGAAGGTGCCTGAACGAAGTGAAGGCGGATGAGGGGTGCATTTCTAAAAACTATCCCACCAGTATCTTCTCGATGGCCGGGCGGTTCAGGCCTTTCAGCCCGATCACCACGAGGCGCGAGCGGCGGTCGTCCTGCGGCGTCCAGGCGCGGTCATAGTAGTGGTTGACGCGGGGGCCGACCGCCTGCACCAGCAGTCGCATCGGCTTGGCCGAAACCTCGACGAAACCCTTCACGCGCAGCACGTTTTCCTCTTCCGCCGCCCTGGAGACGCGGGCGGCCAGTTCGTCCGGGCTGACAATGGAGGGAATGTCGATGACGAAGGAATCGAAGTCGTCGTGTTCGTGGTCGCCCATGCCGTCATGATGGCTCTCGCGGTTCTCGATGTCGTCCTCGACCGCCAATCCGAGACCGAGCAGCACCGAAGGATCGACCTTGCCCTGCGCGGTCGGCACGATTTTCACCGCGCGCGCGGTGTGCTCGCTGATGACGGTGTTGGCGCGGGCCGAGCCGGCAGCGTCCATCAAATCGCTCTTCGACAGGATGATGAGATCGGCGCAGGCGACCTGGTCCTCGAACACCTCCTCGACCGGGTCGTCGTGATCGAGCGAATCGTCCTGCGCTCTCTGCGCGGCCAGCGCATCCATGTCGGAGGCGACGCGGCCCTCAGCCAGCGCCGGCCCGTCGACCACGGCGACGACCCCGTCGACCGTGACGCGGCTCTTCACGCTCGGCCATTGGAAGGCTTGCACCAGCGGCTTGGGCAGCGCCAGGCCGGAGGTCTCTATCAGGATATGGTCGACCTTCGGCGAGCGCGACAGGATCTGGTCGAGCGCCGGCACGAAATCGTCGGCGACGGTGCAGCAGATGCAGCCATTGGCCAGCTCGACGATGTTCTCCTCCGGGCATGTCTCGACGCCGCAGCCCTTGAGGATTTCGCCGTCGACGCCGACATCGCCGAACTCGTTGACGATCAAGGCCAGGCGCTTGCCTTTCGCGTTTTCGAGGATGTGGCGGATGAGCGTGGTCTTGCCGGCGCCGAGAAAGCCGGTGATGACGGTGCAGGGAACGCGGGCAGCGGTCATGTCAGTCCTTCAGGAGGTCGAGGGGAGGGATGCGCGCGACGAGGCCGCGCTTCAGCGAATCGGGACGTCCGCGCCAGGGGATCAGCCCGTCGGTGGAGGTGGCGAACAGTTTTGCGCCGGTTATCAGGTCCTGACCGCTGTCGGTGGACAGGTCGCCGAAGACATAGCTCCAGCAGTCCTTGCGCAGGATGGCGGCGGAGAGCCGGCGCTTGCAATTGCCCAGGCATTCGACCGTGCGGATAGTGATGTGTTCGTTGCCGGCAGCCTGGCGCACATTCTCGGCCAGCAGAGAACCGGCGCGCGGATGGGCGTCGGAGCCAGTCTCGTCGCGGCATGTCGAGCAGACAAGCACGGTGACGTCCCGCAGCGGATCGGCATCTGCCGTTCCCGCGCCGTCATCGGATACAATGCCGCTGTGGTCCAAGTCATGCTCCTTGTCCGGGACACCCGCCGGACGGTCGGCTTCTGCTTCGTTGCAACGGCAGGTCTCCTGGCTCGCGGGTCGTCGCCATGGTGCCGCCTTCCCGGGGAAATCCCAGTGGTGTACCGGCCCTGGCTCGTCGCTCACAGTTGCGGGGACAGCCGCGGATTTGGCCCGAAGACCGCACCGCATTCCCTCTTAGCTCCTTCCCGTGACGGAAGGAGACCGTTGCAGGGGAGATTTAGGCGGTTGCGGTTTGAACTGTCAACGTTTGTTGGCGACGGGTGACGTCGCGGACCAGGGTCGCCTCATTAAATCCTTCCTTCCGTCAGCCTGCCATGCCTGTGGCTGTCGTCGCCCAGCGATTCGATGACGCGGCAATCGCGGATTTTTCCGCAAGCACACTGCTCGATCATGCGCGCCAGTTCGCGTCTGAGGGTGCTGAGACTGGCGATGCGCCGGTCGACCTCCGCCAGCCGCTGTCTGGCGATCGCGTCCGCCGCCGCGCAGGGTTGGTCCGAATCGTCCTGAAGCGAGAGCATGGTGCGGATGGCATCGACTTCGAAACCGAGTTCGCGGGAATGCCTTATGAATGCAAGCCGGGCTGCGGCCTCCTTGCCATAGCGTCTCTGCTGGCCTTCCGACCGGGCCGGCGCCGGCAAGAGCCCGATCTGCTCGTAGTAGCGGATGGTCGGCACTTTCACGCCAGTGCGCGATGCCAGCTCACCAATCGAAAAAGCCATGAAAATTCCTCTTGAACCTATAGTCACTATAGAGATTAAGGTGGCTTTGAAAAGGAGAAAAACATGGCCGACGACTGCTGCAGCCACAACCATTCACGCTGCGAGCCGCCACCGCTGGTGCTTCCGGCGCGGGCGCCCGGAAAACCGCAATCGCACACAGCGGAGGATGCTTGCTGTTCCGGCGGCGTCCCGGTCTTCGACGGCGTGGATCGGCGCTACAAGCGCATCCTGTGGACCGTCATCGCTATCAACGGGGCGATGTTCCTGACGGAAATGGCCGCCGGCCAGCTCTCGGGATCGCAGGCGCTGAAAGCCGATGCGCTGGACTTCCTCGCCGACACCGTGACCTACGGACTGAGCCTGGCAGTGATTGGCGCAAGCCTGCGGACGAGGGCGACCGCCGCGCTGTTCAAAGGGCTTTCGCTGTCGATCATGGCACTCTGGGTCTTCGGGACGACGATCTACCAGACATTTATACTCGGCATGCCGAGCGCCGAGGTGATGGGGGTGATCGGCTTTCTGGCGCTGGCGGCAAATCTCGGCTCCGTGGCGTTGTTGCGCCCCTACAAGGATGGCGACGCCAATGTCCGTTCGGTATGGCTTTGCTCGCGCAATGACGCGATCGGCAACGTCGTCGTTATGGTTGCGGCGCTTGGCGTGTGGCAGACATCGACGCCATGGCCGGACCTGGCGGTCGCGGCGCTCATGGCCGGAATATTCCTGACCTCCTCGTTCCAGATCCTGCGCCAGGCCTGGGCCGAATATCGGTCGGAGCACGTGCATACCGTGCCGGTCGAATAGTCTGGCCTCGCGGTTCCGCCGCCGGTCGGCGAACGTGCTATCTCAGCGCGTCGGCAAGCCCAGCTTTTGCCATTCGCTTCGCGGAATCAGCCCGCCGATCCGGAAAGCGAAGGACTCCACCCGGGTGACATTCGCGTCGACCTCGCAGCGGTAGCTCAGCGCGCGCCACTGCCCGCCGACGCGGAAGGCGGCGCCGGGAACATCCAGCACCGTGCCTTCCTTGAGCCGGAAGGACGGCAGGAGATCGGGGAAATAGGGCGGGGAGGCCCTGTACAGTTGCTCGCGCAGTTCGGTGACGCAGAGCGTGCCGCCGCGCACTTCGCGCGGCATGCCGCGCACCGCCGTCGTCGCCACCGGGTCATCGGTCGCCGAACGGGAGTACAGTTTTTTGACCTCCTGAAGTTTTGGCGCCTTCCGGGGTTCGGCGATTTCAGCCGGTTTGGGGCTCGGGGTTTGATTCGCCGTCTGCGGCAGCGCCGGTGAAGCCTCCTTTTCGACCGTGATGACAGCCGGGGGCTCGGCAGGCTTCTGGGGTTCGCTCTCCTGCTTTTCGGGTTTCTGCTGCTCCGTCGCCTTCACAGCGCCGCCTTCGGCGTCGTCGCCCTCAAGCGCCTTGCGTGGACCGGCATCCTTCTCGCCGAAGCGGACAACCGGGTTCAGACGGGGAATGGCCTGCTGCGGCGCGTTCTGCTCAGGTGGGGGTTTCGGCGGCTCGACCTTCGCTTTCGGGGGCTTTTCAGGGGGCGGCTCGACTTTCGGTTTTTCGGGCGCCTTTTCCGGCGGCTTGGGCGGCGGCACCAGTTCCACCGTGGTCACCTCTTCCTTCTCGGGTTCACGCAGCGGCAGCGGCAATCCGAAAATGAGAAGCGCAAGGATAAGCCCGTGCAGGATGACGGAGGCCGGTAAGGCCAGCCTCGATATCCACCGCCGATCCTGTATCGCATCGCTCATCGCGACGGATGTGGAATGAAATGGTGGCAGCATCAAGCATTTGCGGTTACGTAAAAAATTTCTGTCGGGATTTCGGTTCGCTATTTCAGAAGATTTTGCAGGACCGGCCCCAAATTCCCGGCCGGGGTGATTTCCATTCGCTCCAGTCCGAGCCATTCCTGCATTTGCTTCAGTTCCGCGAGGAGTTCGGCGGCGGTTTCGGGCGGCGCGCCCGGTTCGGCGTAGGCGGCGTGGACACGCAGTACGCCGGCGGGGCGGTCGGCTCTGAGGTCGACGCGAGCGACGATGCGTTCGTTGAGCAGGAAGGGCAGGACGTAGTAGCCGTATTGGCGCTTGTCGACCGGCGTGTAGATTTCGATTCGATAGCGGAAGTCGAACAGGCTTTCGGTGCGGCTGCGCTCGAACACCAGCGGGTCGAACGGCGCGAGCAGCGCCCGCGCCCTGACTTTTCGCGGAATGCGGGCGTCGCGGTGCAGATAGGCCGGCCTGTTCCAGCCCTCGACCGTCACCGGCAGCAGTTCGCCTTCCTCCACCAGTGAATCGAGGGCGGTCTTCGTGTCGGCCGGCGCAAGGCGGAAATAGTCGCGCAGGCAGGCATAGGTGGCGACGCCGTGCGCCTTGGCCGAGATGCGCAGCAATTCGCGGTGGGCGTCCTCGACCGAAGGCACCGGCATGTCGAGGACTGCCTGGGGCAGCACGCGCTCGGGCAGGTCGTAATAGCGCTCGAAACCGCGCCGCGAATGGGTGGTGATGCGCCCGGCCCAGAACAGCCATTCGAAGGCCGCCTTGGCATCGCTCCAGCCCCACCAGCCGCCTTTGCCCTTGTGGCCCTCCATGGCCGATGCGGGGATCGGACCGCCCGCTTCGACCTCCCGATAGACCTCCTCGATGAACGCCTTCTTGTCTTCGGCCCAGCGGGCCAGACCCTTGTAGATTTCGCCTGCGTCGTTCGCCCGCGCCCGCTGCATGCGCCATTGCAGCAGCGGCCATGTCTCGACCGGCAGCAGCGACGCCTCGTGCGCCCAGTATTCGAACAGCACGCGCTTGCGGCCGACAGTCGCCTTGTCGAGCAGGGACTGGGGGTAGGGGCCGAGCCGTGAATAGAGCGGCATGTAGTGCGCGCGCACCACCGCGCTGACGGAGTCGATCTGCAGCAGCCCGGTACGCGACAGCACCCGCGCCAGGTGCCTGCGGCCAGGGGTAAGGGCCGGCCGGGTGTCAAGAAAACCCTGCGCCGCAAGTGCGATACGGCGGGCGGCGGCAAGGGAAAGCTTCTGCGTCATGGGCGCCTGTCTGCGTTGCACCGGCCGGGCGATTCCTGTCCGATTCCGGCTCATACTAGCAGGCCGATGGCAACAGATATGTCAGGAAGAAAACTGGAGTAAAAAGTGAAGGAAATCAAACAGGAGCCGATGGGACCAGTTTTGGCGGATATGCCGTCCAGCAGTTCATTTTGGCTAATGTTTGACTTGCACCGGCGGGATCGCTGCGCTAACCCTCGCCGCATTGCAGCACGGGCTCTTTTTAAACGGTTTAGCGGTCAACCTGTCACGCTTCCGCAATCGGGCCCGGTGCTATAAATCTGGTGGATAGTCCACCGTTGGAAAGTCGGAGCATGAACGCACTCCTCAGTTCGTACCTCCCCATCGTGATCTTCATAGGGGTCGCGCTGGTGGTGGGTCTTGCGCTGATCACGGCGCCGTTCCTTATCGCCTACCGCAACCCCGATCCGGAAAAGCTGTCGGCCTACGAGTGCGGGTTCAATTCGTTCGACGACGCCCGCATGAAGTTCGATATCCGCTTCTACCTGGTGTCGATCCTGTTCATCATCTTCGATCTCGAGGTCGCCTTCCTCTTTCCGTGGGCCGTTTCCTTCAGCGAGATCGGCATGCTGGGCTTCTGGTCGATGATGGTGTTCCTGGGCGTCCTGACCATCGGCTTCGCCTATGAGTGGAAAAAGGGAGCGCTGGAATGGGATTGAACGACGCGTCAGGCACGCTCGTCGCGCCGCGCCCGAAGGGCATCATCGACCCGAATACCGGCAAGCCGGTCGGGTCGACCGATCCGTTCTTCCTCGAAATCAACAATGAACTGGCCGACAAGGGCTTCCTCGTCACTTCGACCGACGCGCTGATCAACTGGGCGCGTTCCGGTTCGCTGATGTTCATGACCTTCGGCCTGGCCTGCTGCG
>CBFGLW010000087.1:0-8406 GCA_965649745.1 uncultured Mesorhizobium sp. | reverse complement strand
CGCAGCAGGTCGAATTCCCGCTCGGCGCGGCCGACATTCGACACGAAATTCTCCGCTTTCGTCATATCGACGAGATCGGGCCGGAAATGCAGCATCAGCGAGGTCTCGACATCGCCGCCATGGATGCCATGGCGATCCTCGAGCTCAGTGTACATGCCGACGGGGCGGCCGAAGCGCTGCCAGCTCGTCTTCACCGCCAGCATCTTGAAGGCGACGCGCAATTCGCGCGTGACGATACCCATGATCTCCTCGTTGCCGCCATGCGAGTTGACGAAGACGACCTTCCTCACCCCGGCCCGTGCGATACTGGCGCCAAGCTCGGCCCAGCTCTGGATGGCAGCCAGCGGCGACAGGGTAAGCGTGCCCGGAGCGTGGACGTGCTCGTTGGATTTGCCGACCGACTGGATCGGCAGGATGCGGATGTCGAGGTCGGCGGGGATGAGCGGGATCACGGTTTCCAGCATGCCCTGCATGATCGTGGTGTCCGTCGACACCGGCAGATGCGGGCCATGCTGCTCAATGGCGGCAACGGGAAGAACGGCGATCGTCGCTTCGGGGTCGATCGAGGCGTATTCCGTGGTGCGGTAGTCGCCCCACCAGATGCGTCTTGCCGGGTTTGTCATCGGCCGTCTCCCGCCGCGATCACCTCGATTTCGACCTTGAATTCGGGCCGGGTGAAGCCCGAAACGATCATCAGCGTCGAGGCCGGCGCAGGATCGGCGAACAGCCGGTCGCGGACGTCCATATAGGGACGCATGTGGGCGCGGTCGGTGACATAGGCGTTGATGCGCACGATATCCTTCAGGCCGAGGCCTGCCTCGCCGAGGATGGCGGCGATGTTGGCGAAGCACAGTTCGGCCTGCTTGCCCGCGTCTTCCGGCACGGTGTCGTCCGTGCCGATGCCGAGCTGGCCGGAGCAGAGGACGAGGCGTTTGCCCGCGGGCACCTCGACGCCATGGCTGTAACGGGCGAAGGGCGCCTTGATCGATTTCGGCAGAAGGAATTTGAACATGGGAACTCCCGTTTCAGGCCAAACTAGGCTGCCCTTTTCGCGTCCACAAGGCTGCTTGCACCCACGGCCCGGCTTTGTGGACAGCGGATAAAAAAATGGGCAGGATGCCTTCCATTGAACACCAGCCCCGTCCGATATTGCCTCCAAACGCGGCGATGCGGGCCGTCGACCGGTGGCACATGTCTTGCTTGGTCAACAGAGGCGTCGGGCCTGCGTGCGCCGGAGCGAAAGAGGGGTATTTTCCATGGATCATAGGGTGAAGTTGTCGGCCGGCGTGTTGCTGGCGCTGGCCGCCTGCATGCCGAGCGCACAGGCGAACGAGAAGGTCATCTTCGGCACCAACTGGCTGGCCCAGGCCGAGCATGGCGGCTACTATCAGGCCGTGGTCGACGGCACCTACGCCGCCTGCGGCCTCGACGTGACCATCCAGCAGGGCGGGCCGCAGGTCGCCGGCCGTCCGTTGCTGCTGGCCGGCAAGATCGATTTCTACATGGGCGGCAACATGCAGCAGGCGTTCGACGCGGTGGCGCAGGACATTCCGCTGCGCGTCGTCGCCGCCTCCTTCCAGAAAGAGCCGCAGGTGATGATGTCGCATCCCGGCGAGGGGCTCGACAAGTGGGAGGATCTAAAGAATGCCGAGCAGTACATCGTCGGCGACGAGGGCGCGCAGAGCTTCCTTCTATGGATGGCGACCGAATACGGCTTCGACGTTTCGAAGCGCGTGCCCTACACCTTCAATCCCGCCCCCTTCATCGCCAACAAGAAGTCGATCCAGCAGGGCTATGTGACGTCCGAGCCCTTCGCGGTGCAGAAGGAAGGCGGCTTCGTGCCGAACCAGTTCCTGCTCGCCGATTACGGCTACAGCACCTATTCGACCACTATCGAGACGATGCAGGAGACGATCGACAAGCGGCCGGAGGTCGTGCAGTGCTTCGTCGATGGTTCGGCGAAGGGCTGGTACAATTATCTCTACGGCGACAACGCCGCCGCCAACGCGGCGATCAAAAAGGACAATCCCGACATCACCGACGAGCAGATCGCCTTCACCATCGAGCAGCTGAAGAAGTTCGGCATCGTCGATTCGGGCGATACGGAAAAGCTCGGCATCGGCGCCATGACCGATGCGCGCATGCAGGATTTCTACGACAAGATGGTCAAGGCGAAGGTCGAGCCAGCAGGCATCGACATCAAGAAGGCCTACACGCTGGATTTCGTCAACAAGGGCGTCGGGCTCGACCTGAAAAAGTGAGCCGGTCCGGACGCGATGGCTGACGGGACGGCAGGGCATGAACGAACGGGCGCGGAGGCGGAACGGCCGCCGTTGCTTGTTCTGCGCAATGTCAGCAAGACATTCTCGACCGGAACGACGGCGCTGCGCGGCGTCGATCTGACGATCCACGAAGGCGATTTCCTCAGCCTGCTTGGGCCCTCCGGCTGCGGCAAGTCGACGGCGCTCAGGATCATTGCCGGGCTGACCGCGCCGACAACTGGCGCGGTGGAGTGGAACAAGCCGCTTGGCGACGACTGCATCGGCTTCGTGTTCCAGGAGCCGACGCTGATGCCATGGGCGAGCGTGTTCGACAATGTCTGGCTGCCGTTGAGATTGCGTGGCGTCCCGCGCCCCACCGCGCAGCCGGCGGTCATGAAGGTGCTGGAGCGTGTCCACCTGACCGGTTTCGAGAATGCCGTGCCGCGCGAACTCTCCGGCGGCATGAAGATGCGCGTCTCGATCGCGCGCGGCCTGGTGACCGAACCGCGCGTGCTGTTGATGGACGAGCCCTTCGCGGCGCTGGACGAGATCACGCGCTTCCAGCTCAACAACGACCTGCTGGAACTCTGGCAGGACCAGCGTTTCACCGTGGTGTTCGTGACGCACAGCGTGTTCGAGAGCGTGTTCCTGTCCAGCCGGATCGTCACCATGGCGGCGCGGCCGGGCCGGGTCGCCGACGAGATGGAGGTCAGCGCGCCTTACCCGCGTGACGAGGCGTTCCGGACCTCCGTGGACTATGCCGCGCTTTGCCGGCGGGCATCGAAGGCGCTGGAAGCGGCGATGGCCCCATCAACGGAGCCGCGGCATGTCCACGCCTGAGCAGAGCCGTCCGGTGCTGGACCCGGAAGAAGCGCGGCGGGTGCGCCAGCAGCGGCTGGAGCGCATCGGACGCTGGGTGCTGCCGCTGGCGATCATGATAGTCGCCATCTGGCTATGGGACCGCATCTGCGTGTGGAACGAAATCCCCAAATACATCCTGCCGCGGCCGGGCCTCGTGCTGCAGACCCTGCATGACGATGCCGGCCTCTTGTTCTCATCGCTGCTGGTGACGCTGAAGATCACCTTTCTCAGCCTGGCGCTGGCGATCATCGGCGGAGTCGGCCTTGCCGTGCTGTTCGCGCAGTCGAAATGGGTGGAGATGTCGTTCTTCCCGTTCGCCATCGTGCTGCAGGTGACGCCGATCGTGGCGATCTTTCCACTGATCAACATCTATGTCGACAACCAGACGACGAAGCTTCTGCTGTGCGCCTGGATCGTCGCCTTCTTCCCGATCCTTTCCAACACCACGCTCGGGCTGAATTCGGTCGACCGCAACCTGATCGACCTGTTCAGGCTCAACGGCGCGACGGGCTGGCAGCAATTGCGCCTGCTGCGTTTGCCGGCGGCGATGCCGTATTTTCTCGGCGGGCTGAAGATCGCCGGCGGCCTGTCGCTGATCGGCGCGGTGGTGGCGGAATTCGTCGCTGGCGCCAGCGGCCAGTCCTCGGGGCTCGCCTCGCGCATCATCGAGGCCGGCTACAGGCTGAACGCGCCGCGGCTGTTCGCGGCGCTGATCCTGATTTCACTCGCCGGCATCGTCATTTTCCTGGCGCTGTCGCTGGTGTCGAATCTCATCCTGCGGCGCTGGCATGAAAGCGCCATGGCGCAGGAGCGGTGAGTGTGAGGCACGCAATAGCCCCCTCATCCGGCCCTGCGGGCCACCTTCTCCCCGATGGGGAGAGGAGTAAGTCGGCGATGGCGGTGTCCTCCTCTCCCCATCGGGGAGAGGGTGGCGAGCGTAGCGAGCCGGGTGAGGGGGCCGCCTGTTGAGCTGGTTCCCCACATCCGAGTCCTACACGCTCGCCAACGTTCGCCTCCACGCCTCGCTGACAGCGGGGCTGCGCGCAGCCTTCGACGCCGAGGGATTCGCGCTGGCCAATCTGGCGGTAGCCGACGGCAAGATCGCGCGGATAGAACCCGCGCGGTCGGCCGACGCGGTGGCCGATGGCATCGATCTTGCCGGCCGCATCGTGCTGCCGTGTTTCGTCGATTGCCATACCCATATCGACAAGGGGCATATCTGGCCGCGCAAGCCCAACCCGGACGGCACTTTCATGGGCGCGCTGGCCGCCGCCGATGCCGACCGTTCGGCGCGGTGGAGCGCCGAGGACGTGGCGCGGCGGATGGATTTCTCGCTGCGCTCGGCTTATGCGCACGGCACCAAGGCATTGCGCACGCATATCGACAGCATCCCGCCGCAGGACGGGATTTCCTGGCCGGTGTTCGAGGCGATGCGCGAGACATGGCGCGGCCGCATCGCCCTGCAGGCGGCCTGCCTGACCGGTATCGAGGCCGTGCGGGACAAGGAGGGCTTCGAAAGGCTGGCCGGGCGCGTCACCAAGGCCGGCGGCGTGCTGGGCGCGGTCGCCTATATGGTGCCGGACCTCGAAAAACTGCTCGACAGGATGTTCACGCTGGCAGGCCGCCATGGGCTCGACCTCGATTTCCACGCCGACGAAACCGGCGAGACGTCCTCGATTGCGTTGAAGAAAATCGCCGAGGCAGCGCTGTGGAGCGGTTTCAGAGGGAAAATCATCGTCGGGCACTGCTGTTCGCTGGCGCGTCAGCCAGATCTCGATGTGCTCGACACCTTGGACAAGGTGGCGAAGGCGGGCATCGGCATCGTGT
Source organism: uncultured Mesorhizobium sp. (assembly GCA_965649745.1). Taxonomy (GTDB): domain Bacteria; phylum Pseudomonadota; class Alphaproteobacteria; order Rhizobiales; family Rhizobiaceae; genus Mesorhizobium. Next base: position 3,457 of record CBFGLW010000087.1, on the reverse strand, counting down.
CGCTGCCGATGTGCAACCTCTATCTGCAGGACCGGCGCGGGGACGCAACCACGCCGCGCTGGCGCGGCGTCACGCTGTTGCACGAGATGAAGGCACGAGGCATTCCGGTCGCCGTCGCGTCCGACAACACGCGCGACCCTTTTTACGCCTATGGCGATCTCGACATGCTGGAGGTCTACCGCATGGCGACGCGCATCGCGCATCTCGACCATCCGGTCGGCGACTGGCCGACCGCCGTCGCGTCGGCCCCGGCGGCGATGATGGGATTGGAGGAAGCGGGCACGCTGGCGAGCGGCGGACCGGCCGATTTCATCGTTTTCAAGGGTCGTAGCTGGACCGAGCTTCTGTCGCGGCCGGAAGCGGACCGCGTCGTCGTGCGCGACGGGCGCGCCATCGAACGCATCCTGCCCGACTATGCCGAACTCGACGATCTGATGGTGTGACGATGGATGTTGTAGCGCTGAAGCGCGATCTCGACGGGCTGAAGATCGAGGACAACGAGAAGCTGGTGCTGCAGAAGAGCCGCGACTTCTACTGGTATAGCCCGGTGCTCAAGCGGCAGCTCGACCGGGTGACGGCCGATCTGGTGGTTACGCCGAAGGACGAGGCCGGGGTGATCCGCACGCTCGCCGCCTGCTACCGGCATGGCGTTCCGGTAACGCCGCGCGGCGCCGGCACCGGTAATTACGGGCAGGCGATGCCATTGTCGGGCGGCGTGGTGCTCAACCTGGCCGAGATGAACGCCATCAGCGCGATAGCATCTGGCCGCGTGGTCTGCGGGCCGGGCGCCATCCTTGCCGACATCGACCGGGCGACGCGCGCGCATTCGGGGCAGGAATTGCGGATGCATCCTTCGACCTACAACACCGCTTCCATCGGCGGTTTCATCGCCGGCGGGTCGGGCGGCGTCGGCTCGATCAATTTCGGTGGGTTGCGCGACTTCGGCAATATTGTGCGGCTGCGCGTCGTCACCATGGAGGCCGAGCCGCGGGTGCTGGAGCTCACCGGCGAGGACTTGCACAAGGTGACGCACGCCTATGGCACGAACGGCATCATCACCGAGGTCGAGATGCCGCTGACGGGGTCATATGACTGGATCGACGTTATCGTCGGCTTCGACAGCTTCATGGGCGCGGCGCGTTACGGCAATGCGCTCGCCTGCCAGGACGGCATCCTTACCAAGCTGATAACGCCAATCGCAGCGCCGGCGCCTCAGCTTTATTTCAAGCGCCATCAGAAATTCATCCCGGGCGGCCAGGGCGTCTGTCTGGTCATGGTGGCGCCGCAGTCGCGCGATGCGTTCCGCGCCTTCACGCGGCGGGAGGGCGGCGTTGTGCTGTACGACGCGGCCGTTGCTCCGGAAGAAGACAGGAAGGGGCTGCCGCCGGCCTACGAACTGGCGTGGAACCACACGACGCTGCGCGCTCTGCGAGTCGATCCGTCGATCACCTATCTGCAATCGCTCTATCCGTTCCCGAACCAGCTGGCGCTGGTGGAAAAGATGGACGGCATGTTTCCCGGCGAAGTCTTTTCGCATCTCGAATTCGTCCGGCTGGACGGCAACATCACCTGCTTCGGCCTGCCGCTGGTCAAGTTCACCACCGAGGCGCGGCTGGACGAGATCGTCCGCACATTCGAGGACAATGGCTGCCCGATCTTCAATCCGCACCGCTATACGCTGGAGGAGGGCGGCATGAAGCAGACCGACGCTGTGCAGCTCGCCTTCAAGCGTGAGGCCGATCCGCAGGGCCTGCTCAATCCTGGCAAGATGATCGCCTGGGACAATCCCGACTACGACTACAGGAGGGGCAAAACGTTCCTGTTCAAGGGGCTGGAGCGGGCCGGGTGAAAGTCCTCATCGTCTATTGTCATCCCGTAGAGGAAAGTTTTTGCGCCGCGCTGCGCGATGCGGCTGTCCAGGCGATCGAGGCCAAGGGCTGCGAAGCCCGGATCATCGATCTCTACGCCGAAGGATTCGATCCGGTGATGCGGGCCGAGGAACGGCGAAGCTACAACGACCATGCGCCGGGCGACCCTGCCCTGCGGCCCTATATCGAGCTACTGCAATGGGCCGAGGCGCTGGTCTTCATCTATCCGACCTGGTGGTACGGGTTGCCGGCCATGCTGAAAGGTTGGCTCGACCGCGTGTGGGCGAAGGATGTCGCCTTCACCTTCAACGGCACGCGCCAATCGATCGAGCCGCTGATGGGGCAGGTCGACAAGATCGCCATCGTCACCACATGCGGGGCACCGTGGTGGTGGAGCGTCATCGTCGGGCAGCCGGGCCGCAAGACCATCCTGCGCGGCATCCGGGCACTGTGCGGCTGGCGCTGCAAGACGCTTTATCTGGCGCACTACATGATGGACACGGCGACGCCGGAAAGCCGCGCCGCTTTCCTGAAACGGGTACGGCAAAGACTAGAGCGTTTCTGACGAAAGAATATTGGCGTCCAAGGCGTACTCGCGCCGCGGAATCAAGAAAAAACTGGCAAGCAAAAGCCTTTCGCCGGCAAGATTTGCTTGCGGATGCCTCGACGTTCAGGCAAAGGCTGGCCAAGCCGGCGGTTAGGGGACGCCGGCTGCACTCCACGCAAAGAGAATGCGATGCTGGCGACCGAACAGACGAACCCCACTCCCGGAGACGTTTCCACGGTTGATGCCGCGATCGTTTCGCGCCGCTCGGTGCGCGCCTTCCTGTCCACTCCGGTGGACGATGGAACCATCCGCGACATACTGGAGGTGGCGGCGCGCGCGCCGTCGGGCACCAATATGCAGCCCTGGCGGGTCTATGTCACCAAGGGCGCAGTGAAGGATCGCATCGCCGACGCCATCCTGAATTCCGGCATCCGCGCCGAGAAGGTGGCGTGGGACGAGTACAAATATTATCCCGACCAGTTTTTCGAACCCTATCTCAGCCGCCGCCGCGCCAACGGCTTCGGGCTCTATGGCGTGCTCGGCATCGGCCGTCGCGACGTCGACAAGATGCGGGCGCAGCATGACCGCAACTTCATCTTCTTCGACGCGCCTGTCGGCATGATCTTCACCATCGACCGTCGGCTGAACCAGGGGTCATGGATCGACTATGGCATGTTCCTGCAGAACATCATGATCGCGGCGCGGGCGCGGGGGCTCGATACCTGTCCGCAGGCGGCGTTCGCGCCCTACCACCGCCAGATCAGGCCGGTGCTGAATATCAGCGACGAGGAAGTGATCGTCTGCGGCATGGCGCTGGGCTACGAAGACACCTCCAAGCCGGAAGCGACTTTCAGGACCGACCGCGCCCCGCTCGAAGAGTGGGTGACTTTCGCGGAATGAGGATAGGCAGTAGGCAGTAGGCAGTAGGCAGTAGGCAGTAGGCAGTAGGCAGTAGGCAGTAGGGGCTTGCTCGTTGCCAATTGTTGTTGCAAGCAATCTCGATTGCCGATTGCCGATTGCCGATTGCCGATTGCCGATTGCC
>CBFGLW010000086.1:0-8779 GCA_965649745.1 uncultured Mesorhizobium sp. | reverse complement strand
ATCGCCAACCTCGCCATGGCGACCGGCAATATCGGCCGCCGCGGCGTCGGCGTGAACCCGCTGCGCGGGCAGAACAATGTACAGGGCTCGTGCGACATGGGCTCGTTCCCGCACGAGCTTCCGGGTTATCGCCACATCTCCGGCGATGCCGTCCGCGAAAGCTATGAGAGCCTGTGGGGCGTGAAGCTGGACAACGAACCGGGCCTGCGCATTCCCAACATGCTGGACGCCGCCGTCGACGGCTCGTTCAAGGGCATCTACATCCAGGGCGAGGACATCCTGCAGTCCGACCCCGACACAAGGCATGTCGCCGCCGGGCTGGCCGCGATGGAATGCGTTGTCGTGCACGATCTCTTCCTCAACGAGACGGCCAACTACGCGCATGTGTTCCTGCCCGGCTCGACCTTCCTCGAGAAGGACGGCACCTTCACCAATGCGGAGCGGCGCATCAACCGCGTGCGCAAGGTGCTGGAGCCGAAAAGCCAGTATGCCGACTGGGAAGCAACGCAGAAGCTCGCCCAGGCGATCGGGCTGGACTGGAACTATACGCATCCGTCGCAGATCATGGACGAGGTCGCCCGGACGACGCCGAGCTTCGCCGGCGTGTCGTTCGACTTCCTCGATGAGGTGGGCTCGGTGCAGTGGCCCTGCAACGAGAAGGCGCCGCAGGGAACGCCGATCATGCATGTCGACGGTTTCGTGCGCGGCAAGGGCAAGTTCATCCGCACCGAATATGTGGCGACGGACGAGCGCACCGGGCCGCGCTTCCCGCTGCTGCTCACCACCGGCCGCATCCTGTCGCAATACAATGTCGGCGCGCAGACCCGACGCACCGACAATGTCGTCTGGCATGACGAGGACCGGCTTGAAATCCATCCGCACGACGCCGAGAATCGCGGCCTGCGCGACGGCGACTGGGTGCGCATCGCCAGCCGCGCCGGCGAGACAACGCTCAGGGCGCTGATCACCGACCGCGTGTCGCCGGGCGTGGTCTACACCACTTTCCACCACCCCGACACGCAGGCGAACGTCGTCACCACGGATTTCTCCGACTGGGCGACGAACTGCCCCGAATACAAGGTGACGGCGGTACAGGTGGCGCCGTCCAACGGCCCAAGCGACTGGCAGGAAGAGTATGACGAGTTCGCCCGCCGCAGCCGGCGCATCAAGGGCCACCTTGAGGCGGCGGAGTGAGGGAAATGATCTCTTTTCCTTCTCTCCGTTCACGGGGCGAAGGTGGTCCGAAGGGACGGATGAGGGGCGAAGCCACCCCCCGCAAGTTTACGCTGCCCCTCACCTGCCTGCCGGCATCCTCTCCCCGTTTACGGGGAGAGGAAATCCAGTCATGACCCGCCCCGCCCTCACCGCCACCTCTCGTCTCGCGTGCCGCGCCAGCGGTACAATGGCCGCCGACCGAATGGTGCCCGAGGAAACGCCTGTGGCCCTGTCCTATGCCGGCACCACTCATGCGGTGATGATGGCCTCGCCCGCGGACCTAGAGGATTTCGCGCTCGGTTTCTCTTTGACAGAAGGCATCGTGGCGTCACCGGATGAGATCGAGGCCATCGCGGTCGAGGAACTTGCCGGCGAAAGCGGGGGCGCCGGCATCGACATCCAGATCCGATTGAAGGACAAGGCCAACACTCGCTTCGAGGCGCGCCGCCGCCGCCTCGCCGGGCCGGTCGGCTGCGGCCTGTGCGGCATCGAATCCATCGAGGAGGCGATGCGTTCGGTTCGAACCGTAGGGACGGCGGCGCTTCGGCTTTCCGCCGACGATATCGTCTCGTCTGTAAAGCTGCTTTCCCAGCAGCAGCCGTTCCACGCCAGGACGGGCGCGGTACATGCGGCAGGGTTCTACGTTCCCGGCAAAGGTTCCCGCAGCGGCGGGATCGTTCTGGCGCGCGAGGATGTCGGCCGCCACAATGCGCTGGACAAGCTTGCGGGCGCTCTCGCCAGAGCGGGCATCGACGGCGCATCGGGAGCCGTTGTCGTCACGTCGCGCGTCTCGGTCGAGATGGTGCAGAAGGCGGCCGCGATCGGTTCGCCGGCGATCGTCGCCGTATCGGCGCCGACCGCGCTGGCGATTCGCAACGCCGAGGCTGCCGGCATGACGCTTGTCGCGCTGGTGCGCGGCGACGATTTCGACCTCTTCACCCATCCCGAGCGGGTGACCCTTGGAGTTGCAGACCATGTCGCATGACGAGCATCATACAGCCTCCACCGCCGAGAAGCTGGTACGCATGGCCAACCAGATCGCGACCTTCTTCCATTCGAAGCCGCGTGAGGAGGGAATCCTCGGCGTGGCCGAACACATCAACAAGTTCTGGGAACCGCGGATGCGCCGCAAGCTGTTCGACATGCTGGACGCCGGCGGCAAAGGTTTCGACGAACTGGTGATCGCGGCCGCACCGAAAATCCGGCGCCCCGCCGCGCCGGAGGGAGCGGGCATCGGCGCCGATGTGGAACGCGGCGCGCCCGGCGGCAAGGGAACGGCTGCTGGCGAATCCAGCGCCGAGATCGCAGCATCGCAAAAATAATGCCTGCCGTCAGCGGAATTGGCTGTTGTTTCCAAACAACTTAGCCGGCAACCGCCTTTCGCCGATGGCTTCGCTCTGCTATCAGCGCCGCATTCGAAAGCGGAGCAAACAATGAGCCAGGATCTTGAAGCGCGGTTGAAATTCGCCGTCGACACCGCGAAGCGGGCCGGCGAACTCGGCATGAAGTATTTCCGCGACATCGACGCGCTGACCATCGAGAGCAAGGGGCATCAGGACCTCGTCTCCAATGCCGACCGCGAGGTGGAGCTCTTCATCCGCGCCGCCATTGGCGAAGCCTATCCGGACGACGGCATCGTCGGCGAGGAACATGCCCCAAAGCCGAGCGCGACAGGATATGATTGGGTGCTGGACCCGATCGACGGCACTGCCAACTTCGTCCGCGGCATTCCGGCCTGGACGGTGGTGATAGCCTGCGCCAAGGACGGCGAAACCGTGGTCGGCGTAATTCACGAACCGTCCACGGGCGAAACCTTCTACGGCAGGAAGGGCGGCGGCGCTTTCGTCAACGGCAAGACGCTGCGCGCGAGTCCCGCCGCCAGCATGTCGGAAGGCTCCATCGGCATCGGCTTCTCAAACCGCGTCGAGGCGGCGAAGGTGCTGCCGCTGATGCGCGACATCATGGCCGAAGGCGGCGTCTTCTTCCGTAACGCTTCGGGCGCGTTGATGCTGGCCTATGTGGCTTCCGGCCGGCTACTCGGCTATGCGGAGGAGCATATGAATGCGTGGGACTGCGCCGCCGGGCTGCTTCTCGTGGAAGAAGCGGGCGGAGCGATCGTCGAGCCAGACCCTGCCACCGTTCTCCAGGATGGAACGCTGGTGATCTGCGGGGGCAAGGGCATCTTCCCGAAGCTCCGGCAGTTCAGCCTGGATGCGTTCAGGTTCTGATCAGGACCGGGCCGCTTTTAGGAAATCCGACGCCCACCGCCTGCCCGACCTCATAGGATGCGTCGACGTCGGGCGACAGGACGAAGACGTTGCCGATACCGGTCTCTACCAGCAGTTCCAGGTGGCTGCCGACATAGGTGGCCTTGGTCAGCTTGCCGGCAATCGCGTTGGCGGCCCTGCCTGCCTTGATCTCCACGCGGCTCGGACGCACCGCCAGCTTGGCAGGACCGGGCGTGAAATCCCGCGCAGCCATCTTGAGTTCGACATCGCCAAGCTTCACGGTGGCCTGCCCCTTGTCTACCGATACGATCTCGCAGTCGAAGATGTTCGCCTCGCCGATGAAATCCGCCACGAAGGCGTTGCTCGGCGCGCCATAAAGTTCGCGCGGCGTGCCGTCCTGGGCGATCACGGCGCGGTTCATGACGACGATGCGGTCAGAAACGGCGAGCGCCTCCTCCTGGTCGTGGGTCACGTAGACCACGGTCAGGCCGAGCTTGGTCTGGATGTCCCGGATCTCCTCGCGCACATGTCGGCGCAGCTTGGCGTCTAGGTTCGAGAGCGGTTCGTCGAAGAGAAGCACCTGCGGTTCCAGCACCAGCGCGCGGGCGACGGCGACGCGCTGCTGCTGGCCGCCGGACAATTCGCTCGGCAGCCGCGCCTCGAAGCCGGTCAGGCCGACCAGTTCGAGCCCGGCACGGGCGCGCGAAACCGCTTCCTTCTTGTCGTAACCTGAAAAGCGCAGGCCGTAACAGACGTTTTCCAGCACCGTCATATGCGGGAACAGCGCGTAGGACTGGAACACCATGGAAACGTCGCGGTCGGTGGCCGGAAGGCGCGTCACATCGGCCCCGCCGATCAGGATGCGTCCGCTAGTCGGCATTTCCAGCCCGGCGATCATGCGCAGCGTCGTGGTCTTGCCGCAGCCGGACGGACCGAGCAGGGTCACCAGCTTGCCGGCCTCGATGGTGAGCGAAATGTCGTCGACCGCCGGCGTTGCGCCGCCGGGATAGGTCTTGGTCACATGCTCGAATACGACCGAAGCCGCGTTGCTGCGGATTTCCGCCATCATCCCGCTCCTGCTATCGTCTGCTGGCCGCCAGGACCGGCGGTAATGCCGACATTGGTCCGCACGCTCCAGCCGCCCTTGCTCTGCACGCCCCTGCGCCCGATGTTGCGGCGGCCGACCACCAGTTGCATCAGCCCGATCACCGCCAGCATCACGAAGATCAGGACCGTCGAATAGGCGATGGCGATACCGTATTCATTGTTCTCGACGCGGCCGACAATGTAGCTGGTCGACAGGTCGTAGCGCGCGCTGACCAGGAAGATGACGGCGCTGATGGCGGTCATGGCGCGGACGAAGGAATAGACCAGCGCCGCCACCATGGCCGGCCGCAGCAACGGCAGGATGATGCGGCGGAAAGTCTGGAACGAATTGGCGCCAAGCGTCAGCGACGACTCGTCGAGACTGCGGTCGAGCTGCGACATGGACGCGACGCCGGCCCGCACGCCGACCGGCATGTTGCGGAAGATGAAGGACAGGACAAGGATGATGCCGGTGCCTGTCAGTTCTATCGGCGGCACGTTGAAGGCGATGATATAGCTGACGCCGATGACAGTGCCCGGAATGGCGAAGGACAGCATGGTGGCGAATTCGAATGCGTTCTTGCCGCGGAAATTCTGCCGCACCAGCAGATAGGCGGTCAGCAAGCCGATGCCGGCCGTCAGCGGGGCTGAGATCAGGGCGATCTCCATCGTCGTCCAGAAGGATTGCCAGGCCGACCCCGACCAGTGCAGGCCAAAGCCGGTCCAGCCGATGGAGAACGCCTTCATGTAGTGCTGGAGTGTGAGGGTCTGGTCGACGCCCCACAGCTTGACGAAGCTGCCGTAGAAGATGGTGGCGTAGACGACGACGGTGAAGAAGGTCCAGATACCGGCGATGGCGTAAAGCACCCAGGTCAGCGCCGGTGGCAGGTGCGGATGAACGCCGGAGTCGCCCTTGCCGGACACGGTGGTGTAGGAGCGTTTGCCGAGCCAGAACCGCTGCGCATAGAAGGCGGCGAGCGTGAAGCCGAGCAGAACGAGCGCCAGGATGGCGGCGAGCGCCGCATCGTTCTGCGCGCCGACAATGGCGAAGAAGATTTCCGTCGACAGCACGTCGTAGTTGCCGCTCAGTACCAGCGGATTGCCGAAATCGGCCAGGCTTTCGATGAAGCCCAGCAGGAAGGCATTGGCCAGGCCCGGCCGCATCAGCGGCAACGACACCGTCCAGAAGGTCTGCCAGCGGCTGGCGCGCAGCGTCTGCGACGCTTCCTCCATCGAGGGGCTGACGCCTTCGACAACGCCGATCAGGACAAGGAATGCAATGGGCGTGAAGGCCAGAAGCTGGGCGATCAGCAAGCCCGGAAGCCCGTAAACCCAGCGCGTCGGCTGGATGCCCAGCAGGCCGGAAATGCCCTGCGTCACGGCGCCCGACAGGCCGAACAGAAGAATGATCGCCAGGCCGATGACGAAGGCAGGCGTGATGATCGGCAGCACGGTCAAGGCACGCAGCAACTTGCCGTATTTGAAGCCGGTTCGCGTGACCACGAGCGCAAAGACGAGGCCAAGGAAAGTTGTCGCCAGCCCGACCAGCACCGCGAGCAGCAGCGAATTCCACGCGACGCCGCAGCGCGTGCCGCCGAACAGGCAATCCAGGCCCCAGATGCGCTCCGAGAAAAGCTTGCCCAGGAACACCAGCGGCGAATAGCCGGTGTCGGTTTCCATCGCATTGGCGAACATCCGCAGGATCGGCATGAAGATGAAGGTCGCGACCATGGTCACGACGAAACCGATGGAACTGACAACGAAGACATCGCCGCCGATCGCGCCGCGCGCGGCGATGCCGAGCGTGAACAGGAAGAGGAATGCGCCGGCCACCAGAAGCGCGCCATAGCCCATGCCGAACTGGCGGTCGCCGAGTTCGCCGAACAGTCCGTTGAGCCATTCGAACTGCCAGCCGCGCAGGCCGATGGCAAAACCCTGCACCAGCAGCCAGCCGAAGCCGGCTGCGCCGACCAGAATGAGCAGCCTGCCAAAGATCGGGTCCGCCTTGGATCGGCCCCAAAGGAGGAACGGCGCCAGTAGCAGGATACCGAGCGGCGCCAGCCACAGATTCTGGCCCTGCAGATTCAGGAACAGCGCCGGCGCCACATCGCCGTCGAGCGGATAGCCGTCGAACAGCCAGGAGAGGCCGAAGAACCCGTCGACCCCGTACCACGGCAGGAGGGCGAAACCGACCCAGCCAACCGCCATCCAGAGGATGACGGCCGGGTGGAGCGGCCAGCGGTTCTCGCGGAAACGCATGGGTCTTTCTTACTGCGGCAGCGAAGCCACCTCGTCGTCCCACGTCTTCAAGAGGCGCTTGCGCTCCTCGCTGGAACCGTACTTCTTGAAGTCGTAGTCGATCAGCTTGATCTTGGAGAGGTCCGGCGCCTTGTCGGACTGCTTGGCAGCCTTGTTGGACGGAACCTGGAAGGAGTTGACCTCCGGCGCACGCGATTGCACTTCCGCCGTCAGCGCCCAGTCGTAAAATTTCTTGGCCGCGTCAGGATTACGGGCGCCCTTGATGATGGATTCCGAACCGATCTCGTAGCCCGTGCCTTCGCAGGGAATGACAGGAACGATCGGGAAACCGGCAACAGTCTGCGCGACAGCATCGTGGATAAAGACGATGCCGACGGTGGTTTCGCCAAGGCCGGCTGCCTTGATCGGCGCGGAACCGGACTTCGTGTACTGGTTGACGTTCTTGTGCAGGGCCTTGAGGTATTCGAAGCCCTTCTCCTCGCCCATGATCTGGACGATTGTGGCGAGCAGATTGTAGGCCGTACCTGACGAATTCGGATTGGCGACCTGTATCTGCCCCTTGTATTCGGGCTTGATCAGGTCGGCCCAGCATTTCGGTTCCGGAAGGTTGTTTTTGGCCAGCAGATCCTTGTTGTAGCCGAAGCCCAGCGCGCCGGAATAGACCCCGACCGTGCGGAAGCCGGCGGCTTCCGCCTGCTTGACGGCCCAGGGCTGCAACTGTTCGAGCATGGGCGACTTGTATTCTTCCGTCAGCCCTTCCTCGGCCGCCTGCAGATGCGGGTCGCCGGTGCCGCCCCACCAGATGTCGCCTTTGGGATTATCCTTCTCGGCGCGAAGCTGCGCGTAGATCTCGCCGGCGCTCTTGCGCGTCATGTCGACGGTGATGCCGGTCTCTTCCTCGAAAGCCCGCGCCATGAGCTGGCACCAGGCCTCGTCGACGCCGCAGTAGACCGTCAGGCTTTCGGCATTCGCCGCAGACGCCGCGCCCCACAGACCGCATGCGACGACACCTGCGGCCAACAATGATTTGCTGGTCATGTTCTCCTCCCTGTCATTTGCCGACTTACTAAAAAAGCAAGCCGAAACCAGCAATCTGATTGCATTTGAAGGGAATTGCAATTCCAAAGAAGACTCCCGGTGGAACATTTTTTCCATCCCACCGATCCCTCAGCACGAGGCCCTGCGAGGCTACTGCAAATTAGGCCCTGGCGACTCGGCAATCGAGACGAGCGACGAGATTAGGAGTTTCCGCTCGTCGCTGGAAAGCACCTTGGAATCGAAGAGATTCATGCTGCGCATGCCCTCGATGGCCAGATATGTCACCAGCAGCGCCTTGAGGTCTGGCGTTTCGGATTTCAGCCGATTAAAAAGCTGCCGTCTGAATATCTTGATCGGCTCAAGGAATTCGGGGTCCTCGGCAACGGCAGAAAATATCCATGACGGACAGGAGACGGTCTCCTCACATTCCCTGGCCGACAGTTTGACATAGAGCGAAAGCAGATTTTCCTTGCCCTCGGCGGCAGAAGCAGCCTCTTCGAGAGACTGCTCGAAATCATAGAGATAATCTTCGACCAGCGCCTGAAGGAGCTTCGCCTTGGTCGGAAAGTTGTAAAGCAGCCCGCCCTTCGAGACGCCTGCGCGGGCGGCGACGGCATCGAGCGAGAGACTTCCGGGCCCAGCCTCGCGGGCGACATCCGCCGCCGCGGCAAGGATTTTCTCCCGTGAGTTTGTGCGTTGGACTTTCATCGTGCTCCGTGACCGGTCTGCAAGCCAAGACTACCTACAGTAGCTTGGCCACCGTTGACAAGACCGTCCGGACGGTACAGTTAGACCAACGTCCGACTCTGAGCCGAGTTCGGAAGACCATGCCGGGTAACCGGCCGAGAGGGGAATACTGTGATAAAGCGCCTGATCATCGCCTTCATCCTGCTTGTTTTGATTTGCGGCGGCATCGTCGGCTTCAACATCTTCCGCGACAATGCGATTTCGCA
>CBFGLW010000085.1:0-8958 GCA_965649745.1 uncultured Mesorhizobium sp. | reverse complement strand
CAGCCGCCGACGCGGCGAGGGATGCCGGCAGCGAGGCGGCGGTGCTGTTGTCGCCGGCCTGCGCCAGTTTCGACCAGTTCAAGAATTTCGAGGTTCGCGGCGAAGCCTTCAGGCAAGCTGCGACTGCTATCGAGGGCGTGAGGCCCATCGGAGGAGCAAGATAATGGCACGCGCGAGCCGTCTGGATAAAAGCCCGGTCGCCACCTGGTGGTGGACCGTCGACCGCTGGTTCCTGGCGGCGTTCCTGTCCCTGATGGGGCTGGGCATCGTGCTCTCCTTCGCTGCCAGCCCGGCGGTGGCGCAGCGCATCGGCCTCGACCCGTTCCATTTCGCCACCCGCCAGATCATTTTCACGGTTCCTGCTCTGGGCGTGATGCTGGCGGTATCCTTCATGGATTCGCGCCAGATCAGGCGCACGGCCTTGTTCATGCTGGGGATCATGCTGGTGCTGATGGTGGCGGTGCTCTATGTCGGCGTCGAAGTGAAAGGCGCGCGGCGCTGGATTTCCTTCGCCGGTCTGTCGATCCAGCCGTCCGAATTCCTCAAGCCGGCCTTCGTCGTCATCTGCGCCTGGCTCTTCGCCGAGCACAAGCGCCAGCCCGACATACCGGGCAATCTGTTCGCCATGATCCTGCTCGGGCTGGTGCTGGCCTTGCTGGTGGCGCAGCCCGATCTCGGACAGACCATGCTGGTGACGGGCACCTGGGGCGTCATGTTCTTCATGGCCGGCCTGCCGTGGCTGTGGATTGCCGTGCTCGGCGCGACGGGCGCCGCCGGCCTTTTCGCGGCCTATACGGTGTTCCCGCACGTCGCCGGCCGCATCGATCGTTTCCTCACCGGCGAGGGCGATACGTTCCAGGTCGACATGGGCCACGAGGCGCTGGTCAATGGCGGCTGGTTCGGCGTCGGCCCCGGCGAAGGCACGATCAAGCGCGTTATTCCCGACAGCCATGCCGACTTCGTCTTCTCGGTCGCAGGCGAGGAGTTCGGCCTCGTCATGTGCTTCTTCATCATGTCGATCTTCGCCTTCATCGTGCTGCGCGGACTGAGCGCCGCCATGAAGGAGCATGACGATTTCAGTCGTTATGCGGTGGGCGGACTGGTCACGGTGTTCGGGCTGCAGTCGGCCATCAACATGTGCGTGAACCTGCAGCTCATCCCGGCCAAGGGCATGACGCTGCCGTTCATCTCCTATGGCGGCTCCTCGCAGATCGCCATCGCCATCTCCATGGGCATGGTGCTGGCGCTGACCCGCAAGAAGCCGGAGAAGCGCCGCCCGATCGGACTCGGTGGCATGTCCCAGCATCCGATGCCGGCGGAATAAATGGCGAGAGGGGTAATTCTGCTTGCGGCAGGCGGCACCGGCGGGCATCTGTTTCCCGCCGAGGCGCTCGCGCATGAGCTGAAGGAGCGCGGCTGGGCGGTGCATCTCGCCACCGACGACCGCGTCAACCGCTTCACCGGCCATTTCCCCGCAGCCGGCATCCACCAGATCCAGTCGGCGACGATCGGCTCCCGCAATCCGCTGGCGCTGGCGGCGTCCTTCTGGTCGATCTGGCGCGGCGTGCGGCAGGCTTCCGGCGTCATAGCCCGCATCAAGCCCGACGCCGTCGTGGGCTTCGGCGGCTATCCGACCCTGCCGCCGCTCTATGCCGCGACCCGGCGCCGCGTGCCGACGCTGATCCATGAGCAGAACGCGGTGATGGGGCGCGCCAACCGTGTGCTCGCGAGGCGGGTCGACGCCATCGCGGGCGGCTTTCTGACCGAGGATGAAAGCGCGGCCGGCGCCAAGATTGTGACGACCGGCAATCCGGTCCGTCCAGCGGTGATCGATGCCGCCGCGATCCCCTATGCGCCGTCGCGGGGAGCCGAGCCGTTCCACCTTCTGGTCTTCGGCGGCAGTCAGGGCGCGCAGTTCTTTTCCGACGCGGTGCCGGCGGCGGTCGCGTTGCTTCCCGAGGCGCAGCAGCGGCGGTTGCGGATCGTGCAGCAGGCGCGGGCCGACGATGTGGCGCGCGTCAAGGACGCTTATGCCGCGCTCGGTATCGAGGCGCAGGTATCGCCCTTCTTCACCGACATGGCGCAGCGCATCGCGGCGGCGCATCTGGTGATGTCGCGCTCCGGCGCGTCGACCGTTTCGGAGATTGCCGTGATCGGCCGGCCGGCACTGCTGGTTCCCTATCCGCATGCGCTCGATCACGACCAGGCGGCGAACGCGGCCGCGCTTGCCGCCGCCGGCGGCGCCGAGGTCCACCCGCAGGCGACGCTGTCGCCGGAACGGATCGCCGAGCTGATCGGCGGGCTGATGGACGATGCGGGCCGGCTCGCCGGCATGGCGGCGGCGGCGAAATCGGCCGGGAAACCGGATGCGGCGCGGTTGCTCGCCGACCTGACAGAGGCTATTGCCTCCGGCAAAACGGTTTCGGAATTCAGAGAGGATATCGGCGCATGAAGATGCCGCAGACCATCGGCCTCGTGCACTTCATCGGCATTGGCGGCATCGGCATGAGCGGCATCGCCGAGGTGCTGCACAATCTCGGCTACAAGGTGCAGGGATCGGATCAGGCCGACAGCGCCAACGTGCAGCGGCTGCGCGACAAGGGCATCGAATGCTTCGTCGGCCATCGCGCCGAAAATCTCGGCAAGGCCGAAGTGGTGGTGGTCTCGACCGCCATCAAGAAGTCCAATCCGGAACTGAAAGCGGCGCGGGAAAAGCTGCTGCCGATCGTGCGGCGCGCCGAGATGCTGGCCGAGCTGATGCGCTTCCGGCAGGCGGTCGCCATAGGCGGCACGCATGGCAAGACGACGACGACCTCGATGGTCGCGACGCTGCTCGACGCCGGCGGGCTCGATCCGACCGTCATCAATGGCGGCATCATCAATGCCTACGGCACCAACGCCCGCATGGGCGACGGCGAGTGGATGGTGGTGGAGGCCGACGAGAGCGACGGCACCTTCCTCAAGCTGCCGGCGGACGTGGCGGTCGTCACCAACATCGATCCCGAGCATCTCGATCATTACGGCTCGTTCGAAAAGGTGCGCGAGGCATTCCGCCAGTTCGTCGAGAACGTGCCGTTCTACGGCTTCGGAGTCATGTGCACCGACCATCCCGAGGTGCAGGCGCTGGTCGGCCGCATCGAGGACCGGCGTGTCATCACCTATGGCGAGAACGCGCAGGCCGATGTCCGCTTCACCAATCATAGCATCGATGGCGCGGCGTCCGTCTTCGATATCGTCATCCGCGACCGCAAGAACGGCAGGACGGTGACCATGTCCGGCCTGCGCCTGCCGATGCCGGGACGGCACAACGTCTCGAACGCGACCGCGGCAATCGCGGTAGCGCATGAACTCGGCCTGTCGGAAGATGCGATCAAGAAGGGGCTCGCCTCGTTCGGAGGGGTCAAGCGACGCTTCACCCATACCGGGTCTTGGAACGGCGTCGAGATTTTCGACGATTACGGTCACCATCCGGTCGAAATCAAGGCGGTGCTGGCGGCGGCGCGTGATGCTGCCAAGGGGCGCGTCATCGCGATAGCCCAGCCGCACCGCTATACGCGGCTGCGCGACCTGTTCGACGATTTCGCCGCCTGCTTCAACGATGCCGATACGGTGATGGTCGCACCGGTCTACGCGGCGGGCGAAGACCCGATCGACGGCGTTTCGTCGGATGCGCTGGTAGCGCGCGTCCGCTCGGGCGGGCATCGCGACGCGCGCTACATCGAGGGTGCGGAAGCGGTGGCGCCGATCGTCCGCGACCTCGCCAGGCCCGGCGATTTCGTCGTCTTCCTCGGCGCCGGCAACATCACCCAGTGGGCTTATGCACTGCCGCGCGAACTGTCCGAGGCGGCCGCTTGATGCAAGGCGATGCGCTTCTTCACAAGCTCGGCGACAGGCTGGCCGGCCTGCGCGGCCGGCTGACGCCGAATGCCGACATGGACAAGATCACCTGGTTCCGCGCCGGGGGGCTGGCCGAGGTATTGTTCCAGCCTGCCGACGAGGACGACATGGCCCAGTTCCTGCGCGCGGTGCCGGAAGAGATTCCGCTCACCATCGTCGGCGTCGGTTCCAACCTTCTGGTGCGCGACGGCGGCGTGTCGGGGTTCGTCGTGCGTCTCTCCGCCAAGGGTTTCGGCGAGACCGAGGCGATCTCGCCGACGCGCCTGAAAGCCGGTGCGGCGACTCCCGACAAGCGTTTGGCGGCGGTAGCGCTGGAAGCCGGGATCGGCGGGTTCCACTTCTACCATGGAATTCCAGGTTCCATCGGCGGCGCGCTGCGCATGAACGCCGGCGCCAACGGCGTCGAGACCCGCGAGCGGGTCGTCGAGGTGCGGGCGCTCGACCGCAAGGGCGAGCTTCATATCCTGTCGAATGCCGACATGGGTTATGCCTACCGCCACTCGTCCGCACCCGCCGGACTAATCTTCACTTCGGCGGTGATGGAAGGCTATGCCGAGGACAAGGATGCCATCAAGGCTGCCATGGACGCGGTTCAGCATCATCGTGAGACAGTGCAGCCGATCCGCGAGAAAACGGGTGGCTCCACCTTCAAGAATCCGGAAGGCACGTCGGCCTGGAAGGAGATCGACAAGGCCGGCTGCCGCGGCCTGATGGTCGGCGGCGCGCAGATGTCGCCGATGCACTGCAACTTCATGATCAACACCGGTTCGGCCACCGGCTTCGAACTGGAATATCTGGGCGAGACCGTGCGCGCGAAGGTCATGGAGACGTCGGGCATCCGCCTGCATTGGGAAATCCGCCGCATCGGCAATTTCCGTCCGGGTCGCGAGGTTCAGGAATTCCTCGGACAACTGCTCTGAAACTGCCCCTGAAAGAGTTGCGCCGGAGACTCACCGACGCATTTTATTCAAAGTTTTTTCAGAAAGTGAATCCCTCGGAATCCGAAGCACTTGCCAGCGAATCAACTCTCTGATTCTGTGGGTTCAAGAGTTTCCTGAATTGAGTCGTGCAGCGCGTACGGCGCTTTTTCGGTCTGGAGGGGCAACCTGCCGGAATGCGCCGGATTCAACTTCCGGAAACTTGAAGTGCAGACCCGCCGTGAGAGGGAAATGACGGGGATATGAAAAGCAAGCATGTGGCTGTCCTGCTAGGTGGTTTCTCGTCCGAGCGGCCCGTGTCCCTGTCTTCGGGAAAGGCTTGCGCCGATGCGCTCGAGGCTGAAGGCTACCGGATCACGCGCGTCGATGTCGGGCGCGATGTCGGCTCGGTGCTTGCCGATCTCAAGCCGGATGTCGTTTTCAATGCCCTGCATGGTCCTTTCGGCGAGGACGGCACGATCCAGGGCATCCTGGAGTATCTCGCTATCCCCTACACGCATTCGGGCGTGCTCGCCTCGGCGCTGGCCATGAGCAAGGAGCAGTCCAAGAAAGTCGCCAGGGCGGCCGGTATTCCGGTGGCGGAATCGAAGGTTCTGAACCGTCATGCGATCGGCGGCGAGCACCCGATGAAGCCGCCCTATGTGGTCAAGCCGGTCAACGAGGGGTCGAGCTTCGGCGTCGTCATCGTCAAGGACGGGCAGTCGCATCCGCCGCAGGTGATCTCCTCGCCGGAATGGAAATACGGCGATGTCGTCATGGTGGAGCGCTATATCCATGGGCGCGAACTGACCTGCGCCGTGATGGGCGATGTGGCGCTCGGCGTGTGCGAGATCATCCCGACGGGGCATTCCTTCTACGACTACGATTCAAAATATGTTGCCGGCGGCTCAAAACACGAAGTTCCGGCTAAAATTTCATTAAATATTTACCAAAAAATACAGACACTGGCTCTCAAGGCTCACCAAGCAATCGGCTGCCGGGGCGTCTCCCGCTCGGACTTCCGCTATGACGACCGTTACTCCGAGAATGGCGAGGTCGTCTGGCTGGAGATCAACACGCAGCCGGGCATGACGCCGACCTCGCTTGTGCCGGAGATCGCCGCGCAGGCGGGTCATTCCTTCGGCGATCTGTTGAGCTGGATGGTGGAGGACGCTTCGTGTCTGCGTTGAGGCCGGGACAGATCGGAAGGACAGGGCGGGCGCGCGCGCCGCTGTCCCGTCTGTCCTTCTCGTTCGATCGTTTCGTGCTGCCGCGCTGGCTGCGCCGGCCGGTGCGCCTGCTGTCGCGCATGGGCAATGGCGAGGTCAACGCGCCGCCCTATGCTGCGACCATCATGTCCGCTGTATTCCTGGCCTCCAGCTCCCTCTATGGAGGCTATCTCGGCGGCCATCTCGACAGTTTCGTGCAGGCGGTCACCGCGCGCACCGGCTTCGCCGTCGACCAGATCAAGGTGGTCGGCAATCGCGAGACGTCGGAAATCGACGTGCTCGACAAGCTCGACCTCAACGGTTGGACCTCGCTGGTCGGGTTCGACGCCGAGGCGGCGCGCGAGCGTATCGCCACGCTGCCCTGGGTGCAGGATGTCGCCGTCCGCAAGGTCTATCCGCATACGCTGGAGGTGCGCCTCGACGAGCGCACGCCGTTCGCGATCTGGCAGCAGGGTTCGCAGCTTTCCGTCATCGAGCGTTCCGGCAACCGCATTGCGCCCTATTCGGGCGGCAGGCAGGCGCTGCTGCCGCTGATCGTTGGCTATGGCGCTCCGGAGCATGCGCCGGATCTGCTGGCGAAGCTCGACAAATATCCGCAGCTCGCCTCGCGGGTGCGGGGGTACATCCGCGTCGGCGAGCGGCGCTGGGATATCAAGCTCGACAACGGCGTCACCGTGAAGCTGCCCGAAAGCAACGAGGCTGAGGCGATTGCCGATCTGGTCAAGATCGACGCGGAGCAGGGCATCCTGTCGCGCAACATCGTCGCCGTGGACATGCGTCTGGCCGACAGGCTGGTGGTGCAGCTGACGCCGGAGGCGGCGACGGAGCGCGCAGCGGCGCTGAAGGAAAAGCCGAAGGCGATAAAGCGCAAGCCGGAGGCGAGGATATGAGCTGGCTCGGCGGTCAAAACGATGCCGGTGCGCGCCGCTCGGGGATACTGACGGCGCTGGATGTCGGCTCCAGCAAGGTGTGCTGCGTGGTGGCGAAGCTGAAGCCGTGCGACGACGGCAAGCTATTGCGTG
This sequence comes from uncultured Mesorhizobium sp., assembly GCA_965649745.1. Classification (GTDB taxonomy): domain Bacteria; phylum Pseudomonadota; class Alphaproteobacteria; order Rhizobiales; family Rhizobiaceae; genus Mesorhizobium. The sequence goes on along the minus strand of CBFGLW010000085.1, from coordinate 1,893 downwards.
GCCGCTCGCATCGCATCCAGGTCATCGGCATCGGCCATCAGAAGTCGCAGGGCGTCAAATCGGGCGTCGTCATCGACCTTGACCGCGCGGAGCACGCCATCCGCCTCGCGGTCGACGCGGCGGAGCGCATGGCGGGCCTGACGGTCGATTCCCTCATCGTCAACATGACGGCGGGGCGGCTGAAGAGCGAAGGCTTCTCGGCCACGATCAATCTCGGTGGCCATGAGGTCGACGAAGCCGACATCAAGCGCGTGCTGGCCGCCGGCGCCAAGCAGGCGTTGCGGGCCGAGCGGGAAGTGCTGCATTCGTTGCCGGTCGGCTTTTCTCTGGATTCGGAACGCGGCGTGCGCGATCCGCGCGGCATGGTCGGCGACACGCTCGGCGTCGACATGCATGTGCTGACCGGCGATTCCGCGCCGTTGCGCAATCTGGAGCTGGGCATCAATCGCTCGCATCTCTCGGTCGAGCGCATGGTGGCGACGCCCTACGCCTCCGGTCTGGCGGCGCTGGTCGACGACGAGCTGGAAATGGGCGCCGCCTGCATCGATATGGGCGGTGGCACGACGACGATCTCGGTCTTCTCCGAAGGCAAATTCGTCCATGGCGACGCCATTCCGGTCGGCGGCAACCATGTGACGCTCGATCTGGCCAAGGGCCTGTCGACCTCCATCGAGGCGGCCGAGCGGCTCAAGGTCATGCATGGCTCGGCGCTGCCTGGCAGTGCCGACGACCGCGACCTGGTGACCATCCAGCCGATCGGCGAGGAAGGCGACGCACCGCTGCAGGTGCCGCGTTCGGTGATGACGCGCATCATTCGCGCCCGTACCGACGAGACGCTCGAAATCCTGCGCGACCGCATCAACAAGTCCGGTTTCGGCAATGCCGTCGGCAAACGCGTGGTCCTTACAGGGGGCGCCAGCCAGCTTTCGGGGCTTCCGGAAGCGGCGCGGCGGGTGCTGGGACGCAATGTTCGTGTGGGAAGGCCGCTCGGCGTGGCCGGTCTGCCCGAGGCGGCCAAGGGGCCGGCCTTCTCGGCGGCGGTCGGCCTGCTGATCTATCCGCAGATGGCAAGCTTCGAGAGCCAATATGCGCAAGGAATGTCCCGTCTGAAGATGACGGGAACGGGTGGAACGTTCCATCGCATGAGTCAGTGGTTGAGGGACAGTTTTTAGCGGGGCAACCCGGTTGGTATTGGCGGGGCAACCCGTAGGCGGCCGCGACGGCGAAGCGGCGGGAAAGGCAAAGGACGAGGAACTATGACAATCAATCTGCAAAAGCCGGACATCACCGAGCTCAAGCCGCGGATCACCGTATTCGGTGTCGGCGGCGGCGGCGGCAACGCGGTCAACAACATGATCACCGCCGGGTTGCGCGGGGTTGATTTCGTGGTTGCCAACACAGACGCGCAGGCGTTGACCATGTCCAAGGCGGAGCGGCTGATCCAGCTCGGCGCGCACGTCACCGAAGGCCTCGGCGCCGGCTCCCAGCCGGAAGTCGGCCGGGCCGCCGCGGAAGAGTGCATCGACGAGATCGTCGATCATCTTTCCAACACGCATATGTGCTTCGTCACCGCCGGCATGGGCGGCGGCACCGGTACGGGCGCTGCTCCGGTCGTCGCCCGCGCTGCCCGCGAAAAGGGCATCCTCACCGTTGGCGTCGTGACCAAGCCGTTCCATTTCGAGGGCCAGCGCCGCATGAAGACGGCGGATCTGGGCATCGAAGAGCTGCAGAAATGCGTCGATACGCTGATCGTCATCCCCAACCAGAACCTTTTCCGGCTGGCCAATGACAAGACCACCTTCGCCGACGCCTTCGCCATGGCCGACCAGGTGCTCTACTCGGGCGTCGCCTGCATCACCGACCTGATGGTCAAGGAAGGCCTGATCAACCTCG
>CBFGLW010000084.1:0-10048 GCA_965649745.1 uncultured Mesorhizobium sp. | reverse complement strand
TCACGCCGACGCCGCGGCGGCCGATATTGCCGGTCGCCATGGCGAGGTTGGCGATTGCCATGACGGTGGTCGAGCCCTGGCTGTGCTCGGTGACGCCGAGCCCGTAATAGATCGCACCGTTGCCGCCGGTGGCGTAGAGGCGCGCGGCGCCACGGATCAGCTCCGGGTCGACGCCGGCCAGTTGGCCGACTACCTCCGGGCTGTTTTCCGGCAGCGCGACGAAGGATGCCCAATCCTGGAACTCGGCCCAGTCGCAGCGCTCGCGGACAAAGGCTTCGTCGAACAGCCCTTCGGTGACGATAACATGCGCCAGCGCCGACAGCATCGCCACGTTGGTGCCCGGCTTCAGCGGCAGGTGATACTGTGCCTCCACATGTGCCGAGCGCACGATATCGGTTCGGCGCGGGTCGAGCACGATCAGCTTGGCGCCCTGGCGAAGGCGCCGTTTCATGCGCGAGGCGAACACCGGATGCGCATCGGTCGGGTTGGCGCCGATGATCATGATGACGTCGCTCTCGTCGACGGAATCGAAATCCTGCGTGCCGGCGGAGGTGCCATAGGTTTGGCCGAGCCCGTAGCCGGTCGGTGAATGGCAGACGCGGGCGCAGGTATCGACATTGTTGTTGCGGAAACCCTGCCGCACCATCTTCTGCACGAGGTAGGTTTCCTCGTTGGTGCAGCGCGACGAGGTGATGCCGCCGATCGAGGTGCGGCCATACTGATGCTGGATACGGCGGAATTCCCCGGCCGTGTATGCGATCGCCTCGTCCCACGAAACCTCGCGCCACGGATCGTTGATCTTCTCGCGGATCATCGGCTTGAGGATGCGGTCCTTGTGGGTCGAATAGCCGTAGGCGAAGCGGCCTTTGACGCAGGAATGGCCGTGATTGGCCATGCCGCCTTTGTACGGCATCATGCGGATGACTTCGTCCTCGCCGGCCTCGTTCGGCTTCACTTCGGCCTTGAACGAGCAGCCGACGCCGCAATAGGCGCAGGTGGTGACGACGGAACGCTCCGGCATACCTTTCTCGAGCACGGACTTTTCGCGCAACGCGTCGGTCGGACAGGCCTGTACGCAGGCGCCGCAGGACACACATTCCGATTCCACGAAAGCCTCATTCATCGAGGCGACCATGCGGCTCTCGAAGCCGCGGCCCTCAATGGTCAGCGCAAAGGTGCCTTGCACTTCTTCGCAGGCGCGCACACAGCGCGAGCAGACGATGCATTGCGCCGGGTCATAGGTGAAATAAGGATTGGACTCGTCGCGGGCGATATAGTCGACAGCAAGCGAGCCGTGTCCGGGTGCAACATCTTCCGAGCCGTTAGCCGGTAGCACATGATTGCGGCCCCCGACGCCGTAGCGGTTTTCAGCAAGGCCAACCGATTTCGCCACCGCGTCGAATTCGCTGGCGCCGGTGCCGGCCTGCTCGTTCCATCCCATCGGATGGTCGGAAACATAAAGCTCCATCACGCCACGGCGGATGGCATCCAGCCGGTCGGACTGCGTGTGCACGACCATGCCCTCGCCGACCGGCGTGGTGCAGGAGGCGGGCGTGCCGTTGCGGCCGTCGATCTCGACCAGGCAGACACGGCAGGAGCCGAACGAATCCAGCATGTCGGTGGCGCAAAGCTTGGGGATTTCGACGCCGCCTTCCATCGCCGCGCGCATGATCGAGGTACCTTCCGGCACGGTGATCGAGCGACCGTCGACGGTCAGCGTCACCTGCTTCTCGGCATTCGAGGCCGGCGTGCCGAAGTCGGTTTCCTCGACCAGCGATTTCATGTCTGGCATCACATTCATCTGCCGCTCCTATTCCGCCGCCTGCTGAACCGGCGCCGGTTTGAAATCATCGCCGAAATGGTTGATCGCGCTCATCACCGGATACGGTGTGAAGCCGCCGAGCGCGCACAGCGAGCCGAACTTCATCGTGTTGCAGAGGTCGGTGATGAGAGCCAGGTTCTTCTCCGGCTCAACGCCGGCGGCCACCTTGTCCAGCACCTCGACGCCGCGCTGCGAGCCGATGCGGCAGGGCGTGCACTTGCCGCAGGATTCGACGGCGCAGAATTCCATGGCGAAGCGCGCCTGCTTGAGCATGTCGGCCGTGTCGTCGAACACAGTGATGCCGGCATGGCCGATCAGCCCGTCGCGCTTGGCGAACTCCTCGTAATCGAAGGGTGTATCGAACAATTCACGCGGGAAATAGGCGCCGAGTGGACCGCCGACCTGCACAGCCTTCACCGGCCGGCCGCTGGCGGTGCCACCGCCGATCCCGTCGACGATCTCCCCCAGTGTCAGGCCGAAGGCAATCTCGAACAGGCCGCTGTTCTTCACATTGCCGGCGATCTGAATGGGAATGGTGCCACGCGAGCGGCCCATGCCGAAGTCCTTATAGAACTCCGCGCCGCGATCCATGATGATCGGCACTGACGCCAGCGAGATGACATTGTTGATGACGGTCGGTTTGCCGAACAGCCCCTGGATCGCTGGTAGCGGCGGCTTGGCCCGCACCACGCCACGCTTGCCTTCGAGCGAATTGAGCAGCGAGGTTTCCTCGCCGCAGACATAGGCGCCCGCGCCGACGCGGATTTCCATGTCGAAGGTGTGGGCCGATCCGAGCACCGTGGGTCCGAGAACGCCGGCCTTGCGGGCGATCTCCACCGCGCGCCGCATCTTGTCGACAGCGTGCGGATATTCCGAGCGTATATAGATATATCCTTTGGTTGCGCCCGTTGCGATGCCAGCGATCGCCATGCCTTCGATCAGCACGAACGGGTCGCCCTCCATGATCATGCGGTCGGCGAAGGTAGCGCTGTCGCCCTCATCGGCGTTGCAGACGATGTATTTCTGCGCAGCTGCGGTATCGAGTACCGTCTTCCACTTGACCCCTGTCGGAAAGCCGGCGCCGCCGCGTCCGCGCAGGCCGGACTCCGTGACCTGCGCGACGATATCGGCCGGTGACATCGTCACCGCCTTGCGTAGCCCCTTGAGGCCGCTATGGCGCTCATAGGCTTCCAGGGATAACGGATCGATCACGCCGCAGCGCGCAAAGGTCAGCCGGGTCTGTCCGGCCAGGAACGGGATTTTGTCCGGCGAACCGAGCCATCGTTTGTGGTGCGCGCCGGTGAGGAAGCCGGCGTCGAACAGGCCCCTGACGTCCGAAGGCTTGACCGGTCCGTAGGCGACGCGGCCGCCGGAGGTCGCGACCTCCACCATCGGCTCGAGGGAATAGGCACCGCGCGAGCCGTTGCGCACGATCCTGGCCTCAATGCCGCGTCGGGCAAGTTCCTGCCTGATCGCGGTGGCGACCTTTTCCGCACCCAGCGCCACCGCGCCGGAATCGTCGGGTATGAAGATGCGCGGGATCATGAGCGTATCTCGGCCACGATCGCGTCGATCTTTTCGTTGTCAAGCCGGCCGATCACCTCGCCATCGAGCATGGCGGAAGGCGAACAGGCGCAAAGCCCGAGGCAGTAGACCGGCTCCAGCGTCACCGAGCCGTCCTTTGCGGTTTCGTGGAATCCGATGCCGAGCAACTGCTTCAGCCGCGCCGCGACCGCATCGGATCCCATCGACTGGCAGGCCTCGGCCTGGCAGAGCCTGAGAACGTGCCGTCCCGCCGGTTCACGGCGGAAATCATGATAAAAGGTGACGACGCCGTGAACTTCGGCCCGCGACAGGTTGAGCGCACGGGCGACGACCGGCAGCGAGTCCTGCGGCACATAGCCGAATTCTTCCTGGATACCGTGCAGGATCGGCAGCAGTGGCCCTTCCAGAGTTTTCAGATTCTGGACGATGGACGCCGTTCGCGCCTCGATCTCGGTACTTGCAGGCTGCATTGTCATGCAGCGCCCTCCCTGGAGCCGGTCAATGCTACGGCCTCTTGAGGTGGCCGATAGACGGTGCCTTATGAAAGCGCCATCGTCTCAAACGAAAACAGACAAAATCGCATAAATCAATAAAGCCCTTTCGTTGAACGATAGGAATTTTCTATCGAGAAGCGCTTTTATCTCAATCTTTCGCCTTGAAAGCGCCAGCCAGCGTCATCGCCTCTTCCAGGAGCGCCGAAACCAGCGGCGTATGAGGTTCGCGCGAGGCTGCAACGAGGCCGACGGTATGACTGGCATTGGGCTCGACGATGGGGATGGCGCGGATGGGTTCGGCGAAGCCGAAGGTCTCCGCCAGATTGAGCGGCATGATCGACGACCACTTGCCGGTCCGGATGTGCGAGAACAGCACGATCATCGAGTTCGATTCCAGCGTTGGGCGAACTTCTACCCCCGCTTCGGTCAGGTGCTGATCGATGATGCGGCGGTTCTGCATGTCGGGTGTCAGCAGGCAGAGCGGCAGCCGGCTCACTTCCGCCCATGTCACCCTGTCGCGGTCCGAATACGGGTTGCCCGTTGCGGTGATGAGTTGGTATCGCTCGTTATAGAGCGGCACACGGGTTACACGGCCAAGCGGTTCGTTGTCGAGATAGGTGATGCCGGCATCGATGTCGAAGTTGCCGAGCAGCGTCAGCACCTCGATCGACGTCCTCGACAGGATGGAGAAGGTGACGCCGGGATGCTTCTCGCGGAACGGTGTCGTCAGCCGCGCCACCATGGCGAGCGCGGTGGGGATTGCCGCGATGCGGATATGCCCCGAAAGGCCGTGGCGGGCGGCCCGCATCTCTTCCTTCATGGCCCGCGCATCCCCGACGAGACGCTTCGCCCATTGCAGCACCTGCACGCCTTCGGGTGTCAGGCCCTGGAAGCGGGAGCCGCGCATCACCAGCATGACGCCGAGCTGATCTTCCAGCTGCTTGATCCCGGCCGAAAGCGTCGGCTGGGTTATGCCGAGCTGTTCGGCGGCCCGGCCGAAATGCCGTTCCCGCGCCAGCGCGATGAAGAATTCCAGCTTATCCAGCACGACGCAAACCAGACCTTTCCGGCTGGGCGATCAGCCCGCCAGTCCGTACTGATAGCTGCCTTGGCCCGGAGCCGCTAGCTCAGCATTCATCCGTGCAAATGCCGGGCGGGTCGATATACATGCCCAGGCAATTGCCGTTCTCGTCCTCGAAGATAACCACGTCGGGATGTTCCCAGTCAGCTATCAGAAGCGAAAGATCGGTCTTCGCGATGTCCTTGGAGCCGATCTTAAATCGTATGGCTGTCGCCTGGTTTCCGGTTATGCCGGAGACCAGCTTTGAAAGCTGGGTGAGATTCTCCTTTGCCGCCGAAATATATTTGCGGGCGTTTTCTATGTCCGGCGCTGCAAGCTGCTTTTGCGATGAGCTGGTTTTGGTCATCGTCGTCACCGTCTACTGGAGGTTTAATTGCGGTCTGCGGGAAGTCTACTTGCCTAGATAGCATAAAGGAGTTGGTCGGCATATCGCTTTATAAGCGACGTAAGAAAAACTGAGATCGTAATCGCGCGTGGTTCGACGTCAGGGCGCTCCGGCATTTCTGGCGACGTGGCCGCTACAACGTGGGTACCGATTTCCCGAAAGTCTGTGCTTTCACGTTCTATCCTCAGCTTTTAAGCCGGCTGCATGTTTCCCCCGGCCCTGTCACGCGCTATGTGCGGGAGAAGAAATGCCGCGGAGATGAACATGCTGGGCTGGTTTCGGAAGCTTCTGCCGCGCGAGGACCGCTTCTTCGATCTGTTCGAGCGGCATTCGCATACGGTGGTGGGCGGAGCGGAAGCCTTGCAGAGCCTTCTTGCCGGCGACAATGTCGACCGCTGGTGCGATCGTATCGTTGAACTGGAAAACGAAGCCGATCTCATCACCGCGGAGGTCCTCGCGGCGGTGCGTCGGTCTTTCATCACTCCTTTCGACCGCGGCGACATCAAGGATCTGATCCAGTCGATGGATGATGCCATCGACATGATGCACAAAACGGTCAAGACGGTGCGGCTGTTCGAGAAGCGCGAGTTCGATCCGCTGATGCGGGATATGGGCGGCGTCATCGTGGAGGCCGCCAAGCTGGTTGCCGAGGCGATACCGCTCCTGTCGAAGCCAGGCGCGAACGCGCCGCGGCTGACGGCAATCGCGGAGGAGGTCATGCGTGTCGAGGGCAAGGCCGACGATCTGCATGACAAGGGGCTCAAGGATCTGTTCAAGCGGCACGGCAAGTCCGATGCAATGGCTTACCTGATCGGCTCCGAAATCTATGGCCAGCTCGAAAAGGTGGTCGACCGCTTCGAGGACGTCGCTAATGAGATCAGCGGCATCGTCATCGAGAACGTTTAGCCGAGATGGACGCCTCGATTGCTTTTCCGTTGCTGGTCGGCCTCGTTGGTGTCGCTCTCTTCTTCGATTTTCTCAATGGCCTGCACGACGCCGCCAATTCCATCGCGACAATCGTCTCGACGCGGGTGTTGAGGCCTCACTATGCCGTCTTCTGGGCAGCCTTCTTCAATTTCATCGCCTTCCTGTTTTTCGGCCTGCATGTCGCCGAGACGCTGGGCACCGGCATTATCGACGCCGACATTGTCACGCCAGCGGTGATCTTTTCGGCGCTGGTGGGCGCCATTGTCTGGAACATCGTGACCTGGCTGCTCGGCATCCCGTCCAGCAGTTCGCACGCGCTGATCGGTGGGCTGGTCGGGGCAGGCGTAGCGAAGGCAGGCACCGGCGCCATCGTCTGGGCAGGCCTTGCCAAGACGACCGCGGCCATCGTCATGTCGCCGGCCGTCGGCTTCCTGCTGGCGCTGTTTCTCGTCCTCGTCGTATCCTGGCTGTTCGTGCGCCAGACCCCGTTTGCCGTCGACAGCAGCTTCCGCGTGCTGCAGTTCTTTTCGGCATCGATGTATTCGCTCGGGCATGGCGGCAACGACGCGCAAAAGACTATGGGTATCATCGCCGTGCTGCTTTATTCGCAAGGGATGCTCGGCGACACGTTCTATGTGCCGCTGTGGGTGGTTCTGACCTGCCAGTCGGTGCTGGCGCTCGGAACCCTGTTCGGCGGCTGGCGTATCGTCCATACCATGGGCTCCAAAATCACGCGCCTCAATCCGATGCAGGGCTTCTGTGCCGAAACCGGCGGCGCGCTGACCCTTTTCGGCGCGACGTGGCTTGGCATTCCCGTTTCCACCACGCACACCATCACCGGCGCCATCGTCGGCGTCGGCGCGGCGCGCCGCGTCTCGGCGGTCCGCTGGGGCATCGCCGGCAACATCGTCATCGCCTGGGTCGTTACCCTGCCGGCGACGGCGGCAATCGCGGCTGCCACATACGGCTTGACCCGGCTGGCGGGCTGACGCCGCGCCCCGGCGCTTGGTATCGCGCCGATTCTATCCTATCTCAGCCGCAGGAAAGCGCCTCATTGCGAAGCGTTCCGAAAAAGTGCTCCGAGGAAGTGTCATGTCCGTCAACAAGGAAGCCGTCATCGAGAAGTTGAAGACGGTGAACGGTCCGGATTTCACCGGCAACATCGTCGATCTCGGGCTGGTTTCCGAAATATTCATCGCCGATTCCAAGGTGTTCTTCTCCATCACTGTGCCTGCCGAGCGGGCGAAGGAGATGGAGCCTTTACGGGCTGCTGCCGAGCGGGTCGTCACTGCGATTCCCGGCGTCGCCGGCGCCGTGGTCGCCCTGACGGCCGAGAAAAAAGGCTCAGGCATGGAAGCGCCGGTCCCGCAGAGGGCCGCGCCTCCACGGCCTGCGCCGCCTGCTGCAACCGCCCGTCCAGCTCCTCGCGCCCCAGCTTCCCAAACCTCGGGCCGGCGCGGCGTCCCGGGCATCGAGGCGATCGTCGCCGTCGCCTCCGGCAAAGGCGGCGTCGGCAAGTCGACGACCGCGGTCAACATCGCGCTCGGCCTCGCCGCCAACGGCTTGAAGGTCGGCGTTCTCGATGCCGACATATACGGCCCTTCTATGCCGCGGCTGCTGGGCATTCGCGGCCGTCCCGAGACGGCGGACGGCAAGGTGCTGAAGCCAATGCAGAACTACGGCCTCAAGGTCATGTCCATGGGCTTCCTCGTCGAGGAGGAGACGCCGATGATCTGGCGCGGCCCGATGGTGATGTCGGCGCTGACGCAGATGCTGCGCGAGGTGGAATGGGGTCCGCTCGACGTGCTTGTGGTCGACATGCCGCCCGGCACCGGCGATGCCCAGCTCACCATGGCGCAGCAGGTGCCGCTGGCCGGCGCCGTGATCGTCTCGACGCCGCAGGATCTGGCGCTGATCGACGCCCGCAAGGGGCTCAACATGTTTCGCAAGGTGGACGTGCCGCTGCTCGGCATCGTCGAGAACATGAGTTATTTCGTCGCCCCGGATACCGGCAGGCGCTACGACATTTTCGGCCATGGCGGCGCGAGGAACGAAGCCGAACGCCTCGGCGTGCCGTTCCTGGGCGAGGTGCCGCTGGAGATGGATATCCGCGAAAATTCCGACGCTGGGACGCCTGTGGTTGTCTCCCGCCCGGACGGAGCGGCCGCCCGTGTGTATCGGGAAATCGCGGCCAATGTCTGGAAGCGGCTGCAGGAAGAAAAGAGCGCTTCCGAGGCAGCGGTCCCGAACATCGTGTTCGAATAGCGCCGCTTTCCCGCCCCACAAGGGAGGGAACAGTCGCTCAGCCTCCCACCTTCTTCCCGAAAGTCGAGAAGAACTCGCCCGCCAGTTTTTTCGAAGTCGACATGATGAGCCGGCTGCCGAGCTGCGCGATCTTGCCGCCGACATCGGCCTTGGCGGCATATTTCAGGATCGTCGCGTCGGGGCCATCCTCGGCCAGGTTCACGTCGGCTCCGCCCTTGGCGAAGCCGGCGATGCCGCCCTTACCCTCGCCCTGGATGGTGTAGGAATTCGGCGGGTTCAGGTTCTTGAGCGTCACCTCGCCGTTGAAGGTCGCCTTGATCGGGCCGATCTTGAGAACGACCGTCGCAGCCATCTCTGTGTCGGATTTCATCTCCAGCGACTGGCAGCCGGGAATGCTTTCCTTCAGCACTGTCGGATCGTTCAACGCTTCCCAGACCTTGCCGATCGGCGCGGCGATGCGTTCCTCGCCTTCGATAACCAGAGCCATTGGCGCCTCCTCCTTGAAACGGGAACCCACGCCTAGCGCGGCTGGAAGCCTCTGTCCATCGCACAAAAGTCCACCGCATCCCTGCCTGCCCATGCGGCAATCATCGCTCTTGCCGCCCGAACGATGTTGCCATATCGATTTGTCTTACAAATACGGAGTCGAACATGGCAGGCGTCCCCACCAAGAAGAAGTTCCGCTCGCAGGAATGGCTGGACAATCCGGACAATCCCGGCATGACGGCGCTCTATCTGGAGCGCTATTTGAACTATGGGCTGACGCGCGGCGAATTGCAGGCCGGCAAGCCGATGATCGGCATTGCCCAGACAGGCTCCGACCTCTCGCCCTGCAACCGCCACCATCTGGAACTGGCCAAGCGCGTGCGTTCCGGCATTGAGGCCGCGGGCGGCATCGCATTCGAGTTTCCATGCCATCCGATCCAGGAAACGGGCCGCCGGCCGACTGCGGCGCTGGACCGCAACCTTGCCTATCTGTCGCTGGTCGAGGTGCTCTACGGCTATCCGCTCGACGGTGTCGTGCTCACCATCGGCTGCGACAAGACCGCGCCGGCGATGCTGATGGCGGCCGCCACCGTCAACATTCCGGCCATCGCCCTCTCGGTCGGCCCAATGCTCAATGGCTGGCATCACGGCAAGCGCACCGGTTCCGGCACCATCGTGTGGGAATCGCGCCAGCGCCTTTCCGCCGGAGAGATCGACTACAATGAATTCATGGAGATCGTATCATCGTCGGCCCCCTCGGTCGGCTACTGCAACACGATGGGTACGGCCAGCACCATGAACAGCCTGGCCGAGGCGCTGGGCATGCAGTTGCCGGGGTCGGGCGCCATCCCCGCGCCTTATCGCGAGCGCGGGCAGATTTCCTATGAGACGGGCCGGCGCATCGTCGAAATGGTGCACGAGGACATGAAGCCGTCCGACATCATGACACGACAGGCCTTCGAGAACGCCATTGTCATCAATTCGGCAATCGGCGGCTCCACCAACGCGCCGATCCATCTCAACGCCATCGCCCGCCATCTCGG
>CBFGLW010000083.1:0-10837 GCA_965649745.1 uncultured Mesorhizobium sp. | reverse complement strand
GGGCGTCACCGGCGGCGGCGACGCCGACGGCAGCCGGCGCGTGCGCATCAATGGCGCCCCTGCCCGCTCGGCCGATGCTATGCTGGAGTGGCTGCGGGTGGTGTGGCTGACGCCGGCGATGGACGCGCTGTTCACCGGGCCGGCCAGCGACCGCCGGCGCTTCCTCGATCGGCTGGTGCTCGCCATCGACGCCAATCACGGCCAGCGCGCGCTCGATTATGAAAAAGCCATGCGCGGGCGCAACCGGCTGCTGTCCGAAGGCTCGCGCGACGGAAGCTGGTTCGACGCCATCGAGACGCAGATGGCGGAAACCGGCGTGGCGATTGCCGCCGCGCGCGCCGAGATGGTACGGCTGCTCGCCGCCATGATCGAGAAGCTGCCCGGCGACGGACCGTTCCCACAGGCCGACATCGGTCTCGAGGGCGAACTGGAAAGCGCCGTCACCGCGCTGCCCGCGGTCGAGGTGGAGGAAAAATTCCGGCGCGCGTTGGAGGATGGCCGCGAACGCGACCGCGCCGCCGGCCGCACGCTGGACGGCCCGCACCGGTCCGACCTTGTGGTGCGGCACCGGCCGAAGGCCATGCCTGCGGAACTCTGCTCGACCGGCGAGCAGAAGGCGCTGCTGGTCGGCATCGTGCTTGCCCACGCACGGCTGACCGGCGAGATGTCGGGCCTGCCGCCCATCCTTCTTCTCGACGAGATCGCCGCGCATCTCGACGCCGGCCGGCGCGCGGCGCTGTTTGCGATCCTCGAAGAGCTGAACTGCCAGGCCTTCATGACGGGAACCGACGCGGCGCTGTTTTCGGCGCTGGCCGGCCGGGCGCAGTTCCTCTCGGTCGACCATGGCGCGGTGGCGGGGGCAGACGATTGACGGTCACCCGGCCAGACAAGCTGAAAAACACCGCGTCATCCCGGGCGGAGCAGGCCGAAGGCCGTCGCGGAGACCCGGGACCCATTGAGAAGCGTGGTCGGGGCGAGGTTTGCGCCGTCGGCCGTGAGACGTGCCAAGGCAAGGACCGGGCTGCTCTTGTCGGTTTGGGCCAATGGGTCCCGGCTCTACCCTCGCTTCGCTCGGTCGGCCGGGATGACGTGGAGTCGTAACCGATCTCTCACCGCGAGAATTCCGGATGACGTGGAAATGCCAGCCCCTGGAAATCTAGGATGACGCAAGCCGGTCGAGCCACTAAATTCGGTCAATGGACGCCAATATGCCCCTCACCGATGACGAACTCGAGCGCTACGCGCGCCACATCGTGCTGCCGGAAATCGGCGGCAGCGGCCAGCAGAGACTGAAGCGCGCTCGCGTGCTGGTCATCGGCGCCGGCGGACTCGGCGCACCGGTGCTGGAATATCTCGCCGCGGCCGGTGTCGGAACGCTCGGCATCGTGGACGATGATGCTGTCTCGCTATCCAACCTGCAGCGGCAGGTCATCCACGGCACGGACTCTGTCGGCATGGCCAAGGGCGAGAGCGCCAGACAATCCATCGCCCATATCAACCCGAACGTCGCCGTCGAGCTGCACGATCTTCGCCTGACGGCCGAAAACGCCCCTGCCCTGGTGCGGGCGTATGACATCGTCGTCGACGGTTCCGACAATTTCGAGACCCGCTATGCGGCGGCGGACGCATGCGCGGCGGAGAAAAAGCCGCTTGTTCATGCCGCCGTCGGCCGCTTCGATGGGTCGCTCACTGTGCTCAAGCCTTTCGAGACCGGTCCGGACGGCCAGCCCAACCCCACCTACCGCGACCTTTTCCCGGAAGCGCCGCCGGCGGGCCTGGTGCCGTCCTGCGCCGAGGCCGGCGTGCTCGGTGCTCTGACGGGCGTCATCGGCACGCTGCAGGCGATGGAGGCGATCAAGCTCGTCACCGGCATCGGCGAGCCGCTGGTCGGGCGGCTGCTGCTCTACGATGCGCTTGCGGCCCGCTTCGATACGATCCGCTACAAACGGTCATGATGGCGGCAGCGCGTGGGCTACCGGATCAGAACAGGCTTGTGGCGGTGCGTCCTTCGAGGCATTGGTGCATCCTTCGACGGCAGCTAAACCTTCAGCGGCAGCACCCTGTCCGGCGGCCTATGTCCGTCGAAGAAGGCGCGGATGTTGATGATGACCTTCTCGCCCATGTCGATGCGGCCTTCCAGCGTGGCCGAGCCCATATGCGGCAGAAGCACTACCTTGCCCTTGTTGGCGAGCTTCAGAAGCTTGGCGTTGAGCGCCGGCTCGTGCTCATAGACGTCCAGACCCGCGCCGGCGATCTTGCCGTCCTGGATGAGCTTGACCAGCGATTCCTCGTCGATGATGTCGCCGCGAGCCGTGTTGACGAGATAGGCGGTCGGCTGCATCAGCGCCAGCCGCCGCGCCGACAGCAGATGGAACGTCGCCGGCGTCGACGGGCAATTGACCGAGATGATGTCCATGCGGGCCAGCATCTGGTCGAGGCTTTCCCAGTAGGTCGCCTCCAGTTCGTCCTCCACCGCCGGCAGCACGCGGTGGCGGTTGTGGTAGTGGATCGACAGGCCGAAAGCCTTGGCGCGCCGCGCCACCGCCGTGCCGATGCGGCCCATGCCGACGATGCCGAGGCGCTTGCCCCAGATGCGGCGGCCGAGCATCCAGGTGGGCGACCAGCCGGCCCACTTCTTCTCGCCGGTGAGTACGTTGGCGCCTTCCGCCAGCCGTCGCGGCACCGCCAGCATGAGCGCCATGGTCATGTCGGCCGTGTCCTCGGTCAGCACATTCGGCGTGTTGGTGACGGTGATGCCCTTCTTGGCGGCGGCGCTCACATCGATCTTGTCGACGCCATTGCCGAAATTGGCGATCAGCTTCAGGTTTTCGCCCGCCTGGGCGATGAGGGCTGCGTCGATATTGTCGGTGACCGTCGGGACAAGAACATCCGCCTCCTTGACCGCCGCCACAAGCTCCGGCTGCGTCATCGGCCGGTCCTCGACGTTCAGCCGCGCATCGAACAGTTCGCGCATGCGCGTCTCGACCGGGTCCGGCAGTTTGCGCGTGATGACGACCAGAGGTTTCTTTTTACCGGCCATTCCTGCCCTCGAGACGGGTCTGTTGAGACCTCTTTAACCAAGACCGGCGAAACTGCAAATCGGTCGCGCCTCCCAAGTCTCATGTAACAAGCGCGACCGCCGAAGACAAAGAAAAAGGGGCGCCCGGCCAAGTCCGCCGGCGCATGACGAGGGAAATAAAGTGTCCGGTTTCACGTCGCTTCGCCTGGCAACGTGCGCTGCCTTCCTGGCGGCGATCATGGTTTCACCGCAAGCATCGGCCCAGAGCGCAGCAGCGCAGAGCGTCACTCTGGGGCCCAGCGGCCTGCCCTTGCCCCGCTTCGTCAGCCTGAAATCGGCCAGGGTCAATTCCCGGGTCGGCCCTGGCGTCAATTATTCGGTCGACTGGATGTATACCAAGGCCGGCCTGCCGATGGAGATTGTCCAGGAATACGATACATGGCGGCGGGTGCGCGATGCCGATGGCTCGGAAGGCTGGATCAACCAGTCGCTGCTGTCAGGCAAGCGCACCGCGATCGTCGCGCCCTGGCAGCGCGGCAAGAAGACCCAGATCAATCTGCTCGACGACAAGGACAAGAATGCCACGGTGATCGCCGTCGTAGAACCGGGCGTGATCGGCAAGATCAAGTCCTGCGACGGACAATGGTGCGAAATGACGCTGGGCGGGCATACGGGTTGGCTCAGCCAGTCGCAGGTCTGGGGCGCCTATCCGGGCGAGCAGGTCAAGGACTGAAGTTCTCGCGACCGAGATTCTCAAGACTGAGGTCCGGCGGCGGCGGCCTGCTTCAAGTGGCCGTCAAACGGAACGGCGCGGCCGCAGCCTCACCACGATATCGACATTGGCGATTTCCATGCCTTCCGGCGGCGGCGGCAGGTTCGTCACCGTCACCGGGCCTCCCGATATGTCGAATATCCTGTTCTCGCCTTCGATATAGAAGTGGTGGTGATCCGAGGTGTTGGTATCGAAATAGGTCTTGGCCCCTTCGACCGCCAGTATGCGCAGAAGCCCGGCCTGGGTGAACTGATGCAGCGCATTGTAGACGGTGGCCAGCGAAACGGGCACGCCAGCGGCGATGGCCTCCTCATGGAGTTCCTCGGCCGAAAGGTGCCGGTCGCCCTTGGCGAACAGCAGATCGGCCAGCGCAATGCGCTGGCGAGTTGGTCGCAGACCTGCCTCTTTGACCCTTTTCGCTACCGACACTGTCTCTTTCCGGGTGCTCGAATCCATCTGGGTTCTCAACCCATACCTCCGCATTGCGCCACTTAAGCGACGGAAATCTGACGAAAAGCCGACACTTGACGCTAACGGACATATATTCTGTCGGCAGGATACGATCAATAGCGCGCATTGACCCGTGGGAAAGGTCGCGGTACAGCCTCCGTTCGACGGCGTGGAAGTTTTCGGCGCCCGGCAGACCGTGTTACGACAGCCAGGGACAGGGCGCATCACGCCCGAAGCATGACGGGGAAGACGCTGATGGCGGATGCGAAATCCAGCTACGATTACGAGGAGTTGCTCGCCTGTGCGCGCGGCGAACTGTTCGGGCCAGGCAATGCACAGCTTCCCTATCCGCCGATGCTCATGTTCGACCGCATTACCGAGATCAGCGAGACTGGCGGCACCTTCGACAAGGGTTTCATCCGCGCCGAATTCGACATCAAGCCGGATCTCTGGTTCTTTGCCTGCCACTTCATCGGCAATCCGATCATGCCCGGCTGTCTCGGTCTCGACGCCATGTGGCAGCTGACCGGCTTTTATCTCGGCTGGCTGGGCGAACCGGGCAAGGGCATGGCCCTTTCGACCGGAGAGGTGAAATTCAAGGGCATGGTCACGCCTTCGGTCAAGAAGGTGGAGTATGGCGTCGATTTCAAGCGCGTGATGCGTGGGCGGCTGGTTCTCGGTATTGCCGACGGCTGGCTCAAGGCGGATGGTGAACCCATATACGCTGCAACCGACCTCAAGGTCGGGCTGTCCAAGCAGTCGGCCGCCTGACGGCCGCAGCCATTTCACGAGGAGCTCAGCATGAGACGAGTCGTAGTGACGGGCCTCGGCATTGTGTCGTCCATCGGCAACAACGCCGATGAGGTTCTGGCCTCGCTGCGTGACGCAAGGTCCGGCATCACATTCTCCGAATCCTTCGCGGAACATGGTTTCCGCTGCCAGGTGTGGGGCGCTCCGACACTCGACCCGGCGCCGTTGATCGACCGGCGCGCGATGAGGTTTCTTTCGCAAGGCGCGGCCTGGAACCACATCGCCATGGATCAGGCCATCGCCGACGCGGGCCTGGAACAAAGCGACATCACCAACGAACGCACCGGCATCGTCATGGGATCGGGCGGTCCGTCCACCCACACGATCGTCGAGGCCGCAGACATCACACGCAAGAACAACAGCCCCAAGCGCATAGGCCCGTTCGCGGTGCCGAAAGCGATGTCGTCGACGGCATCGGCGACGCTGGCGACCTGGTTCAAGATTCACGGCGTCAACTACTCGATTTCGTCGGCCTGCTCCACGTCCGCGCATTGCATCGGCAATGCCTACGAACTCATCCAGTGGGGCAAGCAGGACGTGATGTTCGCCGGCGGCCACGAAGATCTGGACTGGACGATGTCGGATCTCTTCGATGCCATGGGCGCCATGTCCTCCAAGCACAACGACACGCCGTCGACCGCCTCGCGGGCCTACGACGTCAGCCGCGACGGCTTCGTCATCGCCGGCGGCGCGGGTGTCGTCATCCTCGAGGAACTGGAGCACGCCAAGGCGCGCGGCGCCAAGATCTATGCCGAGATCGTCGGCTACGGCGCGACCTCGGACGGATACGACATGGTCGCTCTTTCCGGCGAGGGCGCCGTTCGCTGCATGCGGCAGGCAATGTCCACCGTCGATGGCCCAATCGATTATATCAACACGCATGGAACTTCGACGCCCGTCGGCGATTCTGGTGAGATGCGTGCCGTTCGAGAAGTATTCGGGGATAAGGCCCCGCCGATCCAGTCGACCAAGTCGCTCACCGGCCATTCGCTCGGCGCCGCCGGCGTACAGGAATCGATCTATTCGATCCTGATGATGCAGGCCGGCTTCATCGGCGAAAGCGCCCATATCGAAAACCTCGATCCTGAATTCGAAGGCATGCCGATCGTGCGCAAGCGCATCGACAACGCCAGGATCGACACCGCCCTATCCAACTCGTTCGGGTTCGGAGGCACCAACGCGACGCTCGTTTTCCAGCGCTATTCGGCATAGGAATCGTCTGCCATGGAAGCACTGATGAAAGGCAAGCGCGGCCTCATCATGGGGGTCGCCAACGATCATTCCATCGCCTGGGGCATCGCCAAGAAACTGGCCGAGCAGGGCGCGGACCTCGCCTTCTCCTACCAGGGCGAATCCTTCGGCCGCCGCGTCATCCCGCTCGCCGAACAGGTCGGCGCATCGCTCATCCTGCCATGCGACGTGGAAGACAGCGCTTCCGTGGCGGTCATGTTCGAAGCCCTGAAACAGCACTGGGGCGGAATCGACTTCATCGTCCACGCCATCGGCTTTTCCGACCGCAACGAACTCAAGGGCCTCTACGCCGACACCACGCGCGACAATTTCGTCCGCACCATGGTGATCTCCTGCTATTCCTTCACAGAGATCGCGCGACACGCCGCCGCGCTGATGAAAGGCGGCGGCTCGATGATCACGCTGACCTATGCCGGTTCAGTGCGTGTGATGCCCAACTACAATGTCATGGGCGTCGCCAAGGCTGGCCTCGAGGCCAGCGTCCGCTATCTCGCCAACGACTACGGTCCCCGCGGCATCCGCGTGAACGGCATTTCGGCGGGTCCGGTGCGTACTCTGGCGGGTGCCGGCATCGCCGATGCGCGCCACATGTTCAGCTATCAGCAGCGCAATTCGCCACTTCGTCGAACGGTTACCATCGATGAGGTCGGCAATTCGGCGCTTTATCTCCTGTCCGATCTATCGTCGGGCGTGACGGGCGAAATCCACTATGTGGATTCCGGCTACCATATCGTCTCGATGCCGACACTGGATGAGCTCAAACGGACCGATGGCGGCCGCGACTAGGTCGCAAATCCCGTGCGCTCGCTACAAATCCTGAATTAAATCTCCGATCCGATAAAATTCGACGGAATGGCGGAAAGCCATTTTAAGAGGATTCCCGATAGCAATTCCCGGAACTTGGGGACTTGCGGGACAATGCCAGCGACGGGCCATCCGAATCGCACGCCGACTTTCAGGCTGTTGACCATAGCCAGCTCTGGCCTCGGCAGCTTCATACTGGGTCTTTGGGGCCTGCAGATGGGCCTGGGCCACGACATGGCGCTGATGCCGGCGCAGATGATCGGCAGCGTCATCGCGGCGCTGTGTGCGCTGACTGCGGCGACCGCGGCCATGTCCTTCTTCGCCGGCGTCGACGAGTCGGCCGATTACGTCTTCAAGGAAACGCACTTCGACAAGCTGACCGGCTTACTGACGCGTGCCGCCATGGTCGGACAAGTCGCCGATGCTGCTTCGACCACGATCAAATCCGGCAAGCCGGTCTTCCTGGTGGATATCGACATCGACCGCTTCAAGCCCATCAACGACAGCATCGGCTACAGCGCCGGCGACGAGCTCATCCGCCTTTTCGTGGAGCGGCTGAAGGGCCTTGTACCGAAAGATGTACCGATCGGCCGCCTGGGCGCCGGCGAATTCGCCGTCCTGTTCGAAGACGACAGGATACCGGGCTCGCTGGACAATCTTCTGGATACTCTGATCGACGCCCTGAAACGCCCCTACGCGCTGACGTCCCATCTTCAGACGATCAACGTTTCGATCGGCGTCGTGGCGATGCCCAAGGACGGCCTCGATCCGACCCTGATCCTGCGGCGCTCCAACCTTGCGCTGCAATATGCGCGCAGCGGCGGCGCCGGCAACTGGTCCGTGTTCCATCCCGACATGGGGCTTGTGGCCGACTACCGGCAATGGATCGAGTCGGAGCTGAAGACGGCGTTCGACCGTGGCGATTTCGAACTTCACTATCAACCACAGCTTGACCTGTTGAACGGCAGCGTCGTCGGCTACGAGGCGCTCATCCGCTGGAAGCATCCCGAACGCGGCATGATTGCGCCGATGGAATTCATCCCCATCGCCGAGGAAACCGGCATGATCGGTCCGATCGGCCAGTGGGTGCTCGACAAAGCCTGCAGCGACGCCCGGCACCTGCCGGACGAATGTTTCGTGGCGGTGAACATTTCGCCGGTGCAGTTCATGAACAGGGATTTCGTCCCGTTCGTCCGCGCCACCATGGAGCGCACCGGCATCGCGCCGTCGCGCCTGGAACTCGAGGTGACCGAAACCGCGATGGTGCAGGACCGGGACCGGGCCGCCGCCATCTTCAAGGAATTGTCGGAAATGGGGATTTCAGTGGCCGTCGACGACTTCGGCACCGGCTATTCGAACCTGAGCTACCTGATCGATTTCTCGTTCCGCAAGCTCAAGATCGACCGTTCCTTCGTCAGCCGCATGGAGTCCGACGCCAGTTCCGGAGCCATCGTCTCGACGATTGTCGGCCTGTCGCGCGCGCTGGGCGTCGGCATCATCGCGGAAGGCGTCGAAACCGAGCGGCAGGCGACGCTGCTGAAAGCCGCCGGCTGCGACGTCGTGCAAGGCTTCCTGTTCGGCGAGCCGGCACCGCTGCCGGTCGAGGTCTCGCAGGCACACGCTATCCATCCGGCGCGGCTGCCGCGGGTCGCCAGTCTTCATTGAGGCTCGCCGCTTGGTTGGTTGCACTTCGTTCGGTCGTTTACCCCCACCCCTAACCCCTCCCCCTTGCGGGGAGGGGTTAGGGGTGGGGGTCCAACATGAAATCCGGACAGATTCCGATAAACGCGATAGGCTCTATCGCCGCGCGGTCAGCACCTTGAAGCTGCCGTTGCCGGCGATCTCGGCGCATTCGGCAAAACTCGCCGCCAGCACCGCCTCGTAGGGCAGCCGGCGGTTGGCGACCATGACCAGCCTGCCGCCGGGTTTCAGCGCCTTTGCCGCGGCGCGGATGATGCCAGCGCCAATCTCCGGCTCGGCGGCGCGGCTGCGGTGGAACGGCGGGTTCATGACAATGGCGTCATAGCGGCGCGGGACCTGTTCCCGCAGCAGATCGGTCCAGAAAAAGCCCGGCTGGAACGCCGCAGGCCGGACATTCAGCTTCGCCGCTTCCAGCGCCTCGTAATCCGCCTCGTAAAGATCGAGCCCGGCAATGTCGGGCGACCGGCGAAGAATTTCCGCCGATAGATAGCCCCAGCCGGCGCAGAAATCCGCCACCTGCCCCGCCAGCTCCGGCAGGTTCTCCGCCAACAGCCTCGATCCCGGGTCGATCCGGTCGAAGGAGAACATGCCGGGCGCGGTGTGAAAGCGGCCATCGACAAGCAGGGGCGGATTGGCGGCGCGCAGCAATCCGGCGACCGCAACAGCGCCCACCGGCGCACGGAACCAGAAGGCGACGCCATGGTACTTCGGCAGCGCACCTTCCAGCTCGACAAGCTCGCCGATCCTCTTGCGCAGGCTGGCGATGCCATCGTCCTTGCTTCCGGCGACGACGATTAGCCCGCCCGCCCTCGTACGCTCCATCGCTTCGGTTATGCGCAGTTCGTTCTGGCCGCGATGGCGGCCGGCAAGCACCAGCGCCATATCGTAGCCATGGCCTTCGGCGCGCGGCGTCACGGCATTGCCGGCCTGTTCGAGCGCAAGGAAATCGGGGCGAAACCCCTGAACAGCTTGAAATTCGGTACCCCACCCTTCCGGCAGCCGGAAACCGGGTTCGGCGCCGAGGAACAGGACGCGTTCCCCAGCGGCAGGCGGCGCGATGCCCTCCGTCTCAAACGGATGAAAAAGGGTTTTCAACGTTTCGTTGGTCATCGGTCCGCTTGAAAGAACTCTTCAAGGAACGCAGCCGTCGCCTCCGAAATGCCGACGACCTTGTTCGTCGCTTGGCGGTAGAATTTGAAGTTGAGCTCCGTTTCGGGCCTGCCGTCTGTCCAGTTGTCGAAAGGCTTCAACTCCTTTCGGCCCAGCGCTCGCTTCGCCGATGCGGTGCGCTTGACGGTCAGGTCGATGCGCGGCGTCTGCCGCGCGAGGTCAGGCTGCAGCGGAACGGCACGCACTTTGACGACCGTACCCCGTGCAAACAGGCCTTTGCCGCCTTCGTTCTCGCTGGCGAACAAAAACACCGTGTCTCCCTCGCCGGCGTGCTTTCCGCCATACATCGTCTTTTGTGCAGGGAAGGAGAAAAGTTCCGCCGTTATATCGGCGACTTCGGCCTTGATCGCATAAGCCATGAATAGCGTCCCAAAACA
The DNA here is from genome assembly GCA_965649745.1 of uncultured Mesorhizobium sp. Lineage (GTDB taxonomy): Bacteria > Pseudomonadota > Alphaproteobacteria > Rhizobiales > Rhizobiaceae > Mesorhizobium. The sequence continues at coordinate 483 of CBFGLW010000083.1, read as the reverse complement.
AAACGGGCGCGGCTTGCGCCACGCCCGTCCTTTATCACATGCCTGCGGAAATCAGGCGGCGTCTTCTTCGCCGTCCTGCTTCTTTTCCCTGACGATTTCCTTGCCGGTCGCCTGGTCGACGACCTTCATGGAGAGGCGCACCTTGCCGCGCTCGTCGAAGCCCATCAGCTTGACCCAGACCTTGTCGCCTTCCTTGACCACGTCGGTGGTCTTCTGGACGCGGTCGCTGGCGAGCTGCGAGATGTGGACGAGGCCGTCGCGCGGGCCGAAGAAGTTGACGAAGGCGCCGAAGTCGGCCGTCTTGACGACGGTGCCCTCGTAGATCTCGCCGACTTCCGGCTCGGCCACGATGGTGTGTATCCACTTCTTTGCCGCCTCGATCTCCTTGGCGTTGGACGAAGCGATCTTGACCGTGCCGTCGTCCTCGATGTTGATCTTGGCGCCGGTCTTCTCGACGATCTCGCGGATCACCTTGCCGCCCGA
>CBFGLW010000082.1:0-11615 GCA_965649745.1 uncultured Mesorhizobium sp. | reverse complement strand
GCCTACTGCCTACTGCCTACTGCCTACTGCCTACTGCCTACTGCCTACTGCCTACCCCAGCTTCAGCGCCCTGCCCTTCCTGAAGAAATCCTTCCACGGGTCGTCGCCTTCGAGGCGCGCGGCAGTGGTTTTGTCGCCGATCGGAAAGGCGTTGGGCGGCAGGCCGTCCTCGATGTCCGTCCATGTCACCGGCATGGAGACGGTGGCGCCTTTCTTGGCGCGCGAGGAATAGGGGGCGACCGTGGTCGAGCCACGGCCGTTGCGCAGGTAATCGATGAAGATGCGGCCGGTGCGCGCCTTCTTCGACAGCGTGGCGGTGTAGCGGTCAGGCGCTTCCTGCTCCATGGCGCGGGCGAAATCATGCGCGAAACCCTTAACCGCGTCCCACTTCGCCGACGGCTTCAGCGGCACCATGACGTGGTAGCCCTTGCCCCCTGAGGTCTTGACGAAAGTCGGCAGCGAAAGCTCTTCCAGCTTGCCGCGGATTTCGAGCGCCGCCTCGCGCACCTTGTCGACCGCGACGCCCTCGTCCGGATCGAGATCGAAGACGACCTGGTCGGGCGTATCGATCTCGTCGACCTTGCAGCCCCAGATGTGGATTTCCACCACGCCCATCTGCACCAGCGCGGCGACGCCGTCGAAATCCCTGACGTAGAGGATTTCCTCATTGTCCTCGGGGTCCTTCGAGCAGTGAATGGCCTCGTTCATGCCGGGCGAGGCGTGCTTCTGGAAAAAGCGCTGGCCGCCGACGCCATCGGGGGCACGGACCAGCGCCAGCGGCCGGTTGACCACGAACTGCTCCATGCGCGGCCAGACCAGCGCGTAGTGTTCCAGCAGGTCCTGCTTCGATATCTTTTCGTCAGGCCAGAGCAGCTTTTCGGGATGCGAGAGCTTCACCGAGGTCTCTACCGATGGCGTGCTTCGTGCCGCTGACGCGGATTTACTCTTCGCAGCCGGTTTGTCGGTTGCCTTTGTGTCCTTGGCAGTTGCGGCTTTCGGCTTTTCCTGCACGACTTCCTCCGCCGGCTTGTCCTCGCGCAATCCCTGGAAGGATGCGTGGCGGATCATACGGTCGCCTGTCCAGGTCCGGAATTCAATCTCCGCGACAAGGTCGGGCTCCACCCACACCAGACCTTTGCCGCCTGGCACCCTGGCGCTGAAAGGAGATTTGGCAGCCTTGAGCGCATCCAGCTTCTTTTTGAGGTCGTCGCCGGCCTTGGCGGAAAAACCCGTGCCGACGCGGCCGGCATATTTCAGTTTGCCGCCCTCGTGATAGCCGACCAGCAATGAGCGCAGGCCGCGCCCGGTCTTGTCCGACGGCAGGTAGCCGCCGATGACGAATTCCTGCCGCTGCGTGCATTTCGACTTGATCCAGGCAAGTCCGCGTCCGGATCGGTAAGGCGCATCGGCGCGTTTGGAAACGACGCCTTCCAGGCCCATGCGGCAGGCGTGCTTGAGCATGATCCTGCCCGGTTCGGTGAAATGATCGCTATAGCGCAGCGCCGAGTTGTCCGGCGCGCCGGCCAGAAGTTCCTGCAGCATCGCCTTGCGCTCGGCCAGCGGCTCGTCGCGTAGATCCTCGCCATTCAGGCGCAGGAGATCGAAGGCGTAGTAGATCATGCGGTCGGTGCGGTTTGCCGAAAGGGCCGCCTGCAGCAGTGAAAAAGTCGAAACGCCGTTGTCGGCCAGCACGACGACCTCGCCGTCGATGATGGCATCGCTGCATTTCAGGCCGCCGAGGGCCGCCGTGATCGGCCCTTCGAAGCGCTCGGTCCAGTCGAGGCCTGTGCGGGTCAGCAACCGTACATCCGTGCCCGCAAGCTGCGCCTGCATGCGGTAGCCGTCGAACTTGACCTCGTGCAGCCATTCCTTGCCGCCTGGAGCTTCCCGCTGCAGCGTCGCCAGCGCCGGTTTGATGAATTCCAGCCGGGCCGACGCCTTCTGCTTCGCCTTCCCCGACGCCGGCTTGTTGGAATGCCAGACTTTCGGCTTTTCGCCTTTCGCGGTCTTGCCCTTGGCCACATCCTCGATGGTGAGGCCCGTCTTCACCGATTTCGGGGCGTCGGCGAGGATGTCTTCGCCGGGACGGGCGGCGGCATCGTCAGATTTGATGAGCAGCCAGTTGTCCTTCTTCTCGCCGGCGCGTGGCTTCAACCGCACCAGATGCCATTTGCCGCCAAGCTTGTGGCCATGCAGCTCGAAATCGATATGGCCTTTCTTCATGCCCTTGGCGGGGTCGTGCTCGGGCGTCCAGGTGCCCTCGTCCCAAACGATGACAGTGCCGCCGCCATATTCGCCCTTGGGAATGGTGCCTTCGAACGGGGCGTAGTCGATGGGATGGTCCTCGACATGGACAGCGAGGCGCTTTTCGGAGGGATCAAGGCTCGGACCGCGCGTCACCGCCCAGCTCCACAACACGCCGTCATGCTCCAGCCTGAGATCATAGTGCAAGCGCGTCGCATCGTGCTTGTGGATGACGAAGATGCCGCCGCCATCCTTCCGCGCCTTGGCGCGCGGAACGTTGCCGGAAGGCTCCCTGGTCTTCGAGAAATCGCGCTTGGCGCGATATTGCTGGAGGTCAGGCATGGCGATGCCTTAGGCCGTCGCCGATACCCCCACCCCTCACCCCTCCCCTCAAGAGGGAGGAGGACAACCAACTCCTTAGCCTGGCAGAAATTATCGTCGAAGGACGTCCGCACACTGAAGCCGTAGCGCGCCAACTAAATCCCCCTCCCCCTTGCGGGGAGGGGTGAGGGGTGGGGGTGATCGCTCGCATCATTCCTAAGCCGACTTGCGCTTGGGCGCCGGCTTCGTTTTCGGCTCGGGCGCCTTTTTCTTCGAGGCCTTGGTCGCCTTCACCGGCGCGCCCTCGTCATTGTCGGCCGCAAGGCTCTTCTTCAGCGCATCGAACAGGTTGACCACATTGGAAGGCTTGGCGGCGGCCTTGGCCTTGGGCGCCTTCTTGCCGGCCTTCTTGGCGCGGATCAGCTCCAGCAGCGCTTCCTCGTATTTGTCCTCGAATTTGGAGGGGTCGAATTTAGCGGCCTTCTTGTCGATAATGTGCTGGGCAAGGTCGATCATCTCCTTGTCCGTCTTCACTGCCTTGATCTCGTCGAAAACGATGTCGGGCTGGCGCACGGTGTTGTCATAGCGCAGCGTGGTCAGCACCATGCCCTTGCCGAGCGGCTCGATGACCACCGGCCGCTCGCGCCGGTAGAGCACGATGCGGGCGAGACCGGCCTTCTTCCTGGCGGCCATGGCGTCGCGGATGACGGCGAAGGCATCTTCCGACACCTTGTCGGCCGGCGCCAGATAATAGGGCGTGTCTAGATAAATCTGTTCGATGGAGGCTTTGTCGACGAAGCCGTCGAGGCTCATCATGTCGGAGGACTCGACCCGCACCGCGTCGATCTCGTCTTCCTCTATATGGACATAGTCGCCGCTGTCGACCTCGTAGCCCTTGAGTTCGTCCTCCTTCTCGACCGGCTTGCCGGTATCGGCATCGACATAGATGCGCTTGACCCGGTTTCCGGTGCTGCGGTTGAGCACATGGAAGGAAACCTTCTCGGCGTGAGTGACGACGTTGGTCAGTTCGACGGCACAGGTGACGAGCGAAAGCTTCAGATAGCCTTTCCAGGCAGGGCGCGGCGCCATGGGAAACTCCTACGCATGAACAGGAAACCGAAACGGGTACGACCCGTTCCGGTTCCCGATGGCGAGATTGCCGGTTGCAACCGGCGATGCGACCGCTATTCGGCGGCCTGAAGATTGATCTTCGATTCCGCCATCTCGGTCAGCTTGCGGTCGGTGGCGACTTCCTCCTTGAGATTATTGGCCAGCACGTTGGCGCAATCGGAGCGGCCAAGCTGCTTGGCCCAGGCGATCAGCGTGCCGTAGCGCGTCATCTCGTAATGCTCGACCGCCTGCGCCGAGGCGATCAGCGCGGCGTCGAGGACCTCCTTGTCGTCGATGTCGCCGCTAACTTCATCGGCTTCCTCGAGAATACCGTCGATGGCCGGGCAGTTGACCTGCTTGGCCTTGACGCCATGCAGCTCGAACACCTTCTCGACTCGTTCGATGTGGCCCTTGGTCTGCTCGAGATGCTTCTCAAAGCCGGCCTTCAGTTCGGGCGCGGTCGCCTTGTCGACCATCTTGGGAAGCGCTTTCTCGATCTGCTTTTCAGCGTAGTAGATGTCCTGCAGCGTGTGCACGAACAGGTCGTCCAATGATTTGATGTCCTTCGAAAAGAAACCCATAGCTTGTTCTCCTGATTGCTCGAAACCGCCCTCGTCGGTCCAGGACGCAACGTGCTTTCAGTAAGCCTGGTTCCGACGCGGGAGCTTTTGAGACAAAACGTGATCGCCGCCGCAGGCCGCATCGTCTTCGAGGCAAGCACTCACGACCGCCGCGGGCTGTTGAGTGAGCCGGCGCCTCCAGCTGTTCCGATGTGATGAAAAAGGCACACCGGAGCGAATGCCGACAAACAGCACGGAAAGACCGCGAGTTAGCCGCAATCCGGCCACGAAGTGACTGATTTTCGGGGAAAAATTAACATCGCGTTCACTGAGGATTCACCTCTTTGAACTACGATTTCCCCAATTCGGAAGGGACTCCGAAAAAAGGGACAGGGACTGGTACGAAAATGACTATCTGGAACCAAATCGCCGGCTATGCCGCAGCCATTCGCGAATTCGTTGCGCCGACCTACCGGCCGGAGCGCTACTACATGCGCGGACCGGGTCCGGCCTGCGCCCGCCGCGGCAGCACGCTTGGCGTCAGCGCTCACTGACCATGTTCGTCACAAGCCGTCACGACAGCCGGATCGCCCGACCGAGCACCGATCACCGTGCAACGACCTATCGCGCAGAGCGACCAGCCTCCGCCCGTCGCCCCTGAGGCGGCGAGCACCAGGCGTTTTTGCGGCCCGATCCTGGGCGCATAAGACCACCAGCCATCCTTCAGCACCGAGCCTTCCGGAGGGTCCATGCCCGCGCCGGAGCCCTTAACGCGCGCGGCGACGATCTGAAGACCGGCTTGCGTGACTTTCCACTCCTCCTCCCAGCGCGTCTTCTCGACCGAATGCGTCCATGACAGCGTGAAGGCGGTAGCGGCGATCGTCACCGTCTTGCCGGCGGCAAGGATGCAGAGGGTCATCGCGCCAGGCACTACGCCGCGGCCGGTGCAGCCTTGCGTGCCCGCCACCAGTGCCAGGCGATCCAGGCGAAGGCGAGCGTCCAGCCTGCCTCGTCGGTGAGCGGCAGCGCCATGACCAGCAGCACGCCGGCGGCGAAAGCCAGCAACCTTTCCCATACAGCCATCCGCGCGACCAGGAAGCCGACTGCCGCAGCGCCCCACAACACGATGCCTATGCAAGCCTTCAGCACGATGTAGGCCACTTCGACCGGGTAGCCGAACTGCGCCGTGATCGGGCCGGGATCCTGCAGCATGAGCGCCGGCGTGTAGACGGCCATGAACGGCACGACGAAGCCGGCGACAGCAAGCTTCGACGCCTGGATGCCGATCTTCAGACCGGATTCCTTGGCCATGGGCGCGGCGGCAAAGGCCGCCAGCGCCACGGGTGGCGTCAGGTCGGCCATGATACCGAAATAGAAGACGAACATGTGGCTTACGATCAGCGGCACGTCGAGCGCCAGCAGCGCCGGACCCGCCAGTGACGAGGTGATGATGTAGTTGGGGATCGTCGGGATACCCATGCCGAGCACGAGGCAGGTGATCATGGTCAGCACCAGCGACAGGAACAGGTTGTTCTCGCCGATGGAGATGATCCAACCGATGAAGGTGGAGGCGATGCCGGTGAGTGTCAGCGTGCCGATGACGATGCCGACGATGGCGCAAGCGATGCCGACAGGCAGCGCGTTCTTCGCCCCTTCGGCCAGCGAGTCGATGCAAATCCGCAAGGTCTCGCGACCGCCCTTGAAGGTGATGCAGGCGACGACCAGCGCGGCAATGACCAGCGACAGGATGTTGACGCCGTATTTCACGAAGGACGCGGCCGCCAGCCCCAGCGCTAGCCAGAAGACGACGCGGAAGGCGAACGGCCCGATCAGCGCTGCGAGCGGCGTGCCGAGGATAAGCACGATGGTCAGCGCAAGCCCCATCGTGCCGGCGAAGATCGGCGTGTAGCCGGCGAACAGCAGGTAGACGAGGGCGGCCAGCGGCAGCACCAGCGGCCAATGCTCGCGCACGGCCTTCCAGGGGTTCGGCAGGCTCGCCTTGTCCATGCCGCGCAGGTTCGCCTTGCCGGCCTCGAGATAGACCTGCCAGAAGCAGGCGCCGAAATAGAGCAGCGCCGGAATGATCGCGGCCTTGACCACCTCGGCATAGGGGATGTTCAGCGTCTCGGCCATGATGAAGGCGACGGCGCCCATCACTGGCGGCATGATCTGGCCGCCCATCGACGAGGTCGCCTCGACGGCGCCGGCGAAGGCGGAGCGGAAGCCGAAGCGCTTCATCAGCGGGATGGTGAACTGGCCGCTGGCCACCACATTGGCGACGCCGGAGCCCGAGATCGTGCCCATCAGCGCCGACGACAGCACGCAGACCTGCGCGGGGCCGCCGCGCCAGGAACCGACCAGCCCCAATGCGAAATCGTTGAACAGGGCGATCATGCCAGCCCTTTCCAGAAAGGCGGCGAAGACGACGAAGATGAAGATGTAGGCCGCGGAGACATATACCGGCGTGCCGAATATGCCCTCGGTGCCATAGGCGAAGGTGTCGACGATCTGGGCGAAATCGTAGCCGCGATGCACGAACGGCGCCGGCAGATAATTGCCGAAGAAGCAGTAGAGCAGGAAGATCAGCGCGATGATGGCGAGCGGCAGGCCCATGAGGCGGCGGGCTGCTTCGAAGACCAGCACGACCAGCAGCGCGCCGATGACGAGGTCCGGCGTGGTGAGAAATCCGGAACGCCGGATCAAGTCGACATAGAAGACCCAGTTGTAGACGCCGGTGGCGAAGCCGAGGATGCCGAGCGTCCAGAACCATGTCTTGGCGGCGGCGCTGGTGGCGCGCAGATTGGCGATGAGGCCGAAGCCGAGCAGCAACAGGAAGCCGACATGCATGGCGCGCACGACCTGGCTCGGAATGCTGCCATAGGCGGCCACGTAAATCTGGAAGACGGAGAACGCGATGGCGATCAGGAACGCAACCTTGCCGGCGATGCCTTCGCCGAAGCCGGGAGGCAGGCCCTCGACCTGTTCCTCGACGGCCGGAATGTGGATGATATCGGAATCTTCCGCAGCCTGGTTTGTTGTCTGGGTCATCGAAACTAGCTTTCTATTGGAAGCGGAGCCGGCACGGACCGCTCCCTCCCTTGAGGGGAGGGTCGATCAGCAAAGCCGATCGGGGTGGGGTCGTTTCCGACGTGTTCGACATATTGAGGTCCGGTGTCGGGCCGGTGGAGATGACCCCACCCGCCTCGCTCCGTTCGGCACCCTCCCCTCGAGGGGGAGAGATAAAAGCGCTGCCTACTTCAGCAGACCCTTTTCCTTGTAGTACTTCTCGGCGCCGGGATGCAGCGGGATCGGCATTCCCTCCAGCGCCTTGGCCGGATCGATCGCCTTGGCCGCGGCATGGGAAGCGACGAGCTTGTCGAGGTTGTCGAACAGGAGCTTTGTCATCTGGTAGGCGGTCTCGTCCGGAACGTCCGCCTGGCTGACGAGGAAGTTGCCGACGGCGGCCGTCTGCACATCTTCCTCCTGACCCTCATAGGTGCCCTTCGGAATGACAACCGAAATGTAGGGCGAGCCGATCTTGGCGACGTCCTCCGTAGGCACCGCGACGACATTGATGGGCAGCGAGGTCGCAAGGTCGCGGATCGAGGCGACGCCGAGACCGGCCGACTGCAGCGTGGCATCGAGCTGACGGTTCTTGATCAATTCGACCGATTCGGCGAAGGGCAGGTATTCGACGCGGCCGAGATCCTCGTATTTGAGGCCGGCGGCGGCGAAGATGGCGCGCGCGTTAAGTTCGGTGCCGGAGGCCGGCGCCCCGACGGAAAGGCTTTTGCCCTTGAGGTCGGCCAGCGTCTTGATGCCGGAATCCTTGCTGGCGACGATCTGGATATAGTTCGGATAGATGGCGGCGATGCCGCGCAGCTTTTCCAACTTGCCGGGGAAGCCGGCCTCCTTGTTGCCCTCGGCGGCGAACTTGACGGAATCGCCGAGCGCGAAGGCGATTTCGCCCTTGCCCTGCTCGAGCAGGTTGAGGTTCTCGACCGAAGCCTTGGTCGCCTGCACCTGGGTGCGCGCGCCTTCGATGCCCTGGCCGTAGATTTCCGACAGGGCAACGCCGAGCGGATAGTAGACGCCGGACGTGCCGCCGGTCAGAACATTGATGAATTCCTGCGCCTTGACCGGCACCGAACCGACGACCAAGACCAATGCGGCCGCAGCTGCGGCAAAAAACTTGCGGTTGATAACAGGCATTTACTCTCCTCCCAATTTCAATTCACCGAATGAGACTGTTCCTACCCACGAAAGTCAATTCTCGCGAGAACAGACAGCGCAGCATCTGTATACTGACTGTCTCTCGCGTTCATCCATCGGCTCCTGCTTGCTCTTCCCGGCCGGCACCATTCATGGGTCCGTATCTTTGCAGGACTTTCCCCGGATTGAGCGCCCATCCGGGGTCCATTGCGTTCTTGATGGATGCCAGCAGGGCGAGTTCGTTCCGGGAACGACAGGTCTCGAGCTCAAGAACGCGATATTGTCCGATACCATGTTCGGCGGAGATGCTGCCGTGATGTCTTGCGACGACCTCGTGCACCGTGCGGTTGATCGACGCACTCGCGTGGTCCGGTCCGGCAATGACGTTGAAATGGATGTTGCCGTCGCCGACATGACCGAACGCGTTGACCAGGGCTCCCGGATATGTGCGGGTCACCGTTTCGGTCGCGTCATCGATAAAGGCGGCGACGCGGTTTACCGGAACCGAGACATCATGTTTCGCACTGGGGCCCTCCCGATGTTCACCTTCTGCAATATGTTCGCGCAGATTCCACAGCTCCGCAGCCTGGGTATCGGACTCAGCCATCACTCCGTCGCTTGCCTCGCCGGTGTCGAAGGCGGTCGCCAAGGTAGCCTCGACGGCCTCGCGCAACCCCGATAACGACGACGACGCCTCGAACAGAACATACCATGGCGAAGCGCCCATTGGGCATGGCAAGGCGAAATGACGCTCGACCAGTTCCATCGAATAGGCGCAAACCAGCTCGAATGCGTTCACCGCATCGCCAAGTTCATCGTGCACGCGCGCCAGCAGACCGAGTGCGGCGCTCGGATGGGCGACCGCCAACATGGCCGTGACTCTCTGCTTCGGGCGGGCGGTCAATCGCAGAACCGCGGCTGTGACAATCCCCAGCGTTCCCTCGGAGCCGATGAAAAGGTGCTTCCAGTCGTAGCCGGCGTTGTCCTTGTGCAAGGCCCGAAGACCATTGACGATCCTGCCGTCGGCCAACACGACCTCGAGCCCGAGCAACCAATGTCTCGTCATGCCGTATCGCAGCACGTTAACGCCGCCGGCATTGGACGAGATGATTCCGCCGATCTGTGCCGACCCTTGGGCCGCGAAGGAGATTGGAAAGTACCTTCCAGCCTCCTCCGCCGCCTGCTGGACCCGCTGCAGGATGCAGCCGGCTTCCACTTCAATGCTGAGACCTACCGGATCGATCGAGCGAATGGCATCCATACGAGCCAGGGAAAGTATAATCTGTGCGCCCTCGTCCGTAGGCACGGCGCCGCCGGCCAATCCAGTATTGCCGCCTTGCGGCACGATCGCGACATCATGTCGACGGCAAATTCGCACCGACGCGGCAACTTCCGCAGTGGTCTTCGGACGAACGACGCAGAGTGCCTCGCCCGAAAACTGCCGCCGCCAATCGGTCGCGTAGCTGGCATAAGATGCTTCGGCCGGAGAGACGACGGCAAGGGGTCCCAAAGTCGCCTTGAGCTCGTCGACAAGGGACAGGGATTTATGTTCCACGGTAATACTCATTCGAAACGCTGCCGACGCCGATTGAGCCCAAGACGCTGCATCGCAGCCTGAAGATGCGCACGCATCGCCTCACCGGCTGTGGTACCGTCCTTCCCTGTTATGGCTTCGAAAATTGCCCGGTGTTCGGCCTGCACCGTCTTGACGAGATCCGGGTAGAGCAGTGCCGTATTGGTGCGCGCGGTCGTAATGGTTTCGTGCAGACGATTGCCCAGAAATGCGATGAACTGTTCCAGACATGTGTTTCTCGCCGCCGCAGCGATAACAACATGAAACCGCGCGTCGGCGTCGACACCGTCCATACCGGCATTGATGCTTCTCTCAATCTCCTGCAAAGCGTCCTTTATCGCGGCGATATCGCTTTTTGTGGCACGTTCGGCTGCGAATTGCGCCGCGGATGCCTCGACGACCATTCTCAATTCGAAAACATCGCGCAGGGCGTCCTGCGCCTCACCAGCGACCCTCAGCCGGAACACGCCACGATCGTGGACCGAAGCCACGAATGCACCCAGACCTTGCTGCGTCCGAATGAGTCCGCTCGACTTGAGCTGCGACAGCGCCTCCCGGATAACCATCCGGGATACCTGGAAGAGTTCGGTCAGCTGCCGTTCGCGTGGTAGACGCTCGCCGGCTTTCAGCTCGCCCCGTTCGATGGCAATTGCGAGTTGGTGCGCCACCTTGTCGGACAATCTCTCGCTTCGGGAGATTTCAGTCCGGATCATCGAGCCCCCCTCAGCCGAAGCCGTTCAACAAGCCGGCCGTCGAGGCGCAAATCCCCGGTTTGTCGGCAATGTACAAAATCATATCCTCTCCCCCAGCCCCATTTGAGCTGATCTAGATAAAGCACAATTGCATATGTATTCTTGTATGACAAGTGTCATTATTGCAAATGAAGCACCGGCTTTCCTTCCTCGGTACGCGTACCCTCCGGCCAGATCTGGCGTGAGTTTCGACGCCTCCGCGAAATGCGGACCCGAACTATGTGCTGGAACGTACTGTCGAGTTGCACCCGGCAAGCGACTCCTGCTTGCCTGACGCGAACAAAAAGCGGAAATTTTTCGAACCCCGTGTCGAAATGGAGCGGACTGGCGCGACATCGGTCCGGTACGCAATGAAGCGGCCTTCAAAATCGTAAGGAATATCACTATGCAGTACATGCTTCTCATCCATGTCGACGAAGCCGCGATGGCCGCGGCGGCCGCCGCCGCCACGCCCGACCAGGCCTACCAGATGGCGCAGCCCTACATGGCCTACAACGAGGCGCTCGAGAAAGCCGGCGCCATGATCAAGGGCGACCGGCTGACGCCGTCCTCCTCGACCACGGTCGTGCGCGTGCGGGGCGACAAGACCGAAGTGCTCGACGGCCCCTTCGCCGACACCAAGGAACAGCTGGGCGGCTATTACATCATCGAGGCGCCCGATCTCGACGCGGCGATCGACTGGGCGGCGCGCTGCCCCGGAGCGCACAACGGCACCATCGAGGTCCGGCCGATCTGGCAGACCCGGTAGCGCATGACCCCGGATATGCAGGCGGCGCGTGCGGCGGCCGAGGCGGCCGCACGGCATTCGTACGGTCGACTGCTCGCCTATCTGGCGGCGCGCAC
>CBFGLW010000081.1:0-11804 GCA_965649745.1 uncultured Mesorhizobium sp. | reverse complement strand
ACCATGCGCGACCTGGTCAAGAACTGCCTGCGCATGCGTCCCGAACGCATCATCGTCGGCGAGGTTCGCGGACCGGAGGTGTTCGACCTGCTGCAGGCCATGAACACCGGTCATGACGGCTCGATGGGCACCATCCACTCCAACAGCCCGCGCGAATGCCTCAACCGTATCGAATCGATGATCGCCATGGGCGGCTATTCGCTGCCGCAGAAGACGGTGCGCGAGATCATTGTCGGATCGGTCGACGTCATCATCCAGGCCGCGCGCCTGCGCGACGGTTCCCGCCGCATCACCCACATCACCGAAGTCATCGGCATGGAGGGCGACGTCATCATCACCCAGGACCTCGTCCTCTACAATATCAAGGGCGAGGACGCGGGCGGCAAACTGATCGGCGAGCACGTGTCCACCGGCATTGGCCGGCCGCATTTCTGGGATCGCGCGCGCTACTACGGCGAGGAGCAGCGCCTGGCCAACGCCATGGAAGCCATGGAAAAGCGGGCGGATTGATGGGTTCGATGCGCAGGGACCATCGTCAATGTTCGGAATAGACACCACCGTACTGGCATTCGTGGCCCTCGCCGGCTGCAGCGCCGGCGCTGTTGCCTATGCGTTGCTGTTCACCCGCATCACCAACGAGAAGCAGACCGGCAAGCGCCTGCAAAGCATCAAGTTCGCCGAGACCGACCGCAACGTCGTCAAAGCCTCCCGGGATCGCGTGGCCGAAGCGGCGAAGCGCCGCAAATCCGTGCAGGATTCACTGAAGGACCTGGAGGCGAAGCAGAAAGCCAAGGACGTCAACGTCAAGAAGCCGCCTCTCAAGATACAGATCCGGCAAGCCGGAATGGATATCAGCATGAAGCGGTTCTACGTCTATTCCGCGATCTGCGGACTGGTTCTCACCCTCATTGCATTTATTCTGGGTGCCCCGCTCTTCGCGCTTCTCGGCGCGCTTGTCGCCGGCTCCCTCGGCCTTCCCCGCTGGTTCGTGTCGTTTCGCCGGAACCGCCGCGTCAAGGCTTTCCTCAACGAATTCCCGAATGCCCTCGACGTGATCGTGCGCGCGGTGAAATCCGGCCTGCCGCTGAACGACGGCATCCGGCTCATCGCCAATGAATCGCCCGAGCCGGTCAAGACTGAGTTCCGCCGCATCGTCGATGCCCAGCAGCTCGGTATCTCCATTCCCGAAGCGGTGATGCGCATGCCCGAAACCATGCCGTGTCCGGAAGCGGGCTTCTTCGGCATCGTCATCCAGATCCAGAGCCAGGCCGGCGGCAACCTTTCGGAAGCGCTCGGCAACCTGTCGCGCGTTCTGCGCGACCGCAAGAAGATGAAAGCCAAGGTTCAGGCGCTCTCCATGGAGGCCAAGGCGTCGGCCGCCATCATCGGCGCGCTGCCCTTCATCGTCGCCTTCATGGTCTATCTGTCGAGCCCCAACTACATCATGCCGCTGTTCGTCACCCACACGGGGAATCTCATCCTGGGCATCGCCGGGGTGTGGATGTCGATCGGTATCCTGGTGATGCGCAAGATGATGAACTTCGAGGTCTAGGATCGCCATGGGCATTGCGAAAACCCTCACCGATCCGGCCCTTCTGATCGCCGTTCTGGTTTCCATCGCGGTCTTCGCCACCGTTTACACCCTGCTGCCTGCTTTCGGCGGCAATCCACTGAAGGCGCGCATGAAGTCCGTCGCACTGGAGCGCGAGGAGTTGCGGGCCAAGCAGCGCGCGCGGCTCGCCGCCGAGGCCGACCGCCGCCGCCGCGGCCTGCGTGAGGAACAGTCCGTCGGCATGCGCAACATCGTCGAGCGGCTCGACCTGCGGCGTGCGCTGGCCGACGAAAGCACCATGCAGAAGCTCAGGATGGCCGGTTTCCGCGGCCAGAATCCGCTGACGCGCTTCCTGTTCTTCCGTCTGGTGCTGCCCTTTGTCGGGCTTGCGCTGGCGGCCTTCTATCTTTTCGTGCTCGGCGCCCTCGCGGACCGGCCGCTTTTCATGAAGCTGTTCATCTGCATCGTCGCCGCCTATGCCGGCTTCTATGCGCCGGTGCTCTACGTCAGCAACCGCGCCACCAAACGCAAGCAGTCCATCCAGCGCGCCTGGCCGGATGCGCTGGATCTGCTGCTGATCTGCGTCGAATCCGGCATGTCGGTCGAAGCCGCCATGCGCAAGGTTGCGGACGAGATCGGCTCGCAGTCCGTCGAACTGGCCGAGGAATTCGTGCTCACCAATGCCGAACTCTCCTTCCTGCAGGAGCGGAAACAGGCCTACGAGAACCTCGCCGCGCGCACCGGGCTCGAGGCGGTGAAATCCGTGTCGCAGGCGCTCATCCAGGCCGAGCGCTATGGCACGCCGGTGGCGCACGCGCTGCGCGTGCTCGCCAGCGAAAGCCGCGACATGCGCATGAACGAGGCCGAGAAGAAGGCCGCGGCGCTGCCGCCGAAGCTGACGGTGCCGATGATCCTGTTCTTCCTGCCCGTCCTGTTCGCGATCATCCTGGGTCCGGCCGGCATGCAGATCAGCCAGCGCGGCATATTCGGCGACGCGCAGACCAGCAGCGAGGAATAGCCCGCCTCGCTGCGCCGGCGCTTTCGGTCATGCCGCCCGCCGGAGGGCGAGCGCGGCGATGAGGCCCAAACTGGCGATCAGCAGCGGTGCGAAGATCATCGCCGAATAGATTGCGTCGACCGTCGTGTCGCTCTGTTCCGCCCGACCTCCGACATGCCCGGCGAGCGAGAGAAGCATCCCGTTCAGGAATACGGCCAGCGAAGCGCCGATCTGGTTGAAGAACATGAAGGTCCCCGTGCATATGCCTTCGCCGGGGCGGCCGTTCTTCCTGAAATAGAGATCGGCGGTATCGGGCACCATCGCCCATGGAAAGACATTCAGTGCCGCGACGCTCGCGCCGGCAAGCGCCGCCGCCAGGAACAGCCGGGCGGTGAGGCCGGAACCCGCCTCGACCGTAGAGGCCACGCCCAGGAAAATCCCGAACGTCAGCAGGCCGGCGATCAGCGCCTTGCGTTTTCCCAGCCACCTCGCGAGCGCGACCCACAGCGGTAGTGTGAGAAGCGATGTCGCAAGCACGCCGCCGAGCACGGGAGCGTGTGCTTTCTTCGGGATACCGACATAGGTTTCCAGGAAGAAGGGAAGCATGGACTGGACGGAGACGAGGCTCATCACCGAGAGGGTGAAAACTGTCAAGGTCAAGGGTATCCCGGGCACCCGGAATGCGCTCAGGATTCCGGCCTGTGTCTCCGGGCCTCCTGCGTGTTGCTCCGGGACGATCAGCAGGAACGGCAGGTAAGCGGTGCAGGCGATTGCCGCCAATCCGCCCGTCACGATCCACCATGACCGGGCCTGGGTGCCGGAAAGGTCGCCGGCCCCGTCGATGAGGGAAATCAGGGCAGGCACGCCAGCGATTGCGACGAGCAGGGAAACGAAATGAAATCCCATGTCGAAACCGACCTGCGCGGTGCGGCCATGATAGTCGGTCTCGTAGCGGGGCAGCATGGAAAGACGCGGCACATTGGTGAGCGAATAGGCAAGCGCGAAAGCGGCAAACGAGATTGCCGCGCAAACGGTCTTGAGCGCCGGTCCGTCCGCGGCGGCCGGCGCGAACCAGATCACCACGAAGGCAAGCGCCGCCGGCAGCAGCGCAAGCCGTATGATCCGCTTGCGGCCATGGCCTTTCCTGTTCGCATCCAGCCAGCGGCCGATGAACGGGTCGACGACCCCGTCGAAGGTGCGGCCGAACGCAAAGGCGATTCCGGCCAGGAACGGCGGAACGCCGGCAATGTTGATCAGATAGTAGAGATACCAGGAATTGACGGTCGCGTAGAGGATGGTGATCGATATTTCGGGAGACGCAAAGGCGACCCGCCTGGCGAGCGGCGCTGCCGGTCGTGCGGTGTCGGCCCAAGCGTCATGCATTCGCGCCGTCGTCCTTGCGCAGCAGCGCGGCGATCGGGGTGAGGATCGCTTCCAGATGCTCGTGGTAGAGCAGGTCGCCGGCCCCCGGCAGTCGATGCAAGATGGCGCCCGGAATGCCGGCCACCAGCGTCTCGACCTGCGGAAACGGGTGGATGACGTCGTCCGTACCGTGGAAGAAATGCATCTCCGCCTTCAGCCCTGACGCAATATGCCAGGGCATTTTCTGCTGGAAGGAAAAATCGTGCTGAGCCGAGCGTATCGAGGCGATCAGGGCATCGCGCAGCCGGTCGCTGCCGAATCTGCCGCGCAGCTCGCGCTCCACCAAGGCTCGGTCGGCCGGCCGACCGCTGAAATGCGACGCGAGAAATTTCTCCATTCGGTCGGGCGTGAGAACATGACGCCGCAGATATTCCATCGTGGCGTTCAGGAGTGTGCGATTTCGGCTTGCAAGCGAAATCATGCCTCTTCCCAGTCGCCTGACGCTACTTTCTGAACTTTCCCTGGGCACGCACACGCCAGCGAAAAACAGCGCTGCCAAGCCTTCCGGGTTGGTTCTTGCATAATCCAACGCGACCTTTGAACTGGCATTGAAACTGAGAATCGAAACCCTCCCGTCGACGAAGATACGAGCGGCCATCTCGATGCCCTTGCAGGCGTGGCGGATTTGCCCGGTTTCGGAAAGGATGGGATCGGTCGGCGCGACCAGGCCGTTGCGCAGGGGCCACAATAGGCGCAGGCCGAGTTGGCCGAGAAGGCTCATGTCCCGGTCCTGGAAATCGGACAGGATCATCGGATGAAGGCATATGAGCGGTATGCCGTTCCTTGGTCCCATGTCGAGGAAGCGGTGCATCCGGCCTTCCTCGTCGAGGAGCACCATGGTGCGCACGCTTTGCGGAAGGTAGCGCCTGACATAGTAGGCGAATTCGAGGTTCCTGCCGGCAAGGTCGCCGTCCAGCGTCTTTTCGACGAAAAGCGCCAGGCGCGTCCCGACGATGCGCGCGATGTCGTCGGTCCGTTCGAGGCCAAGCCTGCGCCGCAACTCGCGCGACTGGCTCTTGATCGTCTCGACCGACTTTCCGTTGAGGGCGGCGACCCTGCCCGGCGACAATCCCGCGACAAAGCAGGTCATGGCGCGCAGCAGGGCAGGGGGGAGCGCGGCCTCCGGGAAGTCGATCTTGAGAAACCATGCCATGGCTTCCGGCGAGATGACGATGATATGGCCGCAGGAGCGGTCCGCGCCTTCCTCGTAGAGCACCAGCAGATCGTCGCCGGCCAGCGCGAAACTTTCGAGGGACCCGCGCCGCCGCATATCCGCCAGGCGCTGGGCTTCAGCCGCCAGCCGCGCATCGACGTCGTCGCGGCATTCGATCTGCCAGCCTGTGAATTTGAGCAGCCTGATGCGCTGCGATCCGGTTTCGGCCGTGGCGGTCTGCCCGCTTTCGTTTCTGCTCCACCGCAGAAACAGGTCGAATTCCGGCGGCTGCAGGAAATGCAGGGCATCGACCGCCGCCATGCGGTCTTCGCGACTGAAATCCCCGACCCTCTCCAGATTCACCGATCCGCGCCCCCAAAACCAGCCCTGGCCGGATATTACAATCGGTACGCGCATTCAGCCAACCACGATGTGGCTAGACCGGTTCGATTTTGCCTGAAAAGGTCGGTGGCCGTCTCAGTTGGCCGAGGCGACTTTCTTCTTGTCCTGCGCCTTGAGCTGGCTCCAGGCGTTCTGCTGCGCCAGCATCGAGCGGAGATAGGCGACATTGGCCTGCGCCTGCTCGGGCGAAAGCTCCTGCGAAGCGATCTTCTCAGCCTCGTCGAAACGGCCCTGGAGGCCGACGACGAGCGCCAGGTTCTGCCGCACGCGGCTGTCGGCCTTCGGCTGTTGCGAGGCGGAGCGGAGGAAGGTCTCCGCAGTCTTCAGGTCGCCCGCCAGCAGATAAGACATGCCGAGGTTGGAAAGAACGGAAGGTTCGTCCGGCTTCAGGTCGAGCGCCTTGCGGTAGAGCTGCCGCGCCTCATCCTTCTGGCCGATCTGGTCGAGTATGGCGCCTTCCGCCGACACCAGTTTCCAGTCCGGATATTCCGGCGTCTGGGCACGGCGGACGGCGTCCAGCGCCGGTTCGAGCTGGCCGTTCGCGGCAAGCGCCTTGCCATAGGCTGCGAGCACGTCGCGATCCTTCGGGTATGCGATGGCGAGCTTGCGCATGACGGCCAGCGACTGGTCGGCGTCGCCGTTCATCTGCAGCACGGCAGCGTATTTCATCGCTGTCGGCTTGTTGTTGGGGTCTTTCGCGTAGGAGCGTCCCAGCGCCGCCGAGGCATTGTGCAATTCGCCCGCCGACATGTTTTCGACGGCCAGCCCGCTGCCGGCCCGGCTGATCGAGCCGGTCGTCATCTTGCTGGTGCCGCAGCCGGCCACGCTTGCCATGAGCGCGATGACGACAGCGCTTCTCAGGACTTGCATCGTCTTGCTGGATTTCGGGCTGTGGACAGACATTCGGCGCAGGCCCCCATTCTTTACGGCCACCTGCTCCGAGAAATATTCCGTTAACCCTAACGGGGAGTTAACGAGGCGCTTTGTACTATGCGGCGCGAAGAGTGGGAATGGCGCTTACATCTACCTCCCGTTCGGCATGCCACGCGTCATAGGCTGCTTGCATTCGCAGCCAGACCGCCGCGCCATCGCCGAACATCTTCCCCAGCCTGGCAGCCACATGCGGCGAAACAGGCTTCTTCTCGCGAAGAAGGTCATAGAGCTGCTGGCGCGAGATACCGAGCAGAGCGGCAATCTCCACCTTGGTCTTGCCGGTGGCAGGGATAATGTCGTTCAGCAAGGCGCCGGGATGGGATGGGGAGCGCGCGAGAGGGCGCTTCGTCTCATAAACCAACATTAAGGGACCTTCTCCAGTCTTCCGCCTGCTCAATGATATTGTTCGAAATCGACGCGAGCGGCGTCTTTGCCGTCGAATTCGAATGTGATGCACCACGGCCCATTGACATGAACGGTGAAGCGCGTGGGATTGAAGCCGCTGAGCGCGTGGAAATTGAATCCAGGCAGGTTCATATCATCCGGCCGGTCAGCGACCTCCAAGCGGTCTAGCAGGACGAGAATACGCTTCTGCAACTGAGCATCAATTCGCCGGGATTTCCCCGTTTCGAAAAGCTCAGCCAGCGCTTTGCTCTTGAACGACTTGATCATAATTTATGTAAGCTGATTGCTGACGTTCGGTCAAGGAGGTGTACGCAACAAACTTACACGCGGCCGCAAGGCTCATCGGAAGACCGAATTGACGCCGGTTTCGTTTCCCGGCACTAGGGATGCCAGCCCCATCCAGCCGAAGCGGTAAAGAAATGCCGGTCGAACTTGTCGAAAAACCTGGTGAAACGCTGCCTGTCCACCTGATCGGCAGGGATGGGCTGGAGGCGGCGGGTCTTTCACCTCAGGCAAGAGCATGGGCGAATGCCAACGGCTTTTCGGGCGAGGCGGGCAGGACGCTCGTTCTCCCCGGCAAGGACGGATCGATTGCCGGCGCGCTGTTCGGCATCGGCAATGGCGGAAACCCGCTCGGCTTCGGCGCGCTGGCCAAGGCGCTGCCGGAAGGGGGCTGGCATTTTGCCAACGATCTGGCTGAGCCGGATCTGGCTGTCCAGGGGCTTGTGCTGGGCAGCTACGTCTTCACCCGCTATGGCCGCAAGCCGGGCAGGACGCTGCGTTTCGCCGTGCCCGCCGGCGTCGATGCGGCGAGCGTCCGCCGCATCATTGACGGCGTGTTCCTAACCCGCGACCTCGTCAACACGCCCACCAACGACATGGGACCGGAAGAGCTGGAAAAGGCGGTTCGGGACCTTGCGAAGGCACACAAGGCCAGCGTTTCCGTCATCAAGGGAGACGAGCTTCTGGCGAAGAATTTCCCGATGATCCACGCCGTTGGCCGCGCCTCGCCGCAGGCGCCGCGTCTCATCGACCTCGTCTGGGGACCGAAGAACGCGCCGAAGGTGACGCTGGTTGGCAAGGGCGTGTGCTTCGATACGGGCGGGCTCGACATCAAGCCGGCCAGCGGCATGCTGTTGATGAAGAAGGACATGGGCGGCGCCGCCAATGTGATGGGACTGGCCTCGATGATCATGGCGGCCAGGCTCAAGGTGCGGCTACGGGTGCTGATCCCGGCGGTCGAAAACGCCATTGCCGGCGACGCGTTCCGCCCCGGCGACGTGCTGGCGAGCCGCAAGGGCCTCACCGTCGAGATCGGCAACACCGACGCGGAGGGGCGGCTGGTGCTGGCCGACGCGCTGGCGCTGGCCGACGAGGACGAGCCGCAATTGCTGATAGACATGGCGACGCTGACCGGCGCGGCGCGCGTCGCGCTGGGCCCCGACGTTCCGCCGTTCTATACGGGCGACGATGCGCTCGCCGCCGAACTCGCGGCCGCCGCCGTTGCGACCGAGGACCCGATGTGGCGCATGCCGCTCTGGGACGCCTACGACGCAAAACTGTCGTCGCGCATCGCCGACATAAACAACGTGACTTCCGACGGCCACGCCGGCTCGGTCGTCGCCGCCCTGTTCCTGCGCCGCTTCGTCGAGAGGGCGCGCGCCTGGGCGCATTTCGACATCTTCGCCTGGAATCCGTCCGAGCGGCCGCATTGCCCGGTCGGCGGCGAGGCGCAGTGCATTCGCGCGCTGGAGCGTGTCATCGGCGCCCGCTTCAGATAGACGGCTGAGAAAACTGAAACGGAACCGAAACGTTTTCCAGCCATGATGGCGCATGGCTATTTCGTTGCGTCCGACTCAGGCCTTGCGACTGTGGCAGCAGGTGACGCTGTCGGAGGTGCGCGACGCCGCGCCCGATCTCACCACGCGCCAGATAGCGATCCTGCTGACCATCTACCTCGATCCGCCGCCGCATACGATCCGCGGGCTTGCGGCGCGGCTCGATGTCACCAAGCCGGTGATCACGCGGGCGCTGGATACGATGGGCGCGCTGAAGCTGGTGTCGCGCCACCGCGACGAGCGCGACAAGCGCAATGTTCTGGTCAAGCGCACCGTGGAAGGCGCGCTCTATGTCGAGCGTTTTGGCGATGCTATCATCGCCAAGGCGCTCGAACTGCCGATCTGACCTAGTTCCCGGATACCGCCTTGACCCACCGTGACGCCCGCCTTCATGCTTTTCGCGCCGACCTTGCCGATGCCCGGCTGCAAGGCGAAGTGATCGCGGAGCGCTTCGTCGCCGGCCGACCTGCCCGCATCGCCGTTTCGGTGGCCGACGTGCGCAAGGCGCCGCGGCCCGACGCCGGGGTCAACACGCAGTTCCTTTATGGCGAGGCGGTTCTGGTTTTCGAGGAGGCCGATGGCTGGGCCTGGGTGCAGGGCGAGCAGGACGGCTATGTCGGCTATATGCCGGACACCAGCCTGGCAGGACCTGAACCCGCGGCGACGCATGTCGTTTCGGTGGCTCGGACCTTCGTGTATCCCGGGCCGGACCTGCGCTTTCCGCGCAGCGGCGAACTGTCCATGGGGTCGGCCGTGACGATTACCGGCGCCGCCGAGACGCGCGGCACCCATTATGCGCTGCTGCCCTCCGGCGAGGCGGTGATCGCGCGCCACGTCAGGCCGATTGCCGAACGGTCCGAGGACTACGTGTCGGTCGCCGAGATGTTCCTCGGCACGCCCTATCTGTGGGGCGGGTCCTCCGGGTTCGGCATCGACTGCTCGGCGCTGGTCCAGCTTGCCATGCGCATGACCGGGCGCGGCGTCCTGCGCGATTCCGACATGCAGGAGAAAAGCATCGGCGATCTGCTCGATCCGGGAAGCGATCTGGCCGGCCTGCGGCGCGGCGACCTGGTGTTCTGGAAAGGCCACGTCGCGATCATGCTGGATGCGACGCGCGTCATCCATGCCAGCGGCCACACCATGATGGTGAGCGTCGAGGAGCTGAAACCGGCGATCACCCGTATCGGCTATCTCTACGGCCCGCCGACGGCTTTTCGCCGGCCTTAAGGCGCCTCGGCTTCGCATGGAGTGGGGACCTGTTTTCGCAATACTTCTAACGTCTGCCCGCCCCTCACCGCCCTGACGGGCACCTCTCCCCGTATAGTGACGGGGAGAGGAGCGTCTTGATCGACGGCTTAGCCAATCTCAAATGTTGCAGAATAGGCAGCAAGGTTGCGGCCGGCTTTCCTCTCCCCGTTCACGGGGAGAGGTGCCCAGCAGGGCGGTGAGGGGCGGCGCGGACGGTAAACGTGAATATTTGAGCTCGTAGGCTTCCACCAAAACCCGAAATACCCAAACCTAACTCTTTGTACGCCGCAGGTGCTCGTCCAGACGGGGCATGATTTCCACGAAATTGCACGGCATCTGGCGGTAGTCAAGCTGGGCTTTCAATATGCCGTCCCACGCGTCCTTGCAGGCGCCGGGCGAGCCCGGCAGCACGAACACGAAGGTTGCGTTGACGACGCCGCCGGTGGCGCGGCTCTGGATCGTCGCCGTGCCGATCTTGTCGTAGGAAATGCGGTGGAAGACCTCCGAGAAGCCGTCCATGCGCTTTTCGAAGATCGGCTCCAGCGCTTCCGGTGTCACGTCGCGGCCGGTGAAGCCGGTGCCGCCGGTGGTGATGACCACGTCGATGCCGTCGTCCCTGGACCAGCCGAGCACCTTGTCGCGGATTTTGTCCCTGTCGTCGGTGACGAGCGCGCGGTCTGCCAGCAGGTGCCCGGCTTCCACGATGCGGTCCGCCAGCACCTGCCCGGATTTGTCGTCCGCAAGGCTGCGCGTGTCGGAAACCGTCAGCACAGCGATGCGGACGGGGATGAAGGTACGCGTCTCGTCAATCCTGGCCATGATCCTGATCTTCCGATGCGATGCTGCGGGTGGCGGCGACGAACCAGTCGGGGTGACGGCCTCGGATCACGGCGGCCGCTCGCTTGGCCATATTACCGGTTTCGAAGAGGCCGAAACAGGTCGCGCCCGATCCGGACATGCGGGAAAACGCCGATCCTGCCTTGTCGAGCGCCTTCAGCGCCTTGCCGATGGCGGGTTCGATCTCGCGCGCGGGCGCTTCGAGGTCGTTGCGCGTGGTGTCCAGCCAATTACGTACCGAATGGAAGTCGAACCGCTGAGGCAGCGGCGGCAGGCCGGGGTTTTCGCGCTGCTTCAGCGCGGCGAACACGTCGGGCGTCGAAACCGCGACGCCCGGATTGACCAACACCAGCGCCAGCGGCGGAAAGCCGTGAAGCAGGGCGATATCCTGCCCGATGCCGCGCGCGAGCAGCGGCCGCGCCGCCAGGCACATCGGCACATCGGCGCCAAGGGAGCGGGCTACGTCGTCCAGCGCCGTATTTTCCGGGTCGATGCCCCAGCATTGCGCGAGCAGCCGCAGCGCCGCCGCCGCGTCGCTTGAGCCGCCGCCGATGCCGGACGCAATGGGCAGGTTCTTCTCGAGAGCAAGATGAACCGGGGGCGCGCTTTCCGTACTCGCCAGCCGGCGCAGCGCGTCGCGCGCCTTCACGACCAGATTGCCGTCGTCATTGGTGAGTTGCGGACCGTATCGGCCGGAGATTTCAACGTCATCATCCGCTGCCGGCGCAGCGCTCAAGCGATCGCCGAAGCGTGTGAACACCACCAGGCTTTCGAGCGAATGATAGCCGTCCGCCCTTTGCCTGGTTACGTGGAGCGCAAGATTGACCTTTGCCGGCGCCAGGCTGGTCAGGGGCGAAACGGCGCTGTCCACCTGCGGCGATCAGTCCTTGGCGAGGCGGTATTCGCCCGTCTTGGGGTCCTTGACCAGCGTGCCGTTCGCTCCGGTGGCGTTCTGCTTCTCAGCGCGGCGCACCCGGGCCGTCACCCGCTCCGCCTCGCGGATGAACGAGCGGTAGC
>CBFGLW010000080.1:0-11845 GCA_965649745.1 uncultured Mesorhizobium sp. | reverse complement strand
AGCCGATCAGCAGATAGGAGGCGAGGCCGACGCCTTCCCAGCCGAAGAACATCTGGATGAGGTTGTCCGACGTCACCAGCATCAGCATGGCGAAGGTGAACAGCGACAGGTAGGCGAAGAAGCGCGGCCGGTTCGGATCGTGGTGCATGTAGCCGATCGAATAGATATGGACCAGCGCCGATACCGTGTTGACCACCACCAGCATGACCACGGTCAGCGTGTCGATGCGCAGCGCCCAGGCGGCGTCGACGCTGCCGGACTGGATCCAGCGCAGCACCGGCACGGTGAACACCTCGCCCTCGCCGAAGGCGACGGTGAAGAACGCCACCCAGGACAGCGCCGCTGCGATCACCAGGAAACCGGAGGTGATGTATTCCGACGCCTTGGCGCCCAGCGAATTGCCGAACAGCCCGACGATCAGGAAGCCGATCAGGGGTAGGAAGACGATTGCCTGATACATTCCTCAGCCCTTCATCATGTTCACGTCTTCGACCGCGATGGTGCCTCGGTTGCGGAAGAAGACGACCAGAATGGCAAGTCCGATCGCCGCTTCCGCAGCAGCCACCGTCAGCACGAACAGCGCGAACACCTGTCCCACCAGATCGCCCAGCGCCGCCGAGAAGGCGACGAAATTGATGTTCACCGCCAGTAGGATCAGCTCGACCGACATCAGGATGACGATGACGTTCTTGCGGTTCAGGAAGATGCCGAACACGCCGAGCGTGAACAGGATCGCCGAGACGGTGAGAAAATGCGCGATGCCGACAACCATCTCAGATGCCCTTCCCCGTCTTGACCTTCTTGATTTCCATGGCAGTGGCCGGGTTGCGCGCCACCTGCGCCGAGATCGACTGGCGCTTGACGCCTTCCTTGTGGCGCAGCGTCAGCACGATGGCGCCGATCATGGCGACCAGCAGCACCAGGCCGGCGATCTGGAAGTAGTAGAGGTAGTCCGTGTAGAGGATGTCGCCGAGCGCCGCGGTGTTCGACCGCGCCGCCATATCCGGAGTCGGCATGGCGACCGTCGAGGCGAGCTGCGGCGCGAATGTATAGCCGCCCAGCACCACGATCAGCTCCGCCGCCAGGATCAGCCCGACCAGCGCGCCGATCGGCGCATATTGCAGCGCGCCGCTTTTGAGTTCCGCGAAGTCGACGTCCAGCATCATGACGACGAACAGGAACAGCACCATCACCGCGCCGACATAGACGACGAGCAGGATCATCGCCAGGAACTCCGCCCCCGTCAGCAGGAACAGGCCGGCGGCGTTGAAGAAGGTGAGGATCAGGTAGAGCACCGAGTGCACGGGATTGCGGGCGGAGATGACCATGAAGGCCGACGCCACCGCGATAAAGGCGAAGAGGTAGAAGAAGATCGCCTCTAGTCCGTTCAGCATGGGTTAGTCCCCGGTTCCTGTCCGTCCGACGCACTGCGCCAGCCGGTCTTCCTGTGCCTCGATCCGCCTCCGGTATCGAAGCCGCGTTGTCCTTAGACGGACACCAACTGTCCGTCCACTTTCTTCTGGCGCGGTGAGGGCTCCCCCTCATCCGACCTCGCTTCGCTCGGCACCTTCTCCAACAAGGGAGAAGGGAGAGCGCCCCTCCTTCTCCCCCAAAGGACCAGCCTCTCGGGAGAAGGTGTCGCCAAAGGCGACGGACGAGGGGTGAATTCCAATTACCTGTACGGCGCGTCCAGCGTCAGGTTGCGCGCGATCTCGCGCTCCCACCGGTCGCCGTTCGCCAGAAGCTTGTCCTTGTCGTAGTAGAGCTCCTCGCGCGTCTCCGTCGCGAACTCGAAATTCGGCCCTTCGACAATCGCGTCGACCGGGCAGGCTTCCTGACAGAAGCCGCAATAGATGCATTTCACCATGTCGATGTCGTAGCGCACCGTGCGGCGTGTGCCGTCGTTGCGGCGCGGGCCGGCCTCGATGGTGATGGCCTGCGCCGGGCAGATCGCCTCGCACAGCTTGCAGGCGATGCAGCGCTCCTCGCCGTTGGGATAGCGGCGCAGCGCATGTTCGCCACGGAAGCGCGGGCTGATCGGCCCCTTCTCGTGCGGATAGTTGATCGTCTCCTTCGGCGCGAAGAACTGGCGCATCGACAGGAAGAACGCGCTGACGAAGTCCTTCAGCAGCAGCGATCCAGCGGCTTGGGAAAGTACACCCATCATGCCCACCCGGTTATCTTGAGGAATGCGGCGGTGATGACGACCATCGCCAACGACAGCGGCAGGAACACCTTCCAGCCCAGACGCATGAGCTGGTCGTAGCGGTAGCGCGGCACGAACGCCTTCACGATCGAGAAGAAGAAGAAGACCAGGAATATCTTGAGGACGAACCAGATCACGCCCGGCACCCAGGTGAACGGCGCGAAATCGAACGGCGGCAGCCATCCGCCCAGGAACAGCACCGTGCAAAGCGCGCACATCAGCGTGATCGCCACATACTCCCCGAGGAAGAAGAGCAGGAACGGCGTGGACGAATATTCGACCATGTGGCCGGCCACCAGTTCCGACTCCGCTTCAACGAGATCGAAGGGCGGCCTGTTCGTCTCCGCCAGCGCCGAGATGAAGAAGATGATGAACATCGGGAACAGGCCGAGCCAGTGCCAGTCGAGGAAGGTGTTCGGCAGGCCGAGGCGCGTGCCGAGGCCGTCCTGCTGCGACAGCACGATGTCGGAAAGGTTGAGCGAGCCGACGCACAGGAGCACGGTGACGATGACGAAGCCGATCGAGACCTCGTAGGACACCATCTGCGCCGCCGAGCGCAATGCGCCGAGGAACGGATATTTCGAATTCGACGCCCAGCCGCCCATGATGACGCCATAGACCTCCAGCGAGGAGATGGCGAAGACATACAGGATGCCGACATTGATGTTGGCGATGGCCCAGCCCTGGTTGACCGGTATGACCGCCCAGGCCGAGATCGCCAGCACGGCCGAAACCAGCGGCGCCAGCAGGAACACGCCCTTGTTGGCGCCGGACGGGATGACCGGCTCCTTGAAGACGAACTTGAACAGGTCGGCAAAGGATTGCAGCAGGCCCCAGGGGCCGACGACGTTCGGTCCGCGGCGCAGCTGCACCGCAGCCCAGATTTTGCGGTCGGCATAGAGCAGGTAGGCGATGATGACGAGCATCGCCACGATCAGCACCACTGACTTCAGAAGGATGATCAGCGCCGGCAGGACGTAGAAGGAGAAGAAGCTGTCCATGTCTTACTCCGCCGCCTGCCGGAAGCCGTTCCTGGCCAGCGCCGAGCATTCGGCCATGACCGCCGATGCGCGCGCAATCGGATTGGTGAGGTAGAAATCCGTCACCGGCGCGGTGAAGGCTCCCTTCCCCAGCCGCCCGCCGAGTTTGGCGACCCTGGCGATATCGCCGGCCTCGCCCGCCGCGATCCGGTCGATGCGGGCGAGATGCGGATGGTCCGCATAGAGCTTGGCCCGCAACTGCGCCAGCGAATCGAACGGCAGCTTGTGGCCGAGAACGTCCGACAGCGCGCGCAGGATCGCCCAGTCCTCACGCGCCTGCCCCGGCGCGAAACCGGCGCGGCTGGTCTGCTGCACGCGGCCCTCGGTGTTCACATAGGTGCCGGACTTTTCCGTATAGGCGGCGGCGGGCAGGATGACGTTGGCGCGGTGGGCGCCGGCGTCGCCATGCGTGCCGATATAGACGGCGAACGCGCCGCCGGTCTTGCTCATATCGATTTCGTCGGCGCCGAGCAGGAACAGAACGTCGGTGCCGCCAAGCATCCCGGCGACGTCCTTGCCGCCCTCGCCCGGCACGAAGCCGATGTCGAGGCCGCCGACGCGCGCCGCCGCATTGTGCAGAACCGCGAAGCCGTTCCACTCGGCCGTAACCGCGCCGACCGCCTGTGCGAGCTTCGCCGTCTGACCGAGCACCGCCCCGCCATCGGCGCGCGACAGCGCGCCCTGCCCGACAATGATCAGCGGCTTCGCAGCCTTCTTCAGCGCCTGGAAGAACTTGCCGTTGCCGTCCGCCATGTCCTTGAGCGAATCCGCTCCGGCGCCGAGCATCTCATAGTCGTAGCGCAGGTCGCCGACATCGCCGATCACGCCGATCGGCAGCGGGCCGGCGCGGAAGCGCTTGCGGATGCGCGCGTTCAGCACCGACGCCTCGAAGCGCGGGTTGGCGCCCACGATGAGGATGGCGTCGGCCTGCTCGATGCCCTCGATGGTCGGATTGAAGATGTAGCTGCCGCGCCCCAGCGACGGGTCGAGCGCCGCGCCGTCCTGGCGGCAGTCGATGTTCTGCGAGCCGAGCGAAGCCATCAGCAGCTTCAGCGCATACATTTCCTCGACCGCGGCGAGGTCGCCGGCAATGGCGCCGATCTTCTCCGGCGCGGCCTTCGACACCGCCTCCTGGATGGCGGCGAAGGCTTCGCCCCAGCTTACCGCGATCAGCCTGCCGTCCTTGCGGACATAGGGCCTGTCAAGGCGCTGCGTGCGCAGCCCGTCCCAGATGAAGCGGGTCTTGTCCGAAATCCACTCCTCGTTCACCTGCTCGTTGACGCGCGGCAGGATGCGCATCACCTCGCGGCCACGGGAATCGACGCGGATGGCTGAGCCGACCGCGTCCATCACGTCGATGGATTCGGTCTTCGACAGCTCCCACGGACGCGCAGTGAAGGCGAACGGCTTCGACGTCAGCGCGCCGACCGGGCAAAGGTCGATGACATTGCCCTGCAGCTCGGAGGTCATCGCCTGTTCGAGATAGGTGGTGATCTCGGCATCCTCGCCGCGGCCGATCAGGCCGAGCTCGGAAATGCCGGCGACTTCCGTGGTGAAGCGGACGCAGCGCGTGCAGTGGATGCAGCGGTTCATCACCGTCTTGACCAGCGGGCCGATATACTTGTCTTCGACGGCGCGCTTGTTCTCGTGATAGCGCGACGCGTCGACGCCGAAGGCCATCGCCTGGTCCTGCAGGTCGCATTCGCCGCCCTGGTCGCAGATCGGGCAGTCGAGCGGGTGGTTGATGAGCAGGAACTCCATCACCCCTTCGCGCGCCTTCTTGACCATCGGCGAGTTGGTGAACATTTCCGGCGGCTCGCCGTTCGGGCCGGGACGCAGGTCGCGCACGCCCATGGCACAGGACGCCTGCGGCTTCGGCGGGCCGCCCTTCACCTCGACGAGGCACATGCGGCAGTTGCCGGCAATCGACAGCCGCTCGTGGAAGCAGAAGCGCGGCACTTCCGCGCCCGCCTCTTCCGCCGCCTGCAGCAGCGTGTAGTGGTCGGGTACCTCGATCTCTTTCCCGTCGACCTTAAGCTTTGCCATCATCTGCCCCCGGCTTGCGCCGCTTCATATGCTGCGAAAAGATCGCTCACCTTGACGCCGTCGATCGTCATGCCGGCGTAGAGCGCCTTTTCGATCTTCATATTGCTCAAATTCACATTCGTCAGCGCGAGACCGGACAGGTTCGCGTCGACGATCCGCGCATTGCTCATCAGCACCTTCTCGAAGGACGCCGCCGAGAGATTGGTGTTGTGGAAATGCGAGTTCGAAAGATTGACGTCGTCGAAGCGCGAGTTCGCCACCGAGGCGTCCCGCACGTCGAGCATATCGCGCTTGCCATGCAATTCCATCAGCGGACCCTCCCGCCTGAGGCCAGCGCCTTCGCCTGGCCGAGCCAGTCGTCGCGCCCGATGCGGCCCTTGAAGCCGAGCGTGTCTTCCACCCAGGCGATTTCCTCGGCCTTCCACGCCGCGATCTGCCTGTAGGTCCAGATACCCAGTCCGTTCAGCACCTGCTCGAGCTTGGGACCGAGGCCGGCGATCGCCTTCAGGTCGTCCGGGTTCCGGGGCCTCTGCATCCCCATCGGCTGCCGGAAATCTTCTGGCATCGGCGCGGCGGCGGTTTCGGCCTGGCGCAGCGCAACCGAGTCGACTCCCTTGGAGGAAACAGCAGAACCCGATTCCCTGGCTATGCCGTCGGCAACGTCCTGCGTCGAGCGGATCAGTCTTGTGGCCGTATCCTTCGCCTTGGCCGCCGGAGCCTTCGCCGCCGGAATAAAATCCTGCGCCCCGCCGGTCATCCCGTCCAGCAACGGCAGCATAAGGCGTTGGGAAACTTCCGCGGCGCCGGCCATAGCTCCCACCCAGACGCCGAATGCATGGCTGGCGAAGCCGATGCCGAGCGCCGACATGGCGGTCGCGCCAGCGAGGGGCGGCGTCAGCAGGTTAGCCGCGCCCGCCATCTCCTTCGGCACCGTTCCGCCCAGGCTCTCGCCCATTTTGTCGACTTCGCCCATTTCTATTCCGCTGCCACCAGAACCGGCTCGGCCTTGTGCGCATTGCGCGAGAATTCGTCGATGCGCCGCTCCACCTCGCCGCGGAAATGCCGCATCAGCCCCTGGATCGGCCATGCGGCCGCATCGCCCAGCGCGCAGATCGTGTGGCCTTCCACCTGCTTGGTGACGTCGAGCAGCATGTCGATCTCGCGCTTCTGCGCCTCGCCGCGAACCAGCCGCTCCATCACCCGCCACATCCAGCCGGTGCCTTCACGGCACGGCGTGCACTGGCCGCAGCTCTCGTGCTTGTAGAAGTAGGAAAGCCGCGCGATGGCTTTCACCACGTCGGTCGACTTGTCCATGACGATGACGGCCGCCGTGCCGAGGCCCGATTTCAGGTCGCGCAGCGCGTCGAAATCCATGGGCGTGTCCATGATCTGCTCGGCCGGCACCAGCGGCACCGAAGCGCCGCCCGGAATGACCGCAAGCAGATTGTCCCAGCCGCCGCGAATACCGCCGCAATGCGCCTCGATCAGTTCGCGGAACGGGATCGACATCGCTTCCTCGACCGTGCACGGATTGTTGACGTGGCCGGAGATGCAGAACAGCTTGGTGCCGGCATTGTTCGGCCGGCCGAAGGACGCGAACCAGGCCGCGCCGCGCCGCAGGATGGTTGGCGCGACGGCGATCGATTCGACGTTGTTGACGGTGGTCGGGCAACCGTAGAGGCCGACATTGGCCGGGAATGGCGGCTTCAGCCGCGGCTGGCCCTTCTTGCCCTCCAGGCTCTCCAGCAGCGCCGTCTCCTCGCCGCAGATATAGGCGCCGGCGCCGTGATGCACGTAGACGTCGAAATCGTAGCCGGACGTGTTGCCCTTGCCGATCAGCTTGGCCTCATAGGCCTCGTCGATCGCCCGCTGCAGCGCCTCCCGCTCGCGGATGAATTCGCCGCGCACATAGATGTAGGCGGCGACCGCGCCCATGGCGAAACCGGCGATCAGGCAGCCCTCGACCAGCGTGTGCGGATCGTTGCGCAGGATGTCGCGGTCCTTGCACGTTCCGGGCTCGGACTCGTCCGCATTGACGACGAGATAGCTCGGACGGCCGTCGCTCTGCTTGGGCATGAACGACCATTTCAGCCCGGTCGGGAACCCGGCGCCGCCACGCCCGCGCAGGCCCGAAGCCTTCATCTCGTTGACGATCCAGTCGCGGCCCTTGGCGATCAGGCCCGGCGTGTTGTCCCAGGCGCCGCGGCGCATCGCGCCGGCCAACGACTTGTCGAAGCGGCCGTAGATGTTGGTGAAGATGCGGTCTTTGTCCTGAAGCATGTTTCGACCCTCAGACCGGCTTCTTGCCGAAAACGCGGATATATTCGGCCACCCCGCCCTTGGCGAGCGCCTTGGCCTGCCGCACCCAGTCGTCGCGCTCGATGCGGCCGTGGAACGACAGATAGCCGTCGACCCATTCGCGCTCGGCTTTCTTCCACGCCGCGACCTGCGCGAAAGTGTAGATGCCGAGCGAATGCAGCACGCCCTCGATCTTCGGGCCGACGCCCGAAATCAGCTTGAGGTCGTCCACCGAAGCCGGTCTGGCGATGCCGGCGGGCCGGTTCTTGTCTTCCAGCGACGGCTTCGCCTGCTTGGCGACGGTTTTTTTGCCGCCGGCTCCTATCGGCTCGCCCTTCAGCATTTCAGGAGCCTTGAAAGCGCCCTTCGCGCCCTGCGGCGGGATCGGTCGGGTGCGCTTCTTGTCGGCCACCTGCTCGACTGCCGGATCGGCCTTGTCGGCCGCCTTCTTGTCGAAAGCCGGCGCGGGCGACGGATTTTCCTGGGACGGCTTCGGCTTCGACGATTTCGCAGGCGCCTTGGCCTTGGCGGCAGCCGGGGTCTTCAGCGCCGGGTTCGTCTCGTCCTTGGCGGTCGCCGGTTTCGCGGCGTCCGAGGGCGGCACCTGCGCAGCCGCCTTGGCGGCTTCCCTGGCCTGCTTGTCGCGCGTCGTCTTCAGCACCGCCTTCTCGTCCTGAAGGCTGGTGAACCCGCTCGCCGGCGCGGAATAGAAACGGCCGTTCTGCGGGCCCGGCGTCACCGAACCGCCCTTGCCGGCCTCGTAGAGATCGATGATCTCCTCCAGCCGCTCCGGCGTCAGGTCCTCGAACGTATCCTTGAAGATCATGACCATCGGCGCATTCACGCAGGCGCCGAGGCACTCGACCTCTTCCCAGGACAGCTTGCCGTCGTCGGTGGTGTGGAACTGATCGTGGTGGATCTTCGAGCGGCAAACATCCATCAGCGCCTCGGCCCCGCGCAGCATGCAAGGCGTGGTGCCGCAAACCTGGATGTGGGCGCGCGTGCCGACCGGCTTGAGCTGGTACTGCGTGTAGAAGGTCGCGACTTCCAGACCGCGGATGCGCGGCATGCCGAGCATGTCGCAGATGGCTTCGATGGCCGCCTTCGTCACCCAGCCTTCCTGCTCCTGCGCCAGCATCAGAAGCGGGATGATGGCCGACTGCTCGCGGCCCTTCGGATACTTCTTGATCCACTGCTTTGCCGCCGCCGCATTCGCCTTGTTGAAGGCGAAGGAGGCTGGCTGGACGCTGGCATCGGCTAAACGGCGAACACTCATCTTGCTTCCTCGATACCCCCTCAGTGCAACGTCGATGCCGCGGCATCGAGCCGGTTCAGCCAGAACGGGCTGCTGCTCGCAACCATGTCGTAGCCGGCCCTGCGGGATTTCTTGATCCGATCGAGTTCGTCGACCGTCGTCAGTTCACGTGCGCGCCCCTCGCCCAGCCAGAACACCCTGAGCTTCATGACGTCCAGCACATGGCGCGTGGTTTCGTGCAACGGATCGGAGCCATGCTCCTCATAGACAAAAACGGCATCGCCCGAAAGCAACCGATGCGCGCCGGAAAAGGCGGCGATTTCAACGCCTTCGACATCGAGCTTCACGACGAATTTGTCGATGCCGGCAAATTCCGGCAGATCGGCCAGATCGTCTACCGAGATCGTCTCGCAATCGAGGATCGGCACGGCGTCGGCGGAAGGCGCAACGATCGAGCGGGCCTCATGCTTGGCGCCGTACACCCGCACATGCTCGCCGCTCGTCGAACCGATGGCGCGGTTGAGCGCTGCGAAGCGGCCGCCATTCAGGTCGCGGTTGTCGTCCAGCTTGCGGAACGTATCGGCAGCCGCCTCGATGGCGACCGCCTTTTTCGACCCGAACTCTTCACCCGAAACCAGGATCGACCAGTAGCCGTGGTTGGCGCCGCCGTCGATGAAGCCATAGTTCACGTCGCGCGAAGCCTTGAGCAGCGCCATCACCGAGCGCTCATACTTGTAGTCCGGTGAGACCAGAACCGACCAGTAGGTGTCGCAATAGGCGACGCGCATGGCACTGTCCGGCGTCAGCCTGAACAGCATGGAGCGATGGCTCGGCAGCAGGGCGCGGGTGGCGCGGGCGATGTAGGAAATGCCGACATTGGCGAACGGCTTGAGGAAGAACATGGCCGAGCGCAACACCGTGATGGCGATGCGTTCGCCGGCGGAAGCGCCTTCGACGCGCCCGCTGCGTGCATCGATCACAATGTCGTTCGCCGCGGCGATGCTCATCTGTCCACCTCGCCGAAGACGATATCGAGCGAGCCGAGCACGGCGGTGACGTCGGCCAGCATGTGGCCGCGGCACAGGAAGTCCATCGCCTGCAGATGCGCGAAGCCCGGCGCGCGCAGCTTGACGCGGTACGGCTTGTTGGTGCCATCCGAAACCAGATAGACGCCGAACTCGCCCTTTGGGGCCTCGACAGCGGCATAGACTTCGCCGGCCGGCACCCGGTAGCCTTCTGTGTAGAGCTTGAAGTGGTGGATCAGCGCTTCCATCGACCGCTTCATGGCCCCACGCTTCGGTGGCACCACCTTGCCGTCGAGGTTGGAGACCGGACCGGTCCCCTCCTTGCCGAGCAAGAGATCGACGCACTGGCGCATGATTTTCGCCGACTGGCGCATCTCTTCCATGCGGATGAGATAACGGTCATAGCAGTCGCCGTTCTTGCCGATCGGAATGTCGAAATCCATCTCGGCGTAGCATTCATAGGGCTGCGACTTGCGCAGGTCCCATGCCGCGCCCGAGCCGCGCACCATGACGCCCGAAAAGCCCCAGGCCCAGGCATCGGCCAGCGACACCACGCCGATGTCGACATTGCGCTGCTTGAAGATGCGGTTGCCGGTCAGAAGCTGGTCGAGATCGTCGAGGTTCTTGAGGAACGGATCGATCCACCGGCCGATATCTTCGATGAGCTGCTGCGGTAGATCCTGATGCACGCCGCCCGGTCGGAAATAGGCCGCGTGCATGCGCGAGCCCGACGCCCGCTCATAGAATACCATCAGCTTTTCGCGGTCGACGAAGCCCCACAGCGGCGGCGTCAGGGCGCCCACGTCCATCGCCTGCGTCGTCAC
This sequence comes from uncultured Mesorhizobium sp., assembly GCA_965649745.1. Taxonomy (GTDB): domain Bacteria; phylum Pseudomonadota; class Alphaproteobacteria; order Rhizobiales; family Rhizobiaceae; genus Mesorhizobium. The sequence continues at coordinate 1,151 of CBFGLW010000080.1, read as the reverse complement.
ATTGAGAATATGCGACATGATGCGGCCGATCTCGGAATAAAGTACCCGGATCAGCTGGCCGCGCTTCGGTACCTCGATGCCGAGCAGCTTTTCGGCGGCGAGCGCGAAGGCATGCTCTTGATTCATCGGCGCGCAGTAATCGAGCCGGTCGAGATAGGGCACCGCCTGCAGATAGGTCTTGTGCTCCATCAGCTTCTCGGTGCCGCGATGCAGCAGGCCGATATGCGGATCGACGCGGTCGACCACCTCGCCGTCGAGTTCCAGCACCAGGCGCAGCACGCCGTGCGCGGCCGGATGCTGCGGCCCGAAATTGATGTTGAAGTTGCGTACCGACGTCTCAGCCATGGCGGCGCCTCAATTCGGCTTTGCCTTCTCGTCGCCCGGCAGCACGTAGTCCGTACCTTCCCAGGGCGACAGAAAGTCGAAATTGCGGAATTCCTGCTTGAGCTCGACCGGCTCGTAGATCACCCGCTTGGCCTCGTCGTCATAGCGAACCTCGACAAAACCGGTCAGCGGGAAATCCTTGCGCAGCGGATGCCCCTCGAAACCGTAGTCGGTGAGGATGCGCCGCAGATCCGGGTGACCCGTGAACAGCACGCCGTAGAGATCGTAGGTCTCGCGCTCGTACCAGTCGGCGCCCGGGTAGACGCCGGTGAGGGACGGAACCAGCGTATCCTCGTCGGCATGAACCTTGATGCGGATGCGCAGGTTCTGCTTCGGCGAGAGCAGGTGGTAGACGACGTCGAACCGGTTCGGACGCGACGGATAGTCCGCGCCGCAAACGTCGATGATGGAAACGAACTGGCACTTCTTGTCGTCGCGCAGGAAGGTCGCGATTCTGACGATGTCGCCGGGCGCGACCGTCACGGTCAGCTCGCCATAGACGAGCACGCTGTCGATCACGGCATCGCCAAGCTTGCCCTTGATGTGGGCGGCAAGATCGCTGAGAGCTTCACTCATGGTCGTTTACCGTTCGATCGTGCCGGTGCGGCGGATCTTCTTTTGCAGAAGCAGGATGCCGTAGAGCAACGCCTCGGCGCTCGGCGGGCAGCCGGGCACGTAGATGTCGACCGGCACGATGCGGTCGCAGCCGCGCACCACCGAATAGCTGTAGTGATAATAGCCGCCGCCGTTGGCGCAGCTGCCCATCG
>CBFGLW010000079.1:0-11971 GCA_965649745.1 uncultured Mesorhizobium sp. | reverse complement strand
GCTATCGCCGCTTATGGCATGAAGCTTCCGGAAGCGGTGATCGCGCACATCAAATCCGTCGTTTCCGCCGCGCCTCGTCCCGACGACGAAAAGTTCGCTCGCAACGAGGTCCACCTGATTGCTTCCGCCGGCGTTTCGCTGGAAGCGGCCGCAGCCGAAGCGAAACGGCATGGCGTCGAGGCGATCATCCTGTCCGACGCCATCGAGGGCGAGGCGCGTGAGATCGGGTCCATGCACGCCGCCATCGCGCGCGAAGTATCGGCGCGCAACCGGCCCTTCGCAAAACCGGTGCTGATCCTGTCCGGCGGTGAAACCACCGTCACCCTGAAGACCAAGGGCAGGGGCGGGCGCAATTCGGAGTTCCTGCTGTCCTTCGCCATCGGCATCGCCGGCATCGCCGGCATCCACGCGCTGGCGGCCGACACGGACGGCATCGACGGTTCCGAGGACAATGCCGGCGCCTTCTGCGACGGCTCGACGGTTCAGCGTATGCGCGCCGCCGGCATCGACGCGAAAGCCATGCTCGCTGCCAACGACGCCTGGACGGCCTTCAATGCGGTGGGCGACCTGTTCGCGCCGGGGCCGACCGGGACCAACGTGAATGATCTGCGGGCGATATTGGTGCGATAGCCTTCACCCTCCCCCTTGTGGGAAGGGTCGGCGAGCAGCCGGAGTGAAACGGAGGTTGTGAGACGGGGTGGGGAGCGGCCACCGCCGAGTACCCCCACCCCGCGTCACAAACCGCGCGTACCGCGCGCTTTGCTCCGCGACCCTCCCCACAAGGGGGAGGGTGGAAGTTGGCTCACCCCATCAATCTCTTCACCGCCTTCATATCCTTCAAAAACCGTGCCCGTTCCGCTTCCTTGTCGGCATGGTCGCGGATGCGCAGGATGAAAGAGGGGTGGATGGTGATGAACACGCGCAGCCCGTCCTCGCGCTCGATCACCTCGCCGCGCATCTTCGTCACCGGGACGGCTTTGCCGAGCAGCGATTGCGCCGCCGTCGCGCCCATCGCCACAACGAGGTCAGGCTCGATCAGCGACAATTCCTTGTCGAGCCACCAGCGGCAGGCCTGCACCTCGCCGGCATTCGGCTTGGAGTGGATGCGGCGCTTGCCGCGCGGCTCGAACTTGAAGTGCTTCACCGCGTTGGTGACGTAGGTCTTCAGCCGGTCGATCCCGGCATCGTCCAAAATCGCGTCGAACACCTTGCCGGCCGGGCCGACGAAGGGTTTGCCGGCGATGTCCTCCTGGTCGCCTGGCTGCTCGCCGACGAAGATCACGCTGGCGGTTTCCGGGCCTTCGCCGAATACCGTCTGCGTCGCATCGCGCCACAGCGGGCAACGGCGGCAACCCTTCGCGGCCTCACGCAGCTCGGAGATGGAACGCGCATCCGCGCCGTCGTCCGAAGTTTCTTCGCCGCGCGCCGGCCAATGCTTTGCCTGCACCTTGGCGTGGTGCCGGGGCGGCGTTGTCGGCATCCTGGCAATCATTTCCTTCGCGGCCATGTCCGTTCCTGCGATTATCCGGGAATGAGCGAGGCCTCCGGAAGGTTCCACCAGTATTTCTTCGGCATCTCCCCTTCAGCCGCGCCGGCCCGGCGGGCGAAAGTATAGCGAAGGCCCCCGAGCGGTGGCCTCCGATGCAGGCCGATGGGAGGCTCCTGGAACGATCGGACTTCGGAAGGGACCGCGATTGCGTCAGGCGGTAATGTCGATCACGCCGCAGTCGCCGGCAGCACTTCCGAATGCCAGGCGCTGTTCGGCCCTGTCCCACATCATCGATGTGATCGCGCCTTTGCCCGGCCGGCGCAGCAGCACCTCCTTGGCATCGGCGAAGCGGGCGGCGATCACCATGCCGTCCTCATAGCCGATCGCCACCACGTCCTGGCTCGGATGGCACGCCACGCAGGTCACCATCGTGTTGCCGCGCGTGCCAAGCTCCAGCGGCGCCTTGCCCATCGGGCCGTCCTTGGCCTGGAACGGCCACACGATCGCCGCCGGCGCGCCGCCGCTCGCCAGCCATTTGCCCTTGGCCGACCAGGACAGGCTTTTGACCTTGGCCGGATAGCCCGACATGCGCATATGCTTGCCGTCGGCCAGCTTCCAGCCGTGCAGCGCATTCTCCTGCATGGTGGTGACGAGGAAATTGCCATCCAGCGAGAAGGTGATGCCGGTATGCGCGCCGGCCCATTCGAGCTCGACCGGCTTGCCCTCGGCGGCAGGGAAATGCAGCGTCGCGCCATTGTAGCGGGCAACGCCGATGCGCATGCCCTTCGGCGCGAAGGCAACACCCTCCACCGAGCGCGGGTGCTGGAATTCCTTCACCTTGCCGTCGGCGAAGCGCACATAAGCGGTCTTGCCGGAGCCGAAGGCGACCGCGCCCTGCGGTCCGGCGGCAACGCTGGTGATCCACTTCCTGCCGGCGCTGGCGAGCTCTTCAGCCGCGCCGCCAGCCTTGACGGCGAACACCTTGCCGTCCTCGCCCCCAGTGATCAGCCGGTCGCCGGCCGGGTCGAGCACCGCCGCCAGCAGCCCGTCATGGACCGGCTCGGTCTTGTGGCCGTTGTCGAGCCGATGGACGGAACCGTCGGCCAGCGCGAAGTGCGGCACGTCGTTGAGAAAGACGGCGGCCACGCAATGGCCGGAAAGATCGAGCGGTGCGACGGTGGGCATGATTTGTCGGTGCTTATCCGAGCTTCCCAATTCCGGCAAGCAAGCAGAAAGCTAAGTCAGTGCGCCGCAACCGCCTGGCACGCCTCGAAGCTCTTCCTCAGCTTCTCGGCATCCAGCTCGCGGCCGATGAAGACCAGCCGGCTCTCACGCGCCTCGCCGTCCTTCCAGGCGCGCTGATGGTCGCCCTCGACGATCATGTGGACTCCCTGCACGACATAGCGCTCCTCGTCGCCCTGGAAGGCGATGATGCCCTTGAGCCGCAATATGTTCGGGCCTTCCATCTGGGTGACCTTCTCGATCCATGGGAAGAACTTTTTCGGGTCCATCTCGCCGCCGCGCAGCGATACCGACTGCACCGTCACGTCATGGATCGCGGCGGGGTGCGCATGATCGTGCCCATGATGGTCATGCCCGTCGTGGTCATGCCCGTTGTGATCGTGGTCGTGCTCTTCCGCCTCGAGGAAATGCGGATCGTTCTCCAGCGCCCGCTTCAGGTCGAAAGCGCCGCGGTCGAGCACTTCGGATAGCGCCACGCCGGAGCGCTCGGTGCGGTGGATCTTCGCCGCCGGGTTGATGGCGCGCACGGTCGCCTCGACGGCGCGCAGTTCCTCCGGCGTCACCAGGTCGGTCTTGTTCAGCACAACCACGTCGGCAAAGGCGATCTGGTCTTCCGCCTCCTTGGAATCCTTCAGCCGCAACGGCAGATGCTTGGCGTCGACCAGCGCCACCACGGCGTCCAGCTTGGTCTTGGAGCGCACGTCGTCGTCCATGAAGAAGGTCTGCGCCACCGGCACCGGATCGGCCAGCCCCGTGGTCTCGACCACGATCGCGTCGAAGCGGCCGGGGCGGCGCATCAGGCCTTCGACGACGCGGATCAGGTCGCCGCGCACCGTGCAGCAGATGCAGCCATTGTTCATCTCGTAGATTTCCTCGTCGGATTCCACGATCAGGTCGTTGTCGATGCCGATCTCACCGAATTCGTTGACGATCACCGCGTAGCGCTTGCCGTGATTCTCCGACAGGATGCGGTTGAGCAGGGTGGTCTTGCCGGCACCGAGATAGCCGGTCAGGACGGTTACGGGGATCTGCGTCTGTGCTTCGCTCATCTTGGGCCTCGAACTGCGATGATGGCCTCCATATAGGATGCCGGGCTGCGTTTTGCACCTGTCGAAACCGTCGGCAACTGCCAAACGATAGGGCCAACCGTAAGGTGTCCCGTTGGCGGGCAAAGGCAGGTCGTTCCGGGCGGTGTGATGCGGGAAAGGAGTGGTTTCGATGCGGCGATGCCCGCCGCCGAAAGTCCGGCCGCGCGGCTCCCAAATTCGTTTGTCATCTAACTGAAATAAACATCTGCCATTAGCGCTTGCGAAGCACATAACGCTTGCCGGCAAATTGTTTCTTTGCCGGCGGCGTGTTTTGCAAGAGCGCCGATCGCGGCTATTGTGCATGCGGGGCGCGGTCAGAGAGGGGTGACCATGGCCAAGCTTGATCCAGGCACGACGATGAGCCGGCTGCATTCGGCTGCGCGACTGGCGCGAACCGCACTTGCCGCGCGTCTTCTGGCGCACGGCTTCTATGCAGGACAGGACCAGATCATGCTGGCGCTCGACCGCGAGGACGGACAGACGCCGGGCGCCCTGGCGGACAGGCTGGGCGTGCGTCCGCCGACGATAACGAAAACCATAAACCGGCTTCAGGCGCAGGGCTTCCTCGAAAAGCGCGCCTCCAATTCCGATGCGCGGCAGGCCCATATCTTCCTGACCGAAGGCGGGCGCGAAACCATACAGGCCATCAAGAAATCGGTGCGCAAAACCGAGAAGCAGGCGTTCAAGGGCCTCGACAAGAAAGACCAGAAAACGCTGTCGAAGTTGCTTTCCCGTATTGAAGGCAATCTTTCCGACGACCGGCTGGCTTTCGTCGAAGAGGACGACGCCGACGGCGACGAATAACCGGCGCGACGTTTTATTTTCCGCACGTGAGGACCTGCCGACGCTTGCTAACGTCTGGCGCGATGAATAGCAGCTATCCTCCCGCCATTGGCACAGAACCGGGATTTGTCTGACGATTCGTGCAAAGTTTGCGCTCATGGCCTTGTGGAGGGGTGCATAACCCGCGAAGAAGGACCTGAAATGAAACTCCGTTCGGCCCGGCACATTGACTGATTCTACCAGACTGGACGATAGCGCGACGCCGCCCGTGGCGATCGCCCTCATCCTTGCCTCCTACCTGCTCTTTTCTTTCCTCGACACCAGCAGCAAATATCTGGTGCTGGCCGGAGTCTCGCCGCTGTTCGTCGCCTGGACCCGCTTTGCCGTCCATGTCGTCATCGTGCTGGTGGTCTTTCGCAGCTGGCGCCAGCCGATCCGTTTCCGCGCCGCCAACCTGCCGGCGCATGTGCTGCGCGGCGTCTTCCTGTTCGGGGCGACCATTCTCAACATCATCGCGCTGCGCACCATGCAGTTGGCCGAGACGATGTCGATCTTCTTTGCCGGCCCGATGGTTATCACCGCGCTCGCCGGGCCGCTGCTCGGCGAATGGGCCGGCTGGCGCCGCTGGATCGCCATCCTGATCGGGCTGGTCGGCGTCATCATCATAACCCGCCCCGGTGTAGGCGTGTTCGGCATGGGCCATCTCCTGGCGCTCGGTTCGATGCTGTCGAACTCGCTCTATGTCATCATGACCCGGCGCATGGGCGCCAGCGAGACGTCGGAAAGCCTGATCCTCTACGCGGCGCTGTGCCCGACCGTCCTGCTGCTGCCCGCCTTCGCGCTGCCCTTGTCATTCCCGCAGGACGGCTGGCACTGGTTCATCATCTGCATGCTCGGCGTCTTCGGCGGCGTCGGCCATTATCTGCTCATCGTCGCCTATCGCATGGCTTCGGCGACCGCGCTGGCGCCTTATCCCTATTCGCAGATGATCTGGATGATCGCTTTCGGCTGGCTGATCTTCAACCAGCTGCCGGACATGTGGACGCTTATCGGCGCGGCGGTGATCGTCGCCGGCGGGCTTTATATCGTCCACCGCGAACACATGCTACGGGTGCGCAACAAGGCAGCGCTCGCCGCCGAGACCGATGAACTGGCAAAAAAGCTTGATTTGAACGGCGGGGATGGAATAAGCCGGATTTAAAAAGTTTAAATGTTGGGGTCCGGGAGGCGGAAACTGGCACAGAAGATCAAGCTATCGACGATCGCGGACGCGCTCGGCGTCTCGACCGCAACGGTGTCGCTGGCGCTGCGCGACAGTCCTTTGGTGGCCGGCGCCACGCGGGAGCGCATCAAGGAACATGCGCGCGAAATCGGCTACATCTATAACCGGCGCGCCGCCAGCCTGCGCACCTCGCGCTCAGGCATCGTCGGCGTCGTCGTGCACGACATCATGAATCCGTTCTACGCCGAAATCCTGCGCTCCATCGAAAGCGAGCTGGACCGCAGCCGGCAGACCTTCATCCTGTCCAATCACTACGACCAGCTCGATAAGCAGCGCATCTTCATCGACACGCTGCTGCAGCTCGGGGCCGACGGCGTCATCATGTCCCCGGCCATCGACACGCCGGCTTCCGACATCCTCATGGCCGAGGAGAACGGCCTGCCGGCGGTGTTGATCGCCCGCGACGTCGAGGAAGCCCATGTGCCGGTGTTCCGCGGCGACGATGCATACGGTACGGCGCTTGCCACCAATCATCTCATCTCGCTCGGCCACAAACGCATTGCCATGATCGGCGCGACCGACCAGACGTCGACGGGCCGCGACCGCTACCAGGGCTATCTGAACGCCATGCAGGCGGCCGGGCTGGAGGTTAATCCCGCCTGGCGCATCCAGGGTCCCCGCACCAAGCAGGCCGGCTTCGAGGCCGCCGGCCAGTTCCTCGCGCTGAAAGACAAGCCGACCGCCGCCTGCTGCTGGAACGACCTTGTCGCCATCGGGCTGATGAACGGCATTTCCCGTGCCGGCCTCGTGCCCGGCGTCGACATTTCGGTCACCGGCTATGACGATCTCGAGGAAGCGGCCATCGCCACGCCGGCCCTGACCACGGTCTGGAACGGCCAGCGCGAGGTCGGCCGCCGCGCCGCCAGCGCCCTGCTGGACAAATTGAACGGACAGACGGTGCGTCCGTCGCAGGAACTCATCAAGCCGGAACTGCATGTGCGCCAGTCGACCGGTCGGCCGGTGGAGCGCTCGTAAATGAAGTCTGTCCTGTCTGACGTGGCCGTTTTGTTGCCGGCCCGGCTGCACAGCCATGCCGCGGAACGGATCAGGCGGACGTTTCGGGCCATTCCGCTGGAGGGCTCCGACCTATCGGCGCTGTCTGCGGCCGACAGGGCGGCTATTCGCGGCATGGCCGGCGGCATCGCTATCAATGCGGCCCTGATCGATGCGCTTCCCAATCTCGAGATCATCGCCAATTTCGGCGTCGGCTATGACGGCATTGACGCCCGTCATGCCGCCAGCTGCGGCGTCATGGTCACCAACACGCCCGACGTATTGACCGAGGAAGTGGCCGACACGGCCGTCGCCCTGCTGCTCAACACAGTGCGCGAACTGCCGCGCGCCGAGCGATGGCTGCGGGACGGGCGCTGGGTCAGCGAAGGCGCTTATCCGCTGAGCCGCCTGACCTTGCGCGGACGCAAGGCCGGCATATTCGGCATGGGCCGCATCGGCCTCGCCATAGCGCACCGGCTTCAGGCATTCGGCCTGGAGATCGCCTATCACAACCGCCGCCCGGTCGAAGGCCTCGCCTATGAGTACCACGACACGCTGGAAGGTTTGGCCAGGGCCGTCGACACGCTGGTCTCCGTCGCCCCGGGAACGCCGGCCACGGAAAAGGCGGTCAACGCCCGGATATTGAAAGCCCTGGGTCCGGACGGCGTCTTCGTCAATATCGGCAGGGGCAGCACGGTCGACGAGCCGGCCCTGGCGCAGGCGCTGGCCGATGGCACCATCGCCGCTGCCGGGCTCGACGTCTTCGCCGACGAGCCGAACGTACCGCAGGCGCTGCTCGACCTGCCGAACGCCGTGCTGCTGCCGCATGTCGGCTCCGCCTCGCTTCACACGCGCAGAGCCATGGCGGACCTCTGCGCCGACAACCTCGTCTCGTGGTTCTCCGAGGGCAAGGCGCTGACCCCGGTTCCGGAAACAGCGCATGTCCGGGCTGCCGGCTGAAACGGCGGCGCCACACTCCTTAACGCCTGTCCTGTCCGCTTAACCTCCGCTTAACGCCTTGGAATCCACTATGGATTCAATCGCTTGGGCTTGGTTTGCGACGATGAAGATATTCGGGGCCATTGTTGTGGCCGTGGCAGTCTATGGCGGCGCCCAGATGTTGAGATTCGAAGCGGATACTCCTCCGCTGGCGTCTCACGCCGCGGCAGCCGGCGTTTACCGGCTGGTGGCGAATGGCGGACAGGCGTGCAGGGTGAAGCGCCGGGACCTTTCCTCGGATGTATCGCCGCTGGTCGCCGATCCGAACTGCGGAACGGTGCTTCCTGGCCTGGAACAGGCAAAATTCTGGCGCGACAATAAGGACGGCACGATCTCGCTCAGCCGGAACGGCGTCGATCCCATCGTGATTTTCGCCGTCGCCGACGGCGAAGGCTATGAGTCCTATCAGCCTGCGCTGCCGCTGCTTTCGATGGTGGCCGAGTAGCCGCTACTCCGCCGCCGTCCGCACGCCGGTTTTCGCTGCGGCGTGCGCACGCACCGCCTCGCCGAATGCCTTGAAAATACGCTGCGAGGCGCTGTCGGAATTCACCCAGTATTCCGGATGCCACTGCACGCCGACCGCGAAGGCCCGTGCATCGCGCACCGAGACGGCTTCCACCGTACCGTCCTCGGCGACCGCTTCCACCTGCAGCGCCGGGCCGAGCCGGTCGACCGCCTGCCGGTGCACGGAATTGACCCTTATGTCTCCCGCGCCGAACACGCCGGCAAGGCAACTGCCGGGCTTGATCGTCACCGTCTGGCGGATGGCGAAACGCTCGTCCTGGTTCTCGCTTGGCGGCGCCCGGTGGTCGAGCGAACCTGCGCGTTCCTGGATTTCGGTGGCGAGCGTGCCGCCGAGCGCAACGTTCATCTCCTGTATGCCCCGGCAGATGGCGAGCAACGGCACGCCGCGCTCGACCGCCCTGCGGATCAGCGGCAGGGTGGTCGCGTCGCGGTCGGGATCGTAGGGGCCGTTCGCCTCGCTGGCGTCGCCGCCATAGAGCGAGGGATGTACGTTCGATTTGGAGCCGGTGATCATCACGCCGTCGACGGTGGACAGCAATTGATCCAGGTCCAGCCGGTCGCCGAACGACGGCAACAGCACCGGCAGCACGCCGGCGCCGGCGACCGCGGCTTCCAGATATTGCTGTGGAGCCGCGTGCCAGCTGTAGTTCTCGAACTGGCGGACATCGGTCGAGACGGCGACGAGCGGCTGAAACATGATGGCGGAAGACCTCGTTAGTTCTATCCTGATCGCTCCTAAAATAGGTGATCGCAAGGCGTTTTGCCATGCGACGTCTGCCCGTTTAGTAGGCACTGCGGAATGCCCTTTAGACTATAGTTGTAAGGACCTTTTGCGAGGCCGGAAATTCACGCAACGGCAGCGCGCCGAATGGAGGTGAACTGCTGGACACGTGGTCTTGCGTGTGTAATGTCCCTCCAAGCAGGCCCTTGAAATCTAAGGCACTTCACGAAGGGTCAGCCTCGCATCCACTTAAGGGAGGAATTTCATGGATCGTCGCTCATTCATCAAAAAGGCCGGCACCACCGGCGTCGGCGCCGCCGCTGCGGTGACGACGCTGGCAGCGCCTGCCATTGCCCAATCCAACCCGAAGATCACCTGGCGCCTCGCCTCGTCCTTCCCGAAGTCGCTCGATACCATCTACGGAGGCGCCGAAGTGTTTTCCAAGATGCTGTCGGAAGCCACCGACGGTAACTTCCAGATCCAGGTCTTCGCCGCCGGCGAGCTCGTTCCCGCTTTCCAGGTCGCCGACGCGGCTTCCGCGGGAACGGTCGAGGCCTGCCACACGGTGTCGTACTATTTCTGGGGCAAGGACCCGACCTACGCTCTGGGCGCTGCCGTGCCTTTCGCGCTCAACGCGCGCGGCATGAACGCCTGGCACTATCATGGCGGCGGCATCGACCTCTTCAACGAGTTCCTCGGCACCCAGGGCCTCATCGGCTTCCCGGGCGGCAACACCGGCGTGCAGATGGGCGGCTGGTTCCGCAAGGAGATCAACACCGTCGCCGACCTCAACGGCTTGAAGATGCGTATCGGCGGCTTCGCCGGCAAGGTCATGGAACGTCTCGGCCTGGTGCCGCAGAACATTCCTGGCGGCGACATCTATCCGGCGCTGGAAAAAGGCACCATCGACGCCGCCGAGTGGGTCGGCCCGTATGACGACGAGAAGCTCGGCTTCTACAAGGTTGCTCCTTACTACTATTACCCCGGCTTCTGGGAAGGCGGCCCGACCGTCCACCTGATGTTCAACAAGGGCAAGTATGAGGAGATTCCTGCGAGCTATAAGTCGCTTCTGCGCACCGCGGCCCATGCCGCCGACGCCGACATGCTGCAGAAATACGATTACAAGAATCCGGCCGCGATCCGGCAGCTTGTCGCCAACGGCGCCCAGCTTCGTCCCTTCAGCCAGGAAATCCTGTCGGCCAGCTTCGACAAGGCCAATGAAGTCTACGGCGAGATGTCGGGGTCCAACCCGATGTTCAAGAAGATCTGGGATTCGATCGTAGGCTTCCGCAAGGACTACTACCTCAACATGCAGATTGCCGAATACAATTACGACACCTTCATGATGGTGCAGCAGCGCGCCAACAAATTGTAAGCAGGCACTTCCACCTCCCTTATACCAATCCCGGAGCGGCGACGCTCCGGGATTTTCGTTTCTGCGCCCGGGCGCCTTTGGACCATTGGCCTTTGGACCATTGGATTGAGAAGGATGGACTAATGCCCGCCGGCATGCATTGATTGTTGCGGCGTTGGCGGCCGAGAAAAACAACCAGCGGTCGCATGGCGCAGTTGTGATGCGAACCTGGGAGGAGTTTCATGGATCGTCGTTCTTTTATTGCCAAAACCGCAACCGCTGTCGCCGGCACTGGCGCGGCAGCAACGCTAGCCATGCCGGCTATCGCGCAGTCGATGCCCAAAGTGTCCTGGCGCTGCACATCGTCATTTCCAAAAGCCTTGGACACCATCTTCGGCGCCGCCGAAACGATGGCGAAATACGTACGCGAATCGACTGACGGAAATTTCGATATTCAGGTCTTCGCCGCCGGTGAAATCGTGCCCGGACTGCAGGCGGCCGATGCCGTCTCGGCCGGCACCGTCGAGGCATGCCATACGGCATCCTATTATTTCTGGGGCAAAGACCCGACCTACGCGTTGGCGACGGCCGTGCCGTTCATGTTCAACGACCGCCAGATGAACGCCTGGCTCTACTACGGCGGCGGCATCGACCTCCTCAATGAGTTCTATGCAACGCAAGGGCTCTACGGCCTTCCCTGCGGCAACACGGGTGCGCAGATGGGCGGTTGGTACCGCAAGGAAATCAAAACGTTGGAAGACCTCAAGGGTCTCAAGATGCGGATCGGCGGTTTCGCCGGCAGGGTGGTCGAAAAGGTCGGCGTGGTGCCGCAGCAGATCGCTGGCGGCGACATCTATCCGGCACTCGAGAAAGGCACGATCGATGCAGCCGAGTGGGTCGGTCCCTATGACGACGAGAAGCTCGGTTTCTTCAAGGTTGCGCCTTATTACTACTATCCTGGTTGGTGGGAAGGTGGTCCGACCCTCCACTTGATGGCCAACCTCGCCAAGTGGAACGAACTGCCGAAATTCTATCAGGCAGCGGTCACTTCTGCCTGCGAAGCGGCCAATTGTGACATGATGGCGAGCTACGACCACAAGAACCCGGCCGCGCTGACGCGACTGGTTGCTGGCGGCGCACAACTGCGCCCGTTCAGCCCGGAGATACTTGGTGCCTGCTTCGATGCCGCCAACGCCACCTATGCCGAGATCAATGCGGCCAATGCCGGCTTCAAGAAGATATTCGACAGCCAGACGGCGTTCCGCAAGGACGCCTATCTGTGGGCACAGGTCTCGGAATACACTTTCGACACCTTCATGATGATGCAGCAGCGCGCCAACAAGCTGTAGGCTGACGGTCGGGGTCAAACTGATCCCCGAACGCCACTCGGGGTGCGTTGTTGGGCGCCTGTCGAGGGCTGCTTCGATGAAGCGCCGATGGGGCCGGCTCGGATTCGAAACGAAAAAGGGGCGCCCGAAGGCGCCCCTTTTTCGAC
>CBFGLW010000078.1:0-12033 GCA_965649745.1 uncultured Mesorhizobium sp. | reverse complement strand
CGAAGATGGTGCCGACGAATTTCGGGAAATAGATGCCGAACGAGGCGTTGGAGATAGACTGCGTCAGAAGCGACAGCATGATCAGCCCCGGTACGATGAAGGCGCCATAGCTGACCCCGTCGATCTCGGTAATGCGCGAGCCGATGGCGGCGCCGAAGACGACGAAATAGAGCGAGGTCGAGATGACCGGCGACACGACGCTTTGCAAAAGCGTGCGCAGGGCGCGCGCCATTTCCACCTTGTAGATCGCCCAGACCGCGCGGTGGTTCATGGCGTTTTCCTCACCAGATTGACGAATATCTCCTCAAGCGAGGAGTTTTCGGTGTCGAGATCGCGGAATTCGATGCCGGCCGCGTCAAGGTCGCGGATCAGCGAGGCGACGCCGGGCCGCTCGGCCTGGTTGTCGTAGGTATAGGTCAGTTCGTTGCCGTCGTCGGAAAGCTCGACTTCGTAGCGCGCGAATTGCTCGGGAAGCTTCTTAACCGGCTTGCGCAGCTCGAGCTTGAGCTGCTTGCGGCCGAGCTTGCGCATCAGCTCGGTCTTTTCCTCGATCAGCACCAGCTCGCCATGGTTGATGACGCCGACACGGTCGGCCATCTCCTCGGCTTCCTCGATATAGTGGGTGGTGAGGATGATGGTGACGCCACTGTCGCGCAGCCGCCGCACCATCGCCCACATGTCCTGCCGCAGTTCCACGTCGACGCCGGCGGTCGGTTCGTCGAGGAACAGGATGCGCGGCTCATGCGCCAGCGCCTTGCCGATCATCACCCGCCGCTTCATGCCGCCAGACAGCGTGATGATCTTCTCGTCGCGCTTGTCCCACAGCGACAGGTCCTTCAGCACCTGGTCGATGAAGTCCGGATTGGCCGGCTTGCCGAACAGGCCGCGGCTGTAGGTCAGCGCGCTGCGCACCGTCTCGAACGCCTCCACCGTCAGTTCCTGCGGCACCAGGCCGATCAGGCTGCGCGCTGCGCGGTAGTCGGCGGAAATGTCGTGGCCATCCACGGTCACCGTGCCGCCGGACCGGTTGACGATGCCGCAAACGATGGAGATCAGCGTCGTCTTGCCGGCGCCGTTCGGGCCAAGCAACGCGAAGATTTCGCCTCGCCTGATGTCGAGGCTGACGCCTTTCAGCGCCTGGAAACCGGTCGCGTAGGTTTTCGACAGGCTGGAAATCGAGATGACGGGCGGCATGGGCGCGGACGACATGGGCAAATTGCTTTTTTCTGAAAAGGGATATGCGTTTTGCCGCTGAATGTCGGTGTGCGCAACGGCATTTCAAGGCCGCTCCTGACATCTCTGGCCATTGACCAGGATTCGAAGACTTCCGGCGCGATTTTCCATTATCAAAATCAAGATTTCATACTATTGTTTACTCTTCGACGAGAATGAAGTCGGTATGAGGGGGTGATTTCATGCATTTCAAGTCGAACAGTATAGACGGCTATGTAATATATGCCGTGTCAGGAACGAATACTGTTTCCTTCGCCATAGATTACAATCAGTCGGACACGAAGGGCTTGCTGGGTTTTGCCGTCGAACGCGCCGACCCGACAGAGAGCGAACGCTATTATATGTACGGCTTCAAGGTGTTCGCCTCGGTGATCCCGTTTCCCGGTGCGGACATCAACGTCAGCACCTACGACCAGCCGATCCAGAGCTTCGTCTGGGACGACTTCACCGCCAAGCCCGGTCGCGAATATCGCTATTTCTTCCATCCGCTGAAGGGCAAGCCGAAGAACATCGATCGCAGCGCCGCGCCGATCGAGATAGGCGTGCGCACCGAACCGCTGTTCACGGCGGACGAGCACGACGTTTTCTTCAACCGGGGCGTCGCCAGCAGCCAGGCCTATGCGCGGCGCTTCGACAACAAGGCGCCGGACAAGATACCCGACCCGGCCAAACGGCAGGAGGCGCGGAACTGGCTCAGTCGCGACCTCGACGATGCGATGATCCGCTTCATCGACAGTGCCGGGGCGGGAGACACGCTGCTCGGCGCTTTCTACGAATTCCGCTATCCGCCGATCGCCGCCAAATTCAAGGAGGCGGTGGACCGGGGCGTGAAGGTCAGGCTGATCCTGGATGCCAAGGACAACGCCCACATCGACAAGAAGACCGGCAAGCTGGTCGAAAGTTTTCCGCTCGAGGACAACAAGCGCACCGTGGCCGCCGCCCAATTGCCGGCGAGCAGCATTGCCTGCTGGCGCGCGTCCAACCCCTCCAACATCCAGCACAACAAGTTCATCGTGCTTTTGCGCGGCGATCCGGCTGTCGCCGAAGAGGTGTGGACGGGATCCACCAATCTGTCCGATGGCGGCATCCATGGACAGACCAATGTCGGCCACTGGCTGCGCGACGGGACGGCTGCCGCCGCCTTCGTCAAATATTGGGAACTTCTCGCCACCGATCCCGGCGCCTCGAAGAACGACCCGAAGCCGGTCGCCGACAAGAAGCGCGCCGACTACCGCAAGGCGGTGATGGATCTGCAGGATACGCCGAAGAAATGGTCGGACATACCCCAGGGGGTCACGACCGTCTTCAGCCCGGAAAGCGGGCTCTCGACGCTCAAGATGTATGTCGCCGCCCTGGATGCCGCCGAATCGCTCGCCTGTGTGACGTTGGCTTTCGGGGTCAATGCGCTGTTCAAGGCGGAACTTGCCGACAACACGCGCGACAGCCACATCACCTTCCTCATGCTGGAAAAGCAGGACAAGGCCAGTTCGGACAATCCCGGCGCCTTCGTGCGGCTGTCGTCAAGGCACAATGTCTATCAGGCCTGGGGCTCCTATATCCGCGACACGCTCTATCGCTGGACGCGCGAGACCAATGCCGGCATCCTCAAGCTCAACCAGCATGTCGCCTATATCCATTCGAAGTTTTTGCTGAAAGACCCGCTCAGCGCCGATCCGATCGTCATCACCGGCTCGGCCAACTTCTCCAACAACTCGACCAGCGCCAATGACGAGAACATGCTCGTCATCCGCGGCGACAGCCGTGCCGCCGACATTTACTTCACCGAGTTCAACCGCCTCTTCTTTCACTATTATTTCCGCTCGGTCCTCGAAGCGGTACAGGGCAGGGCGGCTTCTTCAGGTTCTACAGGCGCTTCCACGGCTGCCGAAAATAGCGGCAGCCTTTTCCTGGCCGAGACGGACAAATGGCTTGAGAAATACAAGCCCGGCACCCTGAGAGCCAAGCGCGTCGGCATGTTCACCGTCATGGCCGATCCGAAAGTTATTTGAGCGGGCAGTGGAATACCGGGCGACCCGTCCGGCTGGAACGGCGCCTCGGCAGTCTACTTGCTCGGCTGCCGCGGGATTTCGCCTGGGCGGATGACCGGAGTTTCTCCCGCGTCCGACGGCGGCGCGGCCACACCCTTGTCGCCCGTCTCTGGTGGCTTGAGCACGCCGTTGCAGGGGTTCAGCGTTTCGCTCAGGCTGTCGTTCGTGCCGGGCTGTGCAGGTCGTTGGGTTTTTTCGTCCGGCTGCACCTGGCAGTTCTCGACCGGCTTCTTGGTGTCTTGGTCGCTGCCGGTCTGAGCCGTGGCCTTGCCGGCAAGCCCCAGCCCGGCGACGATCAAGAGTATCGCGATCGGTTTCATGCGGATGCCTCCTGTTCGGGATTCAATTGAGGCGCATGAACGCTAAGCCGTGTCCATCCGTTTGGTTCCATGGCGGATCTTGCCGCAAAGGGAACGAACCGGGAGGCCGGCGAGTTTTACAGGCCATGGCGCAAAGCGGACCATGGATATTTGCGGTACAGCTATTCGATGCCAACCCGAATGAGGACGACTATGTTGAAAACGATTTCAGCCGCGGTATTTGCTCTTGCCCTCGTCGCCAGTCCCGCATTGGCGCAATCCGCCGCTACCGCACCCGATGTTCCTCCGCCAAACGGCAAGAAACTGTCGGCGATCATCGCCAAGGTCGAGCAGAGGCCCGATTTCCGTTACATCAGCGATGTCGACTGGGACGACGGCGGCTATGACGTGACCTACTACACGACCGACAACGCCAAGGTGGAAATGAAGTTCGACGCGGTCAGCGGCGAGACAAGGCCGCTGGAGTAGACGAAACCGCGGCGAGGCGGGAGGCCTGCGACCTTCCGCCTCGCGCGACGCGGCGCCGCTTTGACGGTTGGAGCCGCGGGGCATAGTATCCGGTTTGTAATAAGCAGCCGGAGTCGACATGGACCCGCTCATCCTCTCGCGCATACAGTTCGGCGCGAACATCTCGTTCCATATCCTTTTCCCAACCATCACCATTGCGCTCGGCTGGGTGCTGCTTTTCTTCAAGCTCCGCTACAACGCCACCTCCGACGGCGCCTGGATGCGGGCCTATTTCACTTGGGTGAAGGTCTTCGCTCTATCCTTCGCCATGGGCGTCGTCACCGGCGTCACCATGAGCTTCCAGTTCGGCACAAACTGGCCGGGCTACATGGAAACGGTTGGCAACGTCGCCGGGCCGCTGCTCGCCTATGAGGTTCTGACCGCCTTCTTCCTGGAGGCGGCGTTCCTCGGCATTATGCTGTTCGGTTTCCGCCGCGTGTCGAACCGCATCCATACGCTGGCCACCGTGCTCGTCGCCGGCGGCACCACCGTCTCCGCTTTCTGGATCATAGCGCTGAATTCGTGGATGCAGACGCCCACCGGCTTCGAAATGCGCGACGGCGTCGCCCATGCGGTCGACTGGTGGGCCATCGTCTTCAACCCGTCCATGCCGTATCGGCTGGTGCACATGCTGCTGGCGTCGGGCCTGACGGTCGCCTTTTTCATCGCCGGGCTTTCAGCGCTGCGCTATCTCAGGGGCGACCACTCGCAATCCATGTGGAAGGCGCTGCGCACCGGCACGTTCCTGGCCGCCGTGCTGATCCCCATCCAGATTTTCGCCGGCGACCAGCATGGGCTGAACACGCTCGAGCACCAGCCTGCCAAGATCGCCGCCATGGAGGCCAACTGGCACACCGGGCCGAACATTCCGCTGGTGCTGTTTGCGCTGCCCGACGAGAAGGCGAAGGAAAACCGCTTCGAGGTCACCATTCCCGACGGCGCCAGCCTCATCCTGCGCCACAGCGCCGATGGCGTGGTGCCGGGTCTCGACCAGTTCGAGGGCGACCACCCCCCGGTCTTCCCGGTCTTCTGGGGTTTCCGCATCATGGTGGGCACCGGCCTGCTCATGCTTGCCGTTTCGTGGGCGGCGACCTTCTTCCTGTGGCGGCGCAAGTCCCTGCCGAAGCCGCTTGCCCTGCTGATGATCCCGATGACGATTTCGGGCTGGGTGGCGACGCTCGCCGGCTGGTACACAACCGAAATCGGCCGCCAGCCCTGGCTGGTCACCGGCGTGCTCAAGACCGCCGATGCCGTCGGGCCGGTGGCGGGCGGCCATGTGGCACTGACGCTCGCCATCTATCTTGTCCTTTATGCGGTGCTGCTCGTCGCCTTCCTGGGTGTGCTGGTCCACCTGGCGCTGAAGGCGGCGAAGGAGGGCGATTCCTCGCCTTTGCCCGGAGTGATGAACGCCGCGTTGTCGCAGCCGGCGCAGAGCGAGAGGTGAGGATAAAGCCATGACCTTCGACTGGCCGACACTGCTGCCGCTGATCTTCGCCGGCCTCATGGGCCTGTCGATCCTGATCTACGTCGTGCTCGACGGCTTCGACCTCGGCATCGGCATCCTGTTCTCGCTGGCCGGGGACAAGGAACAGGACACCATGATCGCCGCCATCGGTCCGTTCTGGGACGCCAACGAGACCTGGCTGGTGCTGGCGGTCGGCCTCCTGCTGGTAGCCTTCCCGATGGCGCATGGCGTCATCCTCACCGCGCTCTACATCCCGGTTTTCGTGCTGCTTGTCGGCCTCATCCTGCGCGGCGTCGCCTTCGATTTCCGCGCCAAGGTGCCGGCCGGCCGCAAGCATCGCTGGAACAAGGTGTTCTTCGCCGGCTCGCTCATCGCCTCGCTGGCGCAGGGCTATATGCTCGGCGTCTATGTGCTGGGGCTCGACACAAGCCTGGCCGGCATGGCCTTCGGCGCGCTGGTGGCGCTTTGTCTCGCCGCCGCCTATGCCGCCATGGGCGCGGCCTGGCTGATCTACAAGACAGAAGGCGAATTACAGGAAAAGGCGGTCAAGTGGCTGCGCTCGGCGCTCGTCTTCACGGCGCTCGGCATGGCCGCCGTCTCGCTCGCCACGCCCTTCGCTTCGCCGCGCATCTTCGCCAAATGGTTCGTGCTGCCCGACATGATCTACCTGTCGCCGCTGCCGATCCTTTCGGCCGTCCTGTTCCTGTGGCTGTGGCGGCAGACCTTCCAGCTGCCCAAGGAAAGCGACCGCCACGCCATCGTGCCGTTCCTGACTCTGGCCGCCATCTTCGCGCTCGGCTTTGCAGGTCTGGCCTGGTCGTTCTATCCCTTCGTGGTGCCCGACCGGCTGACCATCTGGCAGGCGGCCTCGGCGCCCGAAAGCCTTGCCATCATCCTCGTCGGCACCGTCGTCGTGCTGCCGATCATTATCTTCTATTCCTTCTATGCCTACCGGGTTTTCGGCGGCAAGGCGGGCGATCTCACCTATGATTAAGCGTCGTAGCCGTTGCGCCTTGAAGGAAATGGCATAAGCGCCGCATGTATGCGTTGAGCAAGGGCGTGACCGGCGACCGGCCGGCCTCGGACGAGGACCTGCTGACCGGCCTGCAGCGCTTTTCCTTCGACTATTTTGTCACCCAGGCAAACCCCCGCAACGGTCTTGTCCGCGACCGCACGCGCGCGGGCTCGCCCGCCAGCATTGCGGCCGTCGGCATCGCTCTTACGGCCTATGCGGTCGGCGTCGCGCGAGGCTACATCCGCCGCGAAGAGGCTGTCCGGCGGACACTCTTAACGCTGAAATTCCTTTGGGATGCGCCGCAAGGGCCGGAGCCGGACGCTGCCGGCTACAGGGGGTTCTTTTATCATTTTCTCGACATGGAGACGGGACGCCGCGTCTGGAAATGCGAGTTGTCCACCGTGGACACCGCCATTCTGATGGCGGGCGTGCTGGCGGCGCAGGCATTCTTCGGGGAAGACGACGAAAGCGAAACCGAGATACGCCGTCTAGCCGATGCCCTCTACCGCCGCGTCGACTGGAACTGGGCGCGCAACGGCGGCGCGACCGTCACCCATGGCTGGCGGCCGGGGCGAGGTTTCCTGCGCTACCGCTGGGAAGGCTACGACGAAGCGCTCATCCTCTACGTTCTCGGCCTCGGCTCACCCACGCACGCGCTGCCGGCCGAGAGCTATTCCGCCTGGCTGGCGAACTATCGCTGGAAGAAGATATACGGCCGCGAACTGGCCTATGCCGGCCCGTTGTTCATCCACCAGATGTCGCATATCTGGCTCGACCTGCGCGGCATACGCGACGCCTTCATGCGCGAACGCGGCAGCGACTATTTCGAAAACAGCAGCAAGGCCGCCTATGTTCAGCGCGACTACGCCATCCGCAATCCGCGCGGCTTCGAAGGTTATGGCCATAACGCCTGGGGTCTCACAGCCAGCGACGGGCCGGGCCGGGCCAGACGGCGGATCGACGGGGTGGATAGGCGCTTCTACGGCTATCTGGCCCGCGGCGGTCCGTTCGGACCCGACGACGGCACGCTGTCGCCATGGGCGACGGCCGCTTCACTGCCCTTCGCGCCGGAGATCGTGCTGCCCGCGCTCGAGCACTTCCGCTCTCTCGGCATGGGTCGCGAAAGTCCGTGGGGTTTCGCCGCCAGCTTCAATCCGACCTTCCGCGACGGAGAAACGGCGGCAGGATTCTGGACCGCGCCGGACCGGGTCGGCATCAATGAGGGAGCGATCGGCCTGATGATCGAGAACCACCGGACCGGTCTGGTCTGGAGCCTGATGCGCGGCTGTCCCTATGTCATTTCAGGGCTGCGCCGCGGCGGCTTTGCCGGCGGCTGGCTGTGAGCGCGCGTGCTTTCGCTCAGCTCTTGGCCTGCGCGCTCACCAGCACCGGTTTCTCATTGTAGAGTTCGGGGAACATCGCCTTCAAATTCTCGATCTTAGGCAGGTCGTTGTAGACGATGTAGGGGCTGGTGGGGTTCAGCGTCAGATAGTCCTGATGATAGGCCTCGGCCGGATAGAAAACCTTGCCGCTTTCCAGCGTCGTCACGATCTTGTCGGGAAATACCTTCGCCTTGCCCAACTGGTCGATATAGCTTTCGGCGATCTTCTTCTGCTCGTCATTGGCCGGGAAAACGGCGGAACGGTATTGCGGCCCCTGGTCGGGTCCCTGGAAGTTCAGCTGCGTCGGGTTGTGCGCGACGGAGAAATAGACCTGCAGCAGCTTTCCATAGCTGATCTGCGACGGGTCGTAGGTGATCTCGACGGATTCGGCGTGGCCGGTGCGGCCGGTGCCGACCGTCTCGTACATGGCGTCCATCTCCGTGCCGCCGGCATAGCCGGAGACGGCGCTCTTTACGCCCTTCACATGCTGGAACACGCCCTGCACGCCCCAGAAGCAGCCGCCGGCGAACACCGCCTTCTCGGTCGTGCCGCCGGCTTTCTCGTCGAGCGCCGGCGGCGGGATTTTCACCGCTTCCTCCGCCGACAGGGCAGGCGCCTGCCAGACGGCAAGTGCGGCAGCGGATATGGCCAGGGCTGCGAAAGCGCCGATTGCGAAAGCGGCAAGGCGTGGGCGGAGGGAACGGGGTCGTGCGATCATGGCAATGTCTCCGGTGCGGCCGCGAGGCCGGCTTGGAATTCTGCTCGTTCTATACGATGGGAACAAGGCGTAGCGCGCCTCACTTTGTCGTGCGTGGTTGCCCTGCGGCCTTCTCTGTCGGGTTTCGGCCGCAGGGCTGCCTGCCTACTTGGCCGGCTTCATGGCGTCTCCGCCCATGGCGTCGCAGGCCTTCATGGCTTCGTCCTTTTTCATGGCGTCGGTTTCCATGCCGGCCTTCTCCTTGCAGTCGGCCATCGTCTTGTCGTCGGCCTTCATGGAGTCCGCCGGTTTCATGGCGTCGGTCGACATCTGGTTGGCGGGTTTCATGGCGTCCTGGGCGTTTGCAATGCCGCCTGAAAGCAGCACAGTCGAGGCAAGCGCGAACGCGAGGGCAGGCGCGGTCAGTCGGGCGGAAAGTTTCATTTCGATCTCCTCTGGACGGAAGCGGCTTGGCCGCGTTGACGTCCGTTGGTTCGCCTCGACGGTGCCCGTGTTACAGGCTTCACCGCTTCGTGATCGATTCCCCCGATGGCTGCATCCGGCAGGATTTGACGAGAAAGTTTGCGGCTGCCGTCGTTTTGCGCAACGGCAGCCGCGATTTCCGTACCGCTGCCCGGTTACTCCGTGATGCGGGTCTGGGCGATGCGCTGGCTGTAGTCGCATTTGCCCGTGATCGAGTAGAAGAAGTCGGCGTTGGACACGTCGGCCGGCACCGCGTTACCGCCGTCTTCCCAGGCCTGATCGCTGGTCTGGCTACAGGGCACGGCGCTGAAGATGTCGACGATCTTGTTCTTCGCGATCTCGACAGGCGCATACTTGGAAGGATTGAGCGCTTTTTCCGCGGCAGTGGTGTATCCGGCGCCGATATAGAGACGGTCCGACGTAGCTGTGTCGTTCGACTTGAGCTTTTTGACCGGTCCGGAAGGCACATCCATCAGCAGATAGAGATCGTTCATCTTGCTCACGTCGATTTTCGCGCCGCTGAGGCTTCCGGGTGCGTTCACTGTTACGCACGTCGTTTTGAAATAAACAGTCGAGCCGTTCGTGCTCCCGCTTTTTGCCGTCGAAACGCTTCTGAAAACGGTCGCGGAGGGCGTAAAATCTGTGAGTTGTCCGACCGGTGTGCAAACCTGGCTCTGTACCAGTGTCTCGGTCGTTCCCGAAACAGTGTAGATATTCGTCGTGCCGTAGCCTTTCGGATCGGAGGCGCTGTATGTCTTGCCCCTGCTTGTGTAAGAATATGTGTAGGGCTTGTAGGTATAGACAATCTTCATGAGCACTTTTTCAGTCGTGCTCTCGAACTCGGTGCCGTAGACGTACATCGTCTTGCCCCAGTAGCCTGAAACATGGTCGACGTTGAACGTGGCTTCCACCAGCGAGGGCTTCTTCACCACCTTGGTCTGCACCTCGATGGGAACTGTGCTGATCGTGGCGAGCTTCATGAAGTTTGTCGGCATGGAATAGGTGGCGGAGGCGCTCAGATGCAACGTCCCGTCGGCGTCGTAGACAGGCGCCAGCACTGACGCGCTACCTTCGCCGCCATTGGCCTTGAATACATCCTGCAGCTGCTTGGAGCGATCGGCTTGCGAGGTCGACTTCGGCAGCGTGGTGAGAGACAACGCTGCCGCGTCGAGCGCGTTCTGCATTGTCGCCTTGGACGATACCGCCGACGTGTAGTCGACCGACATGCCGACGGCCAGCAGAAGCGGTATCAGCGATATGGCGAAGACCGGCAGCAGCGAACCGTCCGTCGCGCCGGTGAATTTCCTCAGGAGTTTGCGCATCTTTGCCCCGCACGCAATTGTTCACGACGCTGATAGCGCGGCGCCTGCAAAGGCCACGCTAAGGGAACCGCTAAAATTTTAGCCGTTAGGCATTTTTTGCCCGGGCGCGCCGCGCGTCGCGCAGTCCGTCCCCCGCTTGCCGCGGACCGGTGCCCCTGCTAAAGCCCGCCCACCATGGCCACACCGATTTCCCGCATCCGCAACTTCTCCATCGTCGCCCATATCGACCATGGCAAGTCGACGCTCGCCGACCGCCTCATCCAGATGACCGGCGGCCTCGACGCGCGCGAGATGGCCGGCAAGGAGCAGGTGCTCGACAATATGGACATCGAGCGCGAGCGCGGCATCACCATCAAGGCGCAGACCGTGCGCCTGAACTACCGGGCGAAGGACGGCGAGAATTATGTCCTCAACCTCATCGACACCCCCGGCCATGTCGATTTCGCCTATGAGGTCTCCCGCTCGCTCGCCGCCTGCGAGGGTTCGTTGCTGGTTGTCGACGCCTCGCAGGGCGTCGAGGCGCAGACGCTGGCCAATGTCTATCAGGCGATCGACAACAACCACGAGATCGTCGTGGTGCTGAACAAGATCGACCTGCCCGCAGCCGAGCCCGAGCGCATCAAGGAGCAGGTCGAGGAGGTGATCGGCCTCGACGCCTCGCAGGCCGTGATGATCTCGGCCAAGACCGGCCTCGGCATCGACGAAGTGCTGGAGGCGATCGTCACGCAATTGCCGCCGCCGCGCGAGGGCGACGCCTCGGCCCCGCTCAAGGCCATGCTGGTCGACAGTTGGTACGACGCCTATCTCGGCGTCATCGTGCTGGTGCGCGTCATCGACGGCGTGCTGAAAAAGGGCCAGACCATCCGCATGATGGGCACCGGCGCGAAATACCCGGTCGAGCGCACCGGCTTCTTCACGCCCAAGATGATCCAGGCCGACGAAATCGGCCCCGGCGAGTTCGGCTTCATCACCGCCTCGATCAAGGAAGTGGCCGACACGCGCGTCGGCGACACCATCACCGAGGACCGCCGCCCCACCGCTGCGGCGCTGCCCGGCTTCAAGCCCGCCCAACCCGTTGTCTTCTGCGGCCTGTTCCCGGTCGACGCCGCCGACTTCGAGGACCTGCGCGCCGCCGTCGGCAAGCTGCGCCTCAACGACGCTAGCTTCTCCTATGAAATGGAAACCTCCGCCGCGCTCGGCTTCGGCTTCCGCTGCGGCTTCCTCGGCCTGCTGCACCTCGAGATCATCCAGGAGCGGCTGGAGCGCGAGTTCGATCTCGACCTGATCGCCACCGCGCCCTCCGTCGTCTACCGGCTGCAATTGCGCGACGGCTCGGTGAAGGAACTGCACAACCCAGCCGACATGCCGGATGTGATGCAGATTCTCGCCATCGAGGAGCCGTGGATCCGCGCCACCATTTTGACGCCCGACGATTATCTCGGCAGCATTTTGAAGCTCTGCCAGGAGCGGCGCGGCGTGCAGGTGGACCTCAGCTATGTCGGCAAACGCGCCATGCTGGTCTACGACCTGCCGCTCAACGAGGTGGTGTTCGATTTCTACG
>CBFGLW010000077.1:0-12563 GCA_965649745.1 uncultured Mesorhizobium sp. | reverse complement strand
CGCAGCCATCTCCACAGGAGCAGACCGTGAAGCCCCGCATCCTTCTCCACGCGCTTGCAATCCTCGTCGCTTTGGCCTCCGCCGCGGCGGCCCAGACCCTGCCCGACCTGAAGGGCCGCAAAGTGGTGGTGGTGACCGAGAACGCCTATCCGCCGCTCCAGTTCGTCGAGCCCAAGACCGGCAAGCCTGTCGGCTGGGAGTATGACGCGATGAACGAGATCGCCAAGCGGCTGAACTTCGCCGTCGAGTACCAAAACACCTCCTGGGACGCGATGATCCAGGCGGTTTCCGACAACCAGTACAATATCGGCATGACCGGCATCACCATCAACGACGAGCGCAAGGCCAAGGTCGATTTCTCCGATGCCTACATGCGCTCGGAACAGTTCATGCTGGTGCGCGCCGACGAGAGCCGCTTCGACGACGCCAAGTCCTTCGCCGCGCTCAAGGACGGGCTGGTGGGCGCACAACCCGGCACCACGCCCTTTTACACCGCCGTTTATTCGGTGCTCGACGGCAACGAGCAGAACCCGCGCATCAAGCTGTTCGAGACGTTCGGCGCGACCGTGCAGGCGCTGAAGGCGGGCGATGTCGACACGGTACTGACCGACGGAACCGCCGGCATGGGCTATGTCGAGGCCTCCAATGGCGGCCTGAAGCTGGTCGGCGGGCCGCTTGGCAGCGAGGATTTCGGCTTCATCTTTCCCAAGGGTTCCGACCTCGTGGCGCCCGTCAACGCCGCCATCGCCGCGCTGAAAGCCGACGGCACGCTCGACGCGTTGAACAAGAAATGGTTCCTCGACTACAAGATGGGCCAGTGAGGAGCGGTCGGCCGGAGGCCGATCAATCGACAAAGATTTGTCGATTGAAGCGACGAACGCGCCGAGCCATAGCGAGGCGCAAGGCGCGGGCACTTCATCCTCCCCCTTGCGGAGGTCCGAAGGACGGGCAAGACCCGTGGCTTGCCCTGGCAGGTCGGACCGCAGGTCCGGGGTGGAGGTGTTCTGGCCTCGGTATCGACCCCCACCCCGCTGCTTCGCAGCGACCCTCCCCGCTAGGGGAAGAGTAAGCATGGCGCGTCCCTCCGCTCAAAAACCCGACTTTCCCTGGTGGCTGGTTGCGATCGCCGGGCTCGCCTTGGCAGCGGCGATCTTCATCGCCACCAGCGGCCTCTACGCCCAAGTGTTCTCGACAGTGGTCAAGGGCATCGGCGTCACCGTCTTCGTCACGCTTGTCGCCTTCGCCCTTGCCTCGGCGCTAGGGCTGGCGGTGGCATTGATGGGGCTCTCCGGTTCGATGGCACTGCGGCAGATCGCCCGCTTCTATGTCGAGATCATCCGCAGCGTGCCGATCCTCGTGCTTTTGTTCTGGATCGCCTTCGTCGGCGTGCCGGCCTTTGTCGCCGGCTGGAATTTCCTTGCGACGCCACTGCGTGAGGCCGGCTATGTCGGCGACCTGATGGTGCGCGATGTCTCGCTGCTGTGGCGGGCGATCATCGCGCTCACCATCGCCTATTCCTCCTTCATCGCCGAGATCTTCCGCGCCGGCATCCAGTCGGTCGGCATCGGCCAGATCGAGGCAGCCAAGGCGCTGGGCCTCAGCCGCTACCGGCGCTTCAGGCATATCGTCTGGCCGCAGGCTTTCCGCACCATCCTGCCTACCTACGGCAACGACTTCATCGCCATGGTGAAGGACTCCTCGCTGGTCTCGGTGCTGGGCGTCGCCGACATTACCCAGATGGCCAAGGTCTATGCCGCCGGATCGTTCCGCTTCTTCGAGACCTATTCGATCGTCGCCTACATCTACCTGTTCCTCACCATCGGCCTGTCGCTGGCGCTGCGCGCGCTGGAAAAACGTCTGCGCCAACCTGACAGCCAGTATGGCGCGACGGCCCGCTGACCGTTCCATTGACGGCTAAGGAACTTCAATCCTTGTAGGGCGTTCAGCCCACGCCAACGCACAGGGATCATATGGAACAGCTCGTCGAGGAATTCGGCCATCCCACCTACATCGCCTTTCCCGTCATCGCCGCGCGGCTGCTGCTCGCCACCCTCTTCGGAGCGCTGATCGGTTTCGAGCGCGAATGGCGCGACCGCCCGGCCGGGCTGCGCACCCACATCCTCGTCTGCGTTGCTTCCGCCACCTTCGCCATCCTCACCATCGAGATCGTGCATGCGCCGATGTTCGCCGCCGACACGATGAAGGAGGCGGTCAAGGTCGATCCGGTGCGCGTCGTCGAGGCCGTTACTGCCGGGGTTGCCTTCCTTGCCGCAGGCGTCGTCATATTCACCCGCGGCGAGGTGCAGGGATTGACCACCGGAGCGGGCATGTGGCTGGCAGGCGCCATCGGCGTCGCCTGCGGACTCGGCCTCTGGCAGGTCGCGCTGTTCGCCACTTTGCTGGCCTTGATCGTACTCGGCCTGCTGCAGACCTTGCAGGCGAAGCTGGACGTGAACCAGTCTCCCGGTGACGAGGCCAAGGCCGCTCCCAAATCCTCGCGCTCCCGGACCTCCTCCAAGGTCGAGGCGAAACCTTCGATACAATCGAAGCCTGACAAGCCCTCGGAAGTCGAGCCGGTCGACAACCGCAAGCGCTGAACCGCGCCGCGGCGCTTCGCGGTTCCGATTGCCGCCGCTCCAAAACATTGCTATCTAGCCGCCATGGAAGAGCTTTTCGGCGATCCGGCCTACAAGGGCTTCGTGCTGCAGGACAGGAAACGCCTGCCGGCGCGGTTCTTTGCACGGATTTCCGGCGCGCTGACCAGCCGACTCGGCTGATCCCGTTGCCGCCGGCCGCTGGCCGGTTCCTTACTTTCAAGAATCGACGGATTTACGCATATGAGCGCCCAATCTCAGACCAAATTGCGCACCCTCTACGACAAGATTTTCGACGACCATCTGGTCGACCGCCAGGACGACGGCACCTGCCTGCTCTGGATCGACCGCCACCTCGTCCATGAGGTGACCAGCCCGCAGGCTTTCGAAGGCCTGCGCATGGCCGGCCGCAAGGTCCGGCACCCGGAAAAGACGCTCGCCGTCGTCGACCACAATGTGCCGACCTCGGCCGACCGCAAGCTCGGCATCAACCGCAACGAGGAAAGCCGCATCCAGATCGCGGCGCTCGCCAAGAACGCCGCCGATTTCGGCGTCGAGTATTATTCCGAGACGGATATCCGCCAGGGCATCGTCCACATCATCGGCCCGGAACAGGGCTTCACCCTGCCCGGCATGACCATCGTCTGCGGCGACAGCCACACCTCCACCCACGGCGCCTTCGGCGCGCTGGCGCATGGCATCGGCACATCCGAGGTCGAGCATGTGCTCGCCACCCAAACGCTGATCCAGCGCAAGGCAAAGAACATGCTGGTGCGCGTCGACGGGCAACTGCCCCCCGGCGTCACCGCCAAGGACATCATCCTCGCTATCATCGGCGAGATCGGCACCGCCGGCGGCACCGGCTACGTCATTGAATATGCCGGCGAGGCGATCCGCGCGCTGTCGATGGAAGGCCGCATGACCATCTGCAACATGTCGATCGAGGGCGGCGCCCGCGCCGGCCTGATCGCGCCGGACGAGACGACTTTCGCCTACGTCAAGGACAAGCCGCGCGCGCCGAAGGGCGAAGCGTGGGACAAGGCGCTGGCCTACTGGAACACGCTGAAGTCCGACGAGGGCGCGCATTTCGACAAGGTTGTCGTGCTCGACGCCGCGAAGCTTCCGCCCATCGTCACCTGGGGTTCCTCTCCGGAGGACGTCGCCTCGGTGCAGGGCGTCGTCCCCGATCCGGACGAGATCGAGGACGAGACCAAGCGCAATTCCAAGAAGCGCGCGCTCGAATATATGGGCCTGACCGCCGGCACGAAGATCACCGACATCGCCATCGACCGCGTCTTCATCGGCTCCTGCACCAACGGCCGCATCGAGGATTTGCGCGCCGTCGCCAAGGTGGCCGAGGGCCGCAAGGTGCACCCCAAGGTCAACGCCATGATCGTGCCCGGCTCCGGGCTGGTGAAGGAGCAGGCGGAAGCCGAGGGTCTGGACAAGATCCTGATCGAGGCTGGTTTCGACTGGCGCGAGCCGGGCTGCTCGATGTGCCTGGCCATGAACGACGACCGGCTGGCTCCGCACGAGCGTTGCGCCTCGACCTCGAACCGCAATTTCGAGGGCCGGCAGGGCTTCAAGGGCCGCACCCACCTCGTCTCGCCGGCCATGGCCGCCGCCGCCGCCATCGAAGGGCACTTCGTCGACATCCGCGACTGGAAATGACCCGTCACAAATACAAAGAACATAAAAAGGCCCGCTCCAAGCGGGCCTTTTTCATTCCGGTAGAACGGAATGTGATCGTCAGCCGGCCGCGCCGACCATGCCGAGGAAGCGCTGCAACTCTTCGGTCTTCGGCTTGGTGAACACCTCCTGTGGCGGCCCCACCTCGTGCACCCGTCCCTCGTGCATGAAGACGACGCGCTTGCATACGTCGCGGGCGAATTTCATCTCGTGCGTCACCATCATCAGCGTCATGCCCTCCGCCGCCAGCTCCCGCACCACCGCCAGCACCTCGCCGACCAGCTCGGGGTCGAGCGCCGACGTGATTTCGTCGCACAGCAGCGCCATCGGCTGCATCGCCAGCGCGCGGGCAATAGCGACTCGCTGCTGCTGTCCGCCCGACAGTTCGTCGGGATAAGCGTCGAATTTCTCGGCCAGGCCGACGCGCTCCAGCATCCGCCGCGCCATCGCTTCGGCTTCCGGCTTCGGCGTCTTCTTCACCACCGTCTGCGACAAGATGACGTTGTCGCCCGCCGTCAGATGCGGAAACAGATTGAATTGCTGGAAGATCATGCCGACCTTCAGCCGCAGCGCCTTGAGATGGGCGTCGTCCGGCAGCAGCGGCTGCCCGGCCACCGAGATCGATCCGGCGTTGATCTGCTCCAACCCGTTGATGCAGCGCAGCAGCGTCGACTTGCCCGAGCCGCTGCGGCCGATGACGGCGACCACCTCGCCCGCCTCGACATTGAGGTTGATGCCTTTCAGCACCTCATTGCTGCCGAAGCTCTTGCGCACCTCAGTGATTTCGATGAGCGACATTCAGCTTCCTTTCGAGCATCTGGCTGCTTTTCGACAGCGGCCAGCAGATGGCGAAATAGATGAGCGCGACGAAACCGTAGACCGTGAAGGGTTCGAACGTCGCATTGGCGACCACCGTGCCGGCCTTCGATACTTCGACAAACCCGATGATGGAGGTCAGCGCCGTGCCCTTGATGACCTGCACCGAGAAGCCGACAGTCGGCGGAATGGCGATCCTGAGCGCCTGCGGCAGGATCACCCAGCGCATCTGCTGCATGTAGCCCATGCCGAGACTGGCCGACGCCTCCCATTGGCCCTTGGCGACGGCCTCGACGCAGCCGCGCCAGATTTCGGCAAGGAAGGCGGCAGTCCACAGGATCAGCGCCGTGCCGGCCGCCAGCCACGGCGGCACATCGATGCCGAACAGGCCGAGACCGAAGAAGGCGAGGAAAAGCTGCATCAGGAGCGGCGTGCCCTGAAACAGCTCGACATAATATTTAACGAAGGCCTGACCGATGCGGGCGCGCCCGATGCGCAGGAAAAGCAGGAACATGCCGAGCAGGCCCCCGCCGACGAAGGATACCAGCGACAGCACCAGCGTCCAGCGTGTCGCCAGAAGCAGGTTGCGCAGGATGTCCCAGGTGGTGAATTCGGTCATCGCGCCGCACTCCGCGGAAAGACCAGGTTGCCGATCCCGGCAAGCACGTAGCGCAGGGCGATTGCCAGCAGCAGATAGATCGCTGTCGAGATGAAATAGGCCTCGAAGGCGCGGAAGGTGCGCGACTGGATGTAGTTTGCGGCAAAAGTCAGGTCCTCGGCGGCGATCTGCGACACCACAGCGGATCCCAGCATGACGATGATTGCCTGCGAGGACAGTGCCGGCCAGATGCGCTGCAGCGCTGGCACCAGAACCACATGGCGGAACACCTGCAGCCGGTTCATGCCGAGGCTGGCGCCGGCTTCGAATTGGCCGCGCGGTGTCGCCTGGATGCCGGCGCGGACGATCTCGGCGCTATAGGCGCCCAGATTGACCACCATCGCCAGCAGCGCCGCTTCCATCCCGGTCAGGCTGAAGCCCAAGCCCGGAAGCCCGAAGAAGATGAAGAAGAGCTGGATGATGAAAGGCGTATTGCGGATCAGCTCGATATAGGCGACTGGCAGCGGCCGCAGCCAGGCCGGTCCCAGCGTGCGTGCCCAGGCGCAGACGATGCCGACCAGAACGCCGAGCACGGTGCCGACGAAAGTCAGCTCGAGGGTGATCCATATGCCTTTCAGGAAGACCGGATAATAATCCGCGACCCACCCGAAATCGAACTGGTAACGCATCGCCGCTGTCCCCGTTGCGATGGGCCGGCCCGTGCGCCTGCGCGCACGGGCCGGGAATTCATCGGAAAATCTACAGGTCGGCGGGAAGTTCCTGATGCAGCCACTTGTCGATGAAGCCGGCCAGCGTGCCGTCCTTCTTGGCGTCGCTGATGATGGCGTTGACCTTGTCCTTGAGACCGGCCTCGTTCTTGTTCAGGCCTATGTAGCAGGGGCTCTTGTTCATCAGGAATTTCAGTTCCGGCCGCTTCGGCGGGTTCTTTTCCAGAATCGCAGCGGCATGCACGTTGCCGGTCACGATCACCTCGGTCTGACCGGCCAGGAAGGCCGACATGGTGCCGTTATTGTCCTCGAAGCGTTTGATGTCGGCGCCCGGAGGCGCGATCTTCGACAATGCGAAATCCTCGATGGCGCCGCGCGTGACGGCGATGGTCTTGCCTGCGAGGTCCTCCGGCTTTTCGATCTTGACATCCGCCGGCGCAAAGACACCGTTGAAGAAGGGCGCGTAGGCCTGGGTGAAATCGATGGCCTTCTCGCGCTCGGCATTCTTGCCAAGGCTCGAGATGATGAGATCGACCTTGTTGGTCTGCAGATAGGGGATGCGGTTCGGCAGCGTCACCGGTACGAATTCGACCTTGGCGCCCATCTTCTCACCGATCAGCTTGGCCATGTCGATATCGAGACCCTGCAAATTCATGTCCGTACCAACCGACCCGAACGGGGGATAGTCCTGCGGCACTCCAATGCGGATCGTTCCGCGCTGGGTGATGTCGGCAAGCGCATCGGCCTGCGCAGGAGCGCCCGATGCGGCAAAGCCCGCGAGCAATATGCCGGCGGCAGCAAGCAATGAACGGCGTTTCATCATGGCGGAGATCCTTGTGTTGCGGCTGGAGGAAATGAGCAGGGGAAGAACCGGGCGTGGCCGGAAACATGAACCGGAGACATGAACAGGCGGCCCGATCCAACGCACCGCGGCAGCGCGTGCAATCCGCAGGGCCTTCACCTGAAGTCTTGTCAGGAAGTGAGCCGCCACAGGCGTGGCGAATTTCGGCGGGACCGACGGGATAGGCCTGAAATCTCGAACAAAACTCAAGTCATTCGTCCCGGTCGCATCTTACGCTCTCGCGCAAGTCAGAAGAAATAGTATCGATCGGAAACGGCCGGCGACCAATGCATCGGATGAATAGAGTAAATCCGGCATTCACACTTTCACATGCATATAAATTAGCCACACTGCCCACCGATCGAGTTGCTCAGGCCCAATCCAGAGGCAATTCCCCATTATCTTTTTTTAGACTCGTATTTCTTCGTCATTGTTAGTCAGAATAATTCGGCTTGTCACCGAAAATCTGCCTACGTGCGGTCCGGCCTTGCCGTGCCTCGGCAAGATGCGTTTCACCCGCCCTCCTGAAGGATTGGACCGTATCCCGTGCAGTCACCGGTTCGAGAGGAAGGATCAGGAAGCGAATCCGCCCGGGCCGCGGGCAACCGGTTTGACCGAGAGTACCTGCTGCGCTTCCGGCCACAATATGCCCGCCGCGTTGGCAAAGGTGATGAAAGCGTCCCGTGCCGCCGCAACGGAGAGCTGCCCGGCGCGCGCCGCTTCCATGGCTGCGACCGCCGCACCGTAGCTGACGCGGCGGCGGGACGGCTCCCATTCCGTCAGGAACTCGTGCATTTCCGACAATGAAGCGACCTCACGTCTGGCGCCGAGACCCGCCGACACCGAAACCGGGGTGAAGAACATCCGATCTTGCATTGATGCTCCTGGAAAAGCCGCCGCATCGATTTCGAGGCGCCGCGTTGAATTGGGACCGCATCAACGCGGGACCCGCCGCCAGGTTCCTCGGGTCGCGCCGCCAACCGCGGAAAATCACGGCATGAATACTGCGTCCGGCAAAGGACGATCCGGCGACAATGTTCCATGAAAGCCACAGGCGTCTTGCGATTTCACCCGATCATATAACTTGATTACGATACTCATCATAAAATTCTTGACTGTATTAGTCATGATATGTAGCTGGTCCCGGTGCCTGGGCGTCGATGGGTGCCGCCCGCACGATCGGTCATCGGGGGCGACATGCGCAAATTCTTCACCGTTTTTCTTCTTTCCTCATCGGCATTGTGCTGCGCCGGCTGGCCTGGGGCGGCCCGGGCGCAGGATGCCGCCCAGCCCGCCAACGGCAAGGCAACGGAGCTCGACCGCATCGTCGTGACAGGCCGCGACGAACGCTCGATTTCGAGCGTCGCGCAGTCCGTGCAGGTCGTTGACCGGGAAGAGGTCGAGAAGGCGGCGCAGGAAAACATCGATGCCGCCACCTTCATCAGCCGCATCGTGCCTGGCTATGCGCCACGCAACCAGACGATCTCCGGCGCCTCGGAAACCTTCCGCGGCCGCAGCGTTCTCATCATGGTCGACGGCGTGCCGCGCAACACGCCGCTGCGCGACGTCTCACGCATCCTGTCGATGATCGACCTGAACACAGTCGAGCGCATCGAGGTGGTCAACGGCGCATCGAGCCTCTATGGCGCCGGCGCCACCGGCGGCACCATCAACTTCATCACCAAGCGCGGCGACAGCGAAAAGCCGAAGGTGACAGTGCGCACCGGCTTCAACGCCTTCACCGAGAATGTCGGCAAATCCATCGCGCCGAACGCCAGCGTTTCGGTCGAAGGCAGGAAGGATAATTTCGACTATTTCTTCTCCGCGACCGGCGATATGTCGCGCCGCACCTATGACGGCAACGGCAACGAGATGGCCTCCGACGCCATGCTCGGCCAGGGCGGCGGCGACCGCACCGGCTCCGGCAATCTGTTCGGCGTCGCCGGCTATGAGACCGGCTCCAAGCGCTTCGAGGTCAGCGCCGACTGGACCTATGCCAACCAGGAGCCGGACTGGTTCACCGACTACGCTGCCGATCCCGTCGCGCCCAATTTCGGCGATCCCTATTTCGGCAAGCCGCTGAAGGAGGATTCGAAGTACCTGACGGCGAAATACACCGACAGCGATTTCGCCCTCGGCAATCTCGAGATCAAGGCCTTCTACAACGACATCTTCAAGCAGTCGCCTTTCACCAAATTCTCCGCCGTCAACAGCCAGGTCTATTTGCCGTTCAACCCGGCGACGCCGATCCTGATTCCGGCGGGCGTCGATCCGACCGCGCCGTTCAACCAGACGGCACTGTCGTCGCAGCGCACCGGCGTCAACCTGACCGTCAACACGCCGGTCGACTTCATCAAGGAAGGCAGCACGCTGACCTGGGGCGCCGACTACACCTTCGACAACACCGAGCAGCACCTGACCAACGGCCAGGACGCCATCGCGCCGACCTCTCAGCATTCGGTCGCTTTCTTTGCCCAGGCCGAAGTGCCGGTGACGGAACGCCTGCGCCTCAGCGGCGGCGCCCGTTTCGACCAGTTCTATCTCAATGTCGAAGACTTCACCCGCCCGGCCGCTGGCGTGCTCTTCGGCCCATTCGTCGTCGGCCTGCCGGCGATCAGCGTCACCGGCGGCGAATTCGACTACAACGCCTGGAGCTTCAATGCCGGCGCCGTCTACGATCTGACCGACCAGATGCAGGCCTTCGGCAATTTCTCGCAAGGCTACAGCCTGACCGACATTGGCGGCTTCACCCGCCGCGCCGGCCTGAACTCGAACGCCGAGATCTGCGACGCCTATGGCAGCACCGTCGCGCCCCTCGGCCTGCCCTGTGTCGGCGTTCCGGACTACGCCATCAGCTACGCCGACATCGCGCCGGAGCCGCAGTTGGTCAACACCTATGAAGCCGGCCTGCGCGGCGACTGGGGCACATACCGCGGCGGCGTCAGCGCCTATATGTCCACGTCGGACAATGGCGTCAGCTACGACATCGCCAACAACCGCGTCTCGCAGCAGAAGGAGCGCATCTGGGGCGTCGAGGCCAACGTCGAAACCGATCTCAACGGCATGTTCACGCTGGGCGGCTCGGTCGGCTATGTCGAAGGCAAGTACGACGCCGACCGCGACGGCAAGATCGAGAGCAACGAGTATCTGCCCAACAACCGCATCCCCTCCACATACAAGGGGCTGGTCTATCTCGTCACCCATTTCGAGAACGATCTGACGCTGCGCACCGAGCTGGAACTTTTCTCCGGCCGTGACCGCATCGCCGCGCAGGAGCTGGACGGCGCGGCGCTGGTCAATATCGGCATCTCGAAGAAATTCGCCAATGAAAGCGTGCTGAGCCTCGCCGTCCGCGATGTCTTCGACACCGACTACGTCAACCCGTCGGCATCGGCGACGCGCGGCGCGGACGTTCCCGGCCTCGGCCGCTCCTTCGGCATGTCCTACCAGGTCACGTTCTAGGGCGATGCGATGACGGTATCCCTGCTCCGACATGGAAGCCTGGTTTCGCTCATCGGCGAAGCGCCTGCCAATCCAGCGGACGGCGACCGCTATGTCGAGGCGATCAGGCAGATTTCGTTGGAGCCGGGACCGTTCGTGCTTCTGGTCGACATCGGCATCGAGATCAATCTGACCGACGCGCAGCGCAAGGCGCAGAACCTCTGGTACAAGGCGGATCGCGACAAGATCGAGGCCGGCTGCCGGGCCTGCGCGCTCGTCCGCCCCGCCGCCGACGAAAAGATGCAGCAGGTCTGGCAAAGCCTGTTCCGCTTTCCCGTACTTGTCACCCGCAGCCGCGCCGAAGCCGACGCATTCCTGAGCCGGCATGCGGTAGCGGAACTTGCCGCCGGGGAGGCCGGCCGATGAAATCCCCCGCTGACATCCACGCCGCCGGCGTGTCGCGCATGCGGCTGTTCGTGGTGCTGGCCTGCCTCTATTTGGCGCAGGCCATTCCCAGCTACCTTTTCGCCGCGGCCATTCCGCCGATCCTGCGCGAACAGGGCGTGTCGCGCACCGCCATCGGCATGATCGCGCTTTTGATGCTGCCGCTTGTGCTGAAATTCCTCTGGGCGCCGCTGGTCGACCGTTTCCGCCCGCTGGCGCGCGCGCACCGCGCCGGCTGGGTCATCGTCACCCAGATCGGCGTCATCGCCGGCATCGTCGCCATGATGTGGATCGAGCCGACCGACGTCCGCGGCATCCTGGCGATCGGCTTGGTCGTCTCCGTGCTGATGTCGACGCAGGACATCGCCACCGACGGCTATGCGGCCAAATATCTCGACCCGAAGGACCGGCCGATCGGCAACGCCATCCAGGGCGGCTCGGTCGCGCTGGGCGTCGTGCTGGGCGGCACGCTCGGCCTGCTGACCTACCATCATTTCGGCTGGCACGCGATGTTGACCATGGTTGCTTGCGTGTCGGTCATCCCGCTGTTCGCCGCCTTCGCCATGCGCGAGACCGACCCGGTCGCAAGCGATGCGCAGCCGGCGATCACCCGTCCCTCCATCATGCGCTTCCTGCGCCGGCCGGAAGCGCGTCAGATCCTGTGGATCGCGCTTATCTACCGCGCCAGCGAGGGGTTGGTGAAATCGATGGAGGGTTCATACCTCGTCGATGCCGGCGTGCCGCTCGACATCATCGGCTATCTTTCAGGCGGTGCGGCGCTGACCGTCGGGCTCGGTGGATCGGCGCTGGCCGCCTGGCTATTGCACAAGCGCGGCGCGGCCTCGGTGCTCGGTCTGCTCGGAACCCTGCGCACCGTCTGCTTCCTGCTGTTCGCCCTGCACGCCTTCGGCGCCATTGCCGGTTTCTGGCCGATCTTCGGCGCCTCCTTCCTGCAGACGCTGGTGCGCTACATGGAGATCGTCGCGCTCTACAGCCTGTTCATGGCCGTCACCTCGTCGGACCAGCCGGGCACGGACTTCACCATCCTGTCCTGCGCCCAGCTCATCGTCTATCTCGTCGGCTCCATGCTGGCCGGACGCCTTGCCGACATGCTCGGCTATTCGGCGCTGTTCACGCTGGCGACGGCGCTATCGGCCATCGCCGTCATCGCCACCTACCGTATGCTCAACGCCTACAACGCTGAAAAGCCCGCTACGCAAGCTTCTCCGCAGCCCTTGTCCGAGGCCGCCAAATGATCGCGGCGGTGCTAGCGCGCGTCGTCCCGCACCATCGCGGCGAGACCGGTGGCGGCGAGCGCCAGCGCCGCGCAGCCGGCCAGCGGCGCAAATGGCCACAGCGTGAAGGCGAAGCCGCCGGCCAAGGCACCGATGCTTTGTCCCAGAACGTGGGTG
>CBFGLW010000076.1:0-12719 GCA_965649745.1 uncultured Mesorhizobium sp. | reverse complement strand
CGCAGCATCTTCATGCGCGTGAACATCGGGAACATCTCGCAGATGGCGTCGAGCGTATGGTTGAGGATATGCAGCCCGCCGGTCTGCGAATAGGAGATGTACTGGTCGGTGCCCGCCCCGATCACCAGTTCGCCCTTGTCCGACTGCGAGATGTAGGCGTGAACCGTGTTCGACATCACCACGCAGGGGAACACCGGCTTGACCGGCTCCGACACCAGCGCCTGCAGCGGATAGCTTTCCAGCGGCATGCGCACGCCGGCCATCTGCATGACGACTGAGGAATGCCCGGCGGCCACGACGCCGACCTTCTTGGCGCCGATGAACCCCTTGGAAGTCTCGACGCCCGTCACCGCGCCGTTGGCGGCGCGCCTGATGCCGGTGACTTCGCAATTCTGGATGATGTCGACCCCGCGCGCGTTCGCGCCGCGGGCATAACCCCAGGCCACCGCGTCATGCCGTGCCGTTCCGCCGCGTCGCTGCAGCGCAGCGCCCATCACCGGATAGCGGGCCTCCTTCGAGATGTTGAGCGGAGGACAGAACGCCTTCGCCTCTTCCGGCGTCAGCCATTCATTGTCGATGCCATTCAGCCGGTTGGCGTGGATGTGCCGCTTGAATACTTGCACGTCGTGCACATTGTGCGCCAGCATCATCACGCCGCGTGGCGAGTACATGACATTGTAGTTGAGGTCCTGCGACAGCCCGTCCCATAGCTTCACCGCGTGGTCGTAGATGCCGGCGCTCTCGTCATAGAGATAGTTGGAGCGGATGATGGTGGTGTTGCGGCCGGTGTTGCCGCCGCCGAGCCAGCCTTTTTCCAGCACCGCCACATTGGTGACGCCATGCTCCTTGGCGAGATAGTAGGCGGTCGCCAGCCCGTGCCCGCCGGCGCCGACGATGATGACATCGTACTCTTTTTTCGGCTCGGGCGAGGACCATTGCTCCTCCCAACCCTTGTGGCCGCGCATGGCCTCGCGGGCGATGGCGAATACCGAATATTTCTTCACGTCCGCGCCTCGCGCCAGAATTCCCGGATGCGGCGGGCCTCCTGCCCTTCAGCCGCCTCCCGCTGCGAGGTCTATCACTAGCGAAACGGCCGGGCCACCCTTGCGCTGTTTGCGACGATGAGTGCCGCTTATGCCCGCTTCGGCCCTCCCGCCTGTTCCGCAAGTATCGGGTGGCTGGCCGCGCGGCCGCCTGCGAGGAACGCGGACCGATCGGCATCAGCCGGCCTCCAGCGAAGGACATGCGACATGCTTCAACTGACCGACAAGATAGCCATCGTCACCGGCGCTTCCTCCGGCATCGGGCGGGCGACTGCCCGGCTTTTCGCGCAACACGGAGCAAAGGTCGTCGTGACGGCTCGCCGGCAGGCCGAACTCGACAAACTGATTTCCGAAATCGAAGCCGATGACGGCGAGGCGGTCGCCCTGGCCGGCGATATCAACGACGAAGCCCATGCCAAGGCGCTGGCGCAACTGGCGCTGGACCGCTTCGGTCGACTGGACATTGCGTTCAACAATGCCGGCGCCGTTGGCGCCATGGGGCCGGTTCAGGACATGCGGCGCGAAGACTGGCAGGACGTTCTCGATACGAACCTGACCAGTGCCTTTCTCAACGCCAAGCACCAGATTCCAGCCATGCTGGCCGACGGCGCCGGTTCGCTGATCTTCACCTCCAGCTTCGTCGGCGTCACCGCCGGAATGCCGGGCATGGCGGCTTACGCCGCGGCCAAGGCCGGCCTTGTCGGCCTGACGCAGGTGCTTGCCGCCGAATACGGCCCGCGGGGATTGCGGGTCAATGCGCTGTTGCCCGGCGGCACCGATACGCCGGCGGCAACCTTCAAGACCGCGGAGGAACGCAGCTTCGTCGAAGGACTGCATGCTCTCAAGCGCATCGCACAGCCTGAGGAGATCGCGCGGTCCGCTCTCTATCTCGCTTCGGATGCCTCCAGTTTCACCACCGGCACGGCGCTGTTCGCCGATGGCGGCATCTCGATCAACAGAACCTAGCTCAGACCTTTCATCTTGCTTTTGGCGGCGATTTGGCGAATCCGGTTGTGCGGACCACAAGCGGGATCGAAAGGCATGATGCTGGTCAGGACCTATGTCGCGCCGAGCAGGATCGACGGGTTGGGCGTTTTCGCCGCCGAGCCGATAAGGAAAGGCGCGTCGATCTGGCGTCTCGACCCGGAGTTCGACCGGCTGATCCCGGCGGAAAAATACCGGACGGCGCCGCCGCACCTGAGGGAGTTGCTCGATATCTACGCCTATCCGAGCCCTGACCGACCGGGCTTCATGGTCTACGAGGTCGACAATGGCCGCTTCATGAACCATTCGACCCGGCCGAACACGGATTTCTCGCAATATGGCGGCGCCACCGCCATTCGCGATATCGCCGCCGGCGAGGAGATCACGTGCGACTACGGCGAGTTCTTCGAGGACTTCGAAAAACATCATCCCATAAGCGCCGAGTGCTGATTTCGTCCGGCAGCGGGATCAAATTATCCGTGGCCTCTCAAAGCCTGTGGACACCAACCCCTGATTCTGCTATCAGCCGCCGCAATTCGCGGTGGAACCTGCCGCGGAGGCATGTGTCTATTGCCACTTGCCTGTTGAACAAAACCGAATGACAGGATTGCCCGTGCAGGTACTCGTCCGCGACAACAATGTTGATCAGGCGCTCCGCGCCCTGAAGAAGAAGATGCAGCGCGAAGGCATCTTCCGTGAAATGAAGATGCGTGGCCACTACGAGAAGCCTTCGGAAAAGCGCGCCCGCGAGAAGGCCGAGGCCGTCCGCCGCGCCCGCAAGCTGGCCCGCAAGCGCGCCCAGCGCGAAGGCCTGATCCCCGGAACGCCGCGTCCGGCTCCTGCCGGTGCAGGCGCTGCCCGCGCTCCGCGCTGATCACGTCAATTTTTCGTCCTTTTCGAAGGATATCCGAGGTGGCGCGATGCAGAATCGCCGCCACCTTTTTGTTTGATGGGAAATGCGGACGCGAGTCGGTAATGAGGGCCCGGCAGACGCGCAGCCGATATGAGGACAAGGCAGCGATGATCGTTTTGACTGGAGACCACCGGCCCGCTTGGCGTGGCGTTGCGCTCACCGCGGCTCTGTTGTCAGGCCTTGTGCTGACGGCCTGCCAGACGGCGCCCACCGTTGCGTTGTCCAATATCGACAGGGCGCAGGGGTCTACCGAGAACATCTCCTCGCTTTCCGCCGTCATCCAGCGCAACCCGCGCGACCCCGAGGCCTATAACGTCCGCGGCTCCGCCTATGGGCGCAGCGGCCAGTACCAGGCGGCGTTGAAGGATTTCGACACCGCCATCCAGCTCAATCCGAGCTTCTACCAAGCCTATTCCAACCGGGCGCTGATCTACCGTTTCATAGGCGACCAGCAGAAGGCGCTGGCCGACTACAACCGCTCGATCCAGATCAACGCCAGCTATGACGCCGCCTATATCGGCCGCGGCAACCTCTACCGCAAGGCCGGCCGTGTGCAGGACGCCTTCAACGATTTCCAGAAGGCGATCCAGCTCGATACCACGGACGCCCGCGCCTATCACAACCGCGGCCAGATTTATCAGCAGCAGGGCCAGCACAAATTCGCCATCGAGGATTTCTCGACCGCCATCTCGCTGGCTCCCGACGCATCCGAGCCTTATAACGGGCGCGGCCTCTCCTATCTCGCCACGAATGACGAGGAAAATGCGTTCTCCGACTTCAACATGGCCATCAAGCTCGACGGCAAGAATGCCGAGGCTTGGGCCAACCAGGCGCTGATCTACGAGCGCCGCGGCGAGAAGCAGAAGGCGGCCAAGTCCTACCGCGAGGCTGTGCGGCTCAACCCCAACTACCAGCCCGCCAAGGACGGCCTGGCCAGGGTCTCAGGCTCCTGATCGGCGCCGTTTCAGGCTTCTGCCGGCCGCTGGTCACATATCGGCGTGGCACATCGGCAACGCCGGCCATCCATCTTTAACGATGCCTTTATCCCGCCAAGGTTTGCGCGGAACGGTCCTGCCATTGCACCGTTGTTGAAACTGCATTGCAAGAAAGGACCTTTGACATGAAGAAACTCGCTCTGTCCGCAACTCTCGCCGCGCTGGCCTTCGCCACCGCCCCGGCGCACGCAGGCCGTGTCGAGCTCGGCGTCCTCGACTGCACCATCGAAGGCGGTCTCGGCTATGTCATCGCCTCCCACAAAGGCGTCGACTGCATCTTCCGCCGCTCGAACGGCGGTCCGTCGGAACGCTACACCGGTTTGATCTCCAAGCTCGGCGTCGATGTCGGCAAAACCCATCAGGGACAGCTGACCTGGGCGGTGTTCGCCCCGTCGCGCCACTATGACGAAGGCAACCTCGCCGGCAGCTATTATGGCGTCAACGCCGAGGCCTCGATCGTCACCGGCGGCGGCGCCAATCTCCTGCTCGGCGGCTTCAAGAATTCCTATAATCTCGAGCCCCTGAGCGTTCAGGCGCAGACCGGCCTCAACCTGGCGGTGGCGGTCACGTCGATCGACCTGATCCACTCGCTGAAATAAGCATCTCGCCAAAAAAGGCCCGCCTCCCCGGCGGGCCTTTTTCTATGCAGCGCGAAGCGAACCGAATTATTGCTGGTCGACGATCTTACGGTCCGACGGATCGTTATCGGAATTGCGCACCGGTTCCGGATTGCCCTTGA
Source organism: uncultured Mesorhizobium sp. (assembly GCA_965649745.1). Lineage (GTDB taxonomy): Bacteria > Pseudomonadota > Alphaproteobacteria > Rhizobiales > Rhizobiaceae > Mesorhizobium. The sequence goes on along the minus strand of CBFGLW010000076.1, from coordinate 8,045 downwards.
AGATGCCGTTGCGCAGCACATCGAAGAGACCCGGCCGGTCATAGTTCGGCTCGCCATAGGCCTTCTGCCCGGCAATCGTCTTGTCGCCCAGGTGTATCGCCTCCTCGCCGGAGGCTGAAGCTGCGCCCACGAATGCCATAAGCGCCGCTGCTGCAAGGACGAACTTTCTCATTTCGATCTCCTGATCAGAACCTTTCAGGGTTCTTTTTGACGCGAGAACGTGGCGAACACATGCCCAATGGCGATCGGGCGAGATGCAGCGGCAAATTTTCCTGGCGCCACCAATGGAAACGGAGCGCTAAAAGCGTCCGGCCAGTCCGACACTTCCGCCATCGCGGAACCCCGGTCGCCCATTGCCTAAACGACGATAGTCTTCAGCCTCTCCGCGACAAGCGCGGCCAGCCGCGCCGCCACCTCGTCCTTGCTCATTTCCGGCCATTCCTCGACGCCGGCCTTGGAGACGATCCGCACCCGGTTGCGGTCGCCGCCCATGACGCCGCCCGTCCCGATGCCGCTGTCATGCGAGACGTCGTTGGCGACGATCAGGTCAGCGCCCTTCTTCTTCAGCTTTGCCTCGGCGTTTTTCTGGACATTCTGCGTTTCGGCGGCGAAGCCGATGACCAGCCGGGGCCGCCTGGGGTGATGGCCGACCGTGGCGAGGATGTCAGGATTTTCCACCATCTGCAGCGGCGCCGGCCCTTCGCCCTGCACCTTTTTGATCTTCTCTTCGGCGGAACTGGCGGTGCGCCAGTCGGCGACGGCCGCGACGAAAATGGCGGCGTCAGCTGGCAATTGTGCCTCCACCGCCTCCAGCATTTCCTGCGCCCGCTCGACATGGATCGTTCGGACGCCGGCCGGATCGGCGATGGCGACAGGCCCCGATACCAGCCGCACATCGGCGCCAAGCCTGGCGAGCGCCGCCGCGATGGCGTGGCCCTGACGGCCGGACGACCGGTTGGCAATGTAGCGGACCGGATCGATCGGCTCATGCGTCGGCCCGGAGGTAATGACGATCTTCGTGCCGGCGAGCGGTTTCGGCCCGCTCTGCAGGAGGCCTTCCGTTGCTGCGACGATTTCCAGCGGCTCGGCCATGCGGCCCTCGCCGGCTTCGCCGCTTTCGGCCATTTCACCCTTGCCTGGACCGACGAAACGAATCCCATCGCCCTTCAGCGTGGAAACATTGCGCCGCGTCGCCGGATGCGACCACATTTTCGGGTTCATCGCCGGCGCCATCAGCACCGGCACGCCGGCCGCCAGCAGCACCGCGGAGGCGAGATCGTTGGCGAGGCCGCCGGCCAGCTTCGCCATCAAATCGGCGGTGGCCGGCGCGACGACGATCAGGTCGGCTTCCCGCGCCAGCCGGATATGGCCGACATCCTGCTCGTCCTGGCGGTCGAAAAGATCGGTGAAGACGTGGTCGGCGCTCAGCGCGCCCACGGACAGCGGGGTGATGAATTCTTGCGACGCCGCGGTCATCACGCAGCGGACGGAGGCGCCGCGCTCGCGTAGCCGCCGGATCAGATCCAGCGTCTTGTAGGCGGCGATACCGCCGCCGATGATGAGCAGGATGCGTTTGCCCGAAAGCGTCATGCTGCGATCGACCCGGTTCATGCACCGGCCATAGATGCCGGCCGGCTACGGTATGGAGGAAATCGAAGCCCTTGAAAAGCTTGGAACCGATCTGGGGTTAAGGATAAAAATAAAGGCGGGAGCCGAAGCTCCCGCCTTTCGGGTCGGTTATGCTCGGAAGCTTATTCCGGATTGTAGAACGGATTGGCTTCCTGCTGCGTCTGGGCGCGGGTGCCGACGCTGTTGTGGTCGATATAGAGATCACGACGCACCGAGTTGGTCTGGAGGGCATCCACGGCCGGAGCCTGGTTGACCTTCTGGCCGGCAAGCGTCGGCTCGCCGAGAACGTTCGAGGATTCGCCGGCGGCAAAGGCAACGCCGTTCAGCGCAACAAGCGCAGCGATGGCAAGAGCAAACTTCTTCATTTTATTCGTCCTATGTTGATACAAAACCCTGTGAGCGGGGAAAGCGGCCTAATCGGTAAACCATTGAAGTCTTGGGAGAATTTCTGGCTGCCGCTGGGTCTGTCAGTCTCTTTCGTTCGTCTCACACGACAGAGATGGTGAGGGCTTCCTCATATTTCTAGTGTCGCTTTTCGTGACAGTCCGTTGCCGAAAGTGGAACGGTACGGCAAGCATTTGCAGGCTGTGGGGCGGGTGAAAATCCGCCGGCGGAAAAACCGGCAAATGCAGCATCGGTCCTATTTCCCGAAGTTGGCAATCGATGAAAAATGGCAAACAAAAGGGCAGGAACCGCAGTTCCTGCCCTTTTACCGAATCCGACGCGATATCAGTCCTGGTTCCTGAAGTCGTTGTCCTGATAGGCGCCGCCATTGTCGATATAGGTGTTGTCCATATAGGCACCACCAACGTAGGGAGCCGGGTTTATGGAGTTGGTACGTAGCGTATCGACCGGCACCGTAGCCTGTTCGACCCGCTGGCCGGCTAACGTCGGCTCGCCGATAACGTTCGACGATTCAGCATAGGCGACGCCGCTCAGGGCAACGAGACCCGCGATGGCAAAAACAAGCTTCTTCATTTTCTTCGTCCTTTCCTGAACACGAATTTCATTCTCGTGAAGGACACGAAGCAAACGCAGACACATGGAGGAAATCTGCCTCAACCCGTCGAAAACTCCTGCGATCACCTTGCGACGACCGGCCGGAACCTCCTTCACGTCGCTTGCATCACTTCAGCTGTCTTCATGCGAAGTGAAACAATCTGGATAAGGGCGAAACGGCATGGGATATCAAATGTTCCAAAAAAGCTGAGAGCACCAACGAAAAGGGCGGGGTCCGGCCCCGCCCTGATCTTCACAAGTCGCGTGAGCGACTCAGTCCTGGTGCTGGAACGGCGAGGTCTGGTCCTGGGCGCCGATCTGACCGGCCTGATTGCCCATCCACACATCGCGGCGAACCGATTTCGTGGCAAGCTGGCTCGTGTAAGAGTCGCTGGCCGGCTCAACGGTCGCGTTTTCCTGACCCGCCAGCAGCGGGGCGCCGAGCGTGGCGGCCCAGGCGGACGATGCACCGGTCAGTGCGGCAATAGCAGCAATAGCAATGGCAAACTTCTTCATGATCTGGTTCCTATCTCTCCAAAAACAGGCCATCGAAGGACTTATCAACACGGGCGCCGACTGATCTCATGGGAGGGAATTTCAGTCGTCCGTCAGGGTCTCCTTCGTACACCTGTTCTTTGCAGGTAGGCGCGCCTGTAAGTCGCCGGTAGTATCGAATTCTGCGCTTCTGTGTCGCAAAACCCGGAACAGCGACCTCGTATCGTTTTCGGTTTCACCAGGAATCGGTCCTCCACCACGGCGATGGCCTGCTACGATCCGTCATCGGATTTATGACGATCCGCAGTGCGGCCGGCTTAGAAAATTTTACCATAACTGACTGAAATAAAATGGTTTTTACGATCATTAACCTCACCTCCCGCCTTTGTGTGTCGCCTGCATTGTAAAAAAGACGTACGACCCCATATTCGAGCGGGGTGCTCCCGGGCTTCGCAAATAGCCCAAGATGCGGAAAATTCGGTATGGTTGGCTTCGAAGACCTTCAGACCTTTGTGGAGGTTGCTGATGCGGGAGGGTTGACCCGCGCCGCTCAGAGAATGGGACTGGCAAAATCGATCGTCAGCCGGCGGCTCATGCGACTGGAAAAGACCCTCGGCGTACAGCTCCTTGCTCGTAATACACGAGGCGCCGCGTTGACCGAGGCCGGCGCCACGCTGCGTGAGCATGCCGCGCGAGTGGTCGTCGAGGTCCAGGCCGCCTTCGACGCCATTTCCCCTACAGATGAGATTTGGGGGCGCCTGCGCGTCGCCGCGCCGCTGTCCGGCGTGACTCATCTTGCCCCCGTCATGGCCGATCTGGCCCGACGCTATCCGCGCCTTGAAGTACAGACCTCTTATACGGATCATATGGTCGATCTCGTATCCGACGGGTTCGATGTCGCCATACGCGCAGGCTATCTGGAAGATTCCAGCCTCGTCGCACGGCGCATCGCGCCGCTTCATGCCAAGGTGGTGGCCAGCCCGGCCTATCTGGCGCTGCACGGAACGCCGGAGACCCCCGCCGATCTCGTCGACCACGAGGCGCTGACGACAGGTGCCGATTCCTGGCGCTTCAACGTCAAGGGTGAAACGCTGATCATCCATCCCACAGGCCGCTTCAAGGCCAATCACGGCCAAGCCCTGCTGTCGGCGGCGTTGGAGGGCCTCGGAATCGCCATGCTGCCCGATTTCCTGACGACGCCGTTGATTGCTTCCGGCGCGCTGGTGCAGGTCCTTGCCGACTATCCCACCCCCGACGCGGGCCTCTATGTGGTGCGCCTGCCGGGCGCCCAGCCGCCGCGCAAGATCAAGGCGCTGACCAACATCCTGCTGGAATATTTCGCGCCTAACCCGGAACTCGCGGCCAGGATGCAGTCGAGAGGCTGACGCCTGCCGGGCGGGTTCAGGACAGCGTCCAGGCGATATAAAGCAGCGCCAGCGCGATCACCCACAATGCCACCCTGCCCGAACGCGAGGCGCGCGCCTCGGCCTTGCCGATCGCCCGCGCCGTCGCCTCGTCGAAGCGCAGGCCGTGTTCGGCCATCGCATCGACCTCGCGCGACAGACGCTCGGCGCGCTGCGCCAGTTCCGGCGCCTGCCGCGCCAGCGAAACCAGCGCGCCGACGCCGTCGCGCATATCAGTCAGCACCGCGCGCGGCCCGAGATTGCCGCGTATCCAGTCGCCTACCACCGGCTCGGCCGTCTTCCACATATTGAAAGCGGGATCGAGCGTGCGCGCGACGCCTTCGACCACCACCATGGTCTTCTGAAGCAGCACCAGTTCGGGCCGGGTTTCCATGTCGAATATCTCGGTCACTTCGAACAGCAACGTCAGAAGCCGCGCCATGGAGATCGTCTCCGCCGGCTGGCCGTGAATCGGCTCGCCGATGGCGCGGATCGCTTGCGCGAAAGCGGCCACGTCATGCTTGTGCGGCACGTAGCCGGCCTCGAAATGCACCTCCGCCACCCGCGTATAGTCGCGGGTGATGAAGCCGTAGAGGATTTCGGCGAGGAAGCGCCGCTCTTTCTTGCCGAGCCGCCCGGCGATGCCGAGATCGACGGCGACGATGGTTCCATCCGACTCGACGAACATGTTGCCCGGATGCATGTCGGCATGGAAGAACCCGTCGCGCAGCGTATGGCGCAGGAACGACTGGATCAGGTTCGCGGCAATCGCTTTCAGATTGTGCCCCGCCTCTGCCAGGGCGGCGACATCGTTCATTTTGATGCCGTCGATCCACTCCATGGTGAGTACGTCGCGGCCGGTGCGTTCCCAATCGACGGAAGGCACGCGGAAACCCGGATCGTTCCTCGTGTTCTCGCCGATTTCGGAGAGCGCCGCACCCTCCAGCCGCAAATCCATCTCCACCTTTGTGGTCTGCGCCAGCGTCTCCGTCACCTGCACCGGACGCAGCCGCCGCGAGGACGGAATGTATTTTTCCTGCAGCCGCGCAGCGAGGAAATAGCTTTCGAGATCGTGCTGGAAGCGCTTGCGCACCCCCGGCCGGATCACCTTGACCGCGACCCGCCTCGGCTCGCCGCTGCCGTCCGCGACCTCGGCCGAATGCACCTGAGCGATCGAGGCGGCTGCAACGGCCTCGCCGAAATCGGCATAAAGGCTTCCGATCGGCCGCCCGAGCGACGCCTCGATCTCCGCCACAGCCGCTTCCTTGGGAAAGGTCGCCATCTTGTCCTGCAGCATGGCGAGATCGACGGCGATATCGTTGCCGACGACGTCAGGCCGGGTGGCCAGGAACTGTCCGAGCTTGACATAGGACGGCCCGAGCCGCGCCACCGCCTGCGCCAGCCGGTCGGTTCGTCCGTGCCGGAGCGCCCGCCGCTTCGTCAGCAGTCGCGCCACGCGCCAGCCGAATTTCGGCAGGCCGGAAAGCTGGTCGCCGGGAATGGCCACCACCACACCCTCGCGCACCAGCACCCAGCCGGCCCGCAAGAGCCGGAATCCCGCGCCGAGCGTGCTCATGCGGCGCCTTTCCTCAAAGCTTCCAGCCTGAGTGGAGCGCAGCGATGCCGCCGGAATAATTGCGGAAGGTGACGCGGTCGAAACCGGCGCGCCCGATCATGTCGGCGAAATTCTTCTGGTTGGGAAACTTGCGGATCGACTCGACGAGGTAGGAATACGGCTCGCCGTCCCCCGTCACTGCCTGGCCGATGCGTGGAATTGCGTTGAACGACCACGCCTCATAGGCCTTGTCGAGCAGCGGCATGTCGACTTCGGAGAATTCCAGGCAAAGGAAACGCCCGCCAACCTTGAGGACACGGTTGGCCTCGGCCAGCGCCGCCTCGATGCGCGGCACGTTGCGGATGCCGAAGGCGATCGTATAGGCATCGAACGAATTGTCGGCGAAAGGCAGTTCCTCGGCATTCGCCTCGACGAAATCGACATTGTCCAGCAACTGGTATTTTTCCGCACGGTCTTGCCCCACCGTCAGCATCGAGCCGTTGATGTCCAGCACCGTGGCGGCGGCGTTGCGACCGCTCGCCTCGATAATGCGGAAAGCGATGTCACCGGTCCCGCCAGCGACGTCCAGCACCTTCCAGCCGGCACGCTTGGGCGGATTGAGCCAGGCCACCATCGCGTCCTTCCACAAGCGATGGAGGCCGGCCGACATCAGGTCGTTCATCAGGTCGTAGCGGTTGGCGACCTTGTGGAACACCTCGTTGACCAGCGGCTGCTTTTCGCCGGCCTCGACCTTCTTGAAGCCATAGGAGGTTTCCATGCCTCCGGCGGCTGTGGTTCTGGAGCCTGACATAAATGTGATCCGTCACAAAATCGGCGCGACCATAGCCGATCAGGGATGCGGGCGCTATTGTTTAGACCATCTCTCTGGCGCGGTGTTCAGCCGCGCTTGTCAGCCGCAGACGGGAAAGCTGATGCCTTTGAAAGCCGAACTGCACTGCCACATCGAAGGGGCAGCGGCGCCCGAACTCGTTGTTCGGCAGGCGCGCAAATACGGCAAGGACGCTTCGCCCTATATACGCGACGGCTCTTTCGTCTGGCACGATTTCACCTCCTTTCTCGCCGCTTACGATTTCTCCGCCGACCTGTTCCGCACGGAGGAGGACTATGCGCTGCTGGCTGAACATTACCTGACCAGCCTTGCCCGCGACGGCGCCATCTATTCCGAGGTCTTCACCTCGCCGGACCATGCGAAAAAGGCCGGACTGTCGCCCAAGGCCTACACAGACGCGCTCGGCGAAGGCATGGCGCGCGCCAAGGCCAAGACCGGCATCGAGGGCCGCATGATCGTCACCGGCGTGCGCCATGTCGGCGTGGAGGCTATCGAGCAGGCGGCACGCTTCGCGGCGCGCTGCAACCATCCGCTGGTCACCGGCTTCGGCGTCGCCGGCGACGAGCGCATCGGCGACTATGAGGACTTCGTTCGCGCCTTCGAGATCGCCCGTGAGGCAGGCCTCGGCATCACCGTCCACGCCGGCGAACTGACCGGCTGGGAAAGTGTGGCGGCCGCGCTCGACCACATCCGTCCCGCGCGCATCGGCCACGGCGTGCGTGCCATCGAGAACCCCGACCTCGTCCGGCGCATTGCCGACCAGGGCATCGTGCTGGAATGCTGCCCCGCCTCCAACATCGCGCTCCAGGTCTTCACCGATTTCGCCAGCCACCCCTTCCCTGCCCTGAAAGCAGCCGGCTGCAAGGTCACACTGAACTCCGACGATCCGCCCTATTTCTGGACTTCGCTGAAGCGCGAATACGACATCGCCTCGACGCATTTCGGCATGAACGAAAAGGCCCTGCTGGCCGTCACCCGCACCGCCATCGAAGCGGCCTTCGTCGACCGGAAGACGAAAGCGGCCCTGCTGGCGAGACTGGACGCCAAAGCCAGGTGAATGGTGAATGGTGAATGGTGAATGGTGAATGGTGAATGGTGAATGGTGAATGGTGAA
>CBFGLW010000075.1:0-12798 GCA_965649745.1 uncultured Mesorhizobium sp. | reverse complement strand
CGCCGGATGAGCAGCATGCCCTTGTAGGCGGCAAGCTCTTCTTCCTTGCTGAACTCCGCCGGCTTCGGTGTCGCCGGTACGGAGGCTTTGGACTCGGATTTCGATTTGGCAGGCGCTTTTTTGGCTGCGGTGGCCATGCATCACTCCCTGATGACGTCTCTTCACGGACATTGTCGGGAGTTTGCCTCCCACGGATTAGCGAAAGGCTAGCACGCCGAATGCCGTTCGGCCATGCGGAAAAATGCATGGCTGGCATGCATCTAAACGCCTAGAATCATTGAAAATTAACTTGATTAACTGGAATTCAGTTAATCTGTATTTCCCGGCCGCATGACAATAACCTCGTCGGCATGCGAGAGGTTGAGCGCCCTGCGTGCCTGCTCGTCGAGCATATCCTTTTCGAGCGTGCCGTCATGCAGCAGCTGCACGCGCCGTTCCAGCTCGGTCCTGCGCCCCTTGACGGTGTCGAGCTGCGCCTGGAGATCCTTAGTTTCGGCCTGCAGCCGGTATTTCGAATAAATCCCGAATTCGCCATGATAGGCATGGAAGCCGAAATAGGCCAGCACGACGGCGCTGATCGCCGGAACGATCAGCCGGCCGGTGTTCGTCTGCTTGTGCTGGCGTGTCCACATGAAAGGAATCCCTCGTCGGTCCTTTCTCGCCCGATTGTGCTTAATGGACGGTTACGGCTGCGCTGCTACCAACGTCCGTTGCGACGATTCCACGCAAAAAGCCGGTCGGCGAAGCGGTCGTAGAGAAATCGCGTGACCGGCGCTGTCAGCCGGTTGCCGAGAACGCCGGCGAGCCATCCCTCGCCCGGCGTGCGACGCCATATCGCGAAAAGGACGTCGGCGCCGACGATCAGCCGCCCGCTCTCATCCGTCGCATGCAGCCGACGCCTGATATCATCCACCGAAGCATCGTAACCGGCCAGTGCCTGCGGCTCCAGGTTTATATCGCGGAATTCGACGGCGCCGGCCTTCACCGCGTCGATCAGGCGGCGTTTCTGCCGCCTGATGCCTGCATCGCAGACCGGGCAACGCGTATTGTACCACACGACAAGTGTCATCCTGCGGGCCTTCGGGCGGCCGGTCAGGCTCCGCTCAGGCCTTGAGGATCGACGTTCCGGCGTAGCGGGCCTGGCTTCCGAGTTCTTCCTCGATACGGATCAGTTGGTTGTATTTCGCCGTCCGGTCCGAGCGGGCGAGCGAACCGGTCTTGATCTGCCCGCAGTTCGTGGCGACCGCCAGGTCGGCGATAGTCGAATCCTCGGTCTCGCCGGAGCGATGCGACATGACCGCGGTGTAGGCTGCCTTGTGCGCGGTCTCGACTGCGTCGAGCGTCTCCGTCAGCGAGCCGATCTGGTTGACCTTGACGAGAATCGAATTGGCGACGCCCATGCGGATGCCGTCGCGCAGCCGTGCGGTATTGGTGACGAAAAGATCGTCGCCGACCAGTTGCACCTTCTTCCCGACGAGATCGGTGAGATGCTTCCAGCCCTCCCAGTCGTCCTCGGCCATGCCGTCCTCGATGGAGACGATCGGATAGTCGGCGGCCAGCTTGGCGAGATATTTTGCCTGCGCCTTCGGATCGCGCGTCTTCTTCTCGCCTTCATAGACGTAGTTGCCGTCCTTGAAGAATTCGGTCGAGGCGCAGTCGAGGCCGAGGGCCACCTGCTCGCCGGGCTTGTAGCCGGCCTTCTCGATGGACTCCACGACGAAGTCCAGCGCTGCCTGGGCGCTCTTCAAATTCGGCGCGAAACCGCCCTCGTCGCCGACATTGGTGTTATGGCCGGCGTCCTTCAGCCGCTTCTTCAGCGTCTGGAAGATTTCCGAACCCCAGCGCACGGCCTCGCGCAGCGATGAGGCGCCGACCGGCATGATCATGAATTCCTGGAAATCGATGGGATTGTCGGCATGGGCGCCGCCATTGATGATGTTCATCATCGGCACCGGCAGCACATGCGCGTTCGGGCCACCGAGATATTTGTAAAGCGGCAGGTCGGCCGCTTCCGCCGCCGCCTTCGCCACCGCCAGCGAAACGCCCAGGATGGCGTTGGCGCCGAGGCGGCTTTTGTTCGGCGTGCCGTCCAGCTCGATCATGGTCTGGTCGATATGGATCTGGTTCTCGGCTTCCATGCCGCCGACGGCCTCGAACAGCTCGCCATTGACGGCCTCAACGGCCCGCTCCACACCCTTGCCGAGATAGCGGGAGCCACCATCGCGCAACTCGACAGCCTCATGCGCGCCGGTCGAGGCGCCGGAAGGAACCGCCGCGCGGCCCATCGAGCCGTCTTCCAGCACCACATCGACCTCGACAGTCGGATTGCCTCGGCTGTCCAGAATTTCACGGCCTACAATGTCGACGATGGCGGTCATGGCGAGGTTCCCGGTGATCGGTTGAAGACGTGGCACGTCTTAGCCAAAGTGCGGCAAAAGGCAATCCGCCGCCATAAATATTGCCCGCCGGCAGGATCGGTACGCCACCGGATTCACAGAACGCGAATGCCGTTCATCATAAGTCATGCGAAAGGGGCGGTGTGCAGATCGCGGACGCGGTATAGTTTCCCTGCGCGGGGCGAAACGGAAGGGAGTTTCGCCATGTCCCAGTTGAGCGGTATCCTCAGTCTATTTCTGATCGCAGCCGCGTTCCTCACCTCCTGCGACAGTCAGCAGCAGCCTTCGCAACGCACCTTGCCGGCGCTGCAAAATATGAGATGACGAAAAAACCCGGGCATCGCCCGGGCTTTTTCATTTCCGATATCGTCAGTTCCAGTAAGGCTGGACGCCATAGTAGTCGTAGGAGGCATCGCGGGCCTTTTCGCCGTCCGCCGAGCTGAGCTCGTTGATGGAATAGGCAGGCGCTGCCTTCAGCTGTTCTTTGGTGAACGGCACCACGTAACCGCCCTTGTCCTCGTCATAATCGAGGCTGGACCACGGAATGGCATGATATTTTTCGCCGATGCCGAGAAAACCGCCAAAGCCGATCACGGCGAACATGATGCCGTTGGAAAGCTTGTCCAGCATCACATCCTCGATGGAGCCGATACTGTCGCCTTCGGTGTTGTAGACTGACGTGCCGATGACGCGCGAAGCGGAGATGGCTTCGGTGTGTCCTGTCTGGGTCGTCATGATGATGCTCCTCGTTGTCGTTGACTGTATGCAATGACAATGAGAGGCGCTGACGAAAGTTCCCGGCCTTTCCGATCAATCCGTCAGGACGAACGTCACTTTCATGTTGACCCGATAGGCGACGATCCTGCCGTCCTCGATCTCGACCTTCTGTTCCTGAACCCAGGCGCCGCGCACGTTCTTGAGCGTCTTGTTGGCACGGTCGATGCCCTTTTCGAGGGCATCCTGAAAACTAGTCTTCGACGAAGAGGTGATTTCGGTCACACGGGCTACGCTCATGGTTTCCTCCTGAACTCCCCATCCGCTGACCGAGCCTACAACCGCGTTTGCGCCGCCACAAGCATGAGAGGAAATCGCCGGCGCGAAATCACGCCTCCTTGGCGACGCGATCCAGCGCCATCAGCGTTTCCAGCAGCGCCGGCATGTCTTTCAGCGGTACCATGTTCGGGCCGTCCGAAGAGGTCGAGTTGTCCGGGTCCTGATGCGTCTCGATGAAGACGCCGGCCACGCCGACGGCCACGGCCGCGCGCGCCAGCGTCGCGACGAAGCGCCTCTCGCCGCCGGAGGAAGCGCCCTGCCCGCCCGGCTGCTGCACCGAATGGGTAGCGTCGAAAATCACCGGCGCGCCGATATCGGCCATGATCGGCAGCGCCCGCATATCGGAAACCAGCGTGTTGTAGCCGAAGGACGCGCCGCGCTCCGTGGTCAGCACATTCGGGTTGCCGGACCCGGTGATCTTGGCGACCACATTCTTCATGTCCCAGGGCGCCAGGAACTGGCCCTTTTTCACATTAATGATCTTGCCGGTCTTCGCCGCGGCGACGAGCAGATCGGTCTGGCGGCTGAGGAAGGCCGGGATCTGCAGCACGTCGACATGCGGTGCGACCAGCGCGCACTGCTCCTCCGAATGGATGTCGGTCAGCACCGGCAGGCCGAATTCCTTGCGCAGATCGTCGAACACCGGCAGCGCCGCGTCGAGCCCGGCGCCGCGCGTGGCGGCGAGCGAGGTGCGGTTCGCCTTGTCGTAGCTCGTCTTGTAGACGAGGCCGATGCCGAGCTTGCCGGTCAGTTCCTTCAGCGCGCCCGCCATGTCGAAGGCGTGCTGCCGCGATTCCAGCTGGCAGGGACCGGCGATCAGCGCCAATGGCGCGGCGTTGTCGAAGGTGACGTTGCCGACGGTGACGGACGAATTGGGCTTGCTCATGCATGATCCTCGAAAACGAAGACCGCGCCCTGGCCAGGCGCGGCGTCGACGACAATATGGTGTTTGGCTGTACGATATTCGACCGCACTGGCGGAAAGAAGCCTGGCCGTCGCGTTCATGTCGGAAACATGGAAAACCACGGCCGCGAACCGCAGACCTGAAGCCGGGCCGGGCTCGATGCCGAAACGGTCGTGAAATGCTTGCGGGGTCACGGTCGTGACGCGCGCGTTCGGCAGCACAAGAGAAGTAGCATCCATGGCTTGGCGCGGCGCACCGGCGGCGATGGCGAGGAATGCCGCCTCTGCTTTCGGTTCGGTGCTGACGGCCACGACCTCGCCGATCGCGATGGCACCATTCGAATGTTTCTGCAGGGCGGCGTGATCCACCTTCGGTGCGTTCACCCGCTCGCAGGCGAAGGCAAAACCGTCCGACGGCTTTCCGCGCGCCGCAAAAGCCAGCCGGAACGAAACCGTGTCGCTCTGTCCGTTCGCATCGACGAACGGACGCGAAAAATCCAGCCGGCCGCCGGCGGAAATTCCGGCCTTAACATAGCGCGCATGGTCGGCGTCGGCATCGTCCGTGCCGAAAACCACGGCGGAAAATCCTTCCGCGCCCCTTGCCGCGCGCCATGCGCGATCCCGTGCGACGAAGACATTGCCTTCGGCAGCGGCACCATCTGCCGCCGCGGCATCGCCGATGGCGAGCGGTTCCAGGAAAGTGCCGTCCGCGAGATAGACGCAGCAGTTTTCCGTGCCGAAGGGATGCTCGCCACGGGGAGCGACGGTAAAGCCCAGCGCAGACAGCCGCGCCCGTGCACCATCGAGGCTGGCGGTCGGCAGGACGAGATGATCGAGCGGATGGATCATGCGGGTTCCTGTGCACGAACTGGCCGAACGGTTCAAGCTGGATAGACCGTTACCCTCCCCGGGGCGGCTCGAAAGCTGAGCCGCCCCCACTGTGGTCATCCCGGGCAGAGCAGGCCGAAGGCCGTCGCGCAGACCCGGGACCCATTGAGAGGCGCGGCCGGGTTCAAGGCTCGTGCCATCGATCCTGAAATGCGCCAAGACAAGGACCGGGCCACGCTTGACGATCCGGGGCCAATGGGTCCCGGACAGCCTCTGCTTCGCTACGGCTTCCGGGGTGACAAAGGGCAAGATGCGCAGCTCGCTTCCGGGACGACAGGCGCAGCAGACGCTTCGCTCCAAGTCCGGAATGACGAGAGGGCACCATGCTTTCGCCGACTCACGCACAGAACCCCATAAGCCCGCTCCGCGTTGAATATCTTTAAGGCGGAAGGCACTTAATCGCGCGGTTCCCCTTCCCTAGGGTGAGGCGTACCCTTGTCCTCGTGCGCGGGAAACATCGCGCGGATACAAGGGGACGATACATGACAACTGGCACGACAGCGGCGACCGGGGCGATACCCGGCGCATCGCCCGATCTCTACAACGAGGATCTGGCGCCGGCGGCGGTCCGCAACTGGGGACCGTTCTCGATCTTCAACGTCTGGACTTCGGACGTCCACAGCCTGTGGGGTTACTATCTCGCGGCAAGCCTTTTCCTGTTCTGCGGCGGCTTCCTGAATTTCATCATCGCCATCGGCATCGGCTCGCTGATCATCTTCTTCCTGATGAATTTGATCGGTTATGCCGGCGTGAAGACCGGCGTGCCCTATCCCGTGCTCGCCCGCGCCTCCTTCGGCATCTGGGGCGCCAACGTGCCGGCGCTGGTGCGCGCCATCGTCGCCTGCTTCTGGTATGGCGCGCAGACGGCGGCCGCCTCCGGCGCCATCGTGGCGCTGCTGGTGCGCTGGCCTTCCTTCGCCGACTTCCACGCCAACAACCATATGCTGGGCCACTCGACGCTCGACGTCATCTGCTTTCTGGTGATGTGGGCGCTGCAACTGCTGATCATCCAGAAGGGTATGGAAACGGTCCGCCGCTTCCAGGACTGGGCCGGCCCGGCGGTATGGGTGATGATGCTGATCCTCGCGGTCTATCTCTGCATCAAGGCGGGCTCGTTCAGCTTCGTCAGCGACATTCCGATGGACGTGCTACTCGACAAGACCAAGGATGCAGGTGTTCCAGGCGTGCCGGGTTCGTTCGAGGCTCTGGCAGCGGTCGCGGCGATCTGGGTAACCTATTTCGCTGCGCTCTACCTGAACTTCTGCGATTTCGCCCGCTATGCGCCGGACAAGGCGGCGCTGCGCAAGGGCAACCTGTGGGGCCTGCCGGTCAATCTGATCCTGTTCTCGCTCGTCGCCGGCGTGACCACCATCGCCGCCTTCGATGTCTATGGCGAGGTGCTGCTGCACCCCGACCAGATCTCGGCCAAGTTCGATTCGTGGTTCCTGGCCGCGCTCGCAGCACTCACCTTCGCCGTGGCCACGCTGGGCATCAATGTGGTGGCGAATTTCGTTTCGCCGGCCTTCGACTTCTCCAACGTTTTCCCACGCCAGATCGACTTCAAGAAGGGCGGCTACATCGCCGCCATCATCGCGCTGCTGCTCTATCCGTTCGCGCCATGGGAAGGCAGCGCCGCCGCCTTCGTCAACGTCATCGGTGCGACGATGGGACCGATCTTCGGCATCATGATGGTGGATTACTACCTGATCCGGAAGGGCGAGCTGGACGTCGTCGGCCTCTACAAGGAGAACGGCGAGTTCCGCTTCCAGAACGGCTGGCACGTCAACGCCTTCATCGCCGCCGCGATCGGCGCGGTGTTCTCCTCCATCCTGCCGAACTTCACCGACTGGTTGCCGGCCTGGTGGGGCGTCTATGGCTGGTTCTTCGGCGTGGCCATCGCCGGGGCGGTTTACTACGTGCTGCGCTCGGCGGCGCTGAGCTCCGGCGCGAAGACCGCGCGCGCCTGACCGGCAAACACCGGTTTAACCGATAAAGGGCCGTGCTGCGCGCGCGGCCCTTTCACGTTGCCGCTTCTGCCGTCAGGGTCTTCTCGAACCAGCGATGAGCATAGGGATTGTCGTTGTAGCGGTCGATCTCGCCATAGCCCTGCCGCCGGTAGAGCGCCTGCGCTTCGGTGAGCGCGCGGTTGGTATCGAGCCGCACGCGCCGGAAGTCCCACTGCTTCGCGGTCGCTTCGAGGCTGTCCAGCATCCGACGCGCCAGGCCGAGCCCCCGCACGTCGGGCGCGATCCACATGCGCTTGATCTCGGCCGTATCCGCGTCCAGCCGCAGCAACGCCGCGCAGCCGACGGGCCGTCCGTTCAGCCGCGCCAGCAGGAAGATGCCGGCGGGCGGCGTCATCTCGGCAGCGGAGACCGATTTGCCGGCCTGCGGGTCGAATCCGTGCTCGAAGCGCGCTGCAAGCTCGGCGTAATACTGCTCCAGGCACCAGCGGGCGTCGTCTGACGACGCCGGCTCGGGCGCGATTTCGATGCGCGCAGCGTCGAGGAGCCGCGTCACCTCGCCCATCGCCGCGACCAGCCGCCGCCGCCGCGTCTCGTCCAGCGGCGTCAGGAACGAGGCGGCAAGGTCGTCGGACAGTCGGTCATAGGCGCCGAATTCCTTCCTGCCCGCGGCGGTCAGCACGGCGCGCCGCGCCCTTGCATCGCGCGCCGATTTTTCGACGGTGACCAGCTTCTGCCGTTCGAGCGAGCGCAAGAGGCGGCTCATATAGGCGGAATCGAGACCGAGCGCGGCACGCAGGTCGCTGACGTCCCTGCCCTGCTCGCCGATCTCGAACAGCAGCCGCGCTTCGCCGAGCGGCCTGCCACGGCTGAGATAGCTGTCCTGCAGCACACCGATGCGCTGCGTGACGGCACGATTGAACCGGCGGATGTGGTCGATGTCGCTTGCGTCCATTTACCTGACTTAAGTCAGGTATTTTATCAATGCAAGAGCTGGAGGCATCGAGCCGCAAAGGCTTTATCATCCCGGGAAGCGTCATACCTTCGTCATCCTGCCCAAGCCGAGCGCGGCGAGTAACACCTCCGTCATCCCGGAAGCCGAACGGAGCGAAGCGCAGAGAGGCTATCCGGGACCCATTGGCCGCAACATCATCGAGCGCGGCCCGGTTCTTGCCTTGGCGCACATCAAGATCGCCGCGCGAACCTTGAACTCGGCCGCGCTGCTCAATGGGTCCCCGGTCTACGCCAGCCTTCGGCCTGCTCCGCCCGGGATGACAAGGTGGCGGCTCACCAGAGCTCGACAATCATCGCCGGTATGGCGCCTTAGACCATTTCGGCGAGCTTGCGCACAGTGTTCCAGTTGCGCGAGGTGCCGACGCCGAAGCGCTTGTGGTTGGAGGCTGTGAGCAGGCGCGAGTTGGGCGTGGCGCGGGAAAAGAACAGCCAGATGTCGCCACCGACGATCCGCAGCTTCTCGTCCGGCGCGACGGCAGCCCTCAACTGATCCTCCGCTTCGCCCGGAACCGGCTCCCGCATCACGCGCACGGCGACTTGGGCAGGCGTTGCCGCCGATTCCGCCGGAAACGGATTGGCGGCGGCGAGCTTCCTCCAGGCGTCGGCCGGGCGCACGACGATATCGACATGGCGGCCGAACCTCTGTTCGAAGGCGGCTTCCAGCCGCGCCTCCAGTTCCGCGACAGGCGTCTTCCCGGTTTCGAAAACCAGATTGCCGGTGGCGGCCAGCGTGCGTGGATTGTGCAGGCCGAGCGAAGCCACCATGTCCTTGAGATCGGTCATGACGACGCGCCGCTGCGGCGTCAGCACGATGCTGTAGAGAAGCGCGACGTAGGTTGACACGAATTCACCCGAGGAGTTTGTCGTATTCGGAGTGACTACCGATCCAGAACCAGATGAAATCGTCACCCTTCCTGACCGCTACAGCTCTATAGGCCCTGCCGACACGAGCCGACCAATACCTGCCGACCTGCTTGAAATGCAGCGAGGGATGGAATGGATCGGACTTGAGCCGTTGAAAATTTATGTCAGCCCGCCGCTGAACGGCTACAGGCAAAATGGAATACGCATCCCAAAACCCGGATGCCGCGTGATGCCTCAAAGCGGCTTGGTCCGCCCAGCTTTGAATTCGGCGAGCGCTTCCTCGGCCAATTTGTCCAGCTTCCCCGCCTTGGCATCCGCTTCAATCTGGCGATCCCATCGCTCAGCGCGCAGGTTCTCGAACCATTCGACGAATGCTTTGAACTCCTCGCCTTCCAGCGCCTCGACGGATTTCGCTATCTGCTCGATTTTGCCCATGGAGCCACTCTATCACATCCACCTCACCGAGGTCGACGGTCTACACCAGCCTCGACTGCTCCACCGCCGCGTTGATGAAAGACGCGAACAGCGGATGCGGCTCCAGCGGCCGGCTCTTCAGTTCGGGATGGTACTGCACGCCGATGAACCAGGGATGGTCGGGATATTCGACCGTCTCCGGCAGCACGCCGTCGGGCGACATGCCGGCGAACACCAGGCCGCAATCCTCCAGCCGCTCCTTGTAGTCGATATTGACTTCGTAGCGGTGGCGATGGCGCTCGGAAATGTCGGTATCGCCATAAATCTCGGCGATCTTCGATCCGGACGACAGCCGCGCATCGTAAGCGCCGAGGCGCATCGTGCCGCCGAGATCGCCGGTTTCCTTGCGCTTTTCCAGCATGTTGCCCTTGAGCCATTCGGTCATCAGGCCGACGACAGGCTCGTCGGTGGCGCCGAACTCGGTCGACGACGCGGCCTCGATGCCGGCCAGCGAGCGCGCCGCCTCGATGCAGGCCATCTGCATGCCGAAGCATATGCCGAAATACGGCACTTTTCGCTCACGCGCGAATTTGGCGGCGAGAATCTTGCCTTCCGAACCGCGCTCGCCGAAGCCGCCGGGCACAAGGATGCCATGCACCTTTTCCAGCCAGGGCGTTGGGTCCTCCTTCTCGAAAATCTCGCTCTCGATCCAGTCGAGCTTGACCCGGACACGGTTGGCCATGCCGCCATGCGACAGCGCCTCGATCAGCGATTTGTAGGCATCCTTCAGGCCGGTGTATTTGCCGACGATGGCGATGGTGACTTCGCCCTCGGGGTTGTGGATGCGCTCGGAAACGCCCTGCCACGGCTCCATGCGCGGCTTCGGCGCCGGATCGATGCCGAACGCGGCCAGAACCTCGGAATCCAGTCCTTCCTTATGATAGGCGATCGGCACATCGTAGATGTGGCCGACATCGAGCGCCTGGATCACGGCGCTCTCGCGCACGTTGCAGAACAGCGAAAGCTTGCGCCGCTCCTCCTTGGGAATCGACCGGTCGGCACGCACCAGAAGAATGTCCGGTGCGATGCCGATGGAGCGCAGTTCCTTCACCGAATGCTGCGTCGGCTTGGTTTTCAACTCGCCGGCGGCCGGAATCCACGGCATCAGGGTCAGATGCACATAGACGGCGTTGTTGCGCGGCAGATCGTTGCCGAGCTGGCGGATCGCCTCCAGGAACGGCATCGCCTCGATGTCGCCGACCGTGCCGCCGATCTCGCAGATGACGAAGTCGTACTCGTCATTGCCTTCGAGGACGAAATTCTTGATCTCGTCGGTGACGTGCGGGATGACCTGCACGGTCGCGCCCAGATAGTCGCCGCGCCGCTCGCGCTCGATGATGTTCTTGTAGATGCGGCCGGTGGTGATGTTGTCCTGCTGGTTGGCGGACCGGCCGGTGAAGCGCTCGTAGTGGCCGAGGTCGAGATCGGTCTCGGCCCCGTCGTCGGTCACGAACACCTCGCCATGCTGATAGGGCGACATCGTGCCCGGATCCACATTGAGATAGGGGTCGAGCTTACGGATGCGTACGCGGTAGCCTCGCGCCTGCAGCAAAGCTCCAAGAGCTGCTGCGGCTATGCCTTTGCCAAGGGAGGAGACCACGCCGCCGGTGATGAATACATATCGCGCCATGGGAGTTATCGCTTAACGCGGCCGGACCGATTCCGCCAGAAGAAAAACCGCCGCGAGAGGTTTTTCTAGAATGCGTTGAATTAAACCGGACAAAACAAAAGGGCCGGCGGATCGCCGGCCCTTCGATGAAATGTGCCGATCGTCAGAGAATGACGACCTTGGTGCCCATCCGCACGCGGCGGTAGAGGTCCATGACGTGCTCGTTGATCATGCGGAAGCAGCCATTGGAGGCGCTGGTGCCGATGGTCTGCGGCGCGATGGTGCCATGGATGCGCAGATGCGTGTCCTTCTTGCCCTGGTAGAGGTAGATGGCGCGGGCGCCGAGCGGGTTCATGCCGCCGCCGGGCATGCCGTCCTTGTACTGGCCGTAGTGCTTGGGCTCGCGCTCCTGCATTTCCTTGGTCGGAATCCAGCGCGGCCACTCCTGCTTGTCGCCGACCGTGGTCGTACCCTTGAACTGCAGGCCTTCCTTGCCGACAGCGATGGCGTAACGACGGGCGGAGAATGCCGACTCCACCAGATAGAGCCGCCGCTCGCCGGTGTTGATGACGATGGTGCCGGGCTCATAGCCGCTGAAGCTGACTTCCTGCGGCTCGAATTCCGGCTTGACCTTGAACGGCCGCTTCGCCTGACGCTGCTGCAATGCGGCGTCGAGCGCGCGGGTTTCCGGCAGCAGTGATATCGACGGAGACGTCGAGCCGCCGAACAGGCCCGCGAACAGGCCGCCCGAGGAACGGGTACCTTCCCGCGATTCGCTGCGCAATTCACCATTGTTGCCGGTAAGCGCTACGTTCATCGCTTCGGGCGGAAGCGCTTCCTCGCGTTCCTGGACGACCTTGACCGGCCTGATCGGGTCCACGACCTTGATCTTCTTCGGCTCGGGCTTGGCCTCGGCCAG
This sequence comes from uncultured Mesorhizobium sp., assembly GCA_965649745.1. Classification (GTDB taxonomy): domain Bacteria; phylum Pseudomonadota; class Alphaproteobacteria; order Rhizobiales; family Rhizobiaceae; genus Mesorhizobium. Next base: position 714 of record CBFGLW010000075.1, on the reverse strand, counting down.
CTGGGCCTTGGCGCCGCTGCGCTCCGCCTTCTTGGCAAGGAACGCCTCGCGCTCGGCCTGAGCGCGCGCCTTTGCCGCTTCGCGCATGGCAAGCTTCTTGGCTTCGATCGCCTTTTCCTTGGCGGCCAGCCTGTCGGCCTTGATTTTCGCTTCAAGCTCGGAAATCCGCGCCAGATCGTCGTCGGTCGGTTTCTTTTTCCGCTTGAGCAGCTTGAGTTCGGCGGCATCGCTTTTCTTCGCGGCGACGGCGACGACATCGGTTTTGACCGCTGCCTCCGGGGCAGAGGACGGCATGGCGGCGTAAGCCGGCGCACCGGTAACGAGCGCGGCGCAGAGGCCGGCGAAAATGAAGCTTCGAAGCTGCATGGCGAAGATCCGATCAGATATGCTTGTTGCCCACGGCATCGCACGGCGCTCAATGAGCACCGTCTGGCCGCGAAAAAGCTATAGTCGATTGCGGCGACGGGCCTCAAGCGGCCCATCCGACCAGAACGGATCGAATCTTTGTGATCGTGCAGCATTTGCGCCGACTGTGTTCAAACAACAACAGCCGGCGGCATAATTCCGGGCGAAAAGCCGCCTACTGGTTCGGCACCTGCGGCTGCGCGGGCGCGGCCGGCTGCGTCGTGGCGGGAGCCGATGCCGGCGGCGTGGCCAACGCGAGCGCGATCGGCCAGCGCACGAGGCTACTGAACGCGAACGATACCGCAGCCA
>CBFGLW010000074.1:0-13375 GCA_965649745.1 uncultured Mesorhizobium sp. | reverse complement strand
CTGCTGCGCGGCGGCCTCCCTGGTGGTCGAGGCCGCTGTCGGCGCGGACGCCTGCGCCACTGCCGTGTCCTGCTTCGGCTCCGGCGCCGCCCCAGACTTTTCAGCCGGCTTCGCAGCCGCCTTTTCGCCGCCTGCAGCGATGGCGCCCAGCAAGGCGCCGACCCCGACGGTCTCGCCTTCCTGCACGATGATGTCGGACAGTGTTCCGGCAGCCGGCGAAGGAACCTCGATCGTCACCTTGTCTGTTTCCAGCTCGACCAGCGGCTCGTCGGCCGAGACGGCGTCTCCCGCCTTCTTGAACCATTTGCCGACGGTCGCTTCGGTGACGGATTCGCCGAGGGTCGGAACTTTGATTTCGGTGGCCATTGGTTGCTTCCGTTGATTCGAGGTCTATCAGCCGTGGGTCTGGTCAGCCGCCCAGCGCGTCTTCAAGGAAGGCGGCGAGCTGAGCAAGATGCTTGGACATCAGGCCGGTCGCCGGCGAGGCCGCCGCCGGGCGGCCCGTATAGCGCACGCGCTGATGCTTGGCGTCGATATGGGCGAGCACCCATTCGAGATAGGGGTCGATGAACGCCCAGGCGCCCATGTTCTTCGGCTCTTCCTGGCACCACACCATTTCGGCGTTGCGGAAGCGCGACAGTTCGGTGATCAGCGCCTTGGCCGGGAACGGATAGAGCTGCTCGACGCGCAGCAGGTAGATGTCGTTGATGCCGCGCTTCTCGCGCTCCTCGTAGAGGTCGTAATAGACCTTGCCGGTGCACAGCACGACGCGGCGGATCTTCGAATCCTTGACCAGCTTGATCGTCTGGTCGGGCAGCATCTGCGCATCGTCCCACAAAAGCCGGTGGAACGCGCTTTCGCCCGATATTTCGGCGATCGTCGACACCGCCCGCTTGTGGCGGAGCAGCGACTTCGGCGTCATCAGGATCAGCGGCTTGCGGAAGTCGCGCTTGAGCTGCCGGCGCAGGATGTGGAAATAGTTAGCCGGCGTCGTGCAGTAGGCGACCTGCATGTTGTCTTCGGCGCAAAGCTGCAGGAACCGCTCCAGCCGCGCCGACGAATGTTCCGGCCCCTGCCCCTCATAGCCGTGCGGCAGAAGGCAGACGAGACCGGACATGCGCAGCCACTTGCGTTCGCCCGACGAGATGAACTGGTCGAACACCACCTGCGCGCCATTGGCGAAATCGCCGAATTGCGCTTCCCACAGCGTCAGCGCCTTGGGTTCGGCCAGCGAATAGCCGTATTCGAAGCCGAGCACGGCTTCTTCCGACAGCATCGAATTGATGACTTCGTAGCCGGCCTGCGCCGCTGACAGATTGTTCAGCGGAATATAACGTTCCTCGTTGCGCTGGTCGTAGAGCACGGAGTGGCGCTGCGAGAAGGTGCCGCGTTCCGAATCCTGGCCCGAAAGGCGGACCGGATTGCCGTCGAGAAGGATAGCGCCGAAGGCCAGCGCTTCGGCCGTCGACCAATCGATGCCTTCGCCCGACTCGATCGCCTGGCGGCGGTTTTCCAGAAAGCGTGCGATGGTCTTATGGACCTCGAAATCCTTCGGTACCTCGGTCAACTTCCTGCCGATCTCCTTCAGCGTCTTGACCGGCGCCGCCGTCTTTCCGCGCCGCTGCTCGTCCTGGTTGTCGGCGGTCCTGAGACCTGACCACGCGCCGTCCAGCCAGTCGGCCTTGTTCGGCTTGTAGGATTGCCCGACCTCCCACTCGCTCTCCAGGTGCGCGCGCCAGTCGGCCTTCATCTTGTCGAACTCATCCTTGGTGAGAAGCCCTTCCGAGATCAGCCGGTCGGCATAGAGCTGCACCGTTGTCTTGTGCGAGCGGATGTTGCGGTACATCAACGGCTGCGTGAAGGCAGGCTCGTCGCCCTCATTGTGGCCGAAGCGGCGGTAGCAGAACATGTCGACCACGACCGGCTTGTGGAATTTCATGCGGAACTCGGTCGCGATCTTTGCCGCATAGACAACCGCTTCCGGATCGTCGCCATTGACGTGCAGGATCGGCGCTTCGACCATCTTGGCGACGTCGGACGGATAGGGCGACGAGCGCGAGAAGCGCGGATCGGTGGTGAACCCGATCTGGTTGTTGATGATGAAATGCAGCGTGCCGGCCACCCGATGGCCCCGCAGGCCTGACAGTCCGAAGATTTCGGCAATCACGCCCTGGCCGGCAAAGGCGGCGTCGCCATGCAGCAGCAGCGGCATCACCTTGGCGCGCTCTTCCAGCGGCACCAGTTCGCCGCGCGAACGGCCGAACAGATAGTCCTGCTTCGCGCGCGCCTTGCCCATCACAACCGGATCGACGATCTCGAGATGCGAAGGGTTCGCCGTCAGCGACAGATGCACCTTGTTGCCGTCGAATTCGCGATCCGATGAAGCGCCGAGATGATACTTGACGTCGCCCGAACCCTCGACATCGTCGGGAGCATAGGAGCCCCCCTTGAACTCATGGAAGACGGCGCGATGCGGCTTCGACATGACATTGGTCAAGACATTTAGCCGGCCGCGGTGCGCCATGCCGAGCACGACTTCCTTCAGGCCGAGCGCGCCGCCGCGCTTCAGGATCTGCTCCAGCGCCGGGATCAGCGATTCGCCGCCGTCGAGGCCGAAGCGCTTGGTGCCCTTGTACTTGACGTCGATGAACTGTTCGAAGCCTTCCGCCTCGATCAGCTTCGACAGGATCGCCTTCTTGCCCTCGGCGGTAAAGGTGATCTCCTTGTCGGCGCCTTCGATGCGCGACTGGATCCAGGCCTTCTCTTCCGGGTCCGAGATATGCATGAACTCGACGCCCAGCGTCGAGCAGTAGGTGCGGGTGAGGATTTCCAGCATCTGCCGCACGGTGCCGAATTCCAGCCCCAGAACATTGTCTAGGAAGATCGGTCGGTCGTAATCGGCTTCGGTGAAGCCGTAATTCTCCGGCGACAGTTCGTTGTAGTCCTCGAGCGGCTTGGCGATGCCGAGCGGATCGAGATTGGCGTGCAGATGGCCGCGCATGCGGTAGGCTCGGATCATCATGATGGCCCGCACCGAATCGCGCGTCGCCTGGTGCACGTCGGCATCGGATAGCACAACGCCGTTGACGGCAGCCTTTTCCTTGACCTTCCTGTCGATGACCTTCTCGACCAGCCCCCAATTACCGTCGAGCGCCGAGACCAGCTCGCCATTGGCCACGAGCGGCCATGACGGCCTTTCCCACGACGCGCCCTTGGCGTTCTTCTTGACGTCGCCGGCATCGTCCTTCAGCGCGCCGAAGAAATCCTGCCACTGCGGATCGACCGACTGGGGATCGTCCTCATAGGCCGCGTAGAGCGCGTCGATATAGTCGGCATTGCCGCCATAGAGGAAGGAGGTAAGGGAAAACTGATCGTTGGCCTGATCTTGCCGTGCCATTTTATATCTGCGGAGCCTTTGCTCCGTCTCCTTGCTTCTGAGGCAGTCGGTCTTCGGCAGTCGGCAGTCGGATAGTACGGGCCCGACTGCCTAATGCCGATTGCCCATTGCTTACCCCTTGATCGCCTCGACCAGCGTCGTGCCGAGACGCGCCGGCGAAGGCGAAACCTTGATGCCCGCGGCTTCCATGGCCGCAATCTTGTCTTCCGCGCCGCCCTTGCCGCCGGAGATCACCGCGCCGGCATGGCCCATGGTGCGCCCGGCAGGCGCCGTGCGCCCGGCGATGAAGCCGGCCATCGGCTTCTTGCGGCCGCGCTTGGCCTCGTCCTTGAGGAATTGCGCCGCATCTTCTTCCGCCGAGCCGCCGATCTCGCCGATCATGATGATCGACTTGGTCTCGTCGTCGGCCAGGAACATCTCCAGCACGTCGATGAACTCCGTGCCTTTCACCGGATCGCCGCCGATGCCGACGGCAGTGGTCTGGCCGAGGCCGACATTGGTGGTCTGGAACACTGCTTCATAGGTAAGCGTTCCCGAGCGCGAAACAACGCCGACAGACCCCTTCTTGAAGATGGAGCCCGGCATGATGCCGATCTTGCATTCGTCTGGCGTCAGAATACCGGGGCAGTTCGGCCCGAGCAGCCGCGACTTGGAGCGGTCCAGCCGCGCCTTCACCCGCACCATGTCCATTACCGGGATACCTTCGGTAATACAGACGATGAACGGGATCTCGGCATCGATCGCCTCGATGATCGCTTCCGCCGCGCCCGCTGGCGGCACGTAGACGACCGAGGCCGTGGCGCCGGTCGCTTCCCTGCCCTCGGCCACGGTGGCGAAGATCGGCAGCTTCTCGCCCTTCGACCCTTCCCAGGTTTCGCCGCCCTTCTTGGGGTGGATGCCGCCGACCATCTTGGTGCCGTGATAGGCCAGCGCCTGTTCCGTGTGGAACGTGCCGGTCTTGCCGGTCAGCCCCTGCACCAGGATTTTCGTGTTCTTGTCGACGAGAATGGACATGCGGCAAGCGCCCCCGTTTCGGTCAGCGTTCTAGGAAAGGATTGACGGCCCGCACGGAGCCGTAAACCTGGTTGTGATTGAGGTCTTCCGAATAGAAGATCGGCGCACCGAGGCGTTCCGCGGCAGCGAGAAGGGCAGCGTCATAATATTTGAGCCGATACCTGCGCGCGGTGGCGAGGCCCGCAGCGACATATGCATGATCGACGGGAACGAACGGGAACGTGCCGAGAAATACCAGCCACCGATCGATTTCCGTCTCCGTGAGCAGCTCTTTGCGGCGCGCGACATTGGCGAATTCGGACAGACTTTGCCCCGAAATTCCGAAGAGTGATCCAAGGACAAGATCGATTGCGATGTCGAACCGGCGAGGGTCATTCTTCCTCTCCGAAGCCGCGTAGAGGAGGACGTTCGAGTCGAGAAAGCATTCGATCTTCTCGTTCGGCATAGACTTCGTCCCGATTCCACTTGAAGGGCGGTCCATCCCCCTCTTGCAGCTGCTTCTCTTCAATCAGTTTGCGCATACCCTCACGCGCCCAGGCGATGCGATCTTCCTGCTCGACCTCGTGCTCAACCAGCGAACGGATCATTGCGTTAAGCGTCGTCTTGCGACGCAGAGCCAAGGTGCGCGCTTTCTCCAGCAAATTCTCGTCAATGGCCAAGGTTACATTCTTCATTGCCATCTCCACATATTCACACAGGAAATGTATGTGTGATTATGTGTAAAGTCCATCATTTTACAACCGCTTCAGCTCGGCAACCGTAAGGTCGCTTTTGGCATTGCCGGTGTTGAGCGTCGTTGCCGGCTCGAACATCAGCACCACCGGCTCGCTTGTCAGCGAACGCGGACGATGCTCGACGCCGCGCGGCACGACGATGAAATCGCCCTCGCCGAGCTCCACCGGACCGTCGCGGAAGTCGATGGCGATCCGCCCGCGCAACACGAGAAAGGCCTCATCCTCGGCCTCATGCGCGTGCCAGTCGAAGACTTCGCCGAACTTGGCGACCTTGGCCTGGCTGTCATTCACGTCGCCGGCGATATGCGGATCGAAGACCTTTCCGATCTTCGCATCCGCCGCCTGAACGAGATTGATCTTGCGGGGCGGCATGGTTCAGCCCTTCACCGCCGCGACGATCTTCTTGGCGGCGTCGTCGAGATCGTCCGCCGAAATGACGTTGAGGCCGCTCTCGTTGATGATCTTCTTGCCGAGCTCGACATTGGTGCCTTCGAGGCGCACCACCAGCGGCACCTTGAGCCCGACTTCCTTGACCGCGGCGATGACGCCCTCGGCGATGATGTCGCACTTCATGATGCCGCCGAAGATATTGACCAGTATGCCTTTGACGGCCGGATCCTTGGTGATGATCTTGAACGCCGCCGTGACCTTTTCCTTCGAGGCGCCGCCGCCGACATCGAGGAAGTTCGCCGGCTCGGCGCCGTAGAGCTTGATGATGTCCATCGTCGCCATGGCAAGGCCGGCGCCATTGACCATGCAGCCGATATTGCCGTCGAGCGCGACATAGGCGAGGTCGTATTTCGACGCCTCGATCTCCTTCTCGTCCTCTTCGGTCGTGTCGCGCAGTTCCATCATGTCGGCATGGCGGAACAGCGCGTTGTTGTCGAACGACACCTTGGCGTCGAGCACGCGCAGCCGGCCGTTCTTCATGACAATCAGCGGATTGACCTCGAGCAGGCTCATGTCCTTCTCGACAAAGGCCGTGTAGAGGATCGGGAACAGCTTTTCGCCGTCCTTCGCCGCATCGCCGTCGAGCCGATAGGCGGCGTTGATCTTCTTCACGTCCTCCGCCGTCACGCCCTTTTCCGGGTCGATGGCGAGCGTGACGATCTTTTCCGGCGTGTCATGCGCCACCGCCTCGATGTCCATACCGCCCTCGGTCGAGACGACGAAGGCCACCTGGCCGACGGTGCGGTCGACCAGCAGCGACAGGTAAAGCTCGCGCTCGATGTCGGCGCCGTCCTCGATATAGAGGCGGTTGACCTGCTTGCCGGCAGGGCCGGTCTGCTTCGTCACCAGCGTGTTGCCGAGCATCTCGTTGACGTTGGCGACAACTTCGGCGGCCGATTTCGCCAGCCGCACGCCGCCCTTGGCGTCCGGCCCGAGTTCCTTGAACTTGCCCTTGCCGCGGCCGCCGGCATGGATCTGGCTCTTCACCACGTAGAGCGGACCGGGCAGCTTCTTCGCCGCCGCTTCCGCCTCGCTCGCCTTGAACACCGGCACGCCTTCCGCCACCGGCGCGCCGAAACCCTTGAGGACCTGCTTGGCCTGATATTCGTGGATGTTCATGACTGCCTCCGGCTCACTTCTTGTCGAGTTGCGGGGCGATGCCTACGCAGGCTTCGCACAGGCCCTTCACCGCGGCCACCGACTTTTCGAACATCTGTTGCTCGGATTTGTTGAAATCGAGCTCGATGACGCGCTCAACGCCGCCTGCGCCGATCACCACCGGCACGCCGACATACATGTCCTTGACGCCGTACTGGCCGGTGAGGTGCGCCGCGCAGGGCAGCACGCGCTTCTTGTCCTTCAGATAGCTCTCCGCCATGGCGATGGCGGATGCCGCCGGCGCATAGTAGGCCGAGCCGGTCTTGAGCAGGCCGACGATCTCGCCGCCGCCCTTGCGGGTACGCTCGACGATGGCGTCCAGCTTCTCCTTCGTGGTCCAGCCCATCTTGACCAGGTCGGGCAGCGGTATGCCGGCGACGGTCGAGTAGCGCACCATCGGCACCATGTCGTCGCCGTGGCCGCCCAGCGTCATGGCGCTGACGTCCTCGACCGAAACCTTGAACTCTTCCGACAGGAAGTAGCGGAAGCGGGCCGAGTCCAGCACGCCGGCCATGCCGACCACGTGGCTTTTCGGCAGGCCGGAGAACTTCTGCAACGCCCACACCATGGCATCGAGCGGGTTGGTGATGCAGATGACGAAGGCGTTCGGCGCATACTTCTTGATGCCGGCGCCGACCTGCTCCATGACCTTGAGATTGATGCCGAGGAGGTCGTCGCGGCTCATGCCGGGTTTGCGCGGCACGCCGGCGGTGACGATGCACACATCCGCGCCCTCGATGCCGGCATAGTCGTTGACGCCGGTCAGCCGCGAGTCGAAACCGTCCACCGGCGACGACTGTGCGATGTCGAGGCCCTTGCCCTGCGGGATGCCTTCGGCGATATCGAACAGGGTGACGTCGCCGAGATCCTTCAGTCCGATCATATGGGCGAGGGTGCCGCCGATCATGCCCGAGCCGATGAGCGCTATCTTGTTGCGTGCCATGTGAGGATCAATTCCCTTTGCATTGGGCGACGCCGGACGACGTCGGAGAGGGCCGAGGAAGGCGGAAACCGCGAATTTTCGCCGCACCCAATAGCTCCGGCGCGGTAAAAATTCAACGATTATTTCGAGCTTAATAATTTCAATCGGTTAGATATCTTTTGTCTTACGTAAACGTCAAAATTTTAGGCCTTTGGACCGAATTTTCCGCGATCTGCGCTCAACTTCAATCAGAAGATCGTTAAAAGCCGATGACAATGCGGAACCAAGCCCGCCGACAGCAATAGCACTGCCCTTCGCCCTTGCCAACGCGAAGCGGCGCACGACGGTTTCCCGCCGCGCGCCGCTCAACTCTTCATTCAGCGGCCGGCCTGTGAAGCCGGCACCGGGTTCTTAATAGTAGCCGCGCGGGCACCGGGCCGTATAGACGCGGCCGTAACGGTCGCGATAACGGCACTGGCCGCGTTCGCTGGCATGACCGATCAAAGCACCGGCCACGGTGCCGACGGCGCCACCGATAATGGCGCCTTCGACAGGATTGCCGGACACCGCCGCGCCAACGGCCGCGCCGCCGAGACCGCCGATGGCGGCACCCTGCTCGGTCTGCGAGCAGGCGCCGAGCGGAATAAGCAGCGCCGCGAGCACAATCAATTTCTTCATGGTTGTTCCTCTCGAAACCGGTATTGCCCCTACCCGGCCCATAACGCGGCAGTTGCGGATTCGATCCATCGGCGGTTCGACAGAGGGGAACGCGGCGTTTTAAGTGTTAAAAAGCCACGGCCACCTCCCTCCCCTCGAGGGGAGGGTGGCCCGAAGGGCCGGGTGGGGTCGCAAAGGCCATGCGCCAACGTCATTTCTCGCGCCGAGAATGTAGGAGACCCTATCCGCCTCGCTACGCTCGGCACCCTCCCCTCAAGGGAGGGATTATGGCGCAAGCGCGACTGCGCGTCGCCGGTCGTCCGGCGCGCCCGCGCGGGTGAGGAGGGGTCCGCGAAGCGGATGAAAGCCAATTGCTTGGCTTTCGAGCGACGAACGCCGCCGCAAGGCGGCGGTACGGCCCATGAGCGAAAACTAAGCCGCCTGCTTCTTCGGCTGAATGAGCCCGCGCTCGACCAGCAGCTCGGCGATCTGCACGGCGTTCAGCGCCGCGCCCTTGCGCAGATTGTCCGAGACGATCCACAGGTTGAGGCCGTTCTCCAGCGTCGAATCCTCCCGAATACGGGAGATGTAGGTGGCGTCCTCGCCGGCCGACTCGACGGGGGTGATGTAGCCACCGTCCTCGCGCTTGTCGACGACCAGGCAGCCCGGCGCCTCGCGCAGGATCTCGCGCGCCTCGTCGGCGGTAATCGGCTTCTCGAACTCGACATTGACCGCCTCGGAATGGCCGATGAACACCGGCACGCGCACGCAGGTCGCCGTCAGCTTGATCTTGGGATCGAGCATCTTCTTGGTCTCGGCCACCATCTTCCACTCTTCCTTGGTGGTGCCGTCCTCCATGAACACGTCGATATGCGGAATGACGTTGAAGGCGATGCGCTTGGTGAACTTCTTGGCCTCGACCGGATCGGCGACGAAGACGGCGCGCGTCTGGCTGAACAGTTCGTCCATGCCTTCCTTGCCGGCGCCGGAGACCGACTGGTAGGTCGAGACGACGATGCGCTTGATGGTCGCGGCGTCGTGCAGCGGCTTCAGCGCCACCACCATCTGCGCCGTCGAGCAGTTCGGGTTGGCGATGATGTTCTTCCTGGTGAAGCCGGAAATCGCGTCCGGGTTCACTTCCGGCACGATCAACGGCACCTCGGAATCGTAGCGGAACGCCGACGAATTATCGATGACGACGCAGCCCTGCTTGCCGATCTTCGGCGACCACTCCTTCGATACATTGCCGCCCGCCGACATGATGGCGATATCGGTATCGGAGAAATCGTAGGTGTCGAGCGCCCGCACCTTCAGCGTCTTGTCGCCGAACGACACTTCTGTGCCCTGGCTGCGGCGGGAGGCCAGCGCCACCACCTCATCCACCGGAAAGCCGCGTTCTTCCAGTATGTTCAGCATTTCCCGGCCCACATTGCCCGTGGCGCCGACGACCGCAACCTTGAATCCCATAGATAAGTCTCCTGTCGCTCTCCGCTTGTTTGCTTGGAGAAACCCGCCGGCCGGTGCGGGTTCCGTCCCCCTCCGGCTTGACCCGGGGAGAGGGCGGTGCAGCCAAGGGAGATCAGACCGTGGTGGCGGTCGTTTTTTTGGCCGTGGTTTTGGTGGAACGGAGGAACACACGTCCGCCGGCAACGGCGGCGCCGTGTCCGGGGAAGTCGAATGCGAAAAGCGCCATGATGAGGCCGCGCATGGTGTGTTCCTGTTCGAGGCGGGCTTTTACGCTGTTTCGGTCAGGAGTCAATCGCGCGAAGTAGAGCCGCCCGCCCCGTCGCGCTGCTTTCGAACGCGACGTCGATCAGTTTCTGCATGTCGGTGGCGCGGCGGAAGGAGGGGTCGCCGTTGACGCCGCTCGCCAGCGCATCGGCGAAGCGGCGGGCATTGCGCTTCACCGCCGGCATGTCGAAGGCGCGCCATTCCGCTCTGTCGATGTCATCGCCGAAACAGCCCTTGAGTGCGGATTGCTTGCCGTCCGTCTCCACCAGCAGCGCGCCGCGCGTTCCGTGCAGCTTCAACGTCAGCTCGTTGAGATGGCCGGTGGCATAGCGCGTCGCCAGCACGGTGCCGAGCGCGCCGGAGGAAAAACGCACGGTCATCGCCACGCTGTCGTTGGCATCCAGCGTGTAGGCACCGATGCGGTCGCCCTCGGCCTTCGGAAAGGTGGCGAGATCGGCATGGAGCGAGACAATGTCCTGCGCCGCGCCGAAGGTGGCGAAGTCGAGAATGTGGATGCCGACGTCGCCAAGCACGCCGGTGGAACCATGACGCGTCGACAGCCGCCACAGCCAGGTGTCGAGGCTGCGCCAGTCGCCCCAGGCCTTCGACACCAGCCAGCTTTGCCGGTAGCTCGCCTCGACATGACGCAACTCGCCAAGCTCGCCGGCCTCGACCATCAGCCGCGCCTGCTGCAGGGCAGGGGAATTGCGATAGGTCAGGTTGACCATGTTGATGAGGCCGGCCTGTTCCGCCGCCTCGGTCATCTCCACGGCATCGGCATGGGTCGGCGCCAGCGGCTTCTCGCAGAACACATGCTTGCCCGCCGCCAGCAGCGCCAGCGTCGTCGCCTTGTGCACCCCGTCCGGCGTGGCATTGATGGCGGCATCGAGCTCGCCCCACTGCAGCGCCGCCTCCAAGCCCTCGAAGGCATGGCCGATGTCGTTTTGTTCGGCGAAGGCGGCGGCTCGGCCCGGAATCGCATCGGCGCAGGCGACGATACGGCAATCCTTCAGCAGGTCGAACTCGGCGATGTGCTGGCCGGCGATGCCGCCGGTGCCGAGAAGCAGAAGCCGATGCATGGTTTCAGACCCTCAAAAATGCGTCCGGATGCGACGGACGGTTTTACCGTAAACCTTCCTCGCCGTCCTGATGCAGACGCGGCCCCTTCTGCGTGATTTTCTCCTTCGCTGCCGAGACCGGCACGTTCGGCGCATCGGTGATCGCCGCCCAGGCCGGCGCAGGATTGTGCGCCCAATGCACGGCGTTGCGCAGCACCTGCCGCACCCCGGCATGGTGATAGATCGGATAGGTCTCGTGGCCGGGGCGGAAATAGAAGATCTTGCCGGCGCCGCGCTGGTAGGTCAGGCCGGAGCGGAACACCTCGCCGCCCTCGAACCAAGAGATGAACACCGTTTCCAGCGGCTCCGGCACGGCGAAGGGTTCGCCATACATTTCCGTATTCGGCAGCTCGATGCATTCCCCCAGGCCCTGCGCGATGCGGTGGCCGCGGTTGACGACCCAGATGCGCTCGCGCTCCCCGGCTTCCCGCCACTTCAGCGAGCAGGCCGTCCCCATCAGCCGCTTGAAGATTTTCGAGAAATGGCCCGAGTGCAGCACGATCAGCCCCATGCCTTCCCAGACGCGCTTCTGCACTCGCTCGACGATGGCGTCGTCGACCTTGCCATGCGCCGCATGGCCCCACCAGACCAGCACGTCGGTTTCCGCCAGTCGCTTCTCGGTCAACCCATGCTCGGGGTCCTGCAGCACCGCCGTCGATGCAGTGATGCCCGCATCCTCGTTCAGCGCCGCCGCGATGGTGGCATGCATACCGTCGGGATAGAGACCAGCCACGACCGGATTTTCCTGCTCATGCACGTTCTCGCCCCAGACCAGCGCCCTGATTGGCATGACTTCAGTCTCCTGTTCGAACGAATTCGTGAATTGAATCGTTTCAATACAGCATCCGTCGCGAGCCGCAAGAGCCTGATGCAACGATCATGCCCCGGTTCGGGCTCTTGCGGATCGGCGGGACTTTGCCCAATCTCGCCTGGCTGTAACGGCCGGCAAATTCGGAGACCGAGATGCGCGGTGAGGTACTCTACTACGACGAAAGCCAGGGTTTCGGCTTCATCCATGCCGACGATGGCGAGCGCTACACCTTCACCCGCGAGGATCTGCGCCGCGAGACCGCGATAGGGCAGGGCGCGTTCATCGAATTCCAGCCGCATGGCGGCCAGGCACGTGAGATTTTCGTGATCCGGGCACAGGCGGACAAAGCCGCTTCCGCAGCCCCGCCGCAACCGGCCGTCCTTCAACTAGGAGCGGACCAGGCGGCGGCGCAGCCAGCCGCGCATTTCGGCCGCTTGGCAACGGAGGATGAGCGGCAGGCCGCCACCGGGCTATGGGGCTATTTCTGGCGCGCCGTCACCACCAATTACGTGAACTTCGGCGGCCGCGCCCGCCGCAAGGAATATTGGGGTTATGCGCTGTTCTGGACAATCGCTTTCGTCGTTCTGTTGACTGGCAGCGTGGCGCAGGACGTGGCAAGCGGTTATCTGGACATGGATGGCCGCGACTTGCCGATTGTCACTTTCGGCATTGTCGGCACCTTCGTGGTGGCCACGTTCTTCCCCGGCCTCGCCCTAGCGGTGCGCCGCCTGCACGATATCGGCCTGCCCGGCTGGGTGGTTCTCGTTCTCATCATCCCGCTCGGCTGGCTGGTCATGCTGGTCGTCGCGCTTTGGCCGACACAGATGCGCGAAAACCAATGGGGCCCGATCCCGGAGGGGATCGGCGCGTAACCGCGTTGCTTCTTCCCATCGGGAAGGCAGTGGCCGCATGGCGGCCAGATGAGCGAGACGTTCGGAAAACCTACCCTAGGAACTTCGCCAGGATCGCGTCGCCCATTTCGGTGGTGCCGACTTCCTTCATGCCCGGCGAAAGAATGTCCCTGGTGCGCAGCCCATCGTCCAGCACAGCGGCAATCGCTGCTTCCAGCCGGTCGGCCTCGGCGACCATGCCGAAGGAATAGCGCAGGCACATGGCGAAGGAGGCGATCATTGCGATCGGATTGGCGATGCCCTTGCCGGCAATATCCGGCGCCGAGCCGTGCACCGGCTCGTACAGTGCCTTGCGCTTGCCGGTCTTGGCGTCCGGTGCGCCGAGCGAGGCCGACGGCAGCATGCCGAGCGAGCCGGTCAGCATGGCCGCGACGTCGGATAGCATATCGCCGAACAGATTGTCGGTGACGATGACGTCGAACTGCTTCGGCCAGCGCACCAGCTGCATGCCGCCGGCATCGGCCAGCATGTG
>CBFGLW010000073.1:0-13478 GCA_965649745.1 uncultured Mesorhizobium sp. | reverse complement strand
CACACACGGACTTTGGTTTCCGACCGGGAGAAATCCGGAGGCGACCGCCGGTGGCGTCAGGGGATGTTCCCGAAGCGTCGTTGTCCGTGGAGGCCAACCGGAAAGGAAATAAAGAATGGCATTGCCTGATTTCAGCATGCGCCAGCTCTTGGAAGCTGGTGCTCACTTCGGCCACCAGACCCACCGCTGGAACCCGAAGATGGCGCCCTACATCTACGGCGCCCGCAACAACATCCACATCATCGACCTGTCGCAGACGGTTCCGCTGCTGCACCAGGCATTGAAGCAGGTTTCCGACACCGTCGCCAAGGGCGGCCGCGTGCTGTTCGTCGGCACCAAGCGCCAGGCGTCCGACATCGTCGCCGACGCCGCGCAGCGTTCGGCACAGTATTACGTCAACTCCCGCTGGCTCGGCGGCATGCTGACCAACTGGAAGACGATCTCCAATTCGATCCAGCGCCTGCGCAAGCTCGACGAGATCCTGTCGGGCGGCGAGGCCCAGGGCTTCACCAAGAAGGAGCGCCTGAACCTCGACCGCGAGCGCGAGAAGCTCGACAAGGCGCTGGGCGGCATCAAGGACATGGGCTCGACGCCCGACCTGATGTTCGTCATCGACACCAACAAGGAAGCGATCGCCATCCTCGAGGCCAAGCGCCTCGGCATTCCGGTCGTCGCGATCATCGATTCGAACTGCGACCCGGACAAGATCGATTTCCCGATCCCCGGCAACGACGACGCGGCCCGCGCCATCCAGCTTTACTGCGACCTGATCGCCAAGGCTGCCATCGACGGCATCGCGCGCCAGCAGGGCGCTCTTGGCGTCGACGTCGGCGCTTCGGCGGAAGCTCCGGTCGAGCCGGCCATCGAAGAAGCCCCAGCTGCAACCGGCGAGACGCCGGAAGCCTGATCGTGAAGGCCGCACGCGGCCTTCATCCATCCCACACATCGGCGCGCTAAGCGCTTGAGCGAGGCGCATCATCGAAAGCTCGATGGTGCGCCACCCATTTCAAGTAGATGGGCATTTCGAACAAAGAGGCGACAATGAGCATTTCAGCAGCACAGGTCAAAGAACTGCGCGACCTGACCGGCGCGGGCATGATGGACTGCAAGGCGGCCCTGGCCGAAACCAATGGCGACATGGAAGCGGCGGTCGACTGGCTCCGCAAGAAAGGCATCGCCAAGGCCGACAAGAAGGCCGGCCGCACCGCCGCCGAAGGCCTGATCGGCGTCGACGCCGGCGTGCGCGAGGCGGCCATCGTCGAGGTCAATTCCGAGACCGATTTCGTCGCCCGCAACGACGCCTTCCAGCAGATCGTCGTCAACGTCGCCAAGGTGGCGCTCGCCTACGGCAAGACCGAAGCGGTCGCCGCAGCGAAGTATCCGGGTTCCGACAAGTCGGTCACCGACACGATCAAGGATGCCGTCGGCACCATCGGCGAGAACCTGTCGTTCCGCCGTTCGGACAAGCTGACGGTCAGCCAAGGCGCGGTGGCGACCTACATCCACAATTCGGTTGCCGACAATCTTGGCAAGCTCGGCGTCCTCGTCGCCATCGAGACGGCCGGCGATGCGCACAAGGCCGGCGCGTTTGCGCGCCAGGTGGCCATGCATGTCGCGGCGACCAACCCGCTGGCGCTGAGCGAATCGGAAATCGATCCGGCGGCCGTCGAGCGCGAGAAGGCGATCTTCTCCGATCAGGCGCGCGCCTCCGGCAAGCCTGAGAACATCATCGAGAAGATGGTCGAGGGCCGGCTGCGCAAGTTCTACGAGGAAGTGGTGCTCTTGAAGCAGGCTTTCGTGCTCAATCCCGACCTCACCGTCGAGAAGGCGCTGAAGGAAGCCGAGAAGGACATCGGCGCTCCGGCCAGGATTACCGCCTATCTGCGCTTCGCGCTGGGCGAAGGCATCGAGAAGGAAGAAAGCGACTTCGCCGCGGAAGTCGCCGCCGCCGTCAAGAAGTAGGCTTCGGCATCGTTATCGACCGTTTTCACCGGCCGGGTGTCCTGATGGATGCCCGGCCGATTTTCTATTTGAACTCAAGGGGAACCTTGAGCGCCTGCGCGTGACATCGCGATGTCCTTCGTGTATCGGGTCAAGCCATCGCGGCAATGTCGGATGGCGCCGGGCGGCTTGCCATCGCGCATGACCGCCAGCATGTTTTCGGGGACGATATGACGGCCAAGCCTCTTTACCGACGTGTCCTGCTCAAGGCTTCCGGCGAAGCCCTTATGGGCGAACAGCATTTCGGCATCGACGTGTCGGTGGTCGACCGCATCGCCGCCGACATTGCCGAGGCCCGCGCGCTCGGCGTCGAAGTCGGCGTCGTCATCGGTGGCGGCAATATTTTTCGCGGCGTCGCGGTGGCCTCCAAGGGCGGCGACCGCGTCACCGGCGACCATATGGGCATGCTGGCGACGGTCATCAATTCGCTGGCGCTGCGCACGTCGCTGATCAAGATCGGCGTCGATGCCGTTGTGCTTTCCGCTATCGCCATGCCGGAACTGTGCGAAAGCTTCTCGCAGCGCCAGGCCACCGCCTATATGAACCAGGGCAAGGTGGTCATCTTCGCCGGAGGCACCGGCAATCCGTTCTTCACCACCGATTCCGCCGCGGCGCTGCGGGCGGCCGAGATCGGCGCCGACGCCCTGTTCAAGGGCACGCAGGTCGACGGCGTCTATTCGGCCGATCCGAAAAAGGACCCGAAGGCGACCCGGTTCGAGCGCATCAGCCATGCCGAAGTGATCAATCGCGGCCTTTCGATCATGGATACGGCGGCGATTGCGCTTGCGCGCGAAAACAACATTCCGATAATCGTCTACTCGATCCACGAGAAGGGCGGGTTCGGCGATATACTGAGAGGCGGCGGCCGGTGCACGGTCGTGGCGGACGATTGAAAGCGAGCCCGGCGAACGGGCCGAGGAGACGGCGATGAGTGGCGACTACAACGATCTGAAGCGGCGCATGGACGGGGCGATAGCCGCCTTCAAGCACGATCTGGCTTCGCTGCGGACCGGACGCGCCTCAAGCAACCTCCTCGACGCGGTGCAGGTGCAGGCTTATGGCAGCGCGATGCCGATCAACCAGGTCGCCAGTATCTCGGTGCCCGAGCCGCGCATGATTTCGGTCTCGGTCTGGGACAAGTCGATGGTCAGCGCCGTGGACCGGGCGATCCGCGAATCCAACCTCGGCTTCAACCCGATCGTCGATGGCACCAATCTGCGCATCCCGCTGCCGGAGCTGAACGAGCAGCGCCGCAAGGAACTGGTCAAGATTTCGCACGGTTATGCGGAAAACGCCCGTGTCGCCGCGCGCCATGTGCGCCGCGACGGCATGGACTTCCTCAAGAAGGCGGAGAAGGACGGCGACATTTCCGAGGACGAGCAGCGCAAGCAGTCCGACCGCGTACAGAAGCTGACCGACGAGACGATCGGCACCATCGACAGCCTGCTTTCCGAAAAGGAAGCGGAAATCATGCAGGTTTAGGGTCAGGACTCGCCGGAAGGCGGCCCGAAAGCGAGACAATGACAAGCCCCGGGGCACCCGCGCATGTCGCGATAATCATGGACGGCAACGGCCGCTGGGCGAAGGCCCGCGGCCTGCCGCGGCTTGCCGGCCACCGGGCAGGCGTCGAGGCGCTGCGCCAGGCGGTTCGCACCGCCGCAGAATTCGGGATTTCCTATCTGACGGTCTATGCGTTCTCGTCCGAGAACTGGTCGCGGCCGAAATCGGAAGTCAGCGATCTGATGGGCCTGTTGAAGCTCTTCATCCGGCGCGACCTGGCGGAACTGCACCAGAACGGCGTCAAGGTCCGCGTCGTCGGCGACCGAGTCAGCTTGCAGCCTGACATTCGCGGACTTCTCGAAGACGCCGAGGCGCTGACGGTAAAAAACGCCGGACTGACGCTCGTCATAGCCTTCAACTATGGCGGTCGCGACGAGATCGTGCGGGCCGCGCGCCGGCTGGCGGACGCCGTCGCCCGCGGCGAGATCGCGGCCGACGCGATCACCACGGAAGCGTTTTCGTCCGCCCTCGACACGTCGGACATTCCCGACCCGGATCTCGTCATTCGCACCAGCGGCGAATTGCGGCTGTCCAACTTCCTGCTCTGGCAGGCGGCCTACAGCGAACTGGCTTTCCTGCCATGCTACTGGCCCGATTTCAGCCGCGAGCATTTCGCCGAGGCGCTGCGCGATTTCAGCGGGCGGCAAAGGCGGTTCGGAGGCCTTGCCCAAGACGTGGCGTCATGAGCGCACGATGAGCAACCTGCAGGTTCGCGTCGTCTCGGCGCTTGTGCTGATCGCGGTCATCCTCGTTCCCACCTGGTTCGGCGGTTTCCTGTTCCGGCTGGCCAGCGCCGTGATCGCCGGCGCGATTTTCTATGAATGGACACGCATGACGCGCCCGGCGGTCCGGACCGGTGCGGCGGGCCTGCTGCCGGAAGCGCTGATGCTGGTTTTCGCACTGGCCCTGGTCGGCGGCCTGCCGGCCTGGTCGCTGCTGCTTCTGCTGGCCGCGATTGTGGCCGCTACGGCCATTTATTCATCCATGCGCGGCGCAGGGCAGTGGGACGCGGCCGGGCTCGCTTATGCGGGCCTTTCAGGACTGTCGCTGGCGCTGCTGCGCGGGACCGACCATGCCGGGCTGGTGGCGGTGCTGTTTCTTTTCGCGGTCGTCTGGGCGACCGACGTCTTCGCCTATTTCGTCGGTCGTGCAGTCGGCGGGCCGAAGCTGGCGCCCTCGATCTCGCCCGGCAAGACACGCAGCGGTGCGCTTGGCGGCGCGGTGGGCGGCGTTGTGGCCGGCGTGATCCTGGCGGCGCTCGCCGGCGCCGGCAACATTTTCACGCTGGTTTTCGTCGCGCTGGTGCTGTCTGCGGTCGCGCAAGCGGGCGACCTGTTCGAATCCTGGGTCAAGCGGCAACATGGACGCAAGGATTCCAGCAACCTCATACCCGGCCATGGCGGCGTCATGGACCGGGTCGACGGGCTTGTCGCGGCGGCATTCGCCCTTTACCTGATCGGCTGGATGGCGGCGTCGGCCGAGCACCCGGCGCACGGACTTTTTCCTGGATGAAGGGCGTGGGCTGTTGCGCGCGTCATGGATTTGCCTGCTTTGATGGAGAAATCAGAGCCGGCCGCTACGGCATAGAGGGCACCTTTTGACCGAGATCATGCATGCCGTCTTCAGCACCGAGGGCTTTGTCCTCGGAACGCTCGTGCCGTTCCTGTTCGTGCTGACGGTCGTGGTGTTCGTGCACGAGATGGGCCACTATCTGGTCGGCCGCGCCTGCGGTATCGGCGTGCAGGCCTTTTCCATCGGCTTCGGCCCCGAGCTTGTCGGCTTCAATGACAGGCACGGCACGCGCTGGAAGCTGTGCGCCGTGCCGCTCGGCGGTTATGTGAAGTTCGTCGGCGATATGAGTGCTACATCGAGCCAGCCCGGCGCGGAAGAACTGGATGCGCTGAGCGAGGAAGAGCGCAAGGTTGCGTTCCATACGCAGCCGATCTGGAAGCGCGCCGCCACCGTGTTCGCAGGCCCGCTTTTCAACTTCCTGCTGACGATCGCGGTCTTCGCCGTGCTGTTTTCCGTCTACGGACGTTATGTTGCGGAACCGATGGTGGCCTCGGTGACGGCAGGCAGTCCGGCCGCCCAGGCGGGAATCATGCCCGGCGACCGATTCGTCAGCGTCGACGGCCGCAAGGTCGAGACCTTCGGCGACGTGCAGCGGCTGGTTTCAGGCCGGGCAGGGGACGCGATTACCTTCGTCATGCTGCGCGACGGCAAGGAGGTCGAGCTGACCGCGACGCCGACGCTGATGGAACAGCAGGACGCGCTCGGCAACAAGGTCAGGCTCGCGGTTATCGGTGTGGTCAACAACCAGGAGGTCGGGCAGCCGCGGCTGGTCACCTACACACCATTGCAAGCTCTATCGGCTGCGGTATCGGAAACCGGCCATATCGTCGAGCGGACCGGCCAGTTCCTCACCCGTTTCGCAGTCGGGCGGGAGGACAAATGCCAGCTCGGCGGGCCGGTGCGCATCGCCGGCATGGCCGGGCAGGCGGCCAAGCTCGGCTTCGAGTGGCTGGTGCAACTCGTCGCGCTGCTTTCGGTCGGCATCGGCATCCTCAACCTGCTGCCGATTCCACCGCTGGATGGGGGACATCTCGCCTTTTACGCCGTCGAGGCGGTCATAAGGCGGCCCGTTTCGGAACGGATGATGGAGGCCGTCTACAGGACCGGGCTGATTCTGGTGCTCGGCTTCATGGCGTTCGTGTTCTGGAACGATCTGTTCGGGTGCTAGGCTGGGAACTCCAAATCATGAACAAATTCAGTATGTCAGCAGGCGGCGTTGAGGGTGCGTTTACCATGCGTGGGGATATGCGTGACGCGAAAGCCACGCCTGTGCGGGAAGTAAATACAAATTAACCAGAAGCCTTGCGTGTAGGGAAAATCCGGTTATTACGGTATGGGAAATTTACCGCGACGTCCGGTTTTCTCGCCGTGGGGACTTCGAGAAAAAGGTTATAGAGCCCGATGAAGGCATCCAAGTTTCTGAGCGCAGCTTCGGCGGCGGCCTTGTCCGCCGCACTGGTCGTTCCAGGTGCGCTCGTTGTTCAGTTTGTTGCCGTTTCGGCTGCCGAGGCCGCTGTCGTGAGCAGGATCGAGGTGCGTGGCAACACGCGCGTCGATGCCGACACGATCCGCAACTATGTCTCGATCAAGCCCGGCAAGTCGTTCTCGAGCGGCGATGTCGACGAGGCCGTCAAGGGCCTGTTCGGCACCGGCCTGTTCTCCGACGTGCAGATCAACCAGGTCGGCTCGTCGCTGGTCATCACCGTGTCCGAGTACAAGGTGGTCAACCAGGTGCTCTTCCAGGGCAACAAGAAGATCAAGGACGCCCAGCTTTCCAATGTCGTGCAGCTGAAGCCGCGCGGCTCGTTCTCGCAGGCGACGCTCGACGCCGACGTTCAGGCGGTCAAGGCCGCCTACGGCAATATCGGCCGCGACGACGCTTCGGTGACGACGCAGGTCATGGACCTCGGCGACAACC
The DNA here is from genome assembly GCA_965649745.1 of uncultured Mesorhizobium sp. Taxonomy (GTDB): domain Bacteria; phylum Pseudomonadota; class Alphaproteobacteria; order Rhizobiales; family Rhizobiaceae; genus Mesorhizobium. Next base: position 6,427 of record CBFGLW010000073.1, on the reverse strand, counting down.
GCGTGAACGTGGTCTTCAACATCACCGAAGGCGACCGCACCAAGATCGCGGCGATCAACTTCGTCGGCAACAAGGCCTATTCCAGCCGTCGCCTGGCCGATGTCATCAACACCAAGCGGTCGACCGTGCTGTCGTTCCTGCTGCGCGACGACGTCTATGACGAGCAGAAGCTGCGCGCGGACGAAGAACTGCTGCGCCGCTTCTACTACAATCACGGCTATGCCGATTTCCAGGTCGTCTCGGCCTTCGGCGAACTGGACGACGCGACCAACGAATACACGGTCACCATCACCGTGCAGGAAGGCGAGCGTTATCGCTTCGGCGACATTTCCGTCGACAGCACCATTCCGGAGATCGATGCGGCTTCGCTGAATTCCGTTGTCGAATCCCATGCCGGCGATGTCTACAGCGCCAAGGATGTCGAAGATTCCATCATCGCCATCACCGAGCGCGTCGCAGGGCAGGGCTATGCTTTCGCGCAGGTCACCCCGCGCGGCGACCGCAATTACGAAAACCGCACCATTTCGGTCGTCTATACGGTCGATCAGGGCACCAAGGCCTATGTCGAGCGCATCGAGATCCGCGGCAATTCGCGCACGCGCGACTATGTCATCCGCCGCGAGTTCGACATCAGCGAAGGCGACGCCTTCAACCAGGTTCTGATCCAGCGCGCGAAGAAGCGGCTGGAAGCTCTCGATTTCTTTGAAAAGGTCGACATTTCCACGGCTCCGGGCTCCGAGCCGGATCAGGTCGTGCTGGTGGTCGACGTGGTCGAAAAATCGACCGGTGAATTCTCCATCGGGGCCGGCTATTCGACCGGCGGCGACACGCCCGGCGCTTCGGTGCAGGGCTCGATTTCGGAGCGCAACTTCCTCGGCCGCGGCCAGTTTATCCGCTTCTCGGCGGGCGGCGGCAAGAATTCGCGCGACTATTCGTTCTCGTTCACCGAGCCGTATTTCCTCGGCCACCGCATCTCGGCCGGTTTCGACATCTTCAAGTCGACACGCGATTACGACGAATACGATTCGGAGACCACCGGCGGCTCAATCCGCTTCGGCCTGCCGATCACCGACAACATCACCACGCAGCTCGCCTACAATATCTCGCAGGAGAAGTATGAGCTGGATGAAGATTGCCAGACGGGCGGTATTTACGATCCAGCCAAGTGTACGGTTTCTACCGCGATCCTCGACGGCATCGACGAAAGCCCGTGGCTGAAGTCGTCGATCAGCGGCGCAGTGATCTACAACACCATCGACAACGAGAAGAAGCCGCACAGCGGCATCTACGCCAATCTCGGCGCCGAGTTCGCGGGTCTGGGCGGCGACGCCAAGTTCGTCAAGCTGACGGCGCGCGGCTCCTATTACCAGACGCTGTCGGAAGAGCTGGATATCGTCGGCGTCTTCTCTGGCGGTGCCGGCTACATCACCAGCTATGGCGACGGCAATCTGCGCGTGTTCGACCATTTCAAGAGCAACGACCGCATGATCCGCGGTTTCGAGTACAACGGTATCGGTCCGATCGCGAATGACGCCGACGACCATCTCGGCGGCACGACCTATTTCAATGCCTCGGCCGAAGCCCAGTTCCCGCTGCCAGGCATTCCAGAGAGCCTTGGTCTTCGTGGCGCGGTGTTCGCCGATGCGGCGACGCTTTACGGCACCGAAATCGCTTCGTCCAAAGTCAGGGCGGGATCTGACAGCATGGAATGGCGTGCATCCGTCGGTCTCGGCATCCTGTGGGATTCGCCGTTCGGGCCGCTGCGCGTCGACTACGCGGTGCCGGTCAAGAAGGAAAAGACCGACGACGTGCAGGAACTCAACTTCGGCATGTCCACCCGCTTCTAAGCGCGGACGTTTCCGGGCCTCGCGGTCCGGAAACGGTGTGACCCGATCCAGCTGGATATTGCTTCGCAATGACCGAACCGGTGTTTTTCGCGCCTTCCCGCCAGTATACGGTGGCCGAGGTGGCGAATTTGACCGGTTCGTCGCTGGTCAATCCCGCCTATGCCGATACTATCATCCAGACCATCGCGTCCGCGACGGATGGCGGCGACGGCGCGCTGGTGTTCGTGGACGGCAAGCGCAATGCCGGGCTGATGGCGTCCCTGTTCGCAACGGCGGTTCTCTGTCCGCTTGAGCTGGCTGAATCCGCGCCCGCGGGGGTTGCCGTACTCGTCAACCAGAGGCCGCAACTGGCTTTCGCCACCATCGGCCGTCTGCTTTTCCCGGCCGCCGCCACGCCCGTGCCGCTGACGTCGGAAAAGGGCGTCTCCAAGCAGGCCTATGTCGACAAGACCGCGAAGGTGGAGGAGGGGGCCGTCATCGAGGCGGGCGCGGTGGTTGGGCCGGGCACCGCCATCGGCAGCGGCACCATCATCGCTCCCAACGCCGTGGTCGGCGCCGGCTGCCAGATCGGCCGCGACGGCTATGTCGGTCCCAATGCCTCCGTACAGTACGCGCTGATCGGCAACCGGGTCATCATCCATGGCGGCGCCAGCGTGGGCCAGGACGGTTTCGGCTTCGTGCCGGGGCCGAAGGGGCCGGAGCGGATGCCGCAGATCGGCCGCGTCATCATCCAGGACGATGTCGAGATCGGCTCCAACACCACGGTGGACCGCGGTGCGATGGCCGACACGATCATCGGCGAAGGCACGAAGATCGACAATCTGGTGCAGATCGCCCACAACGTCCGCATCGGGCGCGGCTGCATCATTGCCGGCCATTGCGGGCTGTCCGGCTCGGTGACGCTGGGCGATTTCGTGATGCTCGGCGGACGTGTCGGCATCGCCGACCACATCACCGTCGGCGACCGCGCGCAGGTGGCGGCGTCGTCGGGGCTCATGTACGATATTCCCGCCGGCGAGCGCTGGGCCGGCCTGCCGGCGCAGCCGATGCGCGACTTCTTCCGCGAGCTTTCCGCCATTCGCAATTTCACCAAGCACGCCAAGGGGGACAAGAATGGCTGACGCGGCCGGCACTGTGCTGGAAGCGGTGGACATTATGGGGTTGTTGAAGCTCCTGCCGCACCGCTATCCTTTCCTGATGATCGACCGCATCGTCGATATCGACGGCGACGATGCCGCCGTAGGCATCAAGAACGTGACCATCAACGAGCCGCATTTCCTCGGCCATTTCCCGGACCAGCCGGTCATGCCCGGCGTGCTGATCGTCGAGGCAATGGCGCAGACCGCCGGCGCCATCTGCATCCGCCAGATCGGCAGCGCCAAGCCCTCGCTGGTCTATTTCATGACCATCGACGGCGCCAAGTTCCGCAAGCCCGTCGTTCCTGGCGACCAGCTGCGCATCTCAGTGAAGAAGATCAAAAAGCGGGGCAATATCCTCAAATTCGCCTGCGAGGGACTTGTCGACGGCGCAAAAGTCGCGGAAGCCGAGATTTCGGCTATGATGGTCGAAAACGACTGAACCCCCGGGTGCTTATGAAAATCGAGACGGTGATCCATCCTTCGGCGATTGTCGAAGCCGGCGCGCAGATCGGCGCGAGTGTTCGCATCGGGCCTTTCTGCCATGTCGGCGCCGATGCGATCATCGCAGACGGCGTCGAGCTGGTGAGCCACGTCTCCGTCATGGGTGCGACGACGGTTGGAGCCGGCACCAGGGTCTACCCGATGTCGACGCTCGGTGCGCCGCCGCAGAATGCGCGCCACAAGGGTGGCCGCACGACGCTCGTCATCGGCGCGAACTGCACGATCCGCGAAGGCGTGACGATGCATACCGGCACCGACACCAGCCGCGGCGAGACGGTGATCGGCGACAATGGCAATTTCCTCGCTTATGCGCATATCGCCCATGACTGCGTCGTCGGCAGGAACGCGACCTTCGCCAACGGCGCGACGCTTGGCGGCCATTGCGAGATCGGCGACAACGTCAACATCGGCGGGCTGACCGCCGTGCACCAGTTCGTCCGTGTCGGCGACAACGCATTCCTTGGCGGCTGCTCGGCCATCGTCGGCGACGTCATTCCTTATGCGATCGCCGTCGGCAACCGCGCGCAACTGCGTGGGCTCAACATCATCGGGCTGAAGCGTTCGGGCCTTCCGCGCAGCGAAATCCACCTGTTGCGCCGGGCCTACCGGGCGATATTCGACCGCTCACGCACCATCGGCGAGAATGTCGAGCTGGCGCGCGGCGAGTTTTCCGGATCGCCCACAGCCATGAAGATCATCGACTTCATCTCCAGCCGCGGCAAGCGCCACTATGCGATGCCGCCGCTCAAGGGCGGGGCCGACGACGATGCCGATGACGAAGACTGAAGACGCCTCGCGTTTTCAGCTTCCTCCCGGCGGCAGGGTCGGGATCGTCGCCGGTGGCGGCAGCCTGCCCGTCGAAGTGGCCGATGCGCTGAAGCGGCAAGGCCTCGACCCCTTCATCCTCATCGTCGAAGGCGAAGCTTCTCCCGAGGCCGGACTCGACCGCTATGAGCATGAGACCCTGGCGCTGGAGCGCGTCGGTTCGCTTGTCGCCATACTGAAGCGGCACAAGGTCACGCATGTGGTGATGGCCGGCGAGATAAAGCGCCGGCCGCGTCTTTCGGCCATGCGCATCGATTTCGGGCTGCTGTCCATCGTTCCGCTGCTCGTCAGCGCGCTGGCGCGCGGCGACGACGGTCTGCTGAAGATACTGGTTCGCGGTTTCGAGGCGCGTGGCTTCGCCGTGGTCGGGGCGCATGAGATCGTGCCGAACCTTCTTGCCGGCGAAGGGGCCTTCGGCAAGGTTGCGCCCAGAAAATCGGACTGGCGCGATATTGAGGCCGCACGCGCCGCCGCCAAAGCCATCGGCGGGCTCGACATCGGCCAGGCGGCTGTCGCCATCGGCGGCCGGGCGATTGCGCTGGAAGGCATAGAAGGCACCAATGGCCTGCTGGAACGGGTCAGGGAGTTGCGCGGCCATGGCCGGCTCGCCGGCAAGACCGGCGGGGTGCTGGTCAAATGCGCCAAGCCCGGCCAGGAACTGCGCGCCGACCTGCCATCCATCGGCCCGCAGACCGTCGAACTCGCCTATGCCGCCGGGCTTTCAGGCATCGCCGTCGAGGCCGGGCGCTCATTGGTGATGGAGGCGGGCAAGCTGGTCGAAGCCGCCGACCGGCTCGGCCTCTTCGTTGTCGGCTTGCCGGCAGAGGATGGCGGCCATGGCGGATAGGCCGCTCAGGATCGCCGTGGTCGCCGGCGAGGAATCGGGCGATCTGCTGGGCGCCGATCTGGTGCGGGCGTTGCAGCGCGCAAGCGGCCGCGAGGTTCGGCTGGTCGGCATTGGCGGTCGCCATCTGCAGGAACTCGGGCTGGTTTCCCTGTTCGATGCCGGCGAGATCGCGCTGGTCGGCGTCAGCGCCATCCTGCGCGACCTGCCGCGGCTGATCCGCCGCATCGGCCAGACAGCCGCTACCATCGCCGCCGAGCGGCCGGACTGCCTCATGACCATCGACAGCCCGGATTTCTCGCTGCGTGTGGCGAAGAAGGTGCGCGCGGCGAAGCCGTCCATTCCGATCGTGCACTATGTCTGTCCGAGCGTCTGGGCCTGGCGGCCGGGCAGGGCACCGGCGATGAAGCCCCATGTCGACCGCATCCTGTGCCTGCTGCCGTTCGAGCCGGCCGAATTGCAGCGTCTGGGCGGCCCGCCCGGCACCTATGTCGGGCATCGGCTGACGCATGATACCGGCGTCGCCCTGGCGGCCGAGGGACAGCGCAATCCGCGCGACCTGTCGGCGGAACGCATCAAGACGCTGCTGCTGCTGCCCGGCTCCCGCCGCAGCGAGGTGCGACGGCTGATCGAGCCCTTCGGCGAGACGGTTGCGGAACTTCGCAAGCGCGGCCACGGGTTGCGGCTGTTGCTGCCGACCGTGCCGCACGTCGCCGATCTTGTGCGCGCCTCGGTGTCCGGCTGGCCTGAGCAGCCGGAAATCGTCACCGCGCCGGATGCCAAATGGCAGGCATTCGGCGAGGCCGATGCGGCGCTTATCGCGTCCGGCACCGTCTCGCTCGAGCTGGCGCTCAGCGGCGTACCCATGGTTTCGGCCTACAGGCTTGACCCTGTCATGCGGCTGGCGCAGGGACTGATCACGGCGTGGTCGGCGCTGCTGCCCAACCTGATCGCCGACCGCGCCATCGTGCCCGAATTCTACAACGACTATGTCCGGCCGGGTAACCTGGCGCGGCACGTCGAGGCGCTGTTCACCGACACCGAGATGCGCGCCTGGCAGAAGGAAGGTTTCGCCGAGGTGCGCCGCCGCATGGAAACGGATCGCCCCGCCGGGGAGATCGCTGCCGAGGCGGTGATGGAGGTGATGGGGCAATAGGCAATAGGCAAAGCGTTCTCTTGCGCGCTGCCAAGCCGTGCGGAAATTCTTTTCGACTGCCGACTGCCGACTGCCGACTGCCGACTGCCGACTGCCGACTGCCGACTGCCGACTG
>CBFGLW010000072.1:0-13494 GCA_965649745.1 uncultured Mesorhizobium sp. | reverse complement strand
GCCGAAGACGGATCGCCGCGGAAGTCCTGGCCCATCTTGTCGATCTCGTCGAGCAGGAAGAGCGGGTTGGACTTCTTCGCCTTTTTCATCGACTGGATGACCTTGCCGGGCATCGAGCCGATATAGGTGCGGCGGTGACCGCGGATTTCGGCCTCGTCACGCACGCCGCCAAGCGCCATGCGGATGAACTCTCGGCCGGTCGCCTTGGCGATCGACTTGCCGAGCGAGGTCTTGCCGACGCCGGGAGGGCCGACAAGGCACAGGATCGGGCCTTTCAGCTTCTTCTGACGGCTCTGCACGGCCAGATACTCGACGATGCGGTCCTTGACCTTGTCGAGGCCGTAGTGGTCGGCATCGAGCACGTCCTGCGCGAAGTTCAGGTCCTGCTTGACCTTGGAGTTCTTGCCCCACGGGATCGACAGGATCCAATCGAGATAGTTGCGCACGACCGTGGCTTCGGCCGACATGGGCGACATCGTCCGCAGCTTCTTCAATTCGGCCTCCGCCTTCTCGCGGGCCTCCTTGGTCAGCTTCGTCTTCTTGATGCGCGCCTCCAGCTCGGCGGCCTCATCGCGGCCGTCCTCACCCTCGCCAAGCTCCTTCTGGATCGCCTTCATCTGCTCATTGAGGTAGTATTCGCGCTGGGTCTTCTCCATCTGGCGTTTCACACGCGAGCGGATTCGCTTTTCAACCTGAAGGACGGAAATCTCCGCCTCCATGAAGCCCATCGCCTTCTCGAGGCGCTCCTTGACGGAGAGCGTGCCGAGCATTTCCTGCTTCTCGGGAATCTTGATCGCGAGATGCGAGGCCACTGTGTCGGCGAGCTTTGAATAGTCGTCGATCTGGCTGGCGGCGCCAACCACCTCGGGCGAGATCTTCTTGTTCAGCTTGACGTAATTCTCGAAATCGGCGTTGACCGAACGCGCCAGGGCCTCGATCTCGACTTCTTCCTCGTCGGGCTCGACCAGAACGGCGGCGCGGGCTTCGTGAAAATCGACACGGTCGGTGAACGAGCCGATCCGGGCGCGCGCCGAACCTTCGACGAGAACCTTGACGGTGCCGTCGGGCAGCTTCAGCAGTTGAAGAACATTGGCGAGCGTGCCGATGTCATAGATGGCATCCGGCTCCGGATCGTCGTCGGCGGCATTCATCTGGGTCGCGAGCAGGATCTGCTTTTCCTGACCCATCACCTCTTCCAGCGCCTTGATCGATTTCTCACGCCCGACGAAGAGCGGCACGATCATGTGCGGGAACACGACGATGTCGCGCAGCGGGAGAACCGCGAACACGCCGTCAGAGGGCGACCTTGCTATTTTGGCCATTGTCCAACCTTTCCTTCGCGGCCGCGTCTCAGCCAACCGCGATTCTCATATTAACGACCGGAAGTCGTTCCGCCTACAACCGATTATGACGGGAGCTTTACAGCACGGAATTCAGCCTGCGGCCTTCCGGTCTTAGGTGTGTGCTGACGCCACAAAGATCAAGAGGGCGAAACACTTGGATTACGACCTTTGGGCAACACCCGCGCCGGCATTCAAAATGCAAACGGCGCCATGCGGCGCCGTCGCTATTTGCCTGGAGTGATCCCGTCAGGCGCTGACGTTGCCCTTCTTTTCCTTCTGGTCGGAATAGATGTAGAGCGGCCTTGCGTTGCCGGACACCACTTCCTCCGAGATCACCACTTCGCGCACGCCTTCCAGCGCCGGCAGCTCGAACATCGTGTCGAGCAGGATCGCCTCCATGATGGAGCGCAGACCACGCGCGCCGGTCTTGCGTTCGATGGCGCGCTTGGCGATGGCCGACAGGGCGTTCTCGTGGAACGTCAGGTCGACATTCTCCATCTCGAACAGCCGCTGATACTGCTTGACCAGGGCGTTCTTCGGCTCGGTCAGTATCTGGATCAGCGCCGGCTCGTCGAGGTCTTCCAGCGTGGCGAGAACCGGCAGGCGACCGACGAATTCGGGGATGAGGCCGAACTTCAGCAGGTCTTCCGGCTCGACCTGGCGGAACAAATCGCCGGCACGGCGGTCCTCGGGAGAGGCTACCGTCGCACCGAAGCCGATCGAGGTCTTCCGGCCACGGTCGGAGATGATCTTGTCCAGCCCGGCGAAGGCGCCGCCGCAGATGAACAGGATGTTGGCGGTATCCACCTGCAGGAACTCCTGCTGCGGATGCTTGCGGCCGCCCTGCGGCGGCACGGAGGCGACGGTGCCTTCCATGATCTTCAACAGCGCCTGCTGCACGCCCTCGCCCGATACGTCGCGAGTGATGGACGGATTGTCGGACTTGCGCGAAATCTTGTCTATCTCATCGATATAGACGATGCCGCGCTGCGCCCGCTCGACATTGTAGTCAGCGGACTGGAGAAGCTTCAGGATGATGTTTTCGACATCCTCGCCGACATAGCCGGCCTCGGTCAGGGTGGTCGCGTCGGCCATGGTGAACGGCACGTCGATGATGCGGGCGAGCGTCTGGGCAAGCAGCGTCTTGCCGCAGCCGGTCGGACCGATAAGCAGGATGTTCGACTTCGCCAGTTCGACATCGTTGTTCTTGCCGGCATGCGCGAGGCGCTTGTAGTGGTTGTGGACGGCGACCGACAGCACGCGCTTGGCATAGGGCTGGCCGATGACGTAGTCGTCGAGGACCTTGAGAATTTCCTGCGGGGTCGGCACGCCTTCGCGCGACTTCACCATCGAGGTCTTGTTCTCCTCGCGGATGATGTCCATGCAAAGCTCGACGCACTCGTCGCAGATGAAAACTGTCGGGCCAGCGATCAGTTTGCGCACTTCATGCTGGCTTTTGCCGCAGAATGAGCAATAGAGGGTGTTCTTGGAATCACCGCCGCCGTTGCTGACCTTGCTCATCTTCCAGTCCTTTCATGGGCGCCCGCCGTATGGCTGGCTGGATGCGCACCTACAATCTATCGCGGGAATCCGCTGCCGCCAGTGCCCTGGCTCCCGCAACGCATTCCGTACGAAACACAATTCAGAAAACGTGGCAATGATTCGCGGCGCCCCATGAAAAGCTAAGCCGCCGAAAATCAACATAGCCTTAACGTAGGCGGTCCACCCACTGGATGGAACAGCCAATTGTGGCCGAAATGCCGCAAATCCCCGCAAAAGTGCGGCACTGCCGCCGTTCCGGCCGACAAATTTCCGTCAGCTTCTGCGCGCTATGAGGCCGAGGCAGCTTCGATCGCCTCGCGGGAGGTGATGACCTTGTCGATCAGGCCGAAATCCAGCGCCTGTTCGGTGGTCATGAAACGGTCGCGCTCGAGCGCGTTGTGAACCGTCTCGTATTCCTGGCCGGTGTGCTTGACGTAAATCTCGTTCAGCCGCTTCTTGAGGGCTTCGGTCCACTGGGCATGAATCATGATATCCGTCGCCTGGCCCTGATAACCGCCTGATGGCTGGTGGACCATGATCGACGCGTTCGGTGTGGCGAAACGCATATCCTTCTGTCCGGCGCAAAGCAGGAGCGAACCCGCCGACATCGCCTGCCCGACGCACAGTGTCGAGACCGGCGGCTTGATGAACTGCATGGTGTCGTACATCGCCAGGCCGGAGGTGACGACGCCACCCGGCGAGTTGATGTACATGTTGATTTCCTTTTTCGGGTTTTCCGCCTCAAGGAAGAGAAGCTGGGCGCAGACCAGCGAGGCCATGCCGTCCTCGATCGGCCCGGTAATGAAGATGATACGCTCCTTCAGCAGGCGCGAGAAAATATCGTAGGCCCGCTCGCCGCGATTGGTCTGCTCGACCACCATCGGCACGAGGTTCATGTAGGTTTCGACCGGGTTCTTCATCGACTATCCCTTTGTTCGGCTGGGATTCCGGCCCCGTTCGATACGAGTCGGGCAGAATCGTGCTGGATCGTTGCACCGTAAATAGGATGCCGCCTCACCCCAGCGCAAGGGTTGGCTGCTCCGAGCCCTTCCGGCCATTCGGTTAAGGTCGGTTAAGGTTGCCGGTTAACCGGAGACAGCCTCTTAACGAAACTTAAGGAATCCGCTTTTTCACCTCCGCATGTCCGCTAAAGTTGCGCCAGGCAGCAGTTTTCGCGTGAAAGGGGTGCAGAATGTTCAGGAAACACCTTGCCGCGGCGGTCTCCGCGCTGGCGATGCTTGCAACGGCTTCGGAGAGCGTGGCCGGCGGGCGGGCCGTCGAGTGCTACGAACGGTATCGTACCGCGCCGGTCTATGAACGTGTCGAGGGGATTGCCGAGGTCAATCCGGGTTACAGCCGGGTGGAAACCATTCCGCCGATCGTCGGCATCCGCACCCGCGAGGTGCTGGTCCGGCCCGGCCGGATCAAGCATCGGACAGTTCCCGCCGTCTACGCTTATGAGACGGAACGGGTGCTGGTAGAACCAGCGCGAACCGTGAAACGGCTTGTGTCAGGCCCGGCGGAAATCCGCTACAAGACCGTCAAGGTTTCGGACGGCGGCCACAGCTGGGAATGGCGCTGGATCGGCGGCCGCAAGGTGTTGTGCAAGGTGAAGCACAAAGCACGCTACGAGCGCGTCGCCTATACGGTGCAAGGGCCGTCGCATTATGTACGCGAGACGGTCCCGGCCCGGTATGAATACCGCAAGCGCAAGGTTCTGGTGCAACCGGAGAGCACTGAGAGTTATGTCCTGGCTCCCGAGTACGAGACCATCCGCGACCAGGTCGTCATCCAGCCGAAGCAGCATCGGATCATCGACGTGCCGCCGTCCTACCGGCGCGTCACCCGCGAGGTGCTGGTGAGCGAGGGCTCCGAGGGCTGGCAGCGCGTACGCATACCGCGCCACTGCGCCCACTGACTTAGCCTACCGACTGGCACACAAGGCCGGCTGCGCTACGCTCTGGCAGGGCAACGGTAAACCAAGCTAGGAAAAGGCATGAGCCAAGCCATGCCTTCCTACCTTGAGTTCGACGCCGATGCGCGCCGGCTGCGGCTCGATCCGCATGAGCCGGCGTTCGTCCAGAATCCCTATGAGGCCTATGCCTGGCTGCATGCTGCCGGTGGCCCCTTCTTCTGGGAGGATTTCGGCTTCTGGTGCGTCGGTGGTTTCGACGACGTCAACCGCCTGCTGCGCGACCGGTGTTTCGGCCGGCAGAACCCGGCCGGCATTCCCGACAGCCGTGGCCTGGACCGGGACCGCACGCACCTCGCCGCCTTCGACGCGGTCGAGGCAAACTCGCTGCTGGAACTGGAGCCGCCGGTCCACACGCGGCTGCGCACGCTGGTGAACCGCGCCTTCGTCTCGCGTCAGGTCGAAAGGCTGCGGCCCCGCATCGAGGCGCTGGCCAACGAGTTGATCGACCGGTTCGCGCCAGACGGCCATGCCGATCTGCTGCCAGGCTATGCAGCGCCGCTGCCGATCACCATCATCGCCGAGATGCTCGGCGTGCCGGTCGACATGGGACCGCAGTTGCTCGACTGGTCGCACCAGATGGTGGCCATGTACATGCATGGCCGTACCCGCGAGACAGAAGAAACGGCAAACCGCGCGGCTGGAGAATTCTCCGATTTCCTGCGCGGCTACATCAAGGAGCGCCGCAAGCGGCCGGGCGACGACCTTCTGTCGCTGCTGATCGCGGCGCAGGATGGCAACCAGAAGCTTTCCGAGGATGAGCTGGTGTCGTCGGTGATCCTGCTGCTCAATGCCGGCCACGAAGCGACCGTCCATCAGACCGGCAATGCGGTGCACACAATATTGCAACAGGGCGGCGACCCGCGCCGCTTTTTTCCAACGCCGGAAGCGACCGCGGCAACGGTCGAGGAATGCCTGCGCTTCGATGCGCCGCTGCATATGTTCACGCGCTATGCCTATCAGAAGATGGAGATATCGCCGGGCATCCAGATTTCTTCGGGCGAGACGGTGGGGTTACTGCTCGGCATGGCAAACCGCGACCCGGCAGCGTTTGCCAGCTCCGGTATCTTCCAGCCCGAACGATCTGACCAGAAGAACGTGTCGTTCGGCGCCGGCATCCATTTCTGTGTCGGTGCGCCGCTGGCGCGGCTCGAACTGCAGGTCTCGCTGAAGATCCTGTTCGAGCGACTGCCGAAGCTTCGCATTGCCGAAGCGCCGCGCTTCCGCGACACCTACCACTTTCACGGGCTGGAGCGGCTGGCCGTCACTTTCTGACCCTGCACTCAGGCGCACGATCAAAGCTTGATGACATATTCCTTGCGAGTCGTTTCAAGCACTTCCCAGCTTCCCTTGAAGCCCGGCCGCAGGACGAAGCTGTCTCCTGCCTTGACGGTGCGGGCTTCGCCGCCTTCCTCCGCGATGATCGAGACGCCCGACAGGATATGGCAGAATTCCCATTCGTCATATTCGATGCGCCATTTGCCGGGCGTCGCTTCCCAGATGCCGGCGTAAAGCCCGTCACGCTCTTCGGCGTTCCACGTGCGGAAGCGCGGGCTGCCGGACATCAGCCTGTCGGCAGCAGGCGCACCCTCTTCCGGCTCGATCCCTGCGATCCCGATGGTGAGGAATGCGGCCGATTTCATTTTTACCCGCTGGTTTTCGGCAGCGATATGTTGCCATCGGCGTCGATGGGAAAGGCAGGATTGTGGGCCACCTCCCATAAATTACCTTCGGGATCGGCGAAATAGCCGTACCACCCGCCCCAGAAGGCCTTGCCCGCAGGCTTGACGATGCGGCCGCCGGCCTTTTCGGCAAGCGCCAGCACATCGTCGACCTCCGCATCCGAGCGGGTATTATAAGCAAGATAGACACGCGACATGCCTTCGGAGAAGGCAACGCCGCTGTCGACCTCCGCGTCCTTGCGCCGGAACAGCCCCAGGATGACGCCGCCCATCTGGAAGAACTCGACCTCGTCTCCGAAGCCGGGATGACGCCTCAGGCCCAGCCCCTCGTAGAAACCGGCGAGACGCTCGACGTCGCCGGCAGCGATGGTGACGATGGAGATGCGAGGTTCCATCAATCCTCCCGCCATTCCGGCTTGCGCCTGCCGAAGAAGGCGGCGACCCCTTCCTGGGCATCCGCGTTCAGCATGTTTTCCACCATGACCTGCGAGGCGTGATCGTAGGCTTCCGAAAGATTCATCCCGGCCTGTTCGTAGAAGGTCTTCTTGCCGAGCCTGACCGCCGAAGGCGATTTGGCGGCAATGACTTGCGCGTATTTCATGACGACCTGATTCAGATATTCGCGCGGCACGACGCGGTTGATCAGGCCGAATTCCTTAGCCGTCGACGCATCGATCATCTCGCCGGTCAACAGCATCTCCATGGCATGTTTGGGTCGAAGGCCTCTTGCCAACGCAACGCCCGGCGTCGAGCAGAACAGTCCGACATCGATGCCATTGACGCCGAATGTCGACTGATCGGAAGCAATCGCCAGATCGCAGGAAGCAACCAGCTGACACCCCGCAGCCGTGGCGATGCCGTCGATTTCGGCGATCACAGGCTTGGGATGGCGGACGATCGACTGCATGAGGCGCGAGCAGGCCCCGAAAGTCTCTTCGAAAAAAGCCTTCCCGCCATCCGTATCGCCGCGGCGTCCGGTCATTTCCTTCAGGTCGTGGCCTGCACAGAAAACCTTGCCGGGCGCCGCAGCCAGGACAATGACGCGCACCGACGGGTCGTGCAGAACCCCGTCCAGCTGCGCCTGCATCGCGGCCATGACCGACAGGGACAGTGTGTTGGCCGGCGGGTTCGAAAGCGTCAGCCGCATGACGCCGCCTTCCACATCCACCTTTACAGGCTGCTGGGGAGCAACGGTCTTGATGGCAAGAATTTCGCCCATTCGTTCTCTCCGTGTCGGCTGGCGGCGCGCTTCGATGGCGCCTCAAACCAAAGAATTAGCGTACTGCCCGTTGAAGAACAGTCCTGTGCATGTTTTCTCGCACAAGACCGGTTTGAGCAAGCCGCGACGCCGATGGACAGGAGGAATCATGCCACAGCAAAGCAACCTGACCCCGGTCCTCGATGCCGGCGAGGTCAATGCGCTGATGCGCAAGGTCTATCCGCAGCTCAACGGCGCCGACAGCGTCTACGAAGCGCTCGACGTGTTTCCCGGCGGCTGTACGGTACGGCTCAAGGCCGACGAACGGCATATCCGGCCGGGCGGAACGGTCTCCGGTCCATCGCTGTTCACGCTTGCCGATATAGGCGGCTATGTGTGCGTGCTCTCCCATGCCGGGCCGGATGCGCTTTCGGTGACGACGAACCTCAACATCAATTTCGTGCGCAAGGCCGAGGCCGGGCCGATCGAGGGCCATTGCCGTATCCTCAAGCTCGGCAAAAGCCTGATGGTGTTCGACATCGACATCGTCGCTGGGCCGGAAGGGCAGACGATTGCCCATGCCACGGGAACTTATTCCATTCCGCCCAAACGCCCAGATAATGGGGTAAAATAATACCTCAAATCTAATTTATTGATTTAACAAGCTTTTCTTTAAATCTCATCGATCCAATCCGATTGACGCCAGCCGATCACCCGATTATAAGCACTCTCGAAACAGCGGCCCGCAATGGCCGCCGTTTTGTTATTGGCGCCGGGCCGCGGCCTTTCGTCAATTCAAGCAACAAGAAACGCCTTAGCCTGGTTTTTATCGGGCAAGGTCCGAACCGAAAGCAAAGTCCATGACAACCTTTTCGCAGAAGCCTGCGGACGTGGTGAAGAAGTGGGTGCTGATCGACGCCGAGGGTCTCGTCGTCGGCCGTCTCGCCACCATCGTCGCCAACCGCCTGCGCGGCAAGCACAAGCCGACCTTTACGCCCCATGTCGACGATGGCGACAATGTCGTCGTCATCAACGCCGACAAGGTCGTGTTCACCGGCAAGAAATACACCGACAAAGTGTACTACTGGCACACCGGCCATCCCGGCGGGATCAAGGAGCGCACCGCGCGCCAGCTGATCGAGGGCCGTTTCCCCGAGCGCGTGCTCGAGAAGGCCGTCGAGCGCATGATCCCGCGCGGTCCGCTCGGCCGCCGCCAGATGAAGAATCTCCGCGTCTATGCAGGCGCTGAACATCCCCACGCGGCCCAGCAGCCCGAGACGCTCGACGTCGGCGCGCTGAACGCCAAGAACAAGAGGGCCTGATATGGCTGAGCTTTCCTCGCTCGCAGAACTCGGCACGGTCGCGCAGGCCGCACAGCCGGCCGCGCCTGTCCACGTCCAGAAGCTCGACAAGTCGGGCCGCGCCTATGCCACCGGCAAGCGCAAGGACGCCATCGCCCGCGTCTGGGTCAAGCCCGGCTCCGGCAAGATCACCGTGAATGACAAGGAATTCGCGGCTTACTTCGCGCGTCCGGTCCTGCAGATGATCCTGAACCAGCCGATCGTCGCGGCCAACCGCGTCGGCCAGTACGACATCGTCGCCACCGTCATCGGCGGCGGACTGTCGGGCCAGGCGGGCGCCGTCCGTCACGGCATCTCCAAGGCGCTGACCTATTACGAGCCGACGCTGCGCGGCGTGCTCAAGAAGGGCGGCTTCCTGACCCGCGACAGCCGTACCGTCGAGCGCAAGAAGTACGGCAAGGCCAAGGCCCGCCGGTCCTTCCAGTTCTCGAAGCGCTGATATCGTTTCATATCGATACGAAAGGCCGCCCGGAGGCGGCCTTTTTATTTGGCCGGATCGAAATCAATTGATGCTGGCCGTATTGGCCGGCTCCGGCTGGCGCTCGCCGTAGGGAACGCGGTAGCCATTCGCGGCCAGCCATTCGATGGCCGCTTCGGGTTCGTCGGTTTGGATGATGGTGGCGCCGCGCTCCGCCCAGAAGCCCCAACTTTCGGCCGGAAGGCTGGCGGAAACGGCCAGTTCATCGCCCCTGCCGCCGGCCAGGAACCCGCCCGGCTTGTTCACGATGGCATAGGTATCGGCCCAGATGTGCCAGTTGCCGCGTATGGCGGCGGCGCGCATGCGGTTGGAGAACAGCGGCCCGCCCGTCTCGGTCAGGGTTGCAGCCCCATTGCGCCAGTTGATCATCTCGATGGCATCCGGCTTAAACGTTCGGCTCACCTCCTCGACAAAGAGAGGATCGCGCACGGCATCGTCTGCGATGATGGGCATGAACAGGAAGCCCCTGCCGGCTGCGTCCAGCGCAGAACCGACCTCGGCAATCCGCCGCCGGTTCCACAGGTTTTCCTTGATCACAACCTGATCGGCCATGCCCAAGGAACGCGCCACCTCGATCATGCCCGGCAGGCTGGCAACGTCGAGCTTGTTGTCGATGTTGACGAGAATTCTGTCCCTGGCGGTTTCGAGGAACTCCTGCAGGGTGGATACGGGCTCTTGCGTGGCCGTGCCTGTTCCCTCGATCACGAGCCGGCAAGCCTGCAATTCCGCCAAGGTGCGCTTGATCACCTCGCCCCGGCATGTCGTGGTGCGATCGAGCCAGCTGTCGTGCATAACGACGAACTCGCCATCGCCGGAGCGGCGGACATCGACCTCGACCATTTCCGCGCCGGCGGCGATGGCGGCGTTCAGCGCGGCCAGCGAATTTTCGGCATAGCGCGTCTTGCCCGCCTGCAATCCGCCGGCGCGATGGGCGACGACCATGACATGGTCCCGCCATTGGTTGGCATTCTTGAAGCGCTCAAGAATCTGCCCGACGTGGGTCTCGGCGGCATGAACCGCCGGCGAAAGAAAGCTCAGAAGGATGCCCGCTGCAGCACCCAGTCGCCTGCATCGCATAAGAATCGCTCCGCACCGAACCTGTCGGCGCGTGGATAGGCGACGGCTGTGACGCGTGCGTGAACGAAGCCGGCTATACGTGGAGGGCGCGAGCGTGCACGGCCAAGCACAAGGCAGAAAAGAAAAAAGGCTCCAGCGGATGACCGGAGCCTTTTCGTTTTCGATAGAGGACAGACAGACCTAGTTGGCCGCCTTCGCCTTGTCCTGCTCTTCCTTGAGCTTCTTGGCGAAGTCCTCGTTGTTCTTGGTGACGAAGTCCTGCAGCTTCTTCTGACGGTCCTCCAGATCGGACTGCTTCAGAGGCGGGCCGTCGAACGCGCCGGAAAAGCCCTGCAGCGAAACCTTGATCGGGTTCGGCTGGTTCTGGAAGTTGATCGAGGTCAGCGTCAGTTCCGAGCCCTTCTTGAAGGAGCCGACAAGCTGGTCGGTCATCGGCACCTCTGCCACGCAGCGGTCGGGGAAGCAGATCACATAGTCGAGCTTCTGCGCCTTGCCGCCGTCGATTTGTAGACCGATGCCGGGAGGAACCAGACGGCCTGTCGGCACGGTGACCTGGAACACCTTGCGGTTCACCTTGCCGCGCAGGTCGATCAGGCTGATGCCGGTGACGAGCTGACCGTTACCGGCCGTGGTGATGTTCTGGACGTTGCAGATGTCGACGTCTTCCTGCTTGCTGCAGGCTTTGAACCAGCCCTGCGGCAGTTGCTGCTGCTGGGCATTTGCCGCGGGAAGCGCCGCGCCGAGGAAGCCGATCACGCTCGCGGTCATGACCGACAGGCGATAAGCGTTTGTTCTCAGGCTCGTCATGTGGTGCATTTCCTCTCGATTGATGCCGGGCATGGTCAGGCCGTGTCACGAGCTAACTCTTGCCCAAATGAGGCAACAGAATGACTTTGGCGGGCGTGTTACACTGCCAGGCGTTTCGAATCCAGCCTTTCGACCGCATTTCTTCACTGGGAAGCCGGTGGCGGGCAATCTAGTCTGGCGTCCGAATCACTGTCCCTGAACGGAGGACGGTCGTGGACCGCATTCTTTTTCTGCTGGCTGCCGCAGCCGCGCTTTTGCCGATGTCAGCGCAGCCTTCCCGAGCCGAACCGAAACATGCCATCGCCATGCAGGGCGAGCCGGCCCTGCCCGCCGACTACACCCATTTCGGCTACGCCAACCCCGATGCACCGAAGGGCGGCGCGATCACCTATTGCGTCGTCGGCACGTTCGACAATCTCAATCCGTTCATCATCAAGAGCCTGCGCACCACGGCGCGCGGGGTGATCGACACGTTGCTCGGCAATTTCGTCTTCGAGCCGCTGATGCAGCGCAATTACGACGAGCCGTTCAGCCTCTACGGGTTGCTGGCGAAGACCGCCGACATGAGCGAGGACCGCCGTTCCATCGAGTTCCAGCTCGATCCCAACGCCAAATGGTCGGACGGCCAGCCGGTTACGCCCGAGGACGTGCTGTTCACCTATGACGTCTACACCGAAAAAGGACGCCCGCCCTATTCGGACCGGATGAAGAAGGTCGCCAAGCTGGAGAAAACCGGCGAGCACAGCGTCAAATTTACGTTCAACGACCAGGCCGACCGCGAATTCCCGTTAATCATCGCCCAGACGCCGATCGTGCCGAAGCACGCTTTCAGCATGGAAACCTTCGACCAGACGACGCTGAAGCCGGTGATCGGCAGCGGGCCATACGTGATCGACAAGGTCGTGCCCGGCGACCGGATCGTGTTCAAACGCAACCCGAACTACTGGGCCGAGGACATCCCCTCCAAGCGCGGTTTCGATAATTACGACGAGATCACCGTCCAGTATTTCCTCAACGCCAATTCACAGTTCGAGGCGTTCAAGAAAGGCATCTGCTCGGCTTATGCGGGGGCAGCCTATGCCGGCATGGGACCGTTGCAGGCCGAGCGGGATTTCGATTTTCCGGCCGCCAGGAACGGCGATGTCATCGTCAAGGCGTTTCCGATGGGCGTGCCGCCCGTCGCCACCGGCTTCCTGTTCAACACGCGGCTGAAGAAATTCTCCGACCCCGTCGTCCGGCGGGCGCTCGGCATGCTTTACGACTTCGAATGGGCGAACAAGAACCTGTTCGGCGGCAAGTTCAAGCGAACCATGAGCTACTGGCAGGATTCTGAACTTTCGGCGCTCGGCCACCCTGCCAGCGAGAAGGAAAAAGCCCTGCTTGCCCACTTCCCCGGCCGCGTGCCGGCGGATGTGATGGACGGCACCTGGAGACCGCCCGAGACCGACGGCTCGGGTCAGGACCGCAAGGCGCTGAAAGCGGCATTCGACATGCTGAAAAGCGCCGGATACGCGATCCAGGACGGCGTCATGCATGCTCCGGACGGTACGCCCCTAGAATTCGAAATCCTGACCGCAAGCCAGGAAGAAGAGCGGCTTGCGAGCCTCTATCAGCGCACCCTCGCCAAGCTCGGCATCGCCGTGACGATCCGCTCGCTGGACGGGGACCAGATCCAGTCGCGCAAGCAGCGCTTCGATTTCGACGTGCTGATCGGAGCGACCGGCTTCACCAACTCGCTGTCGCCGGGCATCGAGCAGATCGGCCGCTGGGGTTCCTCCTCGGCAAATGTCGAAGGCTCGTTCAATCTGGCCGGCGTGGCTGACCCGGCCATCGATGCGGCCATCGAAGCCATGCTGAACGCGCGGACCAAGGAGGACTATGTCGCCGCGGTGCGTGTGCTGGACCGGCTGCTGATCTCGGGCGCCTATATGGTGCCCATGCAGCACAGCCCCGACCGCTGGATGGCTTACTGGAATTATCTGGAACATCCGCAGAAGACGCCCATATTCAGCTATCAGCTGTCCGCGTGGTGGC
>CBFGLW010000071.1:0-13586 GCA_965649745.1 uncultured Mesorhizobium sp. | reverse complement strand
CTGCCGACTGCCGACTGCCGACTGCCGACTGCCGACTGCCGACTGCCGACTGCCGTTCTATCTACCGCTTCGCGATCGGCACGTAGTCCCGCTCCGGCGCGCCGGTGTAGAGCTGGCGCGGCCGGCCGATCTTCTGGCGCGGGTCCTCGATCATTTCCTTCCACTGGGCGATCCAGCCGACTGTGCGGGCGACGGCGAACAGCACCGTGAACATGGTGGTGGGGAAGCCGAGGGCCTTCAGCGTGATGCCCGAATAGAAGTCGACGTTCGGGTAGAGCTTCTTCTCGATGAAGTACTCGTCGGTCAGCGCGATCTTCTCGAGCTCCATGGCGATGTCGAGCAGCGGATCGTCCTTGATGCCGAGTTCGCCCAGCACCTCATGCGCCGTCTTCTGCATGATCTTGGCGCGCGGGTCGTAGTTCTTGTAGACCCGGTGGCCAAAGCCCATCAGGCGGAACGGATCGTCCTTGTCCTTGGCGCGGGCGATGAATTCCGGGATGTGGTCGACATGACCGATTTCGGACAGCATGTTAAGCGCCGCCTCGTTGGCGCCGCCATGCGCCGGACCCCAGAGGCAGGCAATGCCGGCGGCGATGCAAGCGAACGGATTGGCGCCGGAGGAGCCGGCGAGGCGAACCGTCGAGGTCGAGGCGTTCTGCTCGTGGTCGGCGTGCAGGATGAAGATACGCTCCATGGCGCGCGCCAGCACCGGATTGACCTTGTATTCCTCGCACGGTACCGCGAAGCACATGTGCAGGAAGTTGGCCGCGAAGCCGAGGTCGTTCTTCGGATAAATGAAGGGCTGGCCGATATGGTATTTGTACGCCATGGCGGCGATGGTCGGCATCTTGGCGATCAGCCGCATGGAGGCCACCATGCGCTGGTACGGATCGGAGATGTCGGTGGAGTCGTGATAGAAGGCCGACAGGGCGCCCACGACGCCGCACATGACCGCCATCGGATGGGCGTCGCGGCGGAAGCCGGTGAAGAAGCGCGACATCTGCTCATGCACCATGGTGTGGCGGGTCACGCGGTAATCGAAATCGTCCTTCTGGGCCTTGGTCGGCAGTTCGCCGTAGAGAAGCAGGTAGCAGACTTCGAGGAAGTCGCCGTGCTCGGCCAGTTGGTCGATGGGATAGCCGCGGTGCAGCAGAACGCCCGCATCGCCGTCGATGAAGGTGATTTCCGATTCGCAGGCGGCGGTCGAGGTGAAACCCGGATCGTAGGTGAAAGCCCCGGTCGTGCTGTAGAGCGAGGCGATGTCGATGACGTCCGGGCCGATGGAGCCGCTTCGGACCTTGAACTGGTGGGTCTTGCCGCCCAGATCCAGCGTTGCAGTCTTTTCGGTCATCGCAAACTCCTTTTGTTTCCTCTTGCCCGTCAGGCAAAATTATCTTGCAACGCAAAGCGTTGGGAAAATTTTTGAATGCACGAGAACGCTACCCCGCCCGAGGGTGCATGTCTGATTGGTCCAACGCTAATGTTGCACCGCAATACGCGCCTTTCAATGCCAATCTTCTTGTGCCAGATCACCTCTAATCGATTTGATCGCCGATGCGCGCCAGACTTTCGTCGCGGCCCAGCACTGCGAGAACGTCGAACACGCCAGGGGACGTGCTGCGGCCCGTCAGGGCGGCGCGCAAGGGCTGCGCGACCTTGCCGAGTTTCACGCCGTTCGTCTCGGAATAGGCGCGCACGACAGCCTCGGTGGAGGCCGCATCCCAACCGTCGAGAGCCGAGAATTCCGGCAGCAGGCCCTTGAGCACATTCCTGGCGTCCGGATCGAGAATGGCCTGCGCCTTCTCGTCCAGATTGAGCGGGCGGTCGGCGACGATGAAATAGGCGCTGTCGGCCAACTCCACGAGTGTCTTGGCGCGCTCCTTCAGGCCCGGCATCGCCTGCAGCAATTGCTCCTTCGCACGGTCGTCCAGCTTTGTCGCCAGCGCCTCGCCATAGGGCAGGTGCGGCAGCGTTTCGATGAATATCTTCGTCAGCGCCGCGTCGTCCATCGCCCGCATGTGAACGCCGTTCAGCGCCTCCAGCTTGGCGAAATCGAAGCGCGCCGCGCCCTTGTTGACGTCGACGATATCGAACCACTCGATCATCTGGGCGAGCGACATGACCTCGTCGTCACCATGGCTCCAGCCGAGCCGAGCCAGGTAGTTCAGCAGCGCCTCCGGCAGATAGCCCATGGCGCGGTAGGCCTCGACGCCGAGCGCACCATGGCGCTTGGACAGTTTCGCTCCGTCAGCGCCATGAATGAGCGGGATGTGCGCCATCCGCGGCACCGTCCAGCCCATGGCGTCGTAGATCACCGTCTGGCGGGCCGCGTTGGTCAGGTGGTCATCACCGCGGATGATGTCGGTGA
Source organism: uncultured Mesorhizobium sp. (assembly GCA_965649745.1). Classification (GTDB taxonomy): domain Bacteria; phylum Pseudomonadota; class Alphaproteobacteria; order Rhizobiales; family Rhizobiaceae; genus Mesorhizobium. Next base: position 11,218 of record CBFGLW010000071.1, on the reverse strand, counting down.
CCCCCATGTCGTGATCGTCCACCACCACGGCATGCATGTAGGTCGGGTTGCCGTCCGACCGCAGGATGATGAAATCGTCGAGGTCCTTGTTGGGAAAGCGGACGTCGCCCTGCACCCTGTCGCGCACCAGCGTCTCGCCTTCGGTCGGCGCCTTGATGCGAATGGCGCCACGCACGCCGGCAGGCGCCTCGGACGGGTCGCGGTCACGCCAGCGTCCGTCGTAGCGCGGTGGACGGCCCTCGGCACGCGCTTTCTCACGCATCTCCTCGAGCTCCGCCGGCGTGGCGTAGCAGTAGTAGGCCTTGCCGAGCCGGACCAGTTCCTCGGCCACTTCGCGGTGGCGCGCGGCGCGCTGGAACTGCGAAACCGGCTCGCCCTCCCAGGTCAGCCCAAGCCAGGAAAGACCGTCGAGGATGGCGGCGGTGGCGGCCTCGGTGGAGCGCTCCCGATCGGTGTCCTCGATGCGCAGCAGCATCGTGCCGCCCGTATGTTTCGCATAGAGCCAGTTGAACAGCGCCGTGCGCGCGCCACCGATGTGCAGATAGCCGGTGGGCGAGGGGGCAAAACGGGTAACGACCTTTTCGGACATCGAACTCTTCAAAACCTGTGGGCAACCGGCGGACTTTTCCGCGCCGGGCGTTCATGTAGCATAGGGGGGCAGGGGCGCAAGGGGCAGACCCGATGGCGGGGCAGGGCCGGGGCGGCAAAGACGGCGGAACGGCTGACCGCGACGTCAGCGAGCGGTCGCTGTTTGCGCCTTCGCGCGGCCCCGACTCGACCTATGGCATGGCAGCGGTTGCCGCCGCCCGCTATTCATCAGGGATGGAAGCTGGTGTCGGTTCTGACGCTTCTTCTCAAGTGCCAGCGGCCGGTCATATCCCTGCCGGCGACGCCATTCTGGAAGGAACAGCAAAGACGGAGACGCGGCAGTCCCTGCCTGCCGGTCCTTCCATATTCTCCGCGCCCGATGCCGCAGGCCAGCGATTGGCGCGCAGCCTCGGCACGATCTCCATCGACAGTTTCGGTCAAAGCCTTACCGTTGCCGCTAACACCGAACTCGACCGTGGCGTCGGGTTCCTGCTCATTCCGGTTTTCCTTGGGAGCGGGGCCCTGTTCTATTTTTCGCTGGCGTCCGAACCGGGTTTCCTGCAGCCGATTGCCTGCACGGTTGCGCTGGCGCTGCTGGCGCTCGCCTGTCGCTTGCGGCCGAAAACGCATCTGTTGTTCGCTGCGGCGTTCTTCGTCGCGCTCGGCGTGCTGGCGGCCAAGGTCGAGACCTGGCGCGGCGGTGGAGAGACGCTCGGCTCGGACATTTCCACGCGCCTGACGGGACGGGTCGTTTCCATCGACGAACTGGCCAGCGGAAGGGTGCGGCTGACGCTGGACGTCATGTCCACGGCGCGGCCGAAGCTGCGTTACCAGCCGGAGCGCGTGCGGCTCTCGGCCCGCGCCGTACCGGCGGGTACGGCGGCGGGTTCGCTGGTAAGCGGGTTCGTGCGGCTTTTGCCGCCGACCGGACCGGTGCGGCCGGGCGGCTACGATTTTTCCTTCGAAAGCTATTTCGAGGGGCTGGGGGCCAGCGGATTCTTTCTCAGCAATCCCAGGCTGGAACCCGTCGCTGCGGTGCCGCTCAAGGCGCGGCTGGCGACGGCGCTGCAGAACGTGCGCGATTCCATTGCCGGCCGCATCCGCGCCACCATTGGCGGACCGGAAGGCGAAATCGCCGCAGCGCTCATGGTCGGCGTGCGGGCCGGCATTCCCGAGCCGATCAACGAGGCGATGCGGCGTACCGGCATCTATCACATCATCTCCATTTCAGGCCTGCACATGGCGTTGGTCGCCGGCACGGTGATGGTGATGCTGCGCGCCGCGTTCGCGCTTTTCCCAGATTTCTCGTCGCGCCGCCCGGTCAAGAAATACGCCGCTGCCGCCGCGCTTTTCTCCATCGCGGCCTATCTTTCCATCTCCGGGGTGGTGGTCGCAGCCGAGCGCAGCTTCATCATGCTGGCGGTGATGCTGACGGCGGTGCTGTTCGACCGCGCGGCACTGACCATGCGCAACCTCGCCATTTCCGCCATTCTTGTCATCCTGGTGTCGCCGCATGAGGTGGTCGGCCCGAGCTTCCAGATGTCGTTCGCAGCGACGGCGGCGCTTGTAGGGGCCTATGCCTGGTGGTCGGATTATCGGGCGACCAAGGGCGCCAGAAGCCCTCCGGCGGAGCGCTCATTCGTCGGGCACCTCACGAGCCGGTTTTTCAGCGCGGGGTTCGGCATCGCCGCCACAACGATCGTCGCCGGCAGCGCCACCGCGCTGTTCGCCATGTGGCATTTCCAGCGCGTCTCGCCGCTCAGCCTGTTCGCCAACCTCGCCGTCATGCCGATCGTGTCGCTGACGGTGATGCCCTTCGCGGTTCTTTCCGCCATCGCCATGCCATTCGGCGCGGACGGTCCGTTCCTCTATGTGATGGGTAAGGGCCTGACCGCGATGATCGCCATTTCCGACTGGATTTCCGCGCGGTCTCCGGTAGACGCGGTCGGGCTGGTATCCATCCAGTCGGTCCTGCTCGTCACCGTCGCGCTGGTGATTGCGACCGTGGCGACGACCCGGCTGAGGCTCGCGGCCATCCCTCTTGCGCTGGCCGGACTTGCCGCAATGCCAGATGCGCGCACGCCCGATGTCCTGGTTTCGGAAGATTCGCATCTGATCGTCATGCCCATCGGCGGCGGCGAACTCGCCGTCAACCGGCCGCGGCCGAACCAGTTCACCATCGACAACTGGCGGCGCGCGCTGAATGCGGAAACCGTCGTCGGTCCTGAAGCGCTGCAAGGCGAGGATACGCGCTTCGCCTCGACCGGCGCGCTCGACCTTCCGCCCGGCACGCCGTTCCTCTGCACGGCGGACATCTGCGTGGCGCGTCACGTCTCGGGCGCGATCGTGGCGCGGGCCGAGAACGAGCGGTCGGCACAAGCAGTCTGCGGTTTTGCTGCACTGATCGTCATTAGCGACGCGACCGCATCCGACCCGTGCCACGATCCACTGGTTGCCGTCATCACACGCAGGCAACTCGCGCAATCGGGCAGCGCCGCCGTTTATTTCGCACCGCAATCAGCCGCGACCCCGGCGCAGGTCCAGTTCGCCATCCCCGGCGATTATCGGCCATGGCATGTGCAGCGGCAGTTCTCGCGCGAGGCGCGGGGGCTGGCGGCCTATAGCCGAGACGACAGGGTCAAGGCGCAACCGGCAGATTGACTGCAGGTGCGTCCTTCGAGGCTCACCCGCAACCGTCATGCTCACAGTCCATATCGTACGGGCTCGCACCTCAGGATGAGGACTACTGATGATTGCCCAAACTCCTATGCGGGCGCTTACGAGACTATAAGAGCCTGAGTTCCTTGGCGATGCCGGTGCCTAACTTTCAAACTCACTGTACAACGCCCCTCTTCCCGAGGTGCGAGCGGAGCGAGCCTCGAAGGACGCACCTAAACCAGACATCCATCTGCAATCAGCCGCGGCCCAGATCAATACCGCCGGATCAACCCAACCAGCCGGCCCTGGACCTTGACCCGGTCCGGTCCGAAGATGCGGGTTTCATAGGCCGGGTTCGCCGCCTCCAGCGCGATGGAAGCACCCTTGCGGCGGAAGCGCTTGAGGGTGGCTTCCTCGTCGTCGACCAGAGCCACCACGATCTCGCCGGGGGTGGCGGTACTGGCGTTGCGGATGATGACCGTGTCGCCGTCGAATATGCCGGCCTCGATCATCGAATCGCCCTTGACCTCGAGCGCGTAGTGCTCGCCGCCCGAAATCATGTCCGGCGGCACCGAGATGGAATGCGTCCTGTGCTGGATGGCGTCGATCGGCACGCCAGCGGCGATGCGGCCCATGACGGGAATGGAGATCGAGGCCGCAGCGTCGTCGTCATTGCCGGCGGCCTGCAGGCGCGTGGGCTCCTTCGGCTGCGGCCTGCCGAGACCGCCCTGGATGACGCCAGGCGAAAACTTCCGTGCCGCGTTCAACCCGGGCGCAATGGAGTCCGGCAGGCGCAGCACTTCCAGCGCGCGGGCGCGGTTGGGCAGGCGGCGGATGAAGCCGCGCTCCTCCAGAGCGGTGATCAGGCGGTGGATGCCGGATTTGGAGGCAAGGTCCAGCGCTTCCTTCATCTCGTCGAACGATGGGGGAATGCCGCTTTCCTTCAGCCTTTCATGGATGAAAAGAAGCAGTTCGTGTTGTTTGCGCGTCAGCATCGCGGCCCCCCGAGGGTGTCGAACAGAATCAGAAAAACAAACCCAGAACAAACACTATCTGTTCCATTTGTGTTCCGCAACTGTTTAAAGTTTAATGAATGCGTTGACGTTTTGTTCAGGATACTGCCGTGAGCGCTGTTTGTGTCCGTCAGCGCAGCATCAGCACCTTGCAGGCATCGCCGGCCTCGGCGGCGGGGGCGAAGGGTTCGCGCACGATCAGGCCGTTGGCGTCGGCGAGCAATCGCAACATGGACGAGTCCTGCACGCCGAACGGTTCCGCGGACAGGCTTCCCGTGCTGCCGCTCACCACGGCGCGGATATAGTCCTGGCGCTGGTCGTTACCGGCCATCGGTGCGGCGAGGCGCGCGTCGCGGATGTCCTGGCTGAATTCCCGACCGCCGAGGCGCGCCAGCAGCGGCTTCAGGAAGAGCTGCGTGCAGACGAGGCTGGCCACCGGGTTGCCGGGCAGGCCGACGCAGCGGATGGCGCCCATGCGGCCGAACATCAGCGGCTTGCCGGGACGCATGGCGATCTTCCAGAAATCCAGCGTCATGCCTTCGGCGGTCAGCACGTCATGGACGAGATCGTGATCGCCGACGGAGGCGCCGCCCAGCGTGACGATGACGTTTGCGCCCGCCGCCACCGCCTTGCGCACCAGGGCTGCGATGGCCTCCCGGTCGTCGCGAGCGATGCCGAGGTCGATGGCGCGTGCGCCGACCGAGCGCGCCGCGGCGGCGACGCCGTAGGCGTTGGACGAGATGATCTGGTCCGGTCCAAGCTCGCTGCCCGGCGGCATCAGCTCGTCGCCAGTGGCGACGATGGCGACCAGCGGCCGGCCGACGACGGGCACTTCGGGATAGTTCGCCGATGCCGCCAGTGACAGCGCGGCCGGATCGAGCAGCCGGCCTTTTTCGAGCAGAAGATCTCCCGTGGAAAAGTCCAGCCCTGCCTTGCGCACGTTGCGGCCAAGGCGGGCCGGCTCCAGCACCTCGATCGCGCCATCGCCGGTGTCGCGCACGTTTTCCTGGATGACGACCGTATCGGCTCCTTTCGGCAGCGGCGCGCCGGTGAAGATGCGCACGGCCTCGCCCGGCGCTACCCTGCCTGTGAACCCGCGGCCGGCGGGCGCCGCGCCGATGACGGCGAGCCGGGCGGGAGTTGTCGAGACATCGGCTGCCCTGACCGCGTAGCCGTCCATCGCCGAGGCGTCGAAAGGCGGCTGCGTGCGCCGCGCCGTGACCGGCCCGGCCAGAACGCGGTTGTAGGCGTCATGCAGCGCAACGGTCTGCGCCGCCAGCGGCTCGACGCCGTCCAGCAGGCGCTGCAAGGCCTCGGCGACCGGAACGAGCGCCATCACGACGCCTCGTAATCGCCTGATTTGCCGCCGCTTTTCAGCTTCAGCCGGACGCCCGAAATCACCATGGCGCGATCGACCGCCTTGGCCATGTCGTAGATGGTGAGGCAAGCTACCGAGGCAGCGGTGAGCGCCTCCATCTCGACGCCCGTCTTGCCGGTGACGCGCGCCTGCGCCGTCACCCGCAGGCCTGGCAGGGCCTCGTCGGCATCGATGTCCACCGAAACCTTGGTCAGGAGCAGCGGATGGCACAGCGGAATAAGCTCATGCGTCTTCTTCGCCGCCATGATGCCGGCGATGCGCGCCGTGCCCAAAACGTCGCCCTTTTTCGCATTGCCATCGAGGATCATACGCAGTGTCTCCGGCCGCATCGACACGAAGCCCTCGGCGACGGCGAAGCGGACGGTTTCGTCCTTGCCGCCGACATCGACCATGTGGGCTTCGCCGCCGGGTGCGATGTGGGTGAGGCTGCGCGCCGACGAGGGATCGTCGCCCATGGTCAGGCCTGCGCCGCGGCGATGTCGAGGCCGAGCAGTGCGCGTGTGGCTTCCGCAACGTCCGGCTGCCGCATCAGGCTTTCGCCGACCAGAAAGGTATTGATGCCGCTCTTTTGCAGGCGGCGGCAATCTTCGTTGGTGAAGATGCCGCTTTCCGAGACCAGCAGCCGGTCGGAAGGAACCATCGAGGCAAGCCGTTCGGAGCTCTGCAGTGTGGTCTCGAAGGTGCGCAGGTCGCGGTTATTGATGCCGATAAGGCGCGATTTCAGCTTGAGCGCGCGTTCGGTCTCGGCTTCGTCGTGCACCTCGACCAGCACATCCATGCCGAGCGAGAAGGCCGTGGCCTCCAGCTCCGTCGCCAAGGCGTCGTCGACGCTGGCCATGATGACGAGGATGGCATCGGCGCTCCAGGCGCGCGCCTCGTAGACCTGATAGGGATCGAACAGGAAATCCTTGCGCAGCGCCGGCAGCGTGACGGCGGCGCGCGCCTCGGTGAGGAATTCCGGCGCGCCCTGGAAGGAGGGCCTGTCGGTCAGGACGGACAGGCACGCCGCGCCGCCCTTGGCGTAGGCTGCGGCCAGCGCTGGCGGATCGAAATCGGCGCGGATCAGGCCCTTGGACGGGCTCGCCTTCTTGACCTCGGCGATCAGGCCGATCCGGCCAGCGGCGCGCTTGGTTTCGAGCGCCGCAAGAAAGCCGCGGGCAGGGGGTGCTTTTTCCGCCTGTTCGCGAATTTCCGCCAGCGGAAGACGGGCCTTGGCGGCGGCGATCTCGTCGCGCTTGTAGGCTTCGATCTTTTTCAGGATATCGGCCATCGGGCTACCTGTTGGAGACCGCGATCAATTTGTCGAGGACGGCGACCGCCTGTCCCTTGTCGATGGCAGCACCCGCCATGGCGATGCCTTCTTCCAGTCTGGCGGTCTTGCCGGCGACAACGAGGCCGGCGCCGGCGTTCATCAGCACCGTGTCGCGGAAAGCGCCCGGCGCACCTTCCAGCATGGTGCGCAGCGCGTTGGCGTTGAAGGCCGCGTCGCCGCCATGCAGTTCCTCCTGCGTGTGACGGGCGATTCCGAAGGCCTCCGGCGTCAGGGTGAAGGTTCGGATGTTGCCGTCCGACAGTTCCGCCACTTCCGTTTCGCCGGTCGTGGTGATCTCGTCATAGCCGTCGCCATGCGCCACCCAGGCATAGTCGCAGCCCAGCGCCTTGAGCGTTTCGGCGACGGGGACGATCCATTCGGGCGAAAAGACGCCGACCATCTGGCGGTTGACGCCGGCCGGGTTGGAAAGTGGTCCCAGCAGGTTGAAGATGGTGCGGATGCCGAGTTCTACGCGCGTCGGTCCGACATGCTTCATCGCCGGGTGATGCAGCGGCGCGAACATGAAGCCGACGCCGGCCTCGTGGATGCAGCGGCTGATCGCTTCCGGTTGGAGGTCGATGTTGACGCCGAGCGCGGCCAGCACATCGGCAGCGCCGGTCAGCGAGGAGAGCGCGCGGTTGCCGTGCTTGGCAACCGGCACGCCGCAGGCGGCGATGACGAAGGCGGCGGCGGTGGAGATGTTGACGCTATGCAGCCCGTCGCCGCCGGTTCCGACGATGTCGATAGCGCCGGGAGGCGCATCGACGCGCAGCATCTTGGCGCGCATGGTGGCGACCGCGCCGGAAATCTCGTGCACGCTTTCGCCGCGCACGCGCAGCGCCATCAGGAAAGCGCCGATCTGGCCCGGCGTCGCTTCGCCGGACATGATGATCTCGAAGGCCTCGCGCGCCTCGTCGAAGGACAGCGGCTCGCCGCCCGCGACCTTGGCGATATGCGGCTTCAATGCGCTCATTGGGCCAGCGCCTGGGACATCGCCGTCTGGTCGATCTGCACGCTGTATTGCGTCTGCAACTGCGCGACCAACTGGTCGAGCAGATCGTCCGACAGGCCGGAGGCGAAGGACTTCTGCACGTCTGGCGGCGTGGTGCTGGCATCGACGCCGGCCGGTTCGAACACCTCGGCCACCTTGAACAGGATTTTCGCTCCGCCCGTGGGAGCGTCGACCACGCCGGTGCCGCCTTCGCCGACGCCGAACATGGCGGCGGCGCCGTCCTTGCCGAAATCGGCGTCGTCGGCCTCGCGCTTCAGGCCGCGCTTGGTCTGCTTATCGAGCTTGAGTTCGGCGGCGACGGCGTCGAGGGTGGCGCCGTCCTTGACCCGTTTTTCCAGTTCCGCCGCCTTGTCCGAGAGACGCTTGGCGGTCTCGGCCGCCGTCCAGTCGGCGACGACTTTCTGGCGCACTTCGTCCAGGGTCCGGTCGCGGGCAGGCGTGATGCCGTTCACCTCGTAGAAGACATAACCGTTGTCGGCGGTCGTCAGGCCGTCGTTCTCGATGCCGGTCTCGGCGTCGAAGACGGCTGCGATGAGCGCCGCGGATTCAGGCAGGGTCTCGATGACGGCGCCGTCCGGCTTGCGCGCCGAGCGGTCGATGGCGTCGATGGTGACGACCTTCAATTTCAGCTTATCGGCGGCTTCCTGCATGGAATCGCCGCCGGCGCGCGCGTCCTCATAGGAGTCGTGCACGTCGAGAAGGATGCGGCTGGCCTCGGCAAGCGCCAAGTCTTTCTTGATCTGCCCGGACACTTCGGCGACCGGTTTGACCACCTCCGGCTTGATGTCGGTGACGCGCAGGAGCACCGGCCCGAACGATCCCTGCACGACCGGGCTGACCTCGTTGACCTTCAACGCGAAGGCGGCGTCGGCGACGGCCTTGTCGGCGATCTTGTCCTTGGGCAGGGTGCCGAGCAGCGTGTCCGCCTGGGTCTTGCCTTCCGCCGTGACGAGCTTGTCGAAGGTTGCGCCGCTTTTCAGCGAATCGAACGCCGCCTTGGCGTCGTCGGCCGATTTGAACACGAGCTGTTCGATGGTGCGTGTTTCGGGCGTGGTGTAGCGCGCCTTGTTCTTCTCATAGTCTTCCGCCACCTGCTGGTCGCTGACGGCGCTCAAATCCATGATGTCTTCCGGCTCAAGCCGGACATAGGAGAACTTGCGATATTCGGGCGCCGCGTAGGTCTTCTTGTTCTGCTCGAAATAGGCAGAAAGAACGCTGTCGGACGGCGCTTCGACCGGCTCCGCCAGCGATTTCGGCAGAATCAGATAATCCACCGTGCGGTCCTCGCCGCGATAAAGCGCCACCGCCTTCAGGAATGTATCAGGGGCCTTCATGCCGTCTGAAACCGCCTCGACGATCTGCTGGCGCACCGCCACCTGGGCACGATTCCTGAGATAGTCTTCCGGACGCATGCCGATCTGGCGCAGCAGATATTCGAACGTCTGGCGGTCGAACCTGCCGTCGGGGCCGCGGAACGCCGGATCGTCGAAGGTGAGCTGTGCCAGCCGGTCCTTGGAAAGGCCGAGGCCGAGCTTGCGCGCCTGCTCGTCGAGCACCGCGCCGGACACGAGCTGTGTCAGCACCTGGCCGTCGATGCCCAGCGCATTCGCCTGTTCGCGCGTCAGCCGTTGGCCGAACTGCTGCGACATCAGCGAAAGCTGGCGGTCGTAAGCGAGCCGGTACTCGTTCACCGAGACCTCCGTGCCGCCGGCGACGACGACCGAGTGGTGGCCGGCAATGGTGCCGGCGAGACGCCCGGAAATGCCCCAGACCGCGAAGCTGACCACCAGCAGCAACAGCAGCGCCTTTGCGACCCAGGTTCCCGCTACGTTTCTTAAACTGCCAAGCATATTGCCTTCCGAATTTGCCCGAAGGAGCGCAATAGCGTCCTTCCGGCCCAGTGTCGATTGCTTTGTGGCCTGATTTTGATAGTGAAAGCATCCATTGCAAGCCGCTGGAGAACGTATCGCCATGACGCCAGGAATTCGCCCGCTTGTCGCCGGCAATTGGAAAATGAACGGCACCAGCGGTTCGCTCAACGAACTTCTGATGATCGGCAACGGCTTCATGAGCGGCCTGGACGCGGCGACCGAGGCGCTTGTCTGCGTGCCCGCCACCCTCCTGACCCGCGCGGCCGACATTCTTTCGCGCACGCCAGTCCATACGGGGGGACAGAACTGCGATGCGGAGGAAAGCGGACCGCACACCGGCGACATCTCGGCCGAGATGCTGAAGGACGCCGGGGCGAGTTACGTCATCGTCGGGCATTCCGAACGCCGCACCGACCATGGCGAGACCGACACGATGATCCACGCCAAGGCGGTGGCGGCCTGGCGGGCGGGTCTGGTGGCGATCATCTGCATCGGCGAGACCCGGGCCGAGCGCGAAGTCGGCGCCACGCTCGACATCCTGTCGCGCCAGATCGCCGGTTCGGTGCCGGACAGCGCCACGCCCGCGTCGACGATCGTCGCCTACGAACCTGTCTGGGCGATCGGCACCGGACTGACGCCCACTGTGGCCGACGTCGCCGAAGCGCATGCGCATGTGCGCGCCGAGCTTGCCGGCAAGCTAGGGGCGGCGACTGCCTCCAAAATCCGCATTCTCTATGGCGGCTCGGTCAAACCGTCCAATGCGCGCGAACTGCTGACCGTCGACAACGTCGACGGCGCGCTGGTCGGTGGCGCTAGCCTCAAGGCGGCCGATTTTCTCGGCATCGCCGACGCCTACCGGACCTGACGCGCCGTACCGGACCGAGGAATTTCATTGCAAGGGGACGCTCGGTCCCCATATTCCGGGCGCGGGCTTGGAAATGCCGTGAAAGCATTGTAAGAGCCGGCACCAATTCAGCGGTCGCGTTCGCGCGGGCCGAACGCTTTGCCGGGATATGCAATGGAAACCGTACTGATCGTCATCCATCTCATGGTGGTGCTGGCTCTTGTGGGCGTCGTGCTGCTGCAGCGCTCCGAAGGGGGTGGTCTGGGTATCGGCGGCGGTTCCGGCTTCATGACGGCCCGCGGCGCGGCCAATGCGCTGACCCGCGCAACGGCGATCCTTGCGGCGGCGTTCTTCGCCACTTCGCTCATCCTGTCGATTCTGGCGCGCTATGGCGACAAGCCGATCGACATTCTCGACCGCGCACCGGCAACGCAGCAGAACGGCGGCGGCAATGGCGTGCTCGACCAGTTGCCGGGAACGACGACGCCGGCCGCTCCGGCGGGCAACACGACCGCGCCGACGCCGCCAAGCGGCAACGACGC
>CBFGLW010000070.1:0-14112 GCA_965649745.1 uncultured Mesorhizobium sp. | reverse complement strand
GGGGAGAGGTGCCCGGCAGGGCGGTGAGGGGCGGCGCAGACGGTGAAGAACTGGCGAATATCAATACTCCTTCTCATAAAATATCCCGCCCTTCGCCTCGCCGGCATCCGAGGCTTCGCCGCGCAGCTTGACGCCCTTGCCGACATTCAGGTCGATGCGGGCCTTGCCGGAACCGGGCTTCTCGCCCTTCTGGATCGTCACATAGGTGCGGTCGTTGAGGTACTTGCCGGCCGAGACGGCGGTGCCGCCCTGCTCGTCGGTGGTCACGTCGAGATCGTCGACGCCGAGGCCGCTGCGCAGCTTTTCGAGCAGCGAGGTCGAGCCGCCAACGCCAGCGAGCTGCGCCGCCGCTTCCGCCAGCTGGGCGATCTGCAGCGGCGACAGGTTCGACATCGAGCGCCCGAAGATGAGCCGCGCCAGCACCTCGTCCTCCGGCAGCGCCGGGATGGAGGCGAAGGCGAATTTCGGGTTCGTCGCCTCGCCGGTGACGTTGATGGTCACAGTCGTGTCCGTCACCGTCGAGGTGGCGACCAGGTTCAGGTACGGAACCAGCGAGCCGGAGAAGGTCAGCGTGCCTTCGGTGAATGTCAGCCGCTTGCCGAGGATAGACAGCCGCCCCCGCACGAGCTCGAACTGGCCGACCGCTTCCGGCGCGGATGCCTGCCCCCTGAGCCGCAGCGAACCGCCGAGCTCGGCGTCGATGCCGCGGCCCTGGATGAATATCTGGTTCGGCGCGTTCACCGTCACGTCGAGCGTCAGCCCGCCACCGCCGCTGCTGCCTGAACCGCCCCCGGGGTTGAGCGCGCGGTCCTGCGTCCGCACCGCGGCCGGCGCATTCCTGTGCTTGACGTCCAGCGCCGAAAGCGAGGCCGGCAGCTTTTCCGGAACCGTGATGACCGTGCGCCCGAGGTTGACCGTGCCCGAGATCACCGGCGCCGAGACCAGCGGGCCCTTGACCGCCAGTTCGCCCGACAGGTTCGCCGTCACCGTGCGCCCGTCCGTATAGCGCCCGTCGACCAGCTTGATGCTGAGGTCGGCGGGAAAACCGCCGGCCGGATCGATGCCTACCGTGCCGCTGGCCGACAGGTTGCCGCGCGTCGACAGCGTTCCGGTCAGGCTGTTGATCCTGGCGACGCCGTTGCCAAGCGCCACGTCGGCGCTGAGGTTGTTGACCGCCAGTCCGGACTTCGCGTCTACGAAACGCGCGCCGGAAGCCCGCACCGAGCCGCCGATGACCGGCTTGCTGGCCGGGCCGGTCACCTTGATCGAGACGTCGGCGCCGCCGGTCAGCGACAGGCCCTGCGCGGCCAGCCGGCTGGCCAGCAGGCCGAACGGCACCTTGCCGGAGAAATCCAGCGACAGGTTCGGCGTGCCGCCGGTCGTCACCGTGCCGCCGCCGCTGAGGCCAAGGCCCGAAGCGCCGCCGATGTCGGCGTCGAAATTGAGGCGGTTGCCGCTGAAGGTTCCCGACGAGGTGACGTTCAGCGCGCCGACCCCCGCGCCGCGCGTCTGCGAGGTCTGCACGCCGCTGGTTTTGATGTCGTAGTTGATGGAGGGGCTGGCCGGCGCGCCGCTCACCTTGACGGTGCCCGAGGCGGTGCCCGCCGCATCCAGCCCGGGCGAAAAATTGTTGGCGACCGAAAGCGGCACACCGGCCAGCGCAACGTCGAGGTCGAGCGCCTGCCCCGCCGTGCCCGACACGGTGGCGGTGCCGCCGCCAATGCCGACCGTCAGCTGCTGCAGCCGGGTGACGCCGTCCGCGATCGTGATGGTCGAGGGCCGCGCGATGGTTGCCCTGACGCCCTTGAACGTCGCCTCGCCGGAAGCCAGTTCTACCGTCGTCGTCCCGTCTGCGACCTTCACCCTCCCGGCGGCTTTAGCGGGAATATCCTTGACCGTCGCGCCGCCGGAAAAGCCGGTCCATTCGCCGTCGCGTTTGAGATCGACATCGATGCCACGGATGACGGTCGTGCCCGAGGTGACGCTGTCGGCCCTGATTTTTCCCGACACCACGGGCTTCGCAAGATAGTCGGCGATCAACGCATCGACCGTGGCCTTGTCGACCGTCAGGTCGCCGCGCGTGATGCGGTTCGCATTGGCCTTCACTGCCACCTGCGGCGCCGCGCCCTGCTTCGAGAATACGACGGTTCCCCTGGCGTCGCCTTCCGCCTTTTCCAGCGCCAGCGCCGCCAGCGGGCCGATGTCCGGCAGCTCGAAGGTGACGGTTCCGTCCGGCACGAAAGCGTCGTCCAGCAGCAGGTCGCCGGAAATACGATTGTTGCCGAGGGACAGCGAAAGGCCGTTGATCTCGCGCCGGCCCTGCGACGTCTTCAACACCGCCTTGCCGTCGAGCTTTTCGCCGGCCACCATGCCGGCCAGCGTCACGTCGGCGGCGGGGTTGGCCATCTCGGCCTTGCCGTTCGCCGTCAGCCGGAGGCCGGTGATATCGCGATCGGCGACGGTCAGTTGCGAGCTGCGCACCGTCAACGACACATCCGGCGCCGTCGGCGGACCCTTGGCGCTGACGGCCAGGTCGATGGCGCCTTTCGCCTGCGGCGAAAGCCGGGAAATGTCGCTGAGCGCGCCCTTGAGGTCGGCCTCGACCTGCCCATCCACGAAACTGGCGCTGCCGCTGGCGGTCACCGGACCGGACAGCAGCTCGATGGTGTTGGCGGTGACGTTGCCGTTCGTGTCCCGGTTGAGGCGCGTGGAGAGCGTGGTGCGCTCGCCGAGGATCGGCCGCGCCGCCGCCGGCAGCGCGGCGGAGGCTGCGTCGGCCTTCACGTTGAGTTCGATCGAACCGTCGGCAAGCGACACCTGACCGTCAAACCCGCCTTTCAATGCGTCGCTGAGGATCGACCCGCTGTCAACGACGATGGTGTCCGCGTCGACGCGCCCCGCCACGTCGGCCCTGATCTTGCCGGCGATCAGCGGTGCGATAGTCGGGTTGTCGAGGCCGAGCTTGTCGGCGGTGACGCTGCCGGTGATCGGACCGGTGCGGGTCGCGGTATCGAACGCATCCGAATGCAGAGCCAGCGCAATGTTGTCGACCTTGGTTGTGTTTGTGGAAACCTTGGCGAACAAGGCGGCGATATCGACGGCGGGCTGCCTGCCATCGCCCAGCGCGCGCAGCGACGCGGATTTCAGCTCGATGTCGATGGGGCTTTCCTCGCTGCCGAGCGAGAGCGGCACGGTCGGGCCGGCGGAGGTGAACTCCAGCGCGAAATCGGTGGCGCCGGCGGGGTTGACCGTCCCCTTGGCAACGCCATGGATGGCGGCGCTGTCGACATTGGCGCGCTCGATCTCGACGCCGCCATTGCCGGTCGCGGTTCCGGCGAGGTCGAAATTCACCGTGCCGGCCAGCAGCGGCTTCAGCCGGTCCGGCACGAAACGGGCGAAATCGCCGTCGCCTTTGGCCTCGACGCGGTTGCCCTTGTCGGTGAGCTGATGGCGTCCGGAAAGCCGCGTCACCACCTGGCCATCGACGGTGAAGGTGCCAGTGCCGGTCCAGTCCGCGAGCGGACCGCTGCCCGCAATCGCCAGGTTGACTGGCGGCGCGCCCGGCAGCTTGAGCAGGTTGGCGATGATGCCGCCGGCCGGTTCCGCCGCCTGGACGTCGAGTTCGAGCTTGTTGTCGGCGGGCGCGAAGTCGATCGCCGCGTCGATGCTGCCCTGCTTGCCGTCGCTGCGCGCCACATTCAGAACCGTCTCGACGGCGAGCGGCGAGGCATCGGCCTTGAGCGAACCCTTGGCGGCGAGCTCCGCTATGCCTGCTCCCGCCAGTTCCTGGCCGAGCGCGATTTCGGGCAGGTCGATCTGCTTGATGTCGACGGAAACGGGCAGCGTCGTCTCGCCGCTGTTCTTCTTTTCGGTTCCGGCGACGGGGAGCCGCGCCACTTCGATGCGTCCGGCAGCGATGCGCTCGGCGCCGAAGGTTTTCGACAGGAGCGCCAGCGGCGACCAGTCGACCGCCACGTCGCGCAACACTAGCCACGGTCCCTCGCTGTCCTCCAGCGTGACATGGTCGACCTTGAGCGCGCCCGACCAGATGCCGGCAATGCCGCCGACCGTGATCTTGCTGTCGGCGGAGGACGCCATGGTCGAGATCATGCCGGCAAGGTTTTCCTTGCCGCGTTCCGTCGTCGTCAGCACGACGAGCGCGCCGATTCCGGCGGCCACGACGACGACCGCCAGATAAAAAAGCACCCGCATCACGCGTTTGATGATTTTCATCATGCCGTCAGAACGCCTGGCCAATGCCTGCATAAATGCCGAATCGTGGATCGCCCTCGTCCCGGTTGAGCGGCACTGCGGCGTCGATCCTGAGCGGCCCGAAAGGCGTCAGATAGCGCAGGCCGACGCCCGCGCCCACCTTCAGATCGGAGAAATCCGGAAACTGCTCGGTCGAAACCGTGCCGGCGTCGACGAACGGCACGATGCCGATCGTGTCGGTGACGGCAACGCGCAGTTCGGCCGAGGTCTCGAAGAAAGAGAGGCCGCCGATCGGCTTGTCGTTGATGTCCTTGGGCCCGATGCCCTGATAGGCATAGCCGCGCACCGAGCCGCCGCCGCCGGCATAGAACCGCCGGTCCGCCGGCACGTCCTGCAGCGATGCGCCGAAAATCGAGCCCATGTTGACGCGGCCGGCGACAACATATTTTCCGGCGGAGTCGATGGCCTGATAGGCCGAGCCCTCGCCCCGCAGCTTGACGAAGGCGGCACCGTTCAGGATGTCGTAGCTCGGTTCCGCGAAGGCCAGGAAGCGGAAGCCCGTCGTCGGATTGAGACGGTTGTCGCGGTTGTCATAGACATATTGCAGCGGAATGCTGGCGATCAGATATTTGTGGTGGCCGAAACTGTCCTCGATTTTCGAGTAGTCGAGCGCAAATTCGGCCGAAACCGTCTGGTTCTTGGTCAGTTCATAGGAGATTCCGACCTCGCCCTTGACCGAGAAATGGTCGTAGGCGTCCGGATGCTCGTAGACGGTCTTCAGATTGGTGAAGAATTTCGACGCCGGCCCCAGCACGCCCGGCTTCTCGAACATGATGCCGGCATTGTAGTTCAGCTTCGAGATGTCGTTGCTGCCGATGCCGCTGATCTTCCCGTCGATGCGCAGCTTCTCCGCCCGGCCGAACAGATTGCGGTGGCCCCAGTAGCCTTCGATGCCGAGGCCCTCCGTGTTGGAGACCGTTCCGCCCAGTCCGAAATAGCGCGGCTTGCGCTCGCTGACTTCCACCTCGATGGGGATGTTGCCGTCGGCGTCCAGCGCCGTGCCTTCTTTCAGGGTGACGGAATTGAAGACTTCCAGCCCCAGCAGCCGTTCGCGCGCATCGTCGATCTCTTCGGGCGAATATTGCCGGCCGCGTTTCAGGCCGGTCATGTATTCGGTGAAGTCGCGGTCGACCGCCTCCGTACCCTCGACAATCGTATCGCCGTAGCCGGCCACCGGCCCGGCGGCCACGGTCAGCGTCACGTCGAGGGTGGAGGTGTTGTGGTCGGCGACGATCTCCCTGTCGGTGACGGCGGCAAGCGGTCGGCCCTCTTCCTTCAGGGCGCGAACGATGGCGGCTTCCGCCTTGAGCACGGCGCCAGAGCCGGCATCGCCGCCGGCAATCAGGCCGAAATCGGCGCTTGCCAGCCCGGCCGCGTCGCCCTTCAGCACGATATCGCCCAGCGTGAATTTCGGGCCGGGCTCCACGGTCACCGTCACGGGAATGGGCTGCGGCCCGGTGAATTCGGCGTCCGGCGGCAGGTCGTCGATGGACCGGCCGGCGATGCTGATGTTCACCACGCCTTCATAGTGCGCGTTCTTGTAAAGCGCGGCCACAAGCTGCTCGCGGTCGCCGCGCGCCTTGGTCAAAAGGCCGAGCGAACCGGAAACCGGGCGCTCCTCGTCACTCTTCAACACCGAGGCGCCTTCCAGCTGTTCCTTGAGATCGTCGTCGGCCCCCGGTGCCTCGACGGTGACCGCATAGCGCAGCGGATCGGTGATGTCCTGATCCTCGTCCTCGTCCGATCCCCACAGCTTGAGGCCGAATATCTCGAAAGCGGCTGCCGGAGCATTTTGTGTCAGAAGCACGGTCGAGCAGAGAAGCGCGGAAATCAGGGCGCGCGAAAGCGTGCGCCCTGGCGCGTCGCTCCCGAAAAACCTGTTGTCCTGCGCCGGCATCGCTCTGACCTTAATTCGCAATCCTAAAATTGGAATGAACTTTGGAACTGCTCGTAAAGGAGCCACAATCCAATTGTCTGAATTGCGAAGGGCTTGGAATTCACACCTTCTGCAACCTCGCAAGAAAGCGTGATCCGGCTCCGGCGGCTTCGTTGCGCCATTGCCGCGGCTTGAACGGGGGTTTTTGGCAGCCGCGACAGATCATGAAGGTTCCAAGGGCAGTACCTGCCTGATCCCGGATTGACAAGCGCAACCTGAGCTTGAACATGCGAGGGCACGGCAGCATCAGGAGGGTGTGATGTTTTTGCGCGCGGTTCGTTTCCTTTCCGTATTCTTGACTATCCTTTCCGGTCTTGCAGGCGCGGCCATCGCCGCCGACGGCAAGAGGATCGTCACCACCGAGAACTCGGACTATTTCGGCTTCGACCTGCGCTCGTCGCAGAACGTCACGCTGGACCAGTGCAAGACAACCTGTCTGGGAGATTCCGCCTGCCGCGCTTTCACCTACAATACAAAGGCGAAGTGGTGCTTCCTGAAGTCCGACTTCAACAAGTTGAACCCGTTCAACGGCGCGATCGCCGGCAAGGTGGCGCCGATCGATGGCGATCCCGATATCGGCGCGCCGCCCGAACTCGCCTTCTTCCCAGCGTGGATGGCCGACCAGGCGCAGCAATACCGCAACTACCTCGCCGGACCGACCTTCAGCAGGCCGACGGAGGGCCTCGCCGCCCTGACCGAGGCCGCCGAACAGGCGGCGCTGACTGGCGACCACCGCACCGCGATGCGGAAATACGAGGCGGCCGTTTCCGCCCTGCCGCAGGATGGCGACCTGTGGCTGCGCCTCACCCGCGAGACGCTCGCGGTGCAGCCGGCAAACAGCGAGGAGACCTCGCGCCTCCAGTCGAACGCCACCTCCGCAGGCCTCAGCGCCTACAATCTCCTGCGCACCGCGAAAACGCGCGCCGAGGCGCTGGCATTGATCGCCGCCGGCCTCGACAAGCGCGACCTCTACCGCCCCGCCTTGCAGGCTTATGAAGCCAGCCTCGCGCTGGTCAATTCCGCCGCCGTCCAGGCCGAGTACGAAGACCTCAAGGCGCGAAAAGGCTTCCGCGTCATCGACCATACGGTCGAGGCCGACACCAGCGCGCCGCGTGTCTGCGCGCAGTTTTCCGAGGATCTGGTCAAGACCGGCGTCGACTACGCACAGTTCGTCACCGTAGATGGCGGCGCGCCCAAGGGCATCGAAGCCAAGGACCGGCAGATCTGCGTCGAAGGCCTCGAACACGGCCAGCACTACGATGTCACGTTCCGCTCCGGCCTGCCGGCCGCCATCGGCGAAGTCATCTCCGCGCCCGTCGTTCTGTCGGTCTATGTGCAGGACCGCGCACCGTCGGCCCGCTTCACCGGCGACGCTTTCGTGCTGCCGGCCGGCGCGCGGCGCGGCATCCCGGTCGTCACCGTCAACATGAACGCCGCCGACATGAAACTCTATCGCATCGGCGACCGCTCGCTAGCCCAGCTGCTGTCGGGCTACCAGTTCCTGCGCCAGCTCGACGGCTATGACATCGACAACATTTCCGACCAGATGGGCGCGCCGGTCTGGGAAGGCCGGATGGACATCGCCGGCGATTTGAACAAGGAGGTCACCACCTCTTTCCCGGTCGACGAGGCGCTGCCGCAGCGCAAGCCGGGCGTCTATATCCTGACGGCGCAGGCGGTCGATGACCACAGCGACACCTACGATTCCCGCGCCACCCAGTGGTTCGTCGTGTCCGACATCGGCCTGTCGACCTATACCGGGCAGGATGGCTTGAGCGTCTTCGCCCGTTCGCTCGGCACCGCCAAGCCGATTGCCGGCGTCGAGCTGACCCTGCTTGCCCGCAACAACGAGATTCTCGGCACCGCCACCACCGATGCCGAAGGCCGCGCCGTCTTCAACCCCGGCCTCAGCCGCGGCGAAGGCGGCATGGTGCCCGCCGTGCTGACCGCCAAGCAGGGCGACGAGGATTTCGTTTTCCTCGACATGACCAAGGCCGGCTTCGACCTGTCCGACCGCGGTGTCGAGGGCCGTGCGGCGCCCGGCGCGCTCGACGTCTATGCCTGGACCGAGCGCGGCATCTACCGCGCCGGCGAGGACGTCCATGTGACCGCGCTTGCCCGCGACGGCGCCGCCAGGGCAGTCGAGAACCTGCCCCTGACCTTCATCTTCACCCGGCCCGACGGTGTCGAGGCGCGCCGCGTCGTCAGCGACGGGGTGTCGGCCGGCGGCCACACGGTAGACCTGCCGCTGGAGCCGAACGCCATGCGCGGCACCTGGACGGTGGCGATCCACACCGACCCGAAGCAGGCCGCCGTCGTCAGCCAGATGTTCCTGGTCGAGGATTTCGTGCCCGACCGCATCGAGTTCGACCTGAGCGCCGATAAAAAGGAAATTACCCAGGGCGAAACCGCCATCGTCACTGTCGACGGCCGCTTCCTCTACGGCGCGCCGGCTGCGGGCCTGGCGCTGGAAGGCGAAACGACGCTTTCGGCGACGAGCACCTGGGACCGCTTCAAGGGCTATTCCTTCGGCCTCGCCGACGAAGAGGCCGCGCAGCCTTCGGTGACGCCGCTGGCAAACCTGCCGCTGGTGGGCGAAGACGGCAAGGCGACCTTCCCTGTCTCCGTCGACCAGCTTCCCTCGACGACCAGGCTCGTCAACGCCAAGGTCACGGTTCGGATGCGCGAGACCGGCGGACGCGCCGTCGAGCGCTCGCTCGACATCGGCATCCGCCCGCAGGGCGACATGATCGGCATCCGGCCCGACTTCGCCGACGAGGTACCGCAGGGCGGCACTGCCAAATTCTCCATGATCGCCGCCGCGTCCGACGGCAGCCGCCAGGACTTGAAGGGCGCGCTGTGGTCGCTCGTCAAGGTCGAGCGCAATTACCAATGGTACCGCAATGGCGGTTCCTGGAATTATGAACCGGTGACCTTCACCAAGTCGGTGGCCAACGGCCAGGTCGACATATCGGCCAATGGCGAGGCGACCGTCTCGCTGCCGGTCGACTGGGGCCGCTACCGCCTGCAAGTGGAGACCGCCGATCCGGACGGCCCAGCCAGCAGCTACGAGTTCGACGCCGGCTGGTATGTCGAGGCGTCCTCCACCGAGACGCCCGACGCGCTGGAGATCGCGCTCGACAAGGACGCCTATGTGCCGGGCGACGTGGCGAAG
Source organism: uncultured Mesorhizobium sp. (assembly GCA_965649745.1). Classification (GTDB taxonomy): domain Bacteria; phylum Pseudomonadota; class Alphaproteobacteria; order Rhizobiales; family Rhizobiaceae; genus Mesorhizobium. The sequence goes on along the minus strand of CBFGLW010000070.1, from coordinate 4,729 downwards.
CTGCAGGTTTCGCCGCATTTCGCCGGCGAGCTTCTGGTGACGGTCGGCGCCGACAGGCTGCTCAAGACGATTTCGGCTTCAATTCCCGAAGCCGGCGGCACGGTCGAAATCCCCATCGGCGAGGACTGGGGCGGCGGCGCTTATGTGACCGCGACGCTCTATCGTCCCGGCGACGCGCAGGAAACGCGCATGCCGGCCCGCGCCATCGGCGTGCACTGGCTCAAGATCGATCCGGGCTCGCAAAAGCTGGCCGTCGCCCTGACGCCGCCTGAGAAGATGGAGCCGCGCCGCACGCTTTCCATACCGGTATCGGTCGAGGGCGCGGGGAATGAGCCCGCCTATGTCACGGTGGCGGCCGTCGATGTCGGCATCCTCAACCTGACCAGCTACAAGGTTCCCGATCCGGAAGACTGGTATTTCGGCCAGCGCATGATGGGTCTTGAGCTGCGCGACATATACGGCCGCCTGATCGACGGCTCGCTCGGCGTTGCCGGGCGGCTGCGCACCGGCGGCGACGGCGCCAACATGCAGTCGCAGGGCAGCGCGCCGAAGGAGAAGCTGGTCGCGTTCTTCTCGGGACCGGTACAGCTCGACGCCGGTGGCAAGGCGACGGTCGACTTCGACCTGCCGCAGTTCAACGGCACCGTGCGTGTCATGGCCGTGGCATGGACGAAGGATGCCGTGGGCCATGCCACGACAGACGTCATCGTGCGCGACCCGGTGGTGATCACCGCCGGCCTGCCGCGCTTCCTGGCGCCGGGCGACGCCGCCACCATGCGGCTCGACGTCGCCAACACCGACGGGCCGGAGAGCGACTACGCCGTGTCGATCGATTCGACCGGCGGCCTCTCCATCGGCGACGACGGCGTGCCGGAAAAGCTGACGCTCGCTTCCGGCAGGCGCCAGACATTCTCCGTGCCGCTGATCGGCGTCACGCCCGGCGATTCCTCGATCACCGTGAAACTGTCGCACGAAGGCGGACCGGAAATCGAGCAGACGCTCTATCTGCCGGTGCGGCCGTCGCAACTGCCTGTCACCAACCGCATCGTCGTGGATCTGAAAGGCAATGGCGGCTCGCTGCGGGTCGACCGCGGGCTTCTCGCCGCCAGCATCCTGGAAGGCGCTTCCGTCAGCGTCGGCGTCTCGCAGACATCGGCCTTCGACGTGCCGTCGCTGCTGCTCTCGCTTTACAAGTATCCCTATGGCTGCGCCGAGCAGACGACCAGCACGGCGATGCCGCTGCTTTATGTGAACGACATGTCGGGGCCGTACGGCATCACCGTCGATCCGGAACTGCGCGACCGCGTGCAGAAGGCGATCTACCGCGTGCTGAGCTATCAGGCGTCGGGCGGCAGCTTCGGCCTGTGGTCGCCGGGTTCGGGCGACCTGTGGCTGGATTCCTACGTCACGGATTTCCTCACCCGGGCGCGCGAGCAGAAATACGACGTGCCGGCGGCGGCGTTCACGCAGGCGCTCAACAACCTGCAGAACTCGCTCGGCTACGATCAGGACGTCGAGGACCGCGGCAGCGAGATCGCCTACGCGCTTTATGTGCTGGCCCGCAACAAGAAGGCCTCCATCGGCGATTTGCGCTATTATGCCGACACCAAGCTCGAAGCTTTCACCAGCCCGATGGCGGTGGCGCAGCTCGGCGCGGCGCTCGCCCTATATGGCGACGCGCAACGCTCGGAGGCGACGTTCCAGTCCGCGCTGCGGCTGGCCAAGTCGACCACGGAATACAACTACTACCGCTCCGATTACGGCTCGCGGCTGCGCGACGGAGCCGCCATGCTGGCGCTGGCGGCGGAATCGAACCCGGTGCCGTCCGTCGTGCCGGAACTGGTCGGCTACGTCACCCAGGCGCGCGCCGAACGGCGCTGGACCAGCACGCAGGACGAGGCGTGGATGCTGCTCGCCGCCCGCGCGCTGAAGGAAGGCAACGACTCGATTGCCCTGACCATCAACGGCCAGGCTCACAAGGGCGCCTATTCGAACGAGATCGCCGGCAGCGACCTCGTCGACAGCCCGGTGACGGTGGCGAACACCGGCAAGGACCCGCTGCAGGCCGTGGTGACGACCGTGGCCGCGCCCGTCCAGCCATTGCCGGCGAGCGGCGACGGCTACACCATCGAGCGCACCTACTACCGGCTCGACGGCTCGGAAGCTAATGTCACCGAGGCGACGCAGAATGAGCGCTATGTCGTCGTGCTGAAGGTCTACCAGCAGAACGACTGGCCGCAGCGCACCCTCGTCACCGATCTTCTGCCGGCCGGTTTCGAGATCGACAATCCCGGCCTCGTCTCCAGCGCCAACCTGACCAACTTCCCCTGGCTGGTGCAGACCAACGCCGCGCATCTGGAGTTCCGCAACGACCGCTTCGTCGCCGCCTTCGATCCGGAGTCCGACGACGGCGACCGCTCCAAGACGCTGGCCTATGTGGTGCGCGCGGTGACGCCGGGCGTGTACGCGCACCCGGCGGCAAGCGTCGAGGATATGTACCGGCCGCAATATTCGGCCCGCACGGCGACGGGCATGATGGAGGTGAAGGCGCCGTGAGGTGCCATCGTCGATAGCTGATGATCCGATCCTCAGTGGCAGCGCACCCCCACCCCTGTCCCCTCCCCACAAGGGGGAGGGAGACGCCGACGCGGCCGCTTAAGCCGAAACCTGCAAGACAGACCTATAGTGGCACCGCCACAAGATCTCCCTCCCCCTTGTGGGGAGGGGTTAGGAGTGGGGGTGCGCTGCCCTTAGCGACAAACCTGCCGCCTGCAGAGGGAAGGCAAGGATGAGGGGCGGCGCCATGCTTTCCCAAAAAATCCTTCGCTGCGTCGCCTGGGGCAGCGCCACCGGCGCCGTCTTCCTCGCCCTCGCCGCCGTCTCCGGCTGGCAGCTCGACCACGCCTTTCCGCCGCCCCTTCCCGCCAGGTCGGTCGTCTCGGCCGAAGTGCTCGACCGCGACGGCGAGTTGCTGCGCGCCTTCGCCACGCCGGACGGCTACTGGCGGCTGGATACCCGCGTCGACCAGGTAGACCGGCAGTTCGTCGACATGCTCGTCGCTTATGAGGACAAGCGCTTCTGGGACCATGCCGGCATCGACCTGCTGGCGCTCGGCCGCGCAGCCTTTCAGTTCGCCGGCAACGGACGCATCGTTTCCGGCGGCTCGACGCTGTCGATGCAGCTCGCCCGGCTGATCGAGCCGCGCGAAAGCCGCAGCGTCTGGACGAAACTGCGCCAGATGGCGCGCGCTCTGCAGATCGAACGGCGGCTGTCCAAGACCGAAATCCTCGAACGCTACCTGACACTGGCGCCCTATGGCGGCAATCTGGAAGGCGTGCGCGCCGCCTCCCTCGCCTATTTCGGCAAGGAGCCGAAACGCCTCACCGTCTCCGAGGCCGCCCTGCTGGTGGCGCTGCCGCAACTGCCGGAAAAGCGCCGGCCGGACCGCAATCTGAAAACCGCGCAGGCGGCGCGCGACCGTGTGCTCCAACGCATGGTCTCGGCCGGCCTTCTCGGCGAACGCGAGGCCCAGCGCGCCGCGCTGGAAGCGGTGCCGGAGGTTCGGCGCGCCCTGCCCGCGCTCGCGGCCCACGCAGCCAATGCCGCGGTTGCAAAAGCAAACTCGGGAGAACCGCCGCGCCTGACGATCCGGAAAAGCGTCCAGCAAGGGCTTGAAGCCGTCGCGCGGGAGGCTGCGCGCAAGCTCGGCCCGAAACTGTCGGTCGCCATGGTGCTGGCCGATGCCCGCACCGGCGACATTCTGGGCGAGGTCGGCTCCGCCGGCTTCTCCGATTCCAGCCGCTCCGGCTGGATCGACATGACGAAAGTGCTGCGCTCGCCCGGCTCGACCCTGAAACCGTTTATCTACGGCCTTGCCTTCGAGCAGGGCATGATCGCCCAGGAAACCATGATCGAGGACCGCCCGGCCGATTTCAGCGGCTATCGGCCGAAGAACTTCGACATGGGTTATCAGGGCGATGTCACCATCCGCCAGGCGCTGCAATTGTCGTTGAATGTTCCGGCCGTCCGCGTGCTCGACGCCGTCGGGCCGGCGCGTCTCACCGCCCGCTTCCGGCAGGCCGGCGTCAATCCGGCCCTGCCGCTCAACGAACCGCCGGGCCTCGCCATCGGCCTCGGCGGCGTCGGCATCTCGCTGCGCGATCTCGTCCAGCTCTATACCGGCCTCGCCAATGGCGGGAAGGTGCACCCGCTGCGCGACGGCGCCGAGGCGACGCGACGGGCGGATTTCACCGCCACCATCCTCGACGCGCAGGCGAACTGGCAGATCGCCGACATCCTCTCTGGCGTGAAGCCTCCGCAGGGCGCGTTGCAACGCGGCATCGCCTACAAGACCGGCACCTCCTACGGCTACCGCGATGCCTGGTCGGTCGGTCTCGACGGGCGCTATGTGCTGGGCGTCTGGGTCGGCCGCGCCGACGCCAGCGCCATACCCGGCCTTTCCGGCTATGTCTCGGCGGCGCCCATCCTGTTCGAAGGCTTCGAACGTTCGGGGCTGGCAACCGTGCCGCTGCCCTCGCGGCCGCCCGGCCTGTTCCTGCCGAAGCGGAACGAACTGCCGGTCACGCTTGTCCGTTTCGGCAGCGATGCCGCGAACGCCATTGGCCCGGCCGAGCCGGCGCCTAAAATCGTCTTCCCGCCCGACGGCGCGCATGTCGACCTCGGAGCCGCGACCGCCAGTGCCACGCCGCTGGTGCTGAAGCTGCAGGAT
>CBFGLW010000069.1:0-14590 GCA_965649745.1 uncultured Mesorhizobium sp. | reverse complement strand
GCGGCAAGGCGTGATTTGTCGCCTATCGCAGCCCGGCCTGGCGGGTCCGGAGATGCGGTTATCGAGGACCGGTCATGAAGTTCAGCCTGATCTTCTTCTCCAACTCCTATCCCGAGGAAGCTGGAGGCGCCTACGCCGTCATCTCCGAAATGGCCCGCTACGGCGACCGGCACGGTTTCGAAGCCGTCTGGATCCCGGAGCGCCATTTCCACACCATGGGCGGAATCTACCCCAACCCGGCGGTGGTTGCCGCCTATCTGGCGTCGATCACCAAGACCATCCGGCTGCGCGCCGGCAGTGTCGTCGTGCCGCTGCACCATCCTGCCAGCATCGTGGAATCCTGGTCCGTAGTCGATCATCTCTCCAACGGCCGCGTCGATCTCGCATTGGCGAGCGGCTGGAACGTCAACGATTTCGTGCTGGCGCCGGACGCCTTCGCCAGCCTTCGCGACATCTGGTTCGACCGCATCGACGAAATCCGCAGCCTGTGGAGCGGCCGGCCGATGTCCTATCCCAACGGCGCGCAGAAGCCGACGCAGATCGTCACCTATCCGCGGCCGGTCCAGCCAGAGCTGAACCTCTGGCTGACCGCGACCAAGCAGCCGGAATCGTTCCGCAAGGCCGGCGAACTCGGCATGAACGTGCTGACCATGCTCGCAGGCATTTCGCTCGAACAGCTGGCGCAGAAGGTCTCTCTTTATCGGGAAGGCCGGAAAAGCGCCGGGCTCGATCCCGCCACCGGCACGGTGACGCTGATGCTGCACACATTCGTCCATGAGGACATCGATACCGTCCACCGCGCCGTGCGCGGGCCGTTCCTCGACTACATCAAGACAAGCCTGAAGAGCCATCTGCAAGGCGGCGCCGTCGATGTCGGCCATCAGCTCTCGGCCGACGAAATAGACAAAATGGCCGAGTACTCGTTCGAGCGCTATTTCGGCACCGCCGCCCTGTTCGGCACGGTTGCCGATACGCGCCGGTTCGCGCTGACGGCGGCGGAAGCCGGCGTCGACGAGATCGCCTGCCTGCTCGACTACGGCCCGACCGTCGCCGACATTCGCCTCAACCTGCCCTACCTCGCAGAACTCAAGCACAGCTTCGAAACGGTGGAAGCCTGAACGGCTCGACGGCATGACCAAGCAATCGGAAGCCCAGCGACCACAACAGCAGGACATCGACGCCCCGGCGGCGATGGCGATCGTCGGCATGTCGTGCCGCTTTCCCGGCAGCATCGGCCCGGAAGCCTATTACCGCTCCCTCATCGGGGGCACGGACCTCTTCTCGCCGCCGCCGCGCGAGCGCTGGGCCTGGTGCGGGGACGACCGCATCCGCGTGCCGAAAATGGGCGTGCTGGACGATGTCTTCGCCTTCGACAATGCGCTGTTCCGCATTTCCCCGCGCGAGGCGGAGACGATCGATCCGCATCAGCGCCTGATGCTGGAGGAAGCCTGGCTGGCGGTGCAGAACGCCGGTTACGACCATGCCGATTTCGCGCGGCGGACCACCGGCGTTTTCGTCGCGGTCTACAATCCGGATTTCCAGTTCTACGCACGAGCCGGCGATTGGGACGAGATTTCCAGCATGTATCTGGCGACCGGGAGCGCCCACACCATGGTGCCGAACCGCATTTCCTATGCGCTTGATCTGCGTGGCCCCAGCGAAGTGGTGGATACGGCCTGTTCCAGCGCACTGGTGGCGCTGCATCGCGCGGTCGAAGCGATCCGAGGCGGCGAGTGCGAGCAGGCGATCGTCGGCGGGGTGAGCCTGTTGCTGGAGCCGAGCCGTCTGGTCCGGCTGCAGGAACTCGGCCTGCTCAGCCTGTCGGGGCAAAGCGCGCCGTTCGACAGGGATTCCCGCGGCCAGGTGCTGGGCGAAGGCGTGGCCGCCCTTGTCGTCAAGCCGCTCGACAGCGCCATTCGCGACCGTGACACCATCCACGCCGTCATCCTTGGCAGCGGCGTCAACCATCAGGGGGCGACGTCGGGCGGGCTCACCCGCCCGAGCGCTTCCGCGCAGGCCGAGCTGATCCGGCGGACCTATCGCCGCCATGGCATAGACCCCGAAGCCGTCGGCTATGTCGAGGCGCATGGCAATGGCGGCAGCGGCGATCTCAGCGAGCTTCTGGCTTTCCAGGAAATGTTCGCCGACGGCGTTCACGTCGGCTCGGTCAAAGGCAATATCGGCTTTCTGGAAGCCGCCGGCGGACTATCGCAGGTCATCAAGGTGGTCATGGGCATGAGAGAAGGCATCATGCCCGCCACCCGCTCGCACCTTACCTTGATCGAGGATGAGGCCCTGCGTCCTCACGCCGTCAGGGTTCTCCAGATCGACACGCCGCTGGGCGACCTTGGCGCCGGCGCGCCGCTGATGGCTGGCGTCCACGCCTACGGGCTGGGGGGCTGCAACGCCCATGTGGTGCTCGGTCAGGCGCCCGCCACGGAAAGCGGCCCTGACACGCCGTATCCCATCCTGTTGTCGGCGGAGGACGAGGCCTGCCTGTCGGCCCGCGCGGAACAGATAGTCCAATGGCTGGAAGGCAGCTCAACGGCAACGCTGCCGGACATTTCCTTTACGCTCGCCGTTGGCATGCCCCAACAGCAACGGCGGGTGGCTTTTCTTGTCACGTCCAGAGACGATCTGATGCAACGGCTGCGACAGCGAGGTCCCCGATCTACCCTTGTGGAAGGCACGGAGGTCCAGCCGGACATGCGCAAGGCAGTTGCCGCATGGCTCGCCGGCGAACAGGTCGACTGGCATCGGCTGCTGCCATCCGGCCGCAGGACGGCGGTTGCGCCGCAACCCCTTCACCGGCGCCGTTTCCCGTTGCCGGGACTTCGCAGGCAGGCGTTGACGGCCTGAACGAACCTGCATAGTTGACGGGCGCGCCTCCGCTTCTTGCAGCGCCTATGCATAGACTGCCCGGGATCATGACTGCCGGGAAGGAGCAGCTTCCGCCGTGGTCGCATCCGCAGAACCGAACGGCCGCCAGACGACCAGTCCGACGCCCAGGCAAAAAGCGATGGCGCCCGCAATCCAGAAGATGGCGACGACTGAAATGATCTGCGCGATGACCCCCGCGACCAGAAGAGCGCCCACATAGGACAGCCGGAGGATGTTGGAGTAGATCGAGCTGGCGTGAGCCGGCCGGTCGGCCAGCCGCTCCTGCAGAACGATCAGGCTGAGACCCATCATGGTGCCGGTCACTATGCCGTTGATCACGCTGAGGGAAACCAAGCCGAACAGATTTTCCATCAGCGAGGCGGTCAGAAAATAGACGCAAAGCGTGACGCATGAGAGGAGCAGCGTCCTCGTATAGCCGAACCGGTTCCTTATGGCGTTCGAACCGGCGATGATCGGGACTTCGATGGCCGCCGCGATCGAGAAGGCCAGCCCGACATGAAATTCCGTCCCGCCGATCTGCACGATCCGCCACGGTATGCCGAGCGCGGAAATGGAAATCAGCAGGTGCACGGACGACAGGGTGAGCACGAGGAAGACGATCGGCTTCTGCCCGGACTTCGCCTCGGCAGACGGCACCGCGAACCCGGTTACAGGCGAAGTCTTTTGCGAAAAGAAGGCCTTGGTGCCGGCGATAAAAACCGTCAGGAGCGCATAGGTTGCGGCGGCGGCATAGAACACGGCAGCTTGTGAATAGACGGTGGCAATGAGCCCCCCAAGCGGTGGTCCCGCCACCCAGCCGGCGCTGGCCAGCGCACGGATAAATCCGGTCGACGATCGGTCATGGATGAAGGCGAGCGCCATCAACTGCGAGAACAGGCTCCCCGCTATCGCGATCAAGGATACGAACACGAGAAAATAGACCCAGTAGCCGGTCGCGAAAGCCAGGCACAGGCTGCCGGCCAGTCCGCTAAGGGCGGTCGTTATCGTGACGGGGTAGCGCAGTCGCGGCACGTCGCCCACCCTGCCCAGCACATAGACGGCGGCCGAAGAAGCGAGCGTCCCAGCGATCATGAAAAGGCTTGCATCGAAATAGGTGGCGCCAAGTTCAACCGTCAGGAAAATCGGCAGCGTGGCGGCAAAGGCTGCCGTGATGCAGGCGTTGAGCGCCACGCAAAGGGCTATGAACCCGGTGTATCCTCGCGATTTCGAGTCGTTTTGCCCAGACATCAACTCATCCGCATGCACATGCCGGTGAGTTAATACACTAATATTTCAATCCGCCACATAGCCTTGGGCCAACTGGATGGCGGGGGCTCCTGAATTGGCGACATCACTCCCGTCGACCTAGAAAAACGCCTGCAGCCCGGTTTGAGCCCGTCCGAGGATCAGCGCGTGCACGTCATGCGTGCCTTCATAGGTGTTGACGGTCTCGAGGTTCTGCGCATGGCGCATCACATGGTAGCCGATCTGGATGCCGTTGCCGCCGTGCATGTCGCGCGCCTGCCGGGCGATATCCAGCGCCTTGCCGCAATTGTTGCGCTTGACGATGGAGATCATCTCCGGCGCCATTCTGCCCTCGTCCATCAGCCGCCCGACGCGGAGCGAACCCTGCAGCCCGAGCGCGATCTCGGTCTGCATGTCGGCGAGCTTCTTCTGGAAAAGCTGGGTGCCGGCCAGCGGCTTGTTAAACTGCTTGCGGTCGAGCCCGTATTGCCGCGCCCGATGCCAGCAATCCTCCGCCGCGCCCATCGCCCCCCACGAGATGCCGTAGCGCGCGCGGTTGAGACAGCCGAACGGACCGGACAGGCCTCTGACATTCGGCAGCAGCGCCTCCTCGCCGACCTCGACGCCCTGCATGACGATCTCGCCGGTGATCGACGCGCGGAGGCTGAGCTTCCCATCGATCTTCGGCGCCGAAAGCCCCTTCATGTCCTTTTCGAGCACGAAGCCGCGGATGTCGTCCTTGCCGTTGTCGCCCTTGAGCTTCGCCCACACGACGAACACGTCGGCGATCGGCGCGTTGGAAATCCACATCTTCGAACCGGAAATGCAATAGCCGCCCGCCGTCTTCTCGGCGCGCGTCTTCATGCCGCCCGGATCGGAGCCGGCGTCCGGTTCCGTCAGACCGAAGCAGCCGATCCATTCGCCGGATGCCAGCTTCGGCAGATACTTTCTGCGCTGCTCTTCCGAGCCGTAGGCGTGGATGGGGTACATCACCAGCGACGATTGCACGCTCATCATCGAGCGATAACCGGAATCCACCCGCTCGACCTCGCGCGCGATCAGCCCATAGGTGACATAGTTGGCGCCGAGTCCGCCATATTCCTCCGGCACGGTGACGCCGAGCAGTCCGGCCTCGCCCATCTCGCGGAAGATCGCCGGATCGGTCGTCTCCTCGGCGTAGGCCGCCTCGATGCGGGGCGCCAATTTGTCGGCGGCGAAGGAGGCGGCCGCATCGCGCATCATCCGCTCGTCTTCCGAAAGCTGGGCTTCCAGAAGGAAGGGATCGTCCCAGACGAATGCGTTCTTGTCGCCGGCCATGACCGCCTCTTCAAGATTGGAGTTGGCGGCTTATCGGTCCGAAACCGGCAAAAATCAAACGAAATTGCCCGCTGGCCCACCGCTTCACCGAAATCCGCCGGGCCTGCGGCAGCGCTTCTTCGACAACGTAAACGAGGCATGAAAACCCGGAAAACAAGGTCTCGTGAGTCGCTGCTGAGTCCGCGGATTCGTTTTTTGTCAATTCCCGTTTGATGTCGGATTCTTCTGGGGATAGATTAGACCCGAATCAGCCGATCCTTGGGGGGCTCGGCGAACCTGCAAAAGTCTGATGTCCCGGAATCTCTCCGGTGCAAGGCGCGGCCGGCTTCGCGTTTCCCTTACGGATTCGTCCGTTCAAGGCGCAGTTCCGCGCCGTGTGTTCCTAGGTGAAGTGACGCGTTCCGCGTCCGGTGCCGTTCACGGCGCCGGACATGAGCATCGATTCCGGCATTCAAGATGAAATGATCGATCCCGCCGCACGTCTTTCCCAGGAGCTTTCCTCGCCTCCTCCATCGGACAGGATGGCGTCGCGCCTCGCTTCCCGTGGCGACCTCACCACCTTCCTGATGCAGCTTGCCGTCGAAATCGGCGCCGACAGCTATATGCTGCTCGCCATCGTTCATGACGGCGTGCGCAGCGAAGCCCGCATCCTCGCCTCGAACTGGATATTCGACGCCATCGAACTCGCCGGCAAGAAGCTTATCGCGGCATTCGCGCAAGGGCCGCTGGCGACCCCTCCCGGGGTGCGTCCACGCCCCTTCGTGGCGGCGCATTCTCCCGATGCCGGCGTGCTGATTAGCCGCGAGGAAGCAAAACTGCTCGAAGTCCTCGGCCACGCCGAGATTTATTCGCTGCGGCTCGATGTCGGCCGGCAGCGGCTCTTCGGCCTGTTCTCGGGCGCCGAGGCCGGCAGCATCGACCAGCGCGCGCTGATGAAGGCGCAGATGAAATGCTGCTACGCGCTGTCGCAGATACCGCAGCTTCTCGCCGCCGCGACGATGCAGGACCCCTTGTCGGACCGCGAGCGCGAATGCCTCTTCTGGGTGTCCGAAGGCAAGACCACCGACGAGGTCGCGGTGATCCTCGGCGTGTCGTCCAACACGGTCAACAGCTACATCACCCACGCCATCCAGAAATTCTCGGCCTCGAACCGGGCAATGGCCATCGCGACGGCGATCAGGAGCGGCATCATTTGAAACACGCGCATGTCCGGCAGGCCGCCGAAGCCCTTTTCGACCAGCACAGCAGCCCGTTCGGCGCCTTTTCCATCGGTTCCGAAACGCATCATCCCGTGTCCATTCCGGACGCGGTGCGCCGCTGCCGATGGATTGCCGTCGACCTCAACGCGACCGCCTTCGGCCTCTACTTCGCCAGTCCTTCGCCCGAGCGCGCTCGGCTGGTTCCCTGTTTCGATTCCGACTATCCGGGCGTTTCGGTCGCTTCGAAATTCCTGTCGGGCGCAACGGGCGAAGAGATGGTGAGGCACTGCCGCGCCTCCACCGAGCCCAGATGGTGGACGGATGAAAGCGCATCGGCCTCCGATGCGGCATTGCGCCAGCTCGAATGGGCACAGCGGACGGATGCGCTGGTGCCCGGCGTTAGCGGCATTGCCTTTCCCGTCCAGGCCGAACGCGGGCAATGCGGGCTGATCGTCTTCATCGGCTCGCAGATGTCGCTGCCGCAGGATTCGCTGTACGAAATCCACGCCCGCTGCTTTTCGCTGTTCGCCGCTGTCGCACGCATCCGGCCGGGTGACGTCGGCCGCGTCAAGGCGATGTCGAAGCGTGAGATCGAATGCCTGAAGCTGACCGCCAGCGGCTGCACCAGCGAGGACATCGCACGCGTCCTGAAACTGTCGGTGCACACCGCGAACCAGTATCTCACCCAGTCGACGCAGAAACTGAACGCGGTGAACCGGATGCAGGCGGTGGCCAAGGCGCTGCGGCTGGGGCTGATCGAGTAGGCCGCGAAGGGCCTAGCCATCGCATTATCAGAACCATTTAGTCTGACAATCCTTCGATTGAACCCCCACCCCTAGCCCCTCCCCGCAAGGGGGAGGGGGACACGGAAATGTCGACGCCAAGTTCCCCTCCCCCTTGCGGGGAGGGCTAGGGGTGGGGGTAGACGACCGACGCAAAAAATCCAATCAGGGAATATGTTTAAGGCGTAGCCGCGTTCTACCCGATCGCTTCGGTGCGGCGGAGCCTCGCCTCGTCCAGCACGCGCCTCAGCAGCGCCGTGTTCATCTCCGGATCCTCCTGCGGCGTCTGGAACGACACATAGTTCACCACCACCGACGCCTCGTGCTCGGTCAGCGTCAATTGGAAATAGACCGTCACGCCCGGCAGCCTGAGCTCGAGGTCGAGCACGATGCGCGGCGCGCCGCTCCAGTCGACATAGGCTTCGCCGCCATGGCCGAGCCGCAGCGTGCCCGGCATGAAGAACAGTTCGCTGGCGGATTCGACCAGATCGGAAAGGCAGGCGAAATGCTCCAGCCGGATGAACGCGATGTAGTCGGCTACATCGATCAGCCGCAGTTCGCGCACCACCTGTTCGATGGCGTCGGCGACGATGGCTTCGCGGGAGAGAGCGTACGGCTGGCGGTTCATGACACCTGTCGGCGTTGCTTGGAGTAGACGACCCGCACCAGCTCGGCGACGGCCTCGTAGAATTGCGACGGGATGACACTATCGACCGAAACTTGCTTGTACATGGAGCGGGCGAGCGCCACGTCCTCGAAGATCGGAATGTTGTTCTCGCGCGCGATCTCGCGGATTTTGAGCGCCACGAGGTCCTGCCCCTTGGCCAGCACGACAGGCGCGGAATCCTCGTCCCGGACATATTTGAGCGCGATGGAGAAATGCGTGGGGTTGGCGATGACCAGCGTCGCCTTCGGCACATTCGTCATCATCCGGCGCCGCGCCCGGTCGCGCGCCAGCGAGCGCAGCCGCGACTTGATGATCGGGTCGCCTTCCGATTGCTTCAGCTCGTCCTTGACCTCCTGCTTGCTCATCCGCAAATCCTGCTTCCAGTGGAAGCGCGACCAGATGAAGTCGGCCGCCGCGATGGCGGCCATCACCAGCACAACCGCGACCAGAATGTCGATGGCCATCTGGCGGATCACAGAACCGAACTCGAACGGATTGGTGATCATGCCGCCCAGCAGCTGCCGGTGATCCTCCGACAGGGCGAACACCAGGACCAGCACCGCGAAGATGAGCTTCGCCAGGGATTTGATGAATTCCACGAAGCCCTGGATACCGAATATCCGCTTCCAGCCCTGGCTGATCGAGATGCGCGAGGCCTGCGGCCTTATCCGCTCGGCGACGAATTGCGGCATGTTCTGGAAAACGGAGGCGGCAACACCGGCGACTACCAGCAGCACGAGCAGGCTGACGACCACCTGGCCGATCTCAGCCAGCACCGCCTTGTAGAGCGTGATGACATCCGTCTCGGTGTCCATCGGCCACGCTTCGGGCTTTTCCAGGAATGTGGAAAGGAACATGCCGAGATTTGAGACGGCGTCCCTGGCGTAGAAGACGGTGAACAGGAGAATGGCGACGAAGGAGGTGAAGATCGCCGCTTCCTTCGAGTGCGGCAGTTTGCCTTCCTCGACGGTGTCGCGGATTTTCTTCTCGGTGGCTTCCTCTGTTTTGGAATCCTTGTCGACCGCGTCGGCCATGGTGCGGTCAGCCGCCTAGGAGCAGGTCAGGCCGCTTCGGCGGTTTGCGCCGCCGGAAGCTCGAAGCCCGTTTCTCGCGCCAGCCGGATCGTGGTGGTGGCGACGGTCTTGCGCGCCTGTGCGATGTCGGCAGGCGCAACGCCATCCGAACCCTGGCTGAGCTCGGACTCGATCATGCGCCGCGCCCGCGCGCCGATGGAGGACAGCACCGATTCCGTCAGAGCGGGCGGCGCGCCGCGCAGGGCCAGCGTTACGACCTCGGTCGACAGCCCGTCGAAGACCAGCACCCGCGCCTTCTGCGTCAAAAGCGGAATGTCGTCGAAGCTGAAGATGCGGGCGCGAACGCCGTCGAGGTCGGGCGTGCCGGCCGCGGCGAGATCGCCCATCGCCTCTTCGAGCTGCCCCTTGTCCATCTCGTTGAGGATGCTGGCGAGGCGCGCCTGTCCAGCGGAAGTGTCTTTCGACGACGTCTCGGCCAGCACCTTGCTGCGCAGCTGGTTCTCGACGATGCGGGTCGCGGTTTCCGGCACGGACGACATGGTCAGCATCCGCTTCATGATTTCGCCGCGCAGCGGCTTGTCGATGGTGAGCAGGACATTGGCGGTCGCCTGCGGCGCCAGCTTGGACAGCACCATGGCCGAGGTCTGCGGATGCTCGCCGGCCAGGAATTTGCCGAGCCGCGCCGGCTCGAGCTTTTCCAGCTCCGGCCAGATCGGCGGCGGTCCTTCCGGCGCGGCTTCCGCCTGCCGGCCGTTCATGATGGCGCTGACTTCCTCCGGCGATAGCGACTCGTTCAGGATCGTGTCCATCTTGTCAGCGGAATCGAGCAGGCCGGCGCCCTCGGTGAACTCGGCCTCGAATTCCGCCACGATCCGCTCCAGGTCGCTTTGCGGAATGGTGCGCAACAGCCGCGCCGCCTCGATAAGCGACTTCAATTCTTCCTGCTTGAAGAACTTCAGCAGCCGGCTGGCGGACGGCTTGCCCATCGCGACCAGGATGGCGGCCGCCTTCTGCGGACGAGTCAGGGCCAGCAACTGTTGACTCATGCCCTTGCTCCAGCGAGATACTTGGTCTTTGTACCCCCACCCTTAACCCCTCCCCTCAAGGGGGAGGAAAATACGGAAGCGCCTACGCCAAGTTCCCCTCCCCCTTGAGGGGAGGGGTTAAGGGTGGAGGTAATTTCATCGACCACAAACAACATCCTCAGTCGTTCTTTCCGGCGGTGACGTCGGTCAGCCGGATGCCGAAGCGCGACGGATCGCTTTCCAGCACGGTGATCTCTCCACGGGCGATCTTGCGGCCATTCACCACCACATCCACCGGCTCGCCGATGCGCCGGTCGAGCGCCACGGTAGAGCCCTTCTGCAGCGCCATGAGTTCGGACACCGGCATCTGGGTGCTGCCGAGCACGATCTGCACGTCGACCGGTATGTTCATGATGACGCTGGTGTTCAGCGAGGCGGAATCGCGGAAGGGCACATCCGGCCGCTTCTCCTCGTCGCGCAGCACACCGCGCAATTCCTCGATGGCGCGGTCGAGTTGATCTTCCTGGGCATCGAGGGCGGGCTCAGCGTTGGTCTTGCTCATGCATCGTCTCCGAAAGGGCCCCGCTCAATGCGGCACGAGCCCGTCGATAAAATCCTGGCCCGCATCGAACGGATGCCTGATGCGGACCGTGTAGTTCTGTCCGAGTTTTCCGAATTCGCAGACGAACAGCGTCTTGTTGCGGCTGGAAAGCTGGGCCTGCGATTGCGCCGTCTCCTCGATCTCGATCACCTGCCCTGCCTCCAGGCCGGCGAGCTGTCCGAGGGTGAGCGTGCCCAGCGGCATGGTTGCTTCGAGCGTCACGGCGGAGCGCATCACTTCCTCGGAAAAGCGCTGACGCCATCCCGATGCTTCGGACTCGGCGCCGGCATTGTCCCCGCGCATGGCGAGCAGCACGCGCTGCGGCACCGTGACGGCTATCGTGCCGCTGTCGCCCGGCGTCGAGATGCCGAAGACCAGACGCACCGCCGGGCCGTCGCGCAGCACCTTACGCTTCGCCTCGCTTCCGGATATCGCCTTCGGCACAGGCAACCGCAGGTTCAGTCCGCGCGGGCCCGAACCGTTGAACGCCTCGGCCATCTGCTGGAACAGCAGCGTTGCGACCTCGATCTCGATGGCCGACAGATCGCGGTCGATGGGCGCGGCGGGCATGTCCGCGTCGCCGCCGAACAGCAGGCTCACCGTCGCGGCGATGGCGGGCGCGTCGATCACCATCGTCAAGGTGTCAGGCGAGGAGGACGAGGCGACAATCGTCATCGCGAACGGTTCGTCGGCATGGGCATGGGCATCCGCCACGCGGGCGACTTCGACGGCGGAAAGCTCGACCGCGATGGCGGCTCCGATCTCCGCGGCCAGCCCTTTCTGCAGCAGCGGCAGCGCCCGTTCCGCCATTGACCGGCCAGCGCCTATCACGTGGGCTGAGTCGCCGCTGTCGCCGACCAGGCGCTCGATGATGAGCGAGCGGGTTTCCCCCGGGCTGCCAGGACTGCTCATGCCGGCGGCTTTCGGCTGGAGGATCGCCACATCCGTCAGGCGGCCTTCTTTTCAGCGGAGCCGGTGTTCATCGTGCTCTGTTCGACGGCGTCGATGGACGGACGGTCATGCGAGGAAATCGTCTTGCGCCCGAACTCGATCGCCACCTGCGGCAGCGAGCCGTTCATGTAGGCGAGCAGCGTCTGCTTCACGATGACATAGAGGCGGTTCTTCTTGTCGCGCACCGTCTTGATCTTGGTCGCGATGGGACCGACCACGGCATAGGACAGGAAGATGCCGAGGAATGTGCCGACGAGCGCCGCGCCGATCAGGCCGCCGAGGATTTCCGGCGACTGGTCGAGCGCGCCCATCGCCTTCACCACGCCGAGCACGGCGGCGACGATGCCGAGCGCCGGCAGGCCGTCGCCGACGGTGACGAGCGCATGATAGGCTTTCATCTTGTCGGCGCGGATCGTCTGGATCTCCTCGTCCATCAGCGCTTCGATCTCATGCGGACGCGCATTGCCGATGATGATGATGCGGCAGTAGTCGCAGATGAAATGCGTCAGGTCGTGGTTCTTCAGCACGGTGGGGAATGCCTGGAAGATCGCCGATTCTTCCGGATTGTCGATATGCGCCTCGACCTCGCTGCGCGACTTGGTGCGCAATTCGCGCATCAGGCTGTGTAACACGCCGAGCGTCTCGAGATAATCCTGCTCCTTCGGCACTGCCTGCTTGAAGGCCTCCATGATGCCCTTGCCGGTGTCCTTCACGGTCTTCATCGGATTGGCGACCAGGAAGGTGCCGAGCGCCGCGCCGCAGATGATGACCGCTTCCCAAGGCTGGATCAGCACGTGCAGATGCCCGCCCATGGCCATGAAGCCACCCAGCACGCAGCCCAGCGTCACCACAAGTCCGATCAGAATGCCCACGCAGATTCCTTCCGTACTTCACGTCCGAAGCACGAATACGCTTCGTGCCTTGTGTGAGGCTTGAATCGGGCACGGGCCACGATTCAGTTTCGCGCAAGGAAGCTCGCGTAATGTGACGCTCTACCTTCGGCCGGAGGCATGTCGTGCTGAGCACCTATGTGAGCTACCAGCTCATCGCAAAAGATATTCCGAAAGCGATCGACCGCATCGGCAACGAACCGGTCGTCGAACGCGAAACGGAATATTACCGCGCCAACATCGGCAGCATCAAAACCGTCGACGAATTCATCAAGAACGACCGGCTGTTCAAATATGCGATGAAGGCCTTCGGCCTCGGCGACATGGACTATGCCAAGGCCTTCATGGCAAAGGCGATGAACGAGGGTATCCGCGACGACGAAAGCTTCGCCAACAAGCTGACCGACAAGCGCTACGCCGATTTCGTGTCCACCTTCAATTTCGAGGCGCTCGGCGATCTCGCCACCTCGATGCCGACGGTCCAGCAGCCGGTCGTAGACAAATATCTGCGCCAGACGCTGGAGGAAGACGCCGGCCAGACGAACGAGGGCGTGCGGCTGGCGCTCTACTTCGAACGCAAGGCGCCGGACCTGACCAACTGGTACGAAGTGCTGGCCGACAAGGCGCTGGCCACCGTGATCCGCACCGCCTTCGGCCTGCCGGAATCCTTCGCCAGCGCCGACATCGACAAGCAGGTCAAGCTGTTCGAGTCCAAAATGGACATTGCCGATTTCGCCGATCCCGAAAAGCTCGCCCAGTTCATGACCCGCTTCACCAGTCTCTACGAGCTGCAGAACCCAACATCGACGGCGCAGACTTCCGTCAGCGTCCTGTTCTCGCAGCCAACAACCGTCGGGGTCTCCACCGATCTTCTCCTGGCCATGCAGCAGTTGAGGTACTGACCGTCATGCAGGACAGTCTCTATGTCGCCCTCTCCTCCCAGATCGCGCTCGAGCGCCGGCTCAACACCATCGCCGACAATGTCGCAAACGCCTCGACGGTCGGCTTCCGCGCGACCGGCGTCAAGTTCAAGGACATGGTTTCCGGTTCGGGTGAAAAGGCGGTCTCCTTCGCCTCTTCCGGCGACACCTTCCTGTCGACGGCGCACGGCTCGCTGACGGAGACCGGCAATCCGTTCGACTTCGCCATTCAGGGCGATGCCTGGTTCGGCATCGAAACGCCCGCCGGCACGGTGATGACGCGTGACGGCCGCTTCTCCATGAACGAGAATGGCGAGCTGATGTCGCTCGAAGGCTATCCGGTTCTCGATGCCGGCGGCGCGCCGATACAGCTCGATCCGCGCAACGGCGCGCCGACGGCGGGCGCCGACGGTTCGCTTCGCCAGGGCGACCAGCTTGTCGGTGCGATAGGGCTGTTCGCGTTCGATCCCGGCGAGAATTTCGTCCGCTTCGAAAATTCGGGCATCGTTCCCTCGCGGGAACCTGAGCCGATCACCGACCGCGCCGACATCGGCGTGGCGCAGGGCTTCGTGGAGGAGTCCAACGTCAATCCGGTAATGGAGATGACCCGCCTGATCCAGGTCCAACGCGCATTCGAGAATGTCGCGGCGTTGATCCGGCAAAATGAAGCCTCCACCACCGACGCCATCAAGACCCTCGGTTCCAAGTGAACGCGGCCCAGTCGCTGATCCGCGCGGCCGACGCGCAGCCGAGCGCCGCCCAGCCAGGCCGGCTCGACATGCTGGAGCAACTCTGGCGGCGTTTTTCCGATGACGGCGCCGCCCTCAAGCGCGGCGGCCGGGTCGGCGAAGTCACCGCCACCCACTACAAGGTCCGCGGCCTTTCCGACGTCGCCCGGCTGGGCGATCTCGTCGAGCATCGCGGGCGCGCCAGCAACAGCCGCGGCGAAATCGTCAAGATAAGCAGTGATGAGGTCACCGTCGCGCCGTTCGAACGCAGCGCCGACGCCGGCATCGGCGATGCCGTGTTCCGGCGCGGGCCGCTCTCAGTCAGCCCCCATGCCTCCTGGCGCGGACGCG
>CBFGLW010000068.1:0-14731 GCA_965649745.1 uncultured Mesorhizobium sp. | reverse complement strand
GTTCGAGGTGAAGTCGACCAACGGCGACACCTTCCTCGGCGGCGAGGATTTCGACATGCGCCTGGTCGAGTACCTGGCGGCGGAGTTCAAGAAGGAACAGGGCATCGACCTGAAAAACGACAAGCTTGCCCTGCAGCGTCTCAAGGAAGCTGCGGAAAAGGCCAAGATCGAGCTTTCGTCCTCGGCGCAGACCGAAATCAACCTGCCCTTCATCACCGCCGATGCTTCGGGTCCGAAGCACCTGACGATGAAGCTCACCCGCGCCAAGTTCGAATCGTTGGTCGACGATCTGATCCAGCGCACCGTCGAGCCGTGCAAGGCGGCGCTGAAGGATGCAGGCCTGAAAGCCGGCGAGATCGACGAGGTCGTTCTGGTCGGCGGCATGACCCGCATGCCGAAGGTCCAGGAAGTCGTGAAGCAGTTCTTCGGCAAGGAACCGCACAAGGGCGTCAACCCGGATGAGGTCGTCGCGCTCGGCGCCGCCATCCAGGCCGGCGTGCTGCAGGGCGACGTCAAGGACGTTCTGCTGCTCGACGTGACCCCGCTGTCGCTCGGCATCGAGACGCTGGGCGGCGTGTTCACGCGCCTCATCGAACGCAACACCACGATCCCGACCAAGAAGAGCCAGACCTTCTCGACCGCCGAGGATTCGCAGTCAGCGGTGACCATCCGCGTCTTCCAGGGCGAGCGCGAAATGGCAGCGGACAACAAGCTGCTCGGCCAGTTCGACCTGGTCGGCATTCCGCCGGCGCCGCGCGGCGTGCCGCAGATCGAGGTCACCTTCGACATCGACGCCAACGGCATCGTCAACGTCTCGGCCAAGGACAAGGGCACCGGCAAGGAGCACCAGATCCGCATCCAGGCGTCCGGCGGCCTTTCCGACGCCGACATCGAGAAAATGGTCAAGGACGCCGAAGCAAACGCCGAGGCCGACAAGAAGCGGCGCGGTCTGGTCGAGGCCCGCAACCAGGCGGAGGCGCTCGCGCATTCGGCCGAGAAGTCGCTTAAGGACTATGGCGACAAGGTTTCGGAAGAGGACCGCACCGCCATCTCCGATGCGATCGCTGCGCTGAAGACCGCAGCCGAGGGCGACGACGCGGCCGAAATCGAGGCCAAGAGCCAGGCTCTGGCGGAGGCCTCGATGAAGCTCGGCCAGGCCATGTACGAGGCCTCGCAGAAGGAAGCCGCCGAAGCCGACGCCCAGGCGGACGCCGCCAAGGACTCCGACGTCGTCGACGCCGATTTCGAGGAAATCGACGAGAACGACGACAAGAAGAAATCGGCTTGACGCCGGTTTTGCCTGAAATGCCAAGAAAGCCCGGAGCAAATGCCGGGCTTTTTTGCAACCCAGACCGAAAAAATGGCGTGAAACCCTTGCCGGCACTGGCATCGGCGCCGCTTCACACCTAAATCGGAGCCAGTCTTTTCAAAAAGACCGGTCAGGCCTTGGATAAAGCCCGGCCGAGATGCGGCGGGACATGCGACCAGAACGGCAGCGGACAATGACGAGCTTCAAATGAAGGCGGATTTCTACGAAACGCTGGGCGTCCAGAAGGGCGCCGACGAAAAAGAACTGAAAAGCGCGTTCCGCAAGCTTGCCATGCAGTTCCATCCCGACCGCAACCCCGGCGACCATGCCTGCGAGCACAAGTTCAAGGAAATCAACGAAGCCTACGAGACGCTGAAGGACCCGCAGAAGCGGGCCGCCTATGACCGTTTCGGCCATGCGGCTTTCGAACATGGCGGCATGAACGGCGCGCAGGGCTTTGGCGGCGGCGGCTTCGCCGACATTTTCGAGGACATTTTCGGCGAGATGATGGGCGGACGGCGCCGTTCGTCAGGAGGGCGCGAGCGCGGCGCCGACCTCCGCTATAATATGGAAATCACGCTGGAAGAGGCATTTTCCGGCAAGACCGCGCAAATCCATGTGCCGGCGTCGATCTCATGCAGCGAATGCTCGGGCTCCGGCGCCAAGCCTGGCACCCAGCCGGTTACCTGCTCGATGTGCCAGGGTCACGGCAAGGTGCGCGCTACCCAGGGTTTCTTCTCCGTGGAACGTACCTGCCCGCAATGTCAGGGGCGCGGTCAGACCATCAAGGACCCCTGCCCGAAATGCGCCGGACAGGGCCGCGTCACCGAGGAGCGCTCGCTTTCGGTCAACATTCCGGCCGGCATCGAGGACGGCACCCGCATCCGTCTCGCCAATGAGGGCGAGGCCGGGTTGCGCGGCGGACCTCCCGGCGACCTGTACATCTTCCTGGCAGTCAAGCCGCACGAATTCTTCCAGCGCGACGGGGCCGACCTCTACTGCAAGGTGCCGATTTCGATGACGACAGCGGCGCTCGGCGGCTCCTTCGAGGTGGCGACGCTGGACGGCACCCAGACCCGCGTGAAAGTCCCCGAAGGCACGCAGAACGGCCGGCAGTTCCGGCTCAAGGGCAAGGGCATGCCGATCCTGCGGCAGCCGCAAGTCGGCGATCTTTATATCCAGACCGCGGTTGAAACACCGCAGAACCTGACACGCCGCCAGCGCGAGCTTCTGGAGGAGTTCGAGCAAATCTCGTCGACCGAGAATTCCCCCCAATCCAGCGGTTTCTTCTCGCGGATGAAGGATTTCTTCGAGTCCTTCGGCGAACGTTGACAGCGACAAAAATTGTCTTGACAACGACATTTTCGCGGTTCGCCATCTTGCCCCCCTGTACGTAGGTGATAAGTAGCCTGTGGGGAGCGAATGAGGAGAACTTGCATGGGACGGCCCGGTTTGAGGAAGGCGTTCGCCGAGAAATTCGACGACGAGCTGAAATTCTTCAAGGGCTGGATCGACCGACCCAAGGCGGTGGGTTCGATCGTGCCGACAAGTTCCATCACCGCCCGCAAGATGGCTTCCGTCATCAACCCCAACTCCGGCTTGCCCGTCCTCGAGGTCGGTCCCGGCACCGGAGTCATAACCCGGGCGATCCTTGCGCATGGCGTGAAGCCGCATAACCTTTACGCGGTCGAATATTCGGACGATTTCGTCCGTCACCTGCGCCGGAGCTATCCTGGTGTCAACGTCATCGAGGGAGATGCGTTCAACCTTTCAGCCGCGCTGGGCGACAACAGGGATCTCATCTTCGATTCCGTCGTTTCAGGCGTGCCGCTGCTCAATTTCCCTGTCGAGCAGCGCATCCGCTACCTCGAAAGCCTGCTCGACCGGATTCCGGCCGGCCGGCCCGTCGTCCAGTTGACCTACGGTCCGTTGTCGCCGATCCCACCCGGAAAAGGCGACTATACGGTGACGCATTTCGACTTTATCATCCGCAACATTCCGCCGACGCAGCTCTGGGTCTATCGGCGCGGCGATCCGGCGTGACGGGCGTTCTCAAAAATCCCGATCCGCATTGAAGTGTCCACGTGTTTGCCTGTAGCGTTTCCGAAAAGGAGTGCGCATGGCAATCATCCCGAAAATCCTGATCTTCGCCGGCTCGATCCGGACAGGCGCCTACAGCGGCAGGACCGCCGACGTGGCGCAAAAGACGCTGGCGCTGCAGGGGGCTCACGCCACCCGCATCTCGCTCGCCGATTATCCGTTACCGATCTTCGATCAGGACCTGGAGAAAGAGAAGGGGCTTCCCGAATACGCCCTGCGCCTGTCGCAGCAGGTCGCCGCGCATGACGGCGTGCTGATCGCCACGCCCGAATACAATGGTTCGACCTCGCCCTTGCTCCTGAACGCGCTCGCCTGGCTGAGCCGCGTGCGCCATGACGGCAAGTGGAGCGCCCTGCAGGGCAAGCCGGCAGGCCTGTGTTCTTCGTCCAGCGGCGCGATGGCCGGCATTCGGGCCATCAATCATCTGCGCGCTATCCTGGTACGCTGCCGGATGGAGGTGGTGACACCCGAATGTTCGGTACCGGACGCCGGCAACGCCTTCGATGCCGAGGGTGCGTTTCTCGATGCGACGCTAGACAAAGCCATGCAGGGCCTGTGCGCCACGCTGA
Source organism: uncultured Mesorhizobium sp. (assembly GCA_965649745.1). GTDB lineage: Bacteria > Pseudomonadota > Alphaproteobacteria > Rhizobiales > Rhizobiaceae > Mesorhizobium. The sequence continues at coordinate 10,753 of CBFGLW010000068.1, read as the reverse complement.
TGGAGCGGGCGCGGCAGCTTTCTACACGGATCGAGCCATGATCGGCATCTACCTGACGCATCCGCAGGTCGACGTCGACGCCGCCGTTCCTGTGCCCCGATGGAGTCTTTCGGACGTGGGAAGAGCGCGCGTGCAGGCGCTGCTTGACAAGGAATGGGTCAAGACGCTCGGCCGCGTCGTTTCAAGCGACGAGCGCAAGGCGGTCGAGACGGCCCGGCCGATCGCTGGGGCAGCGGGAGCCGCGCTGTCGGTTGAGCGCGACATGGGCGAAAACGATCGCTCCTCGACCGGCTTTCTGGAACCCGCCGCTTTCGAGAAGGCGGCGGACGCTTTCTTCCTTCATCCGGATGCAAGCTGGAACGGCTGGGAACGCGCCATCGATGCCTCAACGCGGATATGCGGCGCCGTGGAGCGCATGCTCGAAACGCACCCGGCCAAAGCTCCCATTCTTTTCGTCGGCCATGGAGCCGTTGGAACATTGCTGAAATGCAGCCTTGCCCGCCAGCCGATCGCGCGAAGCAAGGATCAACCCGCCGGCGGCGGAAACATCTTCGCCTTCCGGCTGCGGGACCGCGCCTTGCTGTGCGACTGGACGGCGATGGAAGATTTTGCAGGTTTTTCCCAAACCTAACACGACACGGGATTGCCCTATCGGCCTCTGTTGACGAGGCAGCCACACGAAGGCCAAATGGCGCGGACAGATCGTCAAAGGCGGCGGCAAGGAGAAAAAGCATGCCCAAAGGATACTGGATCGCCCGCATCGACGTGCATACGCCGGACAGCTACCAGGACTATGTCGACGCCGCGAAACCGGCCTTCGAGCGGTTCGGCGCCAAGTTCCTGGCGCGCGGCGGCAAGTCCGAGGCGGCGGAAGGCGTCAGCCGTGCGCGCAATGTCATCATCGAGTTCGAATCGCTCAAAGCCGCGCACGACTGCTACCACTCGCCCGAGTACCAGAGGGCCGCGGCCATCCGGCAGAAGATCGCCGAGGGCGAGATCCTTCTCCTCGAAGGCATCTGACCGCGCTTCGCGCCGACGACCGGCCGATCGCGAAAATCCTCGGCTTTGACGGGCCGGTTTGTTTACGAACTTCCGCTATGACGGCGTCGGCAAGGCAGGGAGCCGACGATGACGAGCCGCGAGGACAGAGCCGGACTTTACGACCATTCGACAGGCCGCATCGGCCGCGTTGCAGGCATATTGCGTGAACGCGGCGTGCTTGAGCCGTTCCGGCTCGTGCGCAGGCATGGACTGGCTGAAAGCGCGCGCTTCGTCTCGCGCAACGTCCGTCACCTCATCGCCGACCGGCTGGCGCGCAAATGGGACCGCGAGCACAATGTCGATACGGCGGGCTCGATCCAGCTTGCCATGCTCGATGTCGTCGGCCCCAATCGCGAGAAGGGCAACGAGTGCGTGTGCACGTCGCCCAAATCCTTCGATTTCATCATGAAGAGCCTGCCGTCGGATCTCGGCGACACCACCTTTATCGACATCGGCTCCGGCAAATCCCGCACGCTGCTTCTGGCCTCGCACTATCGGTTCGGCCGGATCGTCGGCGTCGAATTCGCACGCGAACTGGTCGAGATCGCCCAACGCAACCTCGAAAGCTACCGGAACCCCCGTAAGGTCTGCGACGCGCTTTCGGTCGTGCAGGCCGACGCCGCCGCCTATGAATTTCCCGATACGCCGCTACTGGTCTATTTCTACAATCCATTCTCCAAGGATGTCTTCGACGTCGTCATCGCCAACCTTGTGGCCTCGTTGAAGGCCACGCCGCGCAAATGCTTCGTCGTCTATGGCAGCTCCAGCCACAGCGCCATCGACTGGGCACGGCCGGCCATCCGCGCCACCGGCATTTTCGAAGAGCTGTCCGTGCCGCCGATGCCGAACTTCCTCGATGCGGTGCGCACCATCGACTATGCGGTCTTCCGCCTCGACGAGAAAAAGCTCGCCAACTGACGCTACATGAACCGGAACGGTATCCCGGAAATCAGAGCCTTCACGTAACGCGGCTTCTGGTAGAGACCGTTCAGAGAAACCCGGGGGAGCGCCGTCGGGCGCGCAAGGCTTTCCGAGCCAAGGACACCCGGCTGCGTGGTTACGGCAACGGCGAAGCCCGTTCTGGCGACAGCCTGGAACTCGCGTTCTCCGGCAGCGGCGGCGAAGCCGTAAGGATAGGCGAAACTTTGCGGCGCGCGCCCGACATAGGTTTCGACCGCTTTTGCCGATCCCTCGATTTCGTCCGCCAGCCGCTTTTCATCGACGCGCCGCAGGTTGACATGGGTCAGCGTGTGCGCGCCGAAACGCACGAGGGGGTCGGCTGCGAGGTCGCGCAAAGCCACCTCGTCCATGGCCAGCTGCTCGACGATGGCGAGCGGATCGATCAGATAGGAACGCGCAACCGCGTCGAGACGCGCAACCGCCTCGTCCTCGTTGGTGGTCTGGACGAAGCGGCTGATGCGATCGAAGGCGGCGAGCTTCCGGCCGCGGCTGCGGGTGGAAACCGTTTCGACCCCGCTGCCGAAATCGAAGTCGATGGCCGATTTCTTGCGCGTCAGCGCCTTGGCGGTCTCCCACCACATGGACGAGGTCCGCTCGACGAAGCCCGGGGTGATGAAGATCGTGTACGGCACACCGTGGCGACGGAACACCGGCGCTGCATGTTCGGCATTGTTGCGGTAGCCGTCATCCAGCGTGAAGCAGACGAAGCGTCGCGTATCCCTCGGGTCGGCCAGGAGCTTCGGCAGATCCTCGAGCGCGACCGGCGTCAGGCCGCTTTCGGCGCAGGTCCTTATCGCCTCGTCGAGGAATTGCGGCGTCACCGAAAGCAGGGCGTTCGGATCGTAGCGTCCTTCCCGCGCGGGCCTGACATGATGCAGGGTGAAGATGAGGCCACGGCCGGCCGCAGCCGGCCACAATGCGCCGGCGCGGGACAGCGCCACGCCCTCAAGACCGGCGCGGATGACAGCGCGCTTGATGAGGCGCCTGGCTGTGTTCTTCAGAGGCATGGCAAACCTTCAGGCCGCCTTCAGCGCAGGATGCGGCGCGTCAGCACGCGCCATGCGGTGAGCGGAATGTCCATCAGACCCGGCAACGGATCGCGGCCGGCAAAGGTGGCCCAGGCGCGGACCGGGCCGAACGAACGAATATAGTCGCCAGTCCTGAGCGTGCCGCGCGCCTTCAATCTCACCGCCGCCACCATGTCACGCACCATGTACATCCAGGCCGTCCCAGGCTTCGCAGCTGCCGCGACCGGCTGCCTCCCGTTGGCCCTGTCCCACAACATGGAACCGAGATCCATGCCCGCCGCCGCGGCGAGGCCGAACCACGACCACGGGCGCGGGTTGACGTCCAGCAGCTTGAGCGAACCGTCGCGCGGGTCACGCTTGAACTCGATCTCGACCAGGCCGTGATGGCGAATCGAGGCGAGCAGGAGGCGAGCGGCCACGACCAGTTCGGGTTCCTCGACCACCTCGACGTAGGTGCTGGTGTAGCCGAAATCGACCGGATACTGGCGGCTGCGGCGCGCGGTGAATTCCGCCACCGGCTCGCCCTCGTGCCAGAGAGCGGCGTAGGAAAACTGGCTTTCGCCACCGCCAGGGATCAGCTGCTGCACGACCACATTGCCGATGCCGATCTGCCCGACCGCATCGCGGTAGGCGGTGAGGAACGCTTCGCGGTTGTCGGCGCGCACCACCTTGGCGCGCGAGAAACGGTTGTCGCCGCCGCCCATATTCGGCTTCAGCACGACAGGAAAACGAATGTCGGCCTTTGCCGCTTCCTCGACCGCGGCGAATTCGTAAGTCGCGGGAATCCCGATGCCGAGTTCGGCGGCGCGGCGATAGAGCAGCGGCTTCTCGCAGACCCATTGCAGCCGTTCCCACGGCGGCAGCATCACCCGGTAAGCCGGGGAAAGCGCCTCCACCGATTGCGAGGCGACGCGCACCTCGGCATCGCCGCCGGGAATGAGCAACGCGCCGGAGAGATTTCGGGCAGCGGCAAGATCGAGAAGGAAAGGTATGGCGTCGGGACTGTCCGGGCCGGACCATTCGGCCTTGCTCCTGACATAGCGCGACCAGCCTGGCAAGGGCGTGTCGTTGCTGACGAGGAAAACCGGGACGTCAAGCGCACCGAGGCTGCGGGCCAACGCCAGCGTGCCGTGCGCGCCGCCGAGGATAACCACAGCCGGCGGTCGGGCGGTCAGGGCGGGCGCCTCGCCGGTATCCGATCTGGGCTTGATGGCAGCTGGCATTTTCGGCTCCGGCAATCGGCGCTCATCGAAAGTAAGGTGCGCCATGGCAGGCCGATTGAATTGATCCGGCACAGTTTAAGCGAGGCCCGGTTAATAAACTGCTCTGTATATTCCTGGCCGAAGACCCCGCGCGTCAGAGAATGGAGTATGGCAGGACCGAGCGCCGGTCGTGATCGACCGCGAGCCTGCGCTTCAGCGGCGGTATGGCCCTTTGCTGACAATTCGCCCGCTCGCAGATGCGGCACGATATGCCGATAGGATCGAATGCCGCCCGGGTGGTCATGTCCAGCCCGTCGGCATAGACGAAGGCCTCCGCATAGGTGACTTCGCAACCGAGCGCGATGGCGTAGCGCCGCACCGGCGCCTTGAACCCGCCGCTGGTCTTGATGATCTCGGTGGCGACGCTCAGATAACGGGCACCGTCGGGCGTTTCGGCCAATTGCCTGATGATGCGGCCGGGCGTCTCGAAGGCCTGATGCACGTTCCACAAGGGGCAAGCCCCGCCGAAGCGGGCGAACTGCAGCTTGGCGGCGCTGTGGCGCTTGGTGATGTTGCCGGCCCTGTCGATGCGGGCGAAAAAGACGGGCACGCCCTTGGCGCCGGGGCGTTGCAGCGTGCTCAGACGGTGCGCCACCTGTTCGAGGCTGGCGCCGAAGCGCAGAGCCAACAGATCGAGGTCGTGGCGTAGCAGGCGGGCCGCGTCCAGAAACGCCCGGTAGGGCAAAAGAAGCGCGCCGGCGAAATAGTTGTAGAGGCCGATCTTGCAGATTTCGGCTGCTTCCGCGCTGCGGAAATCCGCATTGCGGACAATCGCTGCGACCTCGCCAGCCGTTTCCATCTCGGCGATCTGGAAGGCGATCTGGAAGGAACGCGTGGCTGCCGGAAGAAACGGATTGAGATAGAGCACACGGGTGCCGGGATCGAAGCGGCGGATGAAATCGCTCTCGGGATCGCTTGCCGGCGCGACGCGTATGTCGTGCCTGGCTTCCAGCCAGGCGGTCAATGCGGCTGCCGTATCCGCGCCGGTGAGACCGGCGTCGGCCGCCAGCCGTTCCGCGGCCACGTCCAGATCGTGCACGTAATTGTCGACGAAGTGGAAGAAATCGCGAACCTCCTCATAGGAGGTCGGCTCCGCAATGGTGGAAGCACGTCCCAGCGTATCGTCCAGGCTTGCCAGTTGTTCGCCGCTGCGCCTGTAAGCCTGATGGCAGTCGATCAACGCGCGGGCGATGGCCGGCGCGTTCTGCGTCACCAGCTTCAATTCCTGGAGGCCGATGACGTTGTTTTCGAACAGCGGATCGGACAGCGCCTCCGAAAGCGCCGACAGCATCCGGTCGTTGTCGCCCTGTGAGATGGCGCCGATATCGACCTGGAATTTTTCGGCCAGCGCCAGCAGCACGGCGGCTGAAACGGGGCGCTGGTTGTTCTCGATCTGGTTGAGATAGCTGGTTGAAATGCCCAGTCGGTCGGCAAAGGCCGATTGCGTAGCCTTGTGCGCATCACGCAGATCCCGAATCCGCCGGCCAATGAAGAGCTTGGGTAAAGCCATTTCGCAAATTCGCAATTTGCAGTTTTAATTTTTGTATACTACGCGTTTGCGCCTTTTCAACCGTTTTCTCGGTTCTTTCTTCCCGTTAGTCCGCAGTGATCGCCATCACAGGACGGGAAAACCATGACCCTCTTCAACGCCATCGTCACGTCGGACCGAAGCGACACTCATCGCATCGCCGCCGACGCCCTCGCGGTCATTGCGGCGTCGCTGCTGCTCGCGCTTTCGTCGAAGATTTCCGTGCCCTTCTATCCCGTGCCGCTGACCATGCAGACTTTCGTGGTCATCGGCCTCGGCCTCGCGCTCGGGCCGTGGCGGGCACTGGCGGCGATCCTGCTCTATCTGGCCGAAGGCGCCGCCGGCTTCCCCGTCTTTGCCGGAACGCCGGCGAAAGGCATCGGGCTGGCCTATATGATGGGGCCGACGGGCGGCTATCTCGCCGGCTACATTCCCGCTGTTCTGATCGGCGGCTGGCTGGCGCGCAAAGGCTGGGACCGCAGCGTGGTCAGCGCCATGGCGGCAGCATTGCTCTGCGGCGCGGTCATCTATATTCCGGGCCTGCTATGGCTGGGCACGGTCATCGGCTTCGACAAGCCGGTCCTGCAGTTCGGCCTCTATCCCTTCATCTTCGGCGACATCGTCAAGGCGATGCTGGCGGCGATCGTGTTCCCAGCGGCCTGGGCGGCGATCGAACGCAGGTCCGGACGCTGATGCGCACCGTTCTCGAGCAACTGGAGAGCCGGCGCGCCGAAGCGCGGACCGGCGGCGGGCAGAAGCGCATCGACGCGCAGCACGCCAAAGGCAAGCTGACGGCCCGCGAGCGCCTTGAAGTGCTCCTCGACGAAGGATCGTTCGAAGAGTTCGACATGTATGTCACCCACCGCGCCACCGATTTCGGCATGGCCGGCCAGAAGGTGGCCGGCGATGGAGTGGTGACAGGCTGGGGCACGATCAACGGCCGCCTCGTCTATGTGTTCAGCCAAGATTTCACCGTGCTCGGCGGCTCGCTGTCCGAGACCCATGCGCAGAAGATCTGCAAGATCATGGACATGGCGGTGCGCAACGGCGCCCCGGTCATCGGCCTCAACGACTCCGGCGGCGCCCGCATCCAGGAAGGCGTCGCGTCGCTCGCCGGCTATGCCGATGTGTTCAAGCGCAATGTCGACGCGAGCGGAGTCATCCCGCAAATCTCCGTCATCATGGGGCCCTGCGCCGGCGGCGCGGTCTATTCCCCGGCGATGACGGATTTCATCTTCATGGTGCGGGATTCGTCCTACATGTTCGTCACCGGCCCCGACGTGGTGAAGACCGTCACCAACGAGATCGTCACGGCGGAGGAATTGGGCGGCGCGCGCACGCACACGCAGAGGTCCTCGGTCGCGGACGGGGCGTTCGACAACGATATCGAGGCGCTGGAGGCGATGCGGCGCCTGTTCGACTTCCTGCCGCTCAACAATGGCGAGAAGCCGCCGGTCCGTCCGTTCCATGACGATCCTTCCCGGCTGGAGATGCGGCTGGATACCCTCATCCCGGACAGCGCCAACAAGCCCTACGACATGAAGGAGCTGATCCTGGCGATCGCCGACGAGGCCGATTTCTTCGAAATCCAAGAAGCCTATGCCCGCAACATCCTCACCGGCTTCATCCGCATCGAGGGGCAGACCGTCGGCGTCGTCGCCAACCAGCCGATGGTTCTGGCGGGCTGTCTCGACATCGATTCCTCGCGCAAGGCGGCGCGCTTCGTGCGCTTCTGCGACGCCTTCTCGATCCCGATCCTGACGCTTGTCGACGTGCCCGGCTTCCTGCCGGGAACCGCGCAGGAATATGGCGGCGTCATCAAGCATGGCGCCAAGCTTCTGTTCGCCTACAGCCAGGCGACCGTGCCGATGGTGACGCTGATCACCCGCAAGGCCTATGGCGGCGCCTATGACGTCATGGCCTCCAAACACATCGGCGCGGACGTCAACTACGCCTGGCCGACCGCCGAGATCGCGGTGATGGGCGCGAAGGGCGCGACGGAAATCCTCTATCGCTCCGAGCTTGGCGACAAGGACAGGATCGCCGCCCGGACGAAGGAATACGAGGTCAATTTCGCCAACCCGTTCAAGGCAGCCGAGCGCGGCTTCATCGATGAGGTGATCATGCCGCATTCCTCGCGCAAGCGCATCGCCCGCGCCTTCGCCGCGCTGCGCGGCAAGAAGCTCGACGCGCTGTGGAAGAAGCACGACACGATGCCTCTTTGAGCAATCGCATGATCTTGTCCAAAAACCGGATCCCACTTTTTGGGATCATGCTTGCAGGTGACGCCTGATGTTCAAGAAAATCCTCATCGCCAATCGCGGCGAGATCGCCTGCCGCGTCATCAAGACGGCGCGCAGGCTCGGCATCGCCACCGTCGCCGTCTATTCGGACGCCGACCGCGACGCGCTGCATGTGCGGATGGCGGACGAGGCGGTGCATATCGGACCCGCCCCTTCCAGCCAGTCCTACATCGTCATCGGCAAGATACTCGACGCCATCGAGGCAACGGGGGCCGACGCGGTGCATCCCGGCTACGGCTTCCTGTCCGAGAACGCCAATTTCGCAGAGGCGCTGAAGGCGGCCAAGGTAGCCTTCATCGGGCCACCGCCGGTCGCCATCGAGGCGATGGGCGACAAGATCACCTCGAAGAAGATCGCCGCGGCCGCCGGCGTGTCGACGGTTCCCGGCCATATGGGCCTGATCGAGGACGCCGACGAGGCGGTGCGCATCTCGGCGTCGATCGGCTATCCGGTGATGATCAAGGCCTCCGCCGGCGGCGGCGGCAAGGGCATGCGCATCGCCTGGAACGACCAGGAAGCCCGCGAAGGCTTCCAGTCGTCGCGCAACGAGGCGCGTTCCTCCTTCGGCGACGAGCGCATCTTCATCGAGAAGTTCGTCACACAGCCGCGTCATATCGAAATCCAGGTGCTCGGCGACCAGCACGGCAATCTCGTCTATCTGGGCGAGCGGGAGTGCTCGATTCAACGGCGCAACCAGAAAGTGATCGAGGAAGCGCCCTCGCCCTTCCTCGACGCGGAAACGCGCAAGGCGATGGGCGAACAGGCCGTGGCGCTCGGCAAGGCCGTCGGCTATTTCTCCGCCGGGACGGTCGAGTTCATCGTCGACGGCGACCGCAACTTCTATTTCCTCGAAATGAACACGCGCCTGCAGGTCGAGCATCCGGTGACGGAACTGATCACCGGCATCGACCTGGTGGAAGAGATGATCCGCGTGGCGGCGGGCGAGCCCCTGCGCTTCGGCCAGGACGAGGTGAAGCTCTCCGGATGGGCGATGGAAAGCCGGCTTTATGCCGAGGACCCGTACCGCAACTTCCTGCCGTCGATCGGGCGGCTCAGACGCTACCGGCCGCCGGCAGAGGGCCCGCGCGACGACGGTTCGGTCATCCGCAACGACACCGGCGTCTTTGAGGGCGGCGAAATCTCGATGTACTACGATCCGATGATCGCCAAGCTGTGCAGCTGGGCGCCTGATCGGGCGGGTGCGGTGGCCGCGATGGCCCGGGCGCTGGACGATTTCGAGGTCGAGGGCGTCGGCCACAATTTGCCCTTTCTGTCGGCGGTCATGGACAATCCCCGGTTCCGGGAAGGCCGGCTGACGACGGCCTTCATCGCGGAAGAGTTCCCAGACGGATTTTCGGGTGTGGCCGCCAATGAGGAGCAGGCGCGGATACTGGCGGCGGTCGCGGCCTTCATCCACCTGCGCCTGCAGAAGCGCGGTTCGATGATTTCCGGCGCGCTGGCGAACCACCCCCGCGCGCTCGGCACCGACTGGGTGGCGACGGTGGCCGGCTACGCATTTGCGCTGCGGACGAATGGGAGCGATCGACAGGCCGATTTGACGTTCGACGACGGCCGAGTGCTCGCCGTGCAAAGCACCTGGCAGCCGGGGACCTCTCACGCGATTTTCGATGTCGGCGGCGAGCAGATCGGCGTCAAGACGGAATTGGCCGGTTCGGGCATCCGGCTCCGCTGGCGCGGCATCGACACCGTCGCCACGATGCGGGCGCCCAGGGTTGCAGAGCTCGCGCGGCTCATGCCGAAAAAGGAGCCGCCGGACACGTCGAGGCTGCTGCTTTGCCCGATGCCCGGCATCGTCACCGCGATCATGGTCGGCGAAGGCGACGCGGTCGAACCGGGTCAGGCGCTCGCCACCGTCGAAGCGATGAAGATGGAAAATGTCCTGCGGGCGGAACGCAAGGGCACGATCCGCAAGATCGCCGTCGAAGCAGGCGCCAGCCTGGCGGTGGACGAACTGATCCTCGAATTCGCTTGAGGCCGGATATGACTGAACCTCTCGATGCCTGGCGCGCCGCCGCGAACAGGGAATTGCAAGCCGATCCTGAAACCCTGGTGTGGCAAACCCCGGAAGGCATCGAGGTCAAGCCGCTTTATACGCCCGAGGACATAGCCGGGATCGACCATCTCGGCTCGCTGCCGGGCTTCAGTCCCTTCGTGCGCGGTCCGCGCGCCACCATGTATGCGGGGCGGCCCTGGACGATCCGGCAATATGCCGGCTTCTCGACGGCGGAGAAGTCGAACGCCTTCTACCGGAAGGCGCTGGCGGCGGGGCAGAAGGGACTTTCCGTCGCCTTCGACCTCGCCACGCATCGCGGCTACGACAGCGATCATCCACGGGTGGAGGGCGATGTCGGCAAGGCCGGTGTGGCGATCGATTCGGTCGAGGACATGAAGATCCTCTTCGACGGCATTCCGCTCGACGAGATGTCGGTGTCGATGACCATGAACGGCGCGGTGATCCCGATCCTCGCCTCCTTCATCGTCGCCGGCGAGGAGCAGGGCGTGCCGCGTGCCAAGCTTTCCGGCACCATCCAGAACGATATCCTCAAGGAGTTCATGGTCCGCAACACCTACATCTATCCGCCCGAGCCCTCGATGCGGATCGTCGCCGAC
>CBFGLW010000067.1:0-14972 GCA_965649745.1 uncultured Mesorhizobium sp. | reverse complement strand
GGCCGCGACCGCACCCGCACGGCGACCTGGCTGCCGGACGGCGCCGGCTATTCGACGTTGACCGTCATCGACGCCGCCGGCCGCGCCGCCAGCGTCAAGGTGTTCGTGGAATAGGGCACTCGCGAGGTATTTTGATGCCGATGGAGCGCCCCGGATAATTCCGTCAGCGGACTCAGGGCAGCCCTCGAGATGAGCAAAATATTTTCTTATCCCGACGCAAGAGACCGGGAATTTTCCCCACACAGCCAAAATAGGCAACCGGCATTGCATCCAATTTCTACAATTTCGATAGAGTAAAAAGCACATCCAAAACGGAGGCTTTTTATGAACGGTCGTCCCCTGAAAACGCTGCTTGCTGGGCTTGTCGCAGGCTCGGTCCAGTTCGGAGCGCTCGGCTTCGCCTTTGCCGACACCACGCTGCTCAACGTTTCGTATGACCCGACCCGCGAACTGTACAAGCAGTTCGACGAGGTGTTCAGCGCCCACTGGAAGGCGGAAACGGGTGAAACCGTCACCATCCAGCAGTCGCATGGCGGCTCCGGCGCGCAGGCCCGTTCCGTCATCGACGGACTGGAAGCCGACGTGGTGACGCTGGCGCTCGAAAGCGACATCAACGCCATCGCCGACAAGACCAAGAAGATAAAGCCGGACTGGCGCGGCCAGTTCGAGAACAACTCGGCCCCCTACACCTCGACAATCATTTTCCTCGTCCGCAAAGGCAATCCGAAAGGCATCAAGGACTGGGGCGATCTGGTGAAGGACGGCGTTCAGGTCATCACGCCCAACCCCAAGACCTCGGGCGGCGCGCGCTGGAACTACCTCGCGGCCTGGGCCTACGCCAACGCGCAGGACGGCAATGACGAGGCCAAGACAAAAGAATTCATCGGCAAGCTGTTCGCCAACGTGCCGGTGCTCGACACCGGCGCCCGCGGCTCCACCGTGACCTTCGCCCAGAAAGGCCTCGGCGACGTCCTTCTGGCCTGGGAAAACGAGGCATTCCTGGCGCTCGACGAGTTCGGCGCCGACAATTTCGACATCGTCTATCCGTCGAGCTCCATTCTTGCCGAGCCGCCCGTGGCGATCGTCGACGGCAATGTCGACGCCAAGGGCACGCGCAAGGTCGCCGAGGCCTATCTGCACTACCTCTATTCCAAGGAAGGCCAGGCCGTGATCGCGAAGAACCACTATCGCCCGGCCAAGCCCGATCTGGTGCCCGCCGAAGATTTGAAATGGCGAAAGGACCTCAAACTGGTAACGATCGACGATCCGCAGTTCGGCGGATGGAAGAAGGCGCAGCCTTACCATTTCGGCGACGGCGGCATATTCGACCAGGTCTACAAGTCGGCCAAGTGAGGCGCCGGGAGAACCGTTCGAACCATCGAACAAACTTCGCGGTTGGATTTCAGCCCAACTTGTTGCAAGCAGGCTTTGAAGGAAGGGACCGTCTTTAAGCCATGACCACTGAACCCGCGCAGGCGGGGTGGAAATTCAGGCAGCCGAGTGTCATTCCCGGGTTCGGGTTGACGCTCGGCTTCGCGCTTGTCTATCTCACCCTCATCATCCTCATCCCGCTCTCAGGGCTGGCGTGGCGCTCCGCTGCGCTCGGCTGGACTGATTTCTGGCGTCTCGTTACAGACGAACGCACCGTGAAGGCGCTGCAGATCAGCTTCGGCACAGCGCTTGTCGCAGCAGCCATCAACGTCGTCTTCGGCACCATCGTGGCATGGATACTCGTCCGCTACCGCTTTCCCGGCCGCCGCATCGTCGACGCCATGGTGGACCTGCCCTTCGCCCTGCCGACGGCGGTGGCGGGCATCGCACTGACCACGCTCTATGCGCCGAACGGCCTGCTCGGCAAACCGCTGATGGCAGCCGGCATCAAGGTGGCCTATACGCCGCTCGGCATCGTCATCGCGCTCGTCTTCATCGGCCTTCCCTTCGTCGTTCGCACGGTGCAGCCGATCATGGAGGAAATCGACAAGGAGGTGGAGGAAGCCGCCGCGACCCTCGGCGCGAGCCGCTTCCAGACGATAACCCGGGTGCTGTTTCCCGGATTGGCGCCGGCCATCGTCACCGGCTTCGCGCTGGCCTTCGCGCGCGGCGTCGGCGAATACGGGTCGGTCATCTTCATTGCCGGCAATCTGCCCAAGGTTTCCGAGATCGCGCCGCTGCTGATTATTATCCGCCTCGAGGAATACAATTACGCCGCCGCGACCGCGATCGCCGCCGTCATGCTGATCATAGCCTTTGCCATGCTGCTGATCATCAACCTTCTCCAGTCATGGAGCCGCAAGCGTTATGGCTGATCCCAACATCCAAACCGCCATTCCGAACGCGGAAACCTCGTCGGCCGCGGTGACGGAAAGCCCGGTGGCGCGGGCCACCCTGATGATCGTCGCCTTCCTGTTCCTCGGCATTTTCCTCGTCCTGCCGTTGCTGCTCGTCTTCCAGCAGGCTTTCGCCAAAGGGATAGGCGCGTATCTGTCGTCGCTCAACGATCACGATACGGCCGCCGCCATCCGGCTCACCCTGCTGGTCGCCGCCATATCGGTGCCGCTGAACCTGGTTTACGGCGTCGCCGCCGCCTGGGCGATCGCCAAGTTCGAGTTCAAGGGCAAGGCCTTCCTGACCACCCTGATCGACCTGCCCTTCTCGGTGTCCCCGGTCATCTCGGGTCTCGTCTACGTGCTGCTGTTCGGCGCGCAAAGCGCGCTCGGCCCTTGGCTCAAGGCCAACGGCATCGAAATCCTGTTCGCCGTCCCCGGCATCGTGCTGGCGACCGTGTTCGTGACCTTCCCCTTCGTGGCGCGCGAACTGATCCCGCTGATGCAGGAACAGGGAACCGGCGACGAGGAGGCGGCCCTTTCGCTCGGCGCCAATGGCTGGCAGACCTTCTGGTACGTCACGCTGCCGAACATCAAATGGGGCCTGCTCTACGGCGTGCTGCTCTGCAACGCCCGCGCCATGGGCGAGTTCGGCGCCGTTTCCGTGGTGTCCGGCCACATACGCGGCATGACCAACACCATGCCGCTGCATGTCGAGATCCTCTACAACGAATACAACGCCGTCGGCGCCTTCGCCGTGGCTTCGCTGCTGGCGGGCCTCGCACTCGTCACGCTCGTTCTGAAAACCGTTCTCGAGCTGCGCTACGGCGCCGAGCTCGCCGCCACGCGCGGACACTAGAATTCAAGAGGTGGGATCATGGAAGTTCGCGCTGTCAACGTGCGCAAGGAGTTCGACCGCTTCCCGGCGCTGCACGACGTTTCGCTCGACATCAGGTCGGGCGAGCTGATCGCGCTGCTCGGCCCATCCGGCTCCGGCAAGACGACGCTGCTCAGGCTGATCGCCGGGCTGGAGCGTCCGACCCGGGGCGCGATCTTCTTCGGCGATGAGGACGCCTCGCACAAATCCATCCAGGAGCGTAATGTCGGCTTCGTCTTCCAGCATTACGCTCTGTTCCGCCATATGACGGTGGCGGACAATATCGGCTTCGGCCTCAAGGTCCGTCATGGCGCCGACAAGCCTCCGGCCCGCGAAATCCGCCGGCGCGCGTCGGAGCTGCTCGATCTAGTCCAGCTTTCCGGCCTGGAGAACCGCTATCCGGCGCAGCTCTCCGGCGGCCAGCGCCAGCGCGTTGCGCTGGCCCGCGCCATGGCGATCGAGCCGAAAGTGCTGTTGCTCGACGAACCGTTCGGCGCGCTCGACGCGCAGGTCCGCCGGGAACTGCGCCGCTGGCTGCGCGACATCCATGACGCCACCGGCCACACCACCGTGTTCGTCACGCACGACCAGGAAGAGGCGCTGGAGCTCGCCGACCGCGTCGTCGTCATGAGCCAGGGTCGCATCGAGCAGGTCGGCACCGCCGACGAGGTGTACGACACGCCGAACTCGCCCTTCGTCTACGGCTTCATCGGCGATTCCAGCGCGCTGCCGGTCAAGGTCGAGGACGACCAGATCTGGCTCGCCGACCGCCCGATCGGCATTGGCGCGGAAGGCTTCGCCGCCGGCGCCGCCACCCTGTTCTTCCGCCCGCACCACGTCGAGCTGCTGGACGGGTGCAGCGGCTGCATCGCCGGCACGGTGATCAGCAGCCGCCGCGTCGCCGGCACGCGGCGTGTCGAGCTGGAGGTGGGCGCCGAGCAGCACCGGGTCGAAATCGAACTGCCTGTCGATCACCCGGCGGCGCAGAAGAGCCGGGTCGCGTTCCGGCCCCGGCGTTGGAAACTGTTTCCTGCAGAAACGGCCTCCTAGCATCGTCGGACGGGGCAGATTGGCTTTTACGGAATTTCATTCCCGAAAGCGCCCATTAAAAACAACCCCTTTCCACGGGCGGGTGGCGGATCAGTTCGCTATTGCTCGCCTTGGCGGGGCCTGCGGTTATTGTGCTGCGCATCTCAGTACAATTGCCTATGGAGTCCCCCACATGAAACGCCTCGCCCTCGCCGGCACCATTCTTGCCGGCCTTCTGTTTGCGACCGGAGCCGCCTCAGCCGCCGACAAGCTGCTGAACGCGTCCTACGACGTCGGCCGTGAACTTTTCGTCCAGATCAACGAGGCATTCGTCGCCAAGCATCCGGGCGTGACGGTCGACCAGTCCCATGCCGGCACCTCGAAGCAGGCGCGCTCCATCGTCGAGGGGCTCGGCGCCGACGTCGTCACCTTCAACCAGGTGCCGGATGTCGATTTCCTCGTCAAGAACGGCTACGTGTCGGCCGATTGGCAGAAGGCCTTTCCCAGCAATGCCTCGCCCTTCTACTCGCTGCCCTCGTTCCTGGTGCGCGCCGGCAACCCCAAGAACATCAAGGACTGGGACGATCTCGCCCGCGACGACGTCCAGGTGATTTTCCCCAACCCCAAGACGTCCGGCAACGCCCGCTACACCTATCTGGCGGCGACGGCCTACGCCAAGGAAAAGTTCAATAACGACGACGCCAAGGTGAAGGAATTCATCGGCAAGATCTTCAGCCATGTGCCGGTTTTCGACACCGGCGGCCGCGCCTCGACCACCACCTTCGCCGAACGCGGCATCGGCGACGTGCTCATCACCTTCGAATGCGAGACGCAGGGCATCGCCCGCGAATACGGCACCGACAAATACGAGCAGGTCGTTCCTTCCATCAGCCTGCTTGCCGAGTTCCCGGTGGCCGTCGTCGAAAAGGTGGCCAAGGACCACGGCACCGAGGAACTGGCGAAAAACTATCTCGATTT
This sequence comes from uncultured Mesorhizobium sp., assembly GCA_965649745.1. Classification (GTDB taxonomy): domain Bacteria; phylum Pseudomonadota; class Alphaproteobacteria; order Rhizobiales; family Rhizobiaceae; genus Mesorhizobium. The sequence continues at coordinate 9,764 of CBFGLW010000067.1, read as the reverse complement.
CCTCTACACGCCCGAAGGCCAGGAGATCGAAGCCGAGAACGGCATGCGCGTTCGCGACGAAGCGGTCGCCGCCAAGTTCAAGGACAAGTTCCCCAACGTGCGGCTGGTCACGGTCGAGGATGTGTTCGGCGGCTGGCAGAAGGTCCAGACCGACCACTTCGCCGAGGGCGCGCTGCTCGACCAGATCTACGGCAACCGCTGATCCCTGCCCCTCATGAAACAGGAGAGCCGGCGCAAGCCGGCTTTTTTGTTTTAACGCGCTCCCAAAGCCTTTCATGGCCAGACTGAACCGCTTCAGCTGGCCTCATGCCTGTTGCTCTGTGTAACTCACGAAAAATCAACGTCTTTTCTATTGTATATGGCGCCAGCGGATTTTATTGCTGTTTGAGGCTGCGGCACGTCATCATTTGCACACAAACAAAGGCGAAACGCAGCTTTTGGGATCGGACCTGTCTGTGGAATGCTGACGAAAAAAGGGAAGTACGGGCTCAAGGCCCTGGTGCATCTTTCCAAGATGCCGTCCGGTCAGCTGGCCTTCGTAGGCGATATCGCCGCCACCAACAACATTCCGAAGAAATTCCTCGACGCCATCCTGGGCGAGCTCCGCAATGCCGGCTTCGTCCAGAGCCGCAAGGGCAAGGACGGCGGCTACCGGCTCGCGCGGCCCGCCGCCGAGATCAAGATCGGCCATGTCGTACGTGTCCTGGACGGTCCGCTTGCGCCGCTCTCCTGCGCCAGCCGCACCCAGTACCAGCGCTGCGAGGACTGCAACGAGGCGAGCTGCGAAGTCCGGCACATGATGCTGGAAGTCCGCCAGGCCATCGCCGAGGTGCTCGACAACCGTAGCCTCGCCGCCATGCGCGACGCCGACAATGACGACTTTCCGCCGGAAGTCATCTCCCAGCTTTGACCATGATCCCCCTTTGGGGTAGCGCCCCAAAATAGGCCGGCTCAGAGATCGAGCACCAGCCGCTTGGAAGCGGAGCGTGACACGCAGGGAAGAAGGCAATCGTTTCGCTCTTTTTCCGCTTTGCTCAGAACCACGTCACGGTGGATTGGCGTCCCTGAAATGATGCGCGTTCTGCAGGACCCGCATGTCCCTTCCTCGCAGGATGTGTCGATCGCCACCGAATTCTCGAACAGGACATCGGTGATCGACTTGTCGGGCGGTACCGTCAGAACCTGGCCGGTGCTGGCGATTTCGACTTCGAAGGCATTCTGATTGTCCGCCTCGGCCTCGTTTTTCGGGGCGCTGAAGTACTCGAAATGCACTTTCTCGGATTCGAGATTCCGTTCCTTGGCCACTTCGCTGATCGTGGACATGAAAGGCGCCGGTCCACAAAAATAGAGATGGCCGCGCATGTCCTCTTTGATGATCTGTTGAAGCGCCGCCCGCGTTGCGTCGGCATCGAGTCCGAAGTGCGGCTTGACGACGGGCAGGCCGTTCGTTTCGCGAAGCAGCGTTTGTAGGTAAGCTGCGATTTCAGGCGCTCTGGCGAAATAATGCAGCTCGAACCGCTTGTTCTCCCTCAACAAGGTCCGAACCATCGCCATGATCGGCGTGATGCCGATCCCGCCGGCAATCAAGGTGACGGGCTCGCTATCCCTCACAAGAGGAAACAGGTTTCTCGGCGGTCCCACCTTGATGACATCGCCAACGGAAACGTCACTGTGCAGCCACGCCGAACCGCCGCGGGATTGTTCTTCCAGCTTCACGGCGATCTCGAAAACGCCCGTCTCGGCCGGATCGTTGGCCAGCGAGTATTGCCGTATCGAACCATCCGGCAGCTGCACGTCGATATGCGCTCCCGCCTCGAAGCTTGGCAGCGGCCGGTCGGGCACAAGGCTGCAAAGACGGAACGAAACGATGGCGGGTGCCTCGACAGACCGCGCCTGGACTCGAACTTCGCGAAGATTGTTTGCCATGATCTTATCTAGGGAGCCCTGAAATGAAGCAGGCCGATCAGCCACCACCAGGCGGCGTTGATCGGAACGACAATCAGCAGGCCGAGACATGCAGTGACCAGACAGTATTTGGCCACAACGGAACGGCTGAGGCCTGCAAGTTCGCCGCCGAACAGAATCGGCGGCGACTGATAGGCAAGGAACGTCGTGGAATAGCCCATCACCTGGGTCAGAAGACCCATTTTCAGAAAACTGCTTCCGGCGAGCAGATTGGCTGCGAACGGCGTGAAAAGAGCCGGTGCCGCGTTCGAGGTGACGACAAAGCAGATTGCGATCGAGGTGAGGACGAGGACGATATAGGCCACCAGGGGATTCTTGGCCCACCCACCCTCTCCGAGAGTTGCCAATGGCGTCAGGTCGACATGCTGCACGAGTGCCGTCAGGCCGATAATGGCTGCGATGAACCACAAAAGATCCATTTTCTGGCCGTTGCCGAAGGTCACCATTTTGTCGGTGTGGGACGTCAGAAGATAGGCAAGCGAGAAGCCGAGCCCGACCCAGCCGGGGGCGATGTGGTGCAGGGAGTCGGTGAACCAGAAGCCCAGGGTCGCCAGTAACAGAATCGAGACCCTAATCTCCTCACGCGAGAAGGGCGGGCGCTTCGACTGCACAGGCTCCGCCGAAACGGTGTCGGCAAACATCAGAAACGATGTCCCGACCAGAATGGCGCTTCGCGCCAGCACTCCGGCCGGGAAGAAGATGTAGAGATATTCGGAGAAACTCAGGTGCAGACCAAGGCTCTGTTCCAGAACGCCGGCCATGATAATGTTCGGGAGGTTTGCCGGCAGGACCGCGCCGGCGAGTTCGAATGAGCCGACAATGACCAGAAGCAGGATACCGTCGCGACCACGCCGCGACCCGTCCAGTCCGGCCACGGTGCAGTACCCGGCGGCGATCGGTACCAAAATCGCGATCCTGCCGAAGGTCGATGGCATGACAAGCGATAGCGCAAAACTGATGGCCGCGAAGGCACAAAGCGCCTTGAGATAGGACCGTCCGATCAGGCTGGCCAGAATCGTACCCAGCCGCTTGCTGAGACCGCTTTCCTTCAAGGCAAAACCGATGACGCCGCCGCTGAAAACCAGCCAGAATGCGCTGGATGCGAAGCCGGAAAAGATTTCCGTGACCGGGACCGTCGTCAGCGTCACGGCCAGAAAGAAAAACATCAAGGAGACGATATATCCCGGAATAATCTGCGTCGCCCACAGGACGATGCAAACATAAACGATCCCCAGGATACGAGCCTCCTGGTCGGGAACGATCCCGGCAGCGGCAAGCACAAGGGCGACGAATACGCCTGCCAGCACAAAAACGCCGACGGCCACTTTCATATGCTTGGCCATCGGACGTCCTTGTAAAAATTGGCTGCATCAACCGCCACAGTCAGGCTCTCATGACTGGCGAACTCTCCGGTATCTCATATTCGATGTGCCCTTCATTGAAGATGTCGTCCCAATCCGCCGTCTGCTTGAACGTCGGATCCGGGGCGCAGCTCATCGGCAGATAGCCGCCCATCCAATGTCGAAGATCGACCATGTTCGGGGCTTCGCCATAGATGTTGGCAATAGGATTACCGCCGGCCTGAACTGTCTCGATCTGCTCCTTCAGCATATCGCGATACATCATTATCCCGCGATCGGATGCGCCGAGCAGTTCGTTCGACCGGTCGAGAACAGGACCCTGCGTTTCGACCGCCATCGCGTCCTGGCTCATGAACGTGTCCATCGTGTAGCGTCCGGACTCATCTGTCCGTTTTGGCTGCACCACGATCTTGGGGGTCCCGTTCTCCTCCTTGCCGTCGGCGGACGGCGTGAACGAAACCCACACGATGCGTGTCGTGACATCATCGACGGGAACCCGCCAGTGCATCTCCGTCATGATGCGAAGCATGTTCGGGAACACCATCAGATTGCCGAAACCACGCCCGGGACCCTCGTATTCCCAGCTTTTGACGATACCCCAATCGAAGGGCTGGAAGCCGAATTTCTTGAATGGCTTGCCGAAGCCTGAATTGTCGGCCATTCCAAGACGGTCGAAATATTTGGAATGGGTGTAGAATGTGTGCGTGACATCGACCGCATTCTCCTGGACCTGAAACCAGTTGCAGGCCAGATCGTCCTGCACTTCGAAGTGTCGGACACCGTCCTTACGGACGAGGATATCCCAGTTGGGGAACGCAGGCTTGGATTCTTCGGGCCCTATATAAGCGAAAATCAACCCGCCGATTTCATGCGTCGAGTAGCTTTGGATCATCTTACGGCGAGCGCGGTTGGCTTTTTCCGATTCGAACGGCCGTTCGATGCATTCGCCTGCCCGGTTGTAGAGCCAGCCATGATAAGGGCAACGAAGCGTTTCACCTTCTACAAATCCATACAGCAATGAGGCGCCACGGTGCGGACACCGTTCTTGAACGAGCAAAGGATCGCCGATTTCGGGCCGGGCAAGGACCAAATCCTCTCCCATCAATCGCACTTTCTGAGTTTGACCGACAGCCAGTTCCGACGAAAAGGCAATGGGATGCCAATAGCGCCGCAGCAGTTCACCGCAGGGCGTCCCGGGACCAACCTTGGTCAGAAAATCATTGGTTTGATTATCGAGCATAGGCCTTCTTCCTCCGTGCAGGAGGCCACGCACCCCCTGCATTGTTGCACATCAGAACGTCAGAGATTTCCCGCATAGCGAGCATAGTTTTGCAGACACACTGCTTACATACACAGCAAACTTAACAATCGTATAACATATAACTTGATCCTATATCATATATCAAGTAGCCCTTCCGTCAGGGGAGATCACAATGTCTAACAGGGACTATCCGCTGCGCGGATCATCGATGTATGTCGTGGAGCAATTGCGGGATGCGATAACAAGCGGCCGATTGCGGCCTGGATCGCCTATCCGCCAGCGGCAGATTGCCGATAAATTCAAGCTCAGCCACATTCCTGTGCGGGAAGCGCTGTGGCAGCTGGAATCAGAAGGCCTTGTCGTCGCCAACCACAACCGCGGCATGGTCGTTGCCTCTCTCACCGAGGCAGATGCGCGGGAACTGACGGAGTTCCGCGCGCTGCTGGAAGAGCATCTGACGAAGCGCTGCGTTCCTCGTCTTACGCCCGCGGACATCGCGCAGGTCGAACAGGCGATCACGGCCATCGACAACGCTCAGACCACCAGCGAAATTGTCGAGTTCAACGCAGCCTTTCACCAGGTTCTGTACCAGCGGGCCAATGCACCTCATTTCCTGCGCGCCGTCGAGCAGGCCCGCGTCAACTTGGGGCGCTATCTGCTGATGACCTGGCGAACCGCCGGCCAGACCGACAGGTCGCAGGACGAACACCGTCAAATTCTGGATGCATGCCGCCGAGGTGACGCCGACGAGGCGGGCCGCATCATGGCAGCCCATGTGCGGGCAGTGGGGGAATCCGTCGTTCAGCTCATCCGGGAGCAGGCTCGGACCCTATGAGCCCGTTCCGGCGGACGGAGTGCCGGCAAGGACAAACAAAAATACGTCAGGGAGGATGACTATGAGAATTAATCGCAGGACTGCATTGCTGGGTGCTGCCGCCACATTGACAGCGTCTCCGTTTATTGGAGGTCGCCGGTCTTTTGCCGCGGATAAATCGCTTCAGGCCGCGTGGGTCGGCTGGGGCGACAAGCAGGTGTTGCCGGTGGTCGACGCCGCGAAAAAGAAGGCGGCGGATGTCAACATCGCGCTGGAAACCATTCCGGTCGCACAATACTTCCAGGCCCTCGAAGTCCGTCTCGCGCCGCGTTCCGGCACGCCGGATTTCTTCCTGGTCGATGGTCCGCTGACGGCATCCTATGCGGTCCGCGGCCACCTGCGCGATCTCACCGGCCTCTTTGACCCAGCCAAGTTCACGGGCGCGGCCATCAAGCAGGCAACGTTCCAGGACAAGCTGTTCAGCGCACCGTTCGGCACCAGCTCCCAGCTCCTGTACTATAACCTCGACTTGCTGGAGCAGCAGGGAATCGAACCGCCGGCGACCGATGTCGAAAAACGCTGGACCTGGGAACAGCTTGTCGATGCCGCCAAGAAGGTGACCAGCCAGGAAAAGGGCGTCTGGGGCTTCTCCTTCGAGCAGGCCGATCGCCCCTACCAGCTGTTTCCGCTGATGCAGTCGCTCGGCGCCAGGACGGTGTCCGACGACGGCTTGCAGGTGTCCGGCTACATCGACTCGCCCGAAGCGATCGAGGCTTACAGCTTCTATCAGCGGCTGTTCCAGGAATGGAAAATAAGCCCGCCCGGCCTCTATGACGGCCCGCTGGTCCAGGAGCTGTTCGGCTCAGGCAATCTCGGCTTCATGGTTGCCGGCACCTATGTGATGGACAATCTGCGCAAGAACTTCCCGAAAGTCCGCTTCGGTGTAGCACCGCATCCTTACTTCAAGAGCGGCAAGCCCGTCACGCCGACAGGTTCCTGGCATATCGGGCTCAATGCCAAATCGGCGAACACGGCAGCGGGTGAAGAATTGCTTGCCGCCGTTCTTTCGGAAGACGTCATGAAGGTCTGGTTCTCGGTCCGCCCGAACCCACCGGTATTGAACAGCCTGTGGGATTTGTCCGCGGAACCGTTCTCGTCGGACGCCTGGAAGATCATCCGCTACGAGCTCGACAATACCGCGCAGGTTCGACCGCAGACGCCGGGCTATGCCGAATATGAAGACACGCTCAAACTTGCGTTGCGGGATATCCAGGGAGGCTCCAACGTCGCCGACGTGTTGAAAGCCTCGGCAGGGAAAATCGACGCGGCCATCGCCAAGTATCGCACCTGAGGCCGTCACATCGATGCGTGTTCCCTGGACGACGGTTGCCGGGTTTCTGTGCCTGGCGCTTGCCTGCCTCTTCATGTTTCGTGTCCTGCCGGTCACGATCGCAATCATAGGCTCGCTGTTTGGCGAATCGCTGACCGGCGAGCCTGTGTTCCGCGGTTTCGGAAACTATCTGGCGCTGTTCCATGACACGGAATTCTGGCAAGGCATGTGGCGGACCCTGTTGTTCAATGCACTGGTGAACCCCATCCAGATCGGCTGCGCCTTCATTCTGGCGCTGCTGGTCCTGAAGCCGACCCGTCCGAACAAGTTCTTTCGGGTCGCCGTCTTCATTCCGATGTGCATCTCGCTGGCGCTCGCATCGGTTTTGTGGAGCATCCTGCTCGATCCCTCGCTCGGCCTCTTCAACGGACTTCTGTCCGCCATCGGCGCCGACCGGCAGCTCTTCTTCCGCTCGGAGGATCAGGCGATGGGAAGCCTGATCCTTCTGGCGACGTGGAAAAGCGTCGGGTACTGGATGATCTTCGTGCTGGCGGGTCTCGTTGCGATACCGTCGGATGTCTACGAAGCGGCGGAAATGGACGGGGCCACCGGCTTCCGCCGCTTCACCAACATTACGCTGCCGTTGATGCGGCGGCCGCTCCTTTTCGTCTTCGTCGCCGATACGACGGCCAACTTCCTGTTCTTCGCGCCTGTCTACCTTATCACCGGCGGCGGTCCGAACGGATCGACCAACTTCCTTATGTTCCAAGCCTATCGAAGCTCGTTCGTACTGCTCGATCACGGGCGTGGCCTGGCGATTTCCACCATCATCCTGATGATGATCGGCGTCGTCGCAGCCTTGGAATTCCGCGCCTTCAAATCCCCTGCGCAAGAGTAGAACCGTGGCGAGCAAACACACCAGGATCGTCGTTTCCGATACGCTGCGCTATTCGGCGCTGACGCTTATAACCCTGTTTTTGCTGTCGCCCCTGATTTGGATGGCATTGACGTCGCTGAAGCCCCAGGACGAGATCTTCCGTTATGCCACGCAGTTCTCGATCCGCTCCTTCATCCCGACCGACTGGACATTCGAGAACTACACCCGCGTGCTGAAAAGCGACTTTTCCCGCGCAATCATGAACTCGGTGTTCGTCACCACCTCCACCGTAATTCTCGGGGTGATCGTGAATGCGTTGGCCGGCTTTGCCTTCGCCGTGTTCCGTTTCCGCGGCAACAATTTGCTGTTCAGCCTCGTCGTCGCGTCTTTCATGATGCCGTTCGAAGCGATCATCCTGCCGCTCTACATTCTGGCGCGCTGGCTGAACTGGACCAACAGCTATCAGGCGCTCATCCTTCCCGATGTCGCCAACGGCTTCGTGATCTTCCTGTTCCGCCAATGCTTCCTGGGCATTCCCAAGGAACTTTACGAAGCGGCGCGTGTCGACGGCGCCGGCTGGCTGCGCATATTCGCCGTGATCGCCATGCCCCTGGCCGGCCCGACTATAGCCGCGGCGAGCCTCCTGCTGTTCGTCCACCAGTGGGACTCATTCTTCTGGCCGCTCGTCGTCGCCGGCAGCTCCGACTACATGGTCATTCCGGTCGCCATCGGGCGCTTCTTCTCCATGGAAGGCAATGACTGGGGCGCCATCTTCTCGGCAGGTACGATCGCTACGCTGCTTGCCATCGTTCCCTTCCTCTATCTGCAGAAATTCTATGTGCGGACCGTGATCGGCTCGGCGCTGAAATGAGACGGTCCTGTAAAATCACGTCATGCCTCTGGCCAAGTCGCGGGCTGCTCCCATGAAGTTTGTCATCGATTGCGATACGGGCCACGACGATGCCCTGGCGATCCTGCTGGCGGCACGGCACTTGGACCTGGTCGGATTGACCACGGTGTTCGGCACCTCCACGGTGGAAAACACCACCCAGAACACGCTTCGCCTCCTGGCGTTTGCGGGGATCGGTCTGCCGGTCCATGCAGGCTGCGCCGGGCCGTTGATCGGCATCCACGCCGCCTCGCCGACGCATGGCGCGACGGGACTGGATGGAGCCGGGCTTCCGCCTTGCGACAGGACCGTCGAACCCGGCCATGCCGTCGACTACCTGATCGCAACCGCCAGCCGCTACCGCGGCGATCTCACAATCATCGCCACGGCGCCGCTGACCAACCTGGCCATCGCCATCCGCAAGGAGCCCCGGATCGTCGGGTGGCTGTCGCAAATCTCGATCATGGGCGGCAGCGCCGGCACCGGAAACAGGACGGCGGCGGCGGAAGCCAATTTCGCTTCCGATCCCGAGGCTGCCGCTATTGTCCTGTCTTCCGGCATCCCCTGCAGGCTGGCCGGCTACGACGTCACCCGCACATTCGGGCTCGAACAGAAGCAACTGGATAAGCTGCTGGCAAGCGGCAAGGCCGTAGCCGGCGCCGTCGCCGGCTTCCAGGGCTTTTACCTGACCAGACAGATGGAAACATTCGGGTTCCGTCACGCGCCCGTCCACGATTGCTGCGCCGTTCTTCCTTACGTCGCACCCGACGCCATTCAGTACAGGAAATCGACCGTAAAGATTGAATTATCAGGGTTTTTGACCCGCGGCATGAGCGTGTTCGACCAGCGCGGCACCCGCAGCCCGGAAGGAAGCCCGGTGGAGTTGGCGACCGGCGTGGATAGCGCGGCCGCCATCGCCGCATTGATGGAAGCGATATTGTCATACCCCTGATCCCTTCGTCGGGAGCGGAGCGTCGGCAACGGACTTCGGAAGAAAGAAATGGGGGAATTCGGAAGGGAAGAATGGGTCAGATAACACTCAGAAACGTGACGAAATCGTTCGGATCGACGACGATCATCCCGAACATCGATCTCGACATCGCCGATGGCGAGTTCGTGGTGTTCGTCGGTCCGTCCGGCTGCGGCAAGTCGACCTTGCTGCGGCTGATCGCAGGGCTTGAGGACACAACGTCGGGCTCCATCATGATCGATGGCCGCGACGTCACCGACGAGGCGCCGGCCAGGCGCAAGCTCGCCATGGTCTTCC
>CBFGLW010000066.1:0-15240 GCA_965649745.1 uncultured Mesorhizobium sp. | reverse complement strand
CCGAATTCCAGCCGCGATTTCGGCAAGGACATCATCCCGCAGATCGTCAAGGGCGGTAAGGCCATCGCTCACCGCTTCGCCAAGTCCTGCGTGCGCTCCACCCAGGAGGCCGCGCCTTACTGGCGCGATGTCGGAACGGTCGACGCCTATTGGGAAGCCAATATCGACCTGACCGACGTCATTCCCGAACTCGACCTCTACGACCGTGACTGGCCGATCTGGACCTATGCCGAACTGAAGCCGCCGGCAAAGTTCGTCCATGACGAGGATGGCCGCCGCGGCGAGGCGATTTCCTCTCTGGTGTCGGGCGACTGCATCGTGTCCGGGGCTTCGCTGCGCCGCAGCCTGATCTTCACCGGCGCACGCATCAATTCCTACTCCAAGCTGGAGGAAGTGGTGATGCTCCCCGACTGCCATGTCGGGCGCAACGCACGCCTCCGCCGCGTGGTGATCGACCATGGCGTTCACATTCCGGAAGGGTTGGTCGTGGGAGAAGACCCTGCGCTTGACGCCAAGCGCTTCCGCGTGTCGGAAAAGGGCATATGCCTGATCACGCAGGACATGATCGACAGGTTGGAGATGTGAATGAAAAGCCGACGCACCCCCACCCCTAACCCCTCCCCACAAGGGGGAGGGGGATTCGCCCGCGTGCACGGCTGGCGGCAAGCTTCGTCCATGTCGCTTGGCGGGACTCTATGCCAGTCCCCCTCCCCCTTGTGGGGAGGGGTTAGGGGTGGGGGTGCGCAGACGTTTGCGGCGAAACGGATATTTCTCTGATGCAGGTCCTCTCCGTCGCCTCCGAAATCTTCCCGCTGGTCAAGACCGGCGGACTGGCCGATGTGGCCGGCGCGTTGCCGGTCGCGCTGGCGGCCAAGGGTGTGGCGATGCGCTCGCTCATTCCGGGCTATCCTTCGGTCATGGGCGCCTTCCGGAAAAAGAAGGCCGTGCTGCAATATGCCGACCTGCAGGGCGGCAAGGCGTCGGTCCACGCGGTCAACATCTCCGGGCTGGACCTCTTCGTCCTCGATGCGCCGCATCTGTTCGACCGGGCGGGCGGACCCTATGGCGACCAGACAGGGCAGGACTGGCCGGACAACTGGCGCCGGTTCGCGGCGCTTAGCCGGGTTGGCGGCGATATCGCCGGCGGCGCCATCTCCGGCTATCTGCCGGACATCGTCCACGCGCATGACTGGCAGGCGGCGATGACGCTGGCCTACACCCGCTACGGCAAGGCGGTGGCCACGCCTACGGTGATGACGATCCACAACCTTGCCTTTCAGGGCCGCTACCCGGCGGCGATCTTCGGCCAGCTCGGGCTGCCGGCGCAGGCGATGGCGCTGGACGGCGTCGAGTATTACGGCGGCGTCGGCTACCTCAAGGCCGGCCTGCAGGCGGCATGGGCCATCACCACCGTCAGCCCCACCTATGCGCAGGAAATCCGCTCGCCGGAATTCGGCATGGGGCTGGACGGACTGGTCAACATGCGCGCCGCCGATCTCTACGGCATCGTCAACGGCATCGACACCGACATCTGGAACCCCGCGACCGACAAGCACCTGGCCACGAACTACACAGCACAGACACTGCAGAGCCGCACCGCCAACAAGACGGCTGTGGAAGAACGGTTCGGCCTCGACCGCGAACACAGCCCAATCGTCTGCGTCGTCAGCCGCCTGACCTGGCAGAAAGGAATGGATATCCTGGCCTCGGTCGCGGACGGCATCGTTGCGGCAGGCGCGCGGCTTGCAATCCTCGGCTCGGGCGACGCCGGGCTCGAAGGTGCGCTGCTGGCCGCCGCCGCAAGGCACCGTGGACGCATCGGGGTCGTCATCGGCTATGACGAGGCCCTGTCGCACCTGATGCAGGGCGGTTGCGAGGCCATTGTCATTCCCTCGCGCTTCGAACCTTGCGGCCTGACGCAGCTTTACGGCCTGCGCTATGGCTGCGTGCCGCTCGTGGCGCGCACCGGCGGGCTGGCGGATACGGTTATCGACGCCAACGAAGCGGCGCTGTCGGCGGGCGTCGCAACCGGTTTCCAGTTCGTGCCCGACGATGGCGGCGCGCTGCTGCACGCCGTCGGCCGCATGGTCGCGGCGCATAGCGACAAGGCGGTGTGGACCTCGATCCAGCGGCAGGGCATGAAGTCGGACGTTTCCTGGGATCGAAGCGCCGAAAAATACGTTGAAATCTACCGCCGGCTTCTCTCGAAAAGGATTGCCTGAAGCATGATACGCACCGTCGTGACCAAGCCCTATGACGACCAGAAGCCCGGCACATCCGGCTTGCGCAAAAAGGTCCCGGTGTTCAGCCAGGAGAACTACGCCGAGAACTTCATACAGTCGATCTTCGACGCGCTGGACGGCTTCAAGGGCAAGACGCTGGTGATCGGTGGCGACGGCCGCTACTACAACCGCGAGGTGATCCAGAAAGCCATTGCCATCGCCGCCGCCAACGGTTTCGGCAAGGTGATGGTGGGACAGGGCGGTATCCTGTCGACGCCGGCCGCTTCCCACATCATCCGCAAATACAAGGCATTCGGCGGCATCATCCTGTCGGCCAGCCACAACCCCGGTGGGCCGCATGAGGATTTCGGCATCAAGTACAATGCCGGGAATGGCGGTCCGGCGCCGGAGAAACTGACCGATGCGATCTTCACCAAGTCGAAGGCGATCTCCGAATACCGGATCGCCGACATTGCTGAGATCGACATCGACAGGATCGGCACGGTTGAAGCCGCCGGCATGACGGTGGAGGTTATCGATCCCGTCGCCGACTATGCCGAACTGATGGAGCGGCTGTTCGATTTCGACGCGCTGCGCAAGCTCTTCACGTCCGGCTTCCGCATGGCCTTCGATTCCATGCATGCCGTCACCGGACCCTACGGCGTCGAAATCCTCGAGAACCGCCTCGGCGCGCCGAAAGGCACATGCCGCAATTTTCATCCGCTGCCGGATTTTGGCGGCCACCATCCCGATCCGAACCTCGTCCATGCGAAGGAACTCTACGACGACGTGATGAGCGCGTCTGGGCCGGACTTCGGCGCCGCTTCGGATGGCGACGGTGACCGCAACATGGTTGTCGGCAAGGGTGTGTTCGTCACACCCTCGGACTCACTCGCCATCATCGCCGCCAACGCCAGACTTGCGCCGGGCTATGCCAAAGGGATCGCTGGCGTCGCGCGCTCGATGCCGACGAGCGCCGCCGCCGACCGCGTGGCGGAAAAGCTCGATGTCGGCAGCTACGAAACGCCGACGGGCTGGAAATTCTTCGGCAACCTGCTCGATGCCGGCAAGGTCACGCTGTGCGGCGAGGAAAGTTTTGGCACCGGCTCCGACCATGTCCGTGAGAAGGACGGACTATGGGCGGTGCTGTTCTGGCTCAACATCATCGCCGCGCGCGGTGAAAGCGCGAAAGACATTGTGACGAAGCACTGGGCGACCTACGGCCGCAATTACTACTCCCGCCATGACTACGAGGAGGTGGAGAGCGATAAGGCCAACGCGCTGGTCGACGAACTGCGGGCGAAACTGGGATCGCTGCCGGGCACCAGGGTGCGCGGCCTTACCGTCGAGAAGGCCGACGATTTCGCCTATCACGATCCGGTGGACGGCTCGGTCAGCGAGCATCAGGGCATCCGCATCCTGTTCGTGGGCGGCTCGCGCATTGTGCTGCGCCTGTCGGGCACAGGCACATCCGGCGCGACGCTGCGCCTTTATGTCGAGCGCTATGAGCCGGATGCAGCCAAGCATGACATCGATACCCAGGAAGCGCTGGCCGACCTGATCGCCGCCGCCGACGACATTGCAGGCATTCGCAAGCACACCGGCCGCGACAGACCGAGCGTGATTACGTGAGGATTGGCGCAGCGCCTGATTCTGCCCTTCGTGGGAAACCCGGCAGATGTACAATTCTGACGGCGTGCCTTCGGTTACCCCCACCCCTCAAGGGGGAGGGGAATTCTCCTGCACCGCTACTCAACCAGACTGTCGATGTTGGCGGTTGGCGCAGACGTGCATGCCAGTTCCCCTCCCCCTTGAGGGGAGGGGTTAGGGGTGGGGGGACTGTCGTCGCGAGCGTGCCCGCTTGACTTCGCTCGGCGCCACCATCACGCCCGAAGGCGTTCGCTTCGCCGTCTGGTCCGGCGGCGCGGAGCGTATCTGGGTCTGCCTGTTCGACGGAAGCGGCGAACGCGAGATCGGGCGCCTTGAAATGAAAGCCGAAGGCGAGGGCATCCACACGCTTTTTATGCCTGACCTGAAGGCGGGCGCGAAATACGGCCTGCGCGCCGATGGTCCGTTCGCACCCGAACGCGGCCTCTGGCTCGACCCCGACAAGCTGCTTGTCGATCCCTATGCCGTCGAGATCGATCGGCCGTATCGTTACGACCCGCGCCTTGCCGCGCGGCGGGGGGAAGGCGGCGATACCGCGGCGCTTGTGCCGAAGGGCGTGGCAGTCGCCTTGCCTGAACCGGTCAAGCCGGCCGCGCCCCTGTTCGCTCCCGGTGGATTGATCTACGAGCTGTCGGTGCGCGCCTTTACGATGCGCCACCCGGATGTTCCCGAAAAAGACCGCGGCACGATCCGCGCTCTGGCGCATCCGGCCATCATAGGGCATCTCAAGAAGCTCGGCGTCTCGACGGTGGAGCTGATGCCGATAACGGCGTGGATCGACGAGCGGCACCTGGGCCCGCTCGGCCTGACCAATGCCTGGGGCTACAACCCGGTGACGTTCATGGCGCTCGACCCGCGGCTGGCGCCCGGCGGGCTGGCGGATCTGCGCGCGACGGTCGCGGCGCTGCGCGAAGCCGGCATCGGGGTCATCCTCGATCTGGTCTTCAACCATACCGGCGAAAGCGATGTGCAGGGACCGACGCTGTCGCTGCGCGGCCTCGACAATCCGGCCTATTATCGGCACCGTGACGGCAAGTTGGTCAACGACACCGGCACCGGCAACACGGTTGCCTGCGACTATCCGGCGGCGCAGCGCCTCATCCTCGACAGTCTTCGCCACTTTGTTCTCCATGCGGGCGTCGACGGCTTCCGGTTCGATCTCGCCCCGGTACTCGGACGAAGCGAGGGCGGTTTCAGCCCGGACGCGCCGTTGCTCAAGGCGATGCGGTCCGATCCCGTGCTTGCCGATCGCATCCTGATCGCCGAGCCTTGGGATATCGGACCGCGCGGCTACCAGCTCGGCAATTTCCGCCCGCCCTTCCTGGAATGGAACGACAAGTACCGCGACGATATCCGCCGCTTCTGGCGCGGCGACGCGAGCACGGTCGGTGCGCTGGCGACCCGGCTTGCCGGGTCGTCCGATGTGTTCGCCCATGGAGAAGCAGCGACGACCCGCAGCGTCAATTTCGTGGCCGCGCATGACGGCATGACGCTGACCGACATTGCCCGCTATGCGCACAAGCATAACGAGGCCAATGGCGAGGACAACCGCGACGGCCACGACGAGAACCTGTCGTGGAACAATGGCGTCGAGGGCGATTCCGGCGACAGCAAGGTCGTGGCGGCCCGCGACCGCGACGTGAGGGCCATGCTCGCCACGCTGTTTGCATCGCGCGGCGCGATCATGCTGACGGCGGGCGACGAGTTCGGCCGCACCCAGCGCGGCAACAACAACGCCTACGCACAGGACAATGAGACCACCTGGCTGGATTGGCAGGGCAGGGATAAATCCCTGGAGGATTTCGTTTGCGCATTGTCGGTAATGCGCGGTTCCGTCCCTTGGCTGTCCGAAACGGCGTTCCTGACCGACCATGACGCCGTCTGGCTGACGGAAACCGGCATGGCGATGCAGACCGGGGACTGGCAGGACCCGGAGCGACGCCGTCTCGTCATGATCCTCGGTCCGAAATCGGATAGGAACGATCGCCTCGCGGTGCTGGTCAATGGCGACCGTCGCGCCTGCGTGTTCACGCTGCCGTCGCGCCAAGGACATGTATGGCGAGCGGCGATGCCCGGACAGGAGAACGCCGACATGTCACGGCCAGTACCGGGGCGCAGCGTGCGCTTCCTGTTGGAAAGCCCGGCCGGAGCCGGCTAGCATGAACGGGCAACATGATGCGGAGCGGAGCTTGCCTCACGTCGACAATGCAGAGTGGTGGCGTGGCTGCGCAATCTACCAAATCTATCCGCGCTCCTTCCAGGACACGACCGGCGACGGCAGCGGCGACCTGCGCGGCATAACAAGCCGCCTCGGCCATGTCGCCTCGCTCGGCGTCGGTGCCGTCTGGCTGTCGCCCTTCTTCAAGTCGCCGATGGCCGACATGGGCTATGACGTGTCAGACTATTGCGCGGTCGACCCGATGTTCGGCACGCTGGAGGATTTCGATGCGCTGGTGGCCGAGGCGCACCGGCTTGGGCTCAAGGTCATTATCGACCAGGTGCTGGCGCATACATCCGACAGGCATCCGTGGTTCGTCGAAAGCCGGGCGAGCCGCGACAACGCCAAGGCCGACTGGTATGTCTGGGCGCTAGCAAAACCGGACGGCACGGCGCCCAACAACTGGCTGTCCGTCTTCGGCGGTCCTGCCTGGGAATGGGACGCAACGCGCCGGCAATATTACCTGCACAATTTCCTCGCCGCGCAGCCGGCGCTCAATTTTCACAATCCCGCCGTTCAGGATGCCCTGCTGCAGACGGTCCGCTTCTGGCTGGACCGCGACGTCGACGGGTTCCGTCTGGATACGGTGAACTACTATGTGCAGGACCGCTGGCTGCGCGACAATCCGCCTTTGCCCTCCAGCGTCGAAGGCACCAATGACGAAACCAGCACCTATCTGTTCCAGGAGCATCTGTTCGACAAGACGCAGCCGGAAAATCTCGATTTCCTGCGGCGCTTCCGCTCCCTACTGAACGAGTACGGTGCGCGCGCCAGCGTCGGCGAGATCGGCGACGAGGGCCGTTCTTTGCAGACGCTCGCGGCATACACATCAGGCGTCGACAAGCTGCATATGTCCTACACATTCGACCTGCTGGGTCCGCAATTCTCCGCCGCGCATGTGCGCGGCTGCGTCGAAGCCTTCGAGGCGCAGGCGCCGGACGGCTGGGTCTGCTGGGCCTTCTCCAACCACGATGTCGTGCGCCATGTCAGCCGCTGGAGACGGCCCGGTGGCGATGCGGACGCTGTGGCGAAATTCGCCATCGAACTGCTGGCTTGCCTGCGCGGCTCGATATGCCTCTATGAAGGCGAGGAATTGGGCCTGCAGGAGGCCCAACTGCGCTACGAGGATCTGCGCGACCCCGTAGGCATCCGATTCTGGCCCGGCAACAAGGGCCGCGACGGCTGCCGCACCCCCATGGTGTGGGAGGCTGAAGCGGTCAATGCCGGCTTTTCCACCGGCAAGCCGTGGCTGCCGGTGCCGGATGCGCAGCGCCAGCGCGCCGTCGACGTGCAGACAGCCGACGTTAATTCGGTCCTGACCCATTATCGCGCCGTGCTGGCGATCCGCCGGGCTCACCCGGCGCTGGTTGTGGGAACAATCCGGTTTCTCGACACCGAAGGCGATATGCTGGCCTTCATCCGCGAGGATGCTGGAGAAAAACTGCTCTGCGCCTTCAATTTCGCCGAGGGCGACGCGGCATGGACTTTGCCGACCGATCTCGGGCCGGTCGAAGCGGTCGATTTCGCCGGCTATGGCGCAGCGCTTGCAGGCAGGGCGCTGCGCCTGCCGGGGTTGAGGGCATTCATCGGCAAGCTGGGCTGAAGGCCGTTATTGGACGAGGACGGAACGGCCGCAGCTTGCGCCGGTGACACGCACATCCGCCTCGCCCACCTTGACTCCAAGCGCCGCCAGCACGTTGTAGAGAAGCGTGTCTACAGGCTCGGTCACGCCGTTCAGAAGCGCCACCACCGCCGGCCTGACGGTGCCGAGCAGCGCCGTCAGGTCGAGACCGAGGCCGAGCGCATTCACTCGCAAGGTGAGGTCGTTGACCAGTGAGGTCGTCAACGACTGGGCTATGTTCCGCGTCGAAACGGTCTTCGTCCTCTTAGCCACGATATCGGCATTGTCGAAGGCGAGGGTCGCCGGCGTGGTGTTGGTGATGGCCACGGAGGCCGACCCGTCGACACCGAGCAAATCGAGCGTGAGCAGGAGCAGTTTCAGGCTCACCTCGGCGATCCGTGCGTCGCGGAAAGTTTGTGGCTTGGAAAAATCGGCGAAGCCGGCGGCGTCGGTTTCGGCCAGCCGCAGCGAGGCGATGCCCGGACGGGCGGAAATGGTAACCTTCCGGCTTTCAGGCCGTCCGGTCGAGCAGGTGATGTCGGTCAGTTTCGCCTCGGCGTGCGCGACCTCGACATGCAGCGGCAGCTTGACCGACAGAAGCTTGATGCCGCCGCCGAGGCTGCCGTCTCCTACTCCCACGGTCGCGATGAGCCGGATGCGCGTCTGCGCGGTCCTGACGGTTGTTCCCTTTTCGCCGACCGCCAGCCAGGGGGAAAACTGCTCCGGCTCGCCGATGGCGACAGCCAGCGTCGCGGAGGTCAATCCGGGAATGGTTGCGCCCAGCGCCAACTCGACCTGATGCGATCCGTTGGCGAGCGCCGCAGCCGCCGTCAGCATGCTCATGGCGCTGGCGTCGACCGAGAGCCCTGCCGCCCGCTGGCCAAGCCCAAGCCTGCCGACAGGGCCGAGGTCGACCAGATGATTGAGTGGGATTTTGACGGCGCTTCCGGCGCCCGCCGCGATGGCCTGCAGCGCCAGCTTGCCGGACTGGCCCATGCCGGCGGTGTTTGCCATCGCCCTGGCGATCTGGCCGACCGTCGCCTGGGAGGCAAGCACCTGCGAATAGGTGCCGGCGGTCAGGTCGAGATCCACGGCCAATGCATCCAGGAACGAAAGTACGTTCATGTCGGCGGCGATCAATGCGTCGTAGTCCATCACGCTGAGCGAGACGTTGCCGCCGACCAGCGCGCCGAGCAATGCGTTGAGAACACCCCCGTCCACCTTCAGCAGACGCGAGCCGACAGAAAACGCCGCCTGTGACGACGTGCTGGCGATGGCGGAGGTGCCGATGACCGGTTCGTCCATCAGGGAGGCGCCGAAATACAGGTTTCCGGTCTTGCGCAGCGAAACGCGGACGGCATTGGCTGGTTCGGCGCCGGCTTCGAAACGCTTGCCAGCGCCGACGGCGGCATCGGCCGTATAGCGGCCCTTGACGATTTCGACGACCGGTTTGCCTTTCGCCGGCTTCAACGGCTGGCCGGGCTGCTGGATCGTGGCGGCGGCAAAGCCATTGTCGCCGAGCGTCGCCAGCACCGCTGTCTCGGCATTGGATATGTTCGCTGCGGCGATGATCGCTGCGAGATCGGTGACCGATTGCGCTTCCCGCCGCTCTGTATAGAGCGAACCGAGGTCCACGGCGAAGGCGCTGAGCGCAATGGCGAAGGGCATGCTGACCGCGGTCATGACAGCGAAATTGCCCTTTCGGTCGCCCGCCGCCCGTCTGCAAAAAGAAATGAGGCGACCCATCAAAGCCCTCCGATGCGGATGGTAGAACGGCGCGCAATCGTCGTGTCCGGCAGCGGCAGGGCGCTGAACAGGTTCCAGATCGGCAGCTCGCGCGCGTCGTAAGTCACCGAGACCACGAACTGGTTGGCATCTGCCGCGCTATCGTTGGCGGCAACGGTGAGCTTGAGCGCATCGATGAACGGGTAGCCTGCGGCGTTGGCTGCAATGAAGCGGTCGACCAGCGCCTGCCGCTCGGCAGCGTCGAGCCCGGCGACGGCGGTTCGGGCTGCGTCCGCGCTGATCTGCTGCAACGAATGGCTGGCGCCGAAATAAATACCGTACGCAACCATTCCGAGCAGGAGGAAGATGAACAGCGGCGCCAGCAGGGCGAATTCCACTGCCGACGCGCCTTTCCGGCAGGAGGCGAGCTTTTGGGAGGAAGCGCGGTTTTTGCGGGGGAGTTCCATGGCTGCAAGGATGACATCCGTTCTTCGCCAATCCGACAACCGCGAGTACAACTAAAGATTGTTCTGACGTGTACAGGAAGAAGCGATGCGCATCGTCCCGCGTGATGTTGCAAGCATGTCCAGCATCGACTATTCTCAATAATTATTAAATAACAAAAGGAAAATCAGGGGAATGAATGGTATAAATGTTGAAAAAAGATATATGAAGAGTACTTCATATAGCTCAAGTAGAGATTTGATAAATATTTCTGCCAATTATTTCGGTATAGTAGACGCCAGGAGCGAGGATGGCGCCATACTGATGAAGGATTTCGGTCATGCATACGCGGCTTTTCACGGCAATGTCGAGTGCATCTTGTTGCCGGAGCTGGGCGCTGCGATTCCGTCCATGTTCGAGGGCAAACGGAAGGTCGGCAACGCCAACATTCTCGAATTCCGCACGCTGGCGAAGCGGTATCTGGCCTCCCATGCCGCGAACGGCTCCGATGACGGCCAGGTGAGCGCCCTGTTCGAGAACGGCTTCATCCATTCGAGCCGTCATCCGAATGACTATGCCGGTTGGCGGACGGCGACGTTCGACCGGCGTCTGTATTTCGACAGGATGGGAACGATCCGCAGGACCGGCATCGATTATCACAATCAGGTGCTGACGGTCGGACCGTTCTTCTCCATGGATCCGGACGAGGTGAATTCGGATTTCTGCGCGATTGGCGACGTTTACGGGCTCTGTGTCAGGTCGGGCAAGGTGTATTCGCCCGCCTTGCTGTCGAGAAACACGTTCATTCAATCCACATCTGGGACGTTGAGCATCCGCAAGATGTCCGTGGACGACATGGTTCTGGAAACGCCATCCGGGATGCGCCTGACGCCGGCTTCCAGCCCGGACCTTGCGTTTCACGTCCGTAACCCCAAGCGGCCCGTCCGGGTGGAGCTTGGCGAGAATTGCTATGGATTTGTCATCATACGGGACAAGGTTGTCGCTTGGGCGAACGAAGGATGCCTGGCCATTCCCGCCAGCGGTTGCGTGTTGACGATAAGGAAATCGGGCAGGTCCAGCGCTGAAATCATCGAGTCGCTGATTGGCGCAGGTTCCGTCAAATGGACGGTGGATGGCGACATCCGGGAAGCGTTCCAGGGCGGACCCAGGCTTGTCGACGGGGGCAGGGTGGTGCCATCCAGCGACGGGATGGACAGTTTCTGCCGGAGCGACGAGGACACGCGCTGCGTGCCGGCGACGTTCCACAAATTCGTGGAATCCGAGGAGCGGGCGAAATCCATCGTCGGCTTCGATGCGGATGGTGCGCTGCGCTACCTGATCGGAGCGAATTGCAGCGCACGGGAACTATCGGAAATCGCGGTCGAATCGGGGATGACGGACGCCATCCTGGCCGATTCCGGCGGCAGCGCCTGCGCCTTCATCGGCAACGGCGCGCTGTTCCAGAACCGCGACCAGAGGGGAACGGACTACGCCTATTGGGACAGGCCGACGCCGATCGCGATTGTGCTGGGGTGAACAGGCCTGGATGAGCCGGAACGGGCCTGGTGCGTCCGCCCGTTCGGAGCTTGCAAGGCCTCGTATGTCGGTGTCGAGGCCGACCGCCCGCATCCCCGGACGGTAAAAATCAGGCCACCGTTGTTCGAAGCTTGCCTGACGGGAGGCGTGCGATGCTGTCGACGATCTCGATCTCGACAGCAGGCGCTTCAATGCCCGCCATGAACAGATCGTCGATCAATCGTTTCTTGAGGACGTCGAGATCGATCTCTGCGGAGCAAACCAGTTTCACGCTGATTCCGCAGTCTATTCTGGAGACTTGGTAGTTGACGATCTCCTTCTGGGACAAAAGTGAAGTTTCGTAGACCATAGGATGAACGAAGACACCGTTATCGTACCAGAATATATTGTCGACACGCCCTCCGACACGCTTGATCTTCCTGTATTGAATACCGCACGAGCAGGGCGATTCATCGAATTCGACGATGTCGTCTATGTGGTAACGGATCAGGGGCAGGCACTTATTGTATAAGTTTGTAAGCAGGATGCCAGTCGGCTTGCCATTGTTGCCCGAGCTTGCTTCCATAATGTTGATATCTTCCGATACGTGAAAGCCGGAGGAGGACAGGCAGGGAAAGGTTCCGGATGCCTCGGAGCACGACCAAAAATCAAATATCCTTGTCCCCCATGCAGTTTCGATACGGTTTCTCAGTTCATCGTTTAAGGGCTCGGAGGAGGAGATAATTGCTTTGGGCGAGATGTTTAACGAACCGGATTCGGCCAGATTTAAAAGAACAGACAATGCACTTGGAGAAGACTGGATTATCTCCGGGTCTATGGCCTCCAACTGCCCGATCAACTGATCGGTGTTTCCAACGATAGGCAGTATATGTGTGGGGTTCTCGGGGTTGGAAAAAATCTGCGACAAGGCCACTGAGATATGCTGGGCCTTCGTTGAACCCACGGCGACCGCACGCGGCCTGAAATTGTTCGTTATCCGGAAAATTTCTGGAAGGTATGAGCGTAGAAATCCTGCGGCATGTTCGGCAAGGCCGGCGCGGTCATAGAGGATCACTGCGGCCCGGCCGCTCGACCCTCCAGACGAAATTGCGTGATGCGAACCTTGATAAAACTGATGGTCGGTCAAGGCGTCCACAAAGCGCTGCACGTCCGCAAGAGTAACTCCGTCAAGTGTTACAATATCGTCCCAATTCTCCATCAAGTCCTTCTTGGTCATTATGGGAATGGCACAAAGATCATGTATCGTTATTTTTTTTGGGTCGATATTGCGTAACCGTCGGCCATGCCAAGGAGAACGGGATTTTGCGTAAGCAAGAATCCCTCTAAACTGCTCTTGTTGCCATAAGAGTATTTGATCGCGCTGCCATTGCAGGCGGGCGACACGATCGGGAAAGATATTCAAAAAGCTTGAAAACTGCTGCATGCGCGCTTCATGGTACCCATCCATGCCGCTCTCCAGCTCATTGCCCGGGAGTTACACACCGGGAGCAGGATATCTGAACGGTAGGCTAATATAAAGCCGGGTATCTTTGAGTTTCCTGCGGAGTGTTACTGTCGGAATTCAAAAGCGTTCAGTCATAAAATCTGCAAGCCCGGCGCCGGTGCCGGCAAGGTCGAGGGGCAGCCGCCGCCCAAAACCGGCAAAGCCCCACGTGGGGCGTGAGGCGCGCCTCATGGCGCCTCACGTTCTGCACCTGTTCTCAGTGAGAGAGAAGTCTCCACGCCATACCGCGCAAGGATTTCAGCAAGATTTTCGGGAAAGGTCCGGCTGGTCGGAGTGGCAGGATTTGAACCTGCGACCCCCTCGTCCCGAACGAGGTGCGCTACCAGACTGCGCTACACTCCGCGACCAGACGGCGGGCTTATAGCCGCCGCATCCTGTTCCTGCAAGCGACAAAGGTGCGGTCAAAGAGGCAAATCGTTAGCTTTATCCGCAGATTGCCCGATGCTCTCAATTTCCCGTTAGGCAAGCCGGTCTAAAAGGTCGCATGACAACGCACGCGCGCCTGCCAGGTGCGATGAGAGGTTGCGTCTGGAGTGCTGCCGATTGTCCCTGAAGATCGTTTCCGAAGCCCGGCCTAACACCTTCGCTTATGAAACCTCGGCGCTTGTCAAGCCGTCCGGTTTCCGTGAATACGACGCGCGCTGGTGGTTCGGCCGGGACGGCAGTGATGTGCCACCCGAACTCAATCTCGTCGGCGTGCAGGCGCTCGGCATGGGGCTGGGCACGCTGATCCATCGCCTCGGCGTCGGTCCGGACATCGTCACCGGCCACGATTTCCGTTCCTATTCGCTGGGCATCAAGCTTGCGCTGGTTTCCGGGCTGATGGCCGCCGGCGCGCGCGTCAAGGATATCGGCCTGGCGCTGTCCCCGATGGCCTATTTCGCGCAGTTCGCGCTCGATACGCCTTCTGTGGCCATGGTGACCGCCTCGCACAACGAGAACGGCTGGACCGGCGTCAAGATGGGCGCGGCGCGGCCGCTGACCTTCGGACCCGACGAGATGACGGCGCTGAAAAAGATCGTGCTCGCCGGCGATTTCGACCTGAGCGGGGGCGGCAGGTACGAATTCGTCCCGGACTTCCGCGCCGCCTATCTCGATGACGTCACCAAGGGTAAAAAGATATCGCGGCGGCTGCGGGTCGTGGCGGCCTGCGGCAACGGCACGGCCGGCGCCTTCGCTCCGGAAGCACTCGAACGCATCGGCTGCGAGGTCATTCCGCTCGATGCCGAACTCGACCATACATTCCCGCGCTACAATCCGAATCCGGAAGACATGCAGATGCTGCATGCAATCCGCGACAAGGTGCTGGAAACCGGTGCCGATATCGGTCTCGGTTTCGACGGTGACGGCGACCGCTGCGGCGTCGTCGACAATGAGGGCAACGAAATTTTCGCCGACAAGATTGGCGTCATGCTGGCGCGTGACATTTCCTCGCTCCATCGCGAGGCTCGGTTCGTGGTGGACGTGAAGTCGACAGGCCTGTTCATGACCGACCCTGAACTGAAGGCGAACGGCGCGGTCACCGACTACTGGAAGACCGGCCATTCCTACATCAAGCGGCGCGTGGCGGAACTGGGCGCCATCGCCGGATTCGAGAAGTCGGGACATTTCTTCTTCAACCCGCCGATCGGACGCGGCTATGATGACGGCCTGGTCACCGCCATCGCCATCTGCCAGATGCTCGACCGCAATCCGACGAAGTCGATGGCCGACCTCTACCGCGACCTGCCGCTCACTTTTGGCACGCCGACCATGTCGCCGCACTGCGCCGACGAGGTGAAGTACGGCGTGGTCGACAGAATCGTGGCAGCCTTCGAAGCGATGAAGGCGGAAGGAGCGGCCTTCGCCGGCCAGCGCATTGTCGATCTGATCACCGTCAACGGCGTGCGCGTCGTCGCTGAGGACGGCACCTGGGGCCTCGTGCGCGCCTCTTCCAACAAGCCGGAGCTTGTCGTCGTGGTCGAAAGCCCTGTATCGTCCGAACGTCGGTGGCAGATGTTCGAGGGGGTCGATGCCGTCCTACGGCGCAATCCCGAGGTCGGCCCGTACAACCAGACATTCTGAGCCGGGTAGGGGCATGAGCCAACGCATCGTCAGTTTCGTCATGAGCGGCGGCGTCGGCTCGCGCCTGTGGCCGCTGTCGCGCGAGGACAACCCCAAGCAGTTCCACGACCTGTCGGGCGGCGGTTCGATGCTGGTGAAGACGCTGCTGCGTCTCACCGAGCGGGACAGTCAGGCCGGCGAGACGCCGGTGTTCCTGATCGCCGCCGAACGGCACGCGGCCCGCATCAACGCCGACCTC
>CBFGLW010000065.1:0-16058 GCA_965649745.1 uncultured Mesorhizobium sp. | reverse complement strand
GGCTGCCGTCGGCGTCGCCGCCGCCGGTGACGCCCGTGCCGATCTCTGCTTCCCCGGCAGGTCCGTCCAGCGCCACGTGGAGCGCGAAGCCGCCGTCGCCGCCTTCGCGCGCGATCTCGGCATAGGAGGCGCGGCGCAGCCCGCGGCCCGGCGTCAGCAGGGAGATAGCCTCGAGCAGGTTCGTCTTGCCGGCGCCGTTGTCGCCGGTGAGCACGACGGGCCCCGGCCGCAGGTCGACGGAGAGGTTCGCGTAGTTGCGGAAATTAGTAAGTGTGAGCTTACTTATATAGGTGACAGACACGATCTTACGCCCTCCCCTTAAGGGAAGGTAATCGCATCTGGAATTCGACCCCCACTCCGGTTTGCTCCGCAAACCACCTCTCCCCCGTTCGACGGGGGAGAGGAAGCAGCGCTGCAGAACCTGACGCCATTCCTCTTCCCTTTTGAGGGGGAGAGGTGCCGAGCGAAGCGAGGCGGAGTGGGGGTGCGCAACGCCATATGCGAGACGGGGTGGGGGTATTCAATACGTGCCTATCTGACAGGTGCAAAGGTTGCTGCGCCACCCGCCCACTGCGTTCGCGACCCTCCCGTCCATGGGAAGCGTAGGCTACACCCGCATCGGCATCAGCACGTAGAGCGTGTTCTCGTCGCTGGTGTCGTGGATGAGGGTCGGGGAACCGGCATCGGCCAGCATGAACCGCGCCTCGCTGCCGGTCAGTTGCGCTGCCACGTCGAGCAGATAGCGCGCATTGAAGCCGATCTCGATCGGATCGGCAGAATAATCCGCGGCCAGTTCCTCCGTCGCGCTGCCGGAATCCGGATTGTTGACGGCGAGCGTCACCTGTCCCTCGGCGATGGAGAGCTTCACGGCGCGGCCGCGCTCGGACGAAATGGTGGATACGCGGTCGACGGCGGCCGCGAAGGTCTGCCGATCGATGACGAGCTTCTTGTCGTTTCCGGTCGGGATGACCCGCTGGTAGTCGGGGAACGTTCCGTCGATCAGCTTGGAGGTCAGCACGACGGAGCCGATGGTGAAGCGGATCTTGGTGTCGGAAAGCTCGGTGGTGACGGCGACATCCGGGTCGTCGACCAGCTTCTGCAACTCGCTCACCGTCTTGCGCGGGATGATGATGCCCGGCATGCCCTCCGACCCCGCCGGCGCCTCGATCTCGGCGCGCGCAAGGCGGTGGCCATCGGTCGCCACCGACCGCAGCTTGAGTTTGCCGCCGGCCTCATGCGTATGCAGGAAGATGCCGTTGAGATAGTAGCGCGTCTCCTCGGTGGAAATGGCGAACTGGGTCTTTTCGATCAGCCCCTTAAGCGCGGTCGAGTCCAGCCGGAAGATATGCGAGAAAGAACCGGCCGACAGCTCCGGGAAGTCGGACTGCGGCAGGCACTGCAGGCGGAAGCTGGAGCGGCCGGAAATCACCGTCATGGCGTTGCCGTCCTCGTCGGTCTTCAGCATCACCTCGGCGCCGTCCGAAAGCTTGCGCACGATGTCGTAGAGAAGATGCGCGGGAACGGTGGTGGCGCCGCCCTGTTCGACCTTGGCCGGCGTCGCCTCGGTGATTTCGAGATCGAGGTCCGTCGCCTTCATTTCGAGGCTCGCGCCGTCGGCCACCAGAAGCACGTTGGACAGAATCGGTATCGTGTTGCGTCGCTCTACCACGCGGTGAACGTGGTTCAGGGACTTCAGCAGGTTTGACCGTTCCAGAATAACACGCATGACGAAACAGGCTCGCTTCAAAGAAGAGACGGGTCGCCGGTTGCCGGCGGCCCGCGAAAGGTCTGAACACGTTCAGAATCCAGCCAAACTGACAGGAAAAGCCCTGCAAAAGCAAGCCCGCGCACGCGGTTCGGCCCTGTCGCGCTGCCTTTCTGGGGATAACGCCGGCAACTGCCCGTCAACCCTCCTGTGGAGCGTTTCAGGCCTGGTCGTTGATCAACCTTCTCAACAGTTCCAGTTCCTGCGCCAGCGTGTTGTCGCCGCCCGAAAGGTCCTCGATCTTGCGCACCGCATGCAGCACCGTGGTGTGGTCCCGGCCGCCGAAGCGCCGGCCGATTTCCGGCAAAGAGCGCGGCGTCATCACCTTGGAAAGGTACATGGCCACCTGGCGCGGCTTGACGATGGTGCGCGTGCGCCGGTTGGACAGCAGTTCCGTCTTCGAAACGTTATAATGGCGTGCGACGATGCGCTGGATGTCCTCGATGCGGACGCGCTTCGGCTCTCCCGTGCGGTAAATGTGCCCGAGGATTTCGTCGATGCGGTCGACCGTGATCTGCGGCTCGAACGACTTGCGGAACAGGAGCTGGTTGAACGCGCCTTCCAGTTCGCGGCCGCTGCCGGTCACGGTGCGGGCGATGTGGTTGAGGATTTCCTCGGAGAAATCCAGCGACGCGTCGTCGATCTTGGCCGAGGCGAGGCGCATCTTGAGCATGCCGAGACGCATCGAGAAGTCCGGCGCCGACATTTCCAGCGCCACGCCGCCATTGAGGCGGGAGCGCACGCGCGGCTCCAGCGATTCCAGTTCAGCCGGCGGGCGGTCCGCCGCGACAACCACCTGCTTGGCGCTGTCGAGCAGCATGTTGATCAGATGGCAGAACTCGTGCTGGATCGACTTGCCCTGCAGGAACTGCATGTCGTCGATGATCAGGAGGTCGATGTCGCGCAGCTGTTCCTTCAGCGTCAGCGCGTTGTTGTCGCGGATGGCGGTTGCAAAGCGCCACATGAAATATTCCGCCGTCAGGTACACGACCCGTGACTTCGGGTTGTTGCGCAGCGATTCGGCGGCGATCGCCTGCAGAAGATGCGTCTTGCCGAGCCCGACAGTGGCGTGGAGAAACAGCGGATTGAAGCGGACGGCGCTGGAAGCGGATTCCGCCACCGCGCGCGCCGCCGCGAAGGCGACGCGGTTGGAGGGGCCTTCCACGAAGGAGGTGAAAGTATAGCGCGGGTCCAGCGGCGAACCGAGCACGCTCTGGCGGAATTCGGTGTCCGAACCCGCGCTGCGCGGCACCGCCGGGCGCTCCTGCTTGCCTGCATTCAAAGTGCCCGACGCCAGCGCCGTCTGCGCCTGCCGGGTCGCCTTGCGCGCCGGGGCAGCCTCGTCTTCCGTCGAACGGATCTGGCGGGTTGCGGTGCGCACGACAATCTCCACCTTCAGGAGATCGGGGTTTTCCTGTTTCCACAGTTCCGTGATGGGATCGAGGTAGTGCCCGGTGATCCACGAACGCAGGAATGCCGTCGGAACCGACATCCGCACCACGGCGTTCGATATTTCGTCCAGCTTCATTCGCCCGAACCAGCTGGAATAGACTTCGCTGCCGAGGCGGGCTTTCAGCTGGGCCTTGACGCGTTCGAACCGGTGGTCGGCTTCTGTCGTCGCTACTGCGTTCTCTCCCACCAGGTTTCCTGGAAATGACAGGCCGCCGCTCAATTTCCCGTCGATGCCGCTTTGCACTTTTTGTCCCTTCTCTCATCTCATTCCATTGCCGGATGCGCCCCTGCATCCCCCGCCGGCAATTCTGGCATCACACGACCGCCGGATGACTCCGGCAATCTTTCGATAGCTTCAGGCTCGGGCCCCTATCGGCAAAAGCATAGCCCTCCGGCGAAACGCCGGCGGTCCTTGACCCGACATGCAAATGACCCCAATCCTCAAACACGCACCGAAAGGACACACGACCCCGTTCGCGAATTGCTTCGCGTTCTGCAAACCACCGATTTTGGCTAGGTCGAGGGCCAGGGGCCCGTCCCTTTCGATGGACAGACACTAACGAAATCGACGCGCAAAGGGCAAGGCCAAGTTAAACGCAATTTTAACGAATCAGGCCTTCCGATGAGGTCTCTCGCGGCCGCTCCAAAGGGGGGCGACCCCTAAAGCTGTTGTGATTCAAAACCTTTTCCGGCGAATGTGAAAATCGATAGCTGGCGCGAAATTTTTTATAATATTTTTCTTGACAGCCACTTGTCCCCCGCCAACAGGGAGCAATGTGGACAACCTGTGGAATGACCTTCTTTAAGTTATTGATTAAGAACGACTTTAGTCGTCAAATTTTGTAAAGCCGACAATATCGGCCAGGCCTCCGACGAGGCTCAACTGGAAGAATGTGCCGGCAAAACTTCAAAGAGCTCAGGTTCTTTGTCGCCGAGTTAATCAGGAGGCTCATTTCGCATTATTGCCGGCAAAAGAAAAAACCCGGTGCAATGCACCGGGTTTCCTGAAAAGTCCAAACTGTAAAGCGCGGTTACGCAGAAAGCGTCTTGAGCCGCTGCGCCAAGCGCG
The DNA here is from genome assembly GCA_965649745.1 of uncultured Mesorhizobium sp. Classification (GTDB taxonomy): domain Bacteria; phylum Pseudomonadota; class Alphaproteobacteria; order Rhizobiales; family Rhizobiaceae; genus Mesorhizobium. The sequence continues at coordinate 11,772 of CBFGLW010000065.1, read as the reverse complement.
AAACCTTGCGGGAAGCGGTGTTCTTGTGAAGGACCCCCTTCGTCGCAGCCCGCATCAGTTCCGGCTGAGCTGCCTTGAGGGCCGCTTCCGCGGCGCTCTTGTCGCCGGCAGCCAGTGCCTCTTCGACCTTGCGCACGTAGCTGCGAACACGCGAACGGCGGTTCTTGTTGACCGCGGCGCGGCGGGCGATCTTGCGCGTTGCCTTTTTGGCCGATGATGTGTTGGCCATCGATGCCTCTCTTCCGATCTTCGTGGTAAGCGCACGCGGCGTGCCGCAAGGCGCAAAAAACAAACGGGCAGCCAAGCGGCCGCCTCGATTGGTGCGGCTTATAGTTCAGCTTTTCCGGCCCGTCAACGCCGCGCCGCGTTCTTTTTGGTCGATATGCGGCCGGGCTTTCTTGGCCGCATCCGTCAGGCGGATTTAGCGGTTGCGGAAGTTCGGTGGCCGCTTTTCGACGAAGGCCGACATCCCTTCCTTCTGGTCCTCGAACGCGAACATCGAGTGAAAAAGCCGCTTCTCGAACCGTAGCCCCTCGGCCAGCGTCGTCTCGTAGGCGCGGTTCACTGCTTCCTTGTTCATGATGACGGACGGCAGCGAGAAAGCGGCGATCTTGGCGGCGGCCTTGAGCGCCTCGTCCAGAAGTTCTCCAGCAGGAACGACTCGCGATGCGAGTCCCGAACGCTCCGCCTCCGCCGCGTCCATCATACGGCCGGTCAGGCACATGTCCATTGCCTTCGATTTTCCGACGAAGCGGGTGAGCCGCTGCGATCCGCCCATGCCGGGCATGACGCCGAGCGTGATTTCGGGCTGGCCGAACTTGGCGTTGTCGGCGGCGATGATGAAATCGCACATCATCGCCAGCTCGCAGCCGCCGCCCAGTGCATATCCGGCAACCGCGGCGATGATCGGCTTGCGGGCGCGGGTCAGGTCCTCCCAGCCGACGAAGAAGTCTTCGAGATAGACGTCGACATAGCCCTTGGCCTGCATCTCCTTGATGTCGGCGCCGGCTGCGAAGGCTTTTTCGGACCCGGTGATGACCATTGCGCCGATGGCTGCGTCGGCCTCGAACGACCGCACCGCCGCGACGATTTCAGCCTGTATTTGAGAATTCAGCGCATTCAGCGCCTTCGGACGGTTCAGCGTGATCAGTCCGACCTTGCCGCGCGTTTCGACGATGATGGTTTCGTAGTCCATGTCCTGCTCCTCTCACTTCGCTTCAGCGCTGTAGCGAGAGCTTTCGCCGCTTACAAGTATTCCGTGTAATTCCGAAGGTTTTCGGACCGATCTTGACGGGCGATTGGTCCTAATGCTGGCAAACGGGACAATAAAAGGTCGAGCGGCCGCTCTGCACGATGCGCTTGACGATGCTGCCCTTGGGGCCGCCGCAGCCCGGCTTCAGGCACGGTTCTCCCTCGCGGTCGTAAACGGCGAAGGAGTGCTGGAAATAGCCGAGGGAACCGTCCGCCTGCCTGTAGTCGCGCAACGACGAGCCGCCGGCGGCGATGGCGTTGGCAATGACGGCGCGGATCGCTCCGGCCAGATTATCTGCCTGCGCGCGCGCCTTTTTTGTCCGTGTCGCGATCGTCCCGGCTGCGCGCAGCGGAGAAAGTCCGGCGCGCCAGAGCGCCTCCGACACATAGATGTTGCCGAGGCCGGCAATCAGCGTCTGGTCGAGAAGCGCCGCCTTGAGCGGCGCTTTCCTGCCTTCCAGGAGACCGGCCAGGAGGGGACCGTCCAAAGCGTTGCCGGTCGGTTCGACGCCGAGCCCTGCCAGCATGGGGTGTTCGTCGGGCGTGCCCTCGGCAAACAGCATGAAACCGAACCGGCGCGGATCGTTGAAGACGACGCGTGCCGCCGGGCCGCCGCGCCGTTCGAGGTCGAAGACGATATGGTCGTGCAGGCCCGAGGCCGTGCGCTCGCGATAGAAAGCGCCCGGCATCTCGCCGGCGTTGGCCGTCTCTATGCGGAACGAACCCGACATGCCGAGATGGCAGATGAGCACCGGTCCGCCTTCGATATGCATGGTCAGATATTTTGCCCGCCGGCCCAGCGAGAGGATTTTCCGGCCGGCAAGCCGGGTGGCGAAGTTTTCCGGCAGCGGAAACCGCAGATCCGGGCGGCGGGCTTCGACGCGCACGATGCGCGCCCCTTCCATCACCGGCTGTAGACCGCGCCGGACGGTCTCGACCTCCGGCAGTTCAGGCATTGCCGCTGATCGCGGCGTAGAAGGATTTGCCGTATTTGCCGGGCGCGATGCCCAGATGTTCCGCGATCGTCTCGCCTATATCGGAAAAGGTCTGCCTAAGCCCGATGTCGCCACCCTTGAGGCCGGGCGCGATCCCGATCACCGGAATGCGTTCGCGCGTATGGTCGGTGCCCTTCCAGGTCGGGTCGTTGCCGTGGTCGGCGGTCAGGAAGAACAGGTCGCCAGGCTTCAACTTGGCCAGCGCCTCGGGGATGCGCCTGTCGAACGCTTCCAGCGCGGCGGCATAGCCCGCAACGTCGCGCCGATGGCCGAAATCCGTATCGAAATCGACGAAGTTGGCGAACACGAAATCGCCGTCGCCGGCATCGTCCATCGCGCCAAGCGCCTTGTCGAACATCGCCATGTTTCCTGGCCCTTTGCGCACCTCGGAAATGCCGCGATGCGCGAAGATGTCGCCGATCTTGCCGATGGCGATGACCCGGCGTCCGTTTTCCACCAGCCGGTCGAGCAATGTCGGCTCGGGCGGCGGCACGGCGAAATCCTTGCGGTTGGGTGTGCGCTGGAATTCGCCGGGGTGCTCGCCCAGGAAAGGCCGGGCGATGACACGGCCGATGTTGAGAGGGTCGACCAGCCGGCGCACCACCTTGCAGAAGGCGTAGAGCCTCTCCAGCCCGAAATGCGTCTCGTGCGCCGCGATCTGCATGACGGAATCCACCGAAGTGTAGCAGATCGGCATGCCGGTGCGGATATGCTCCTCGCCATAGTCCTCGATGACGCCCGTGCCGGTGGCGTGGCGGTTGGCCAGGATGCCGGGCACCTTGCCTTCGCGGATCATCGCTTCCGTCAGGTCGGCGGGGAAGGCGGGAATGGTTTCGGGAAAATAACCCCAGTTGAACAGCACCGGCAGGCCGGCGATCTCCCAGTGGCCGGAAGGCGTGTCCTTGCCGTTCGACACTTCCTGCGCCGCGCCGCGGATCGAGGTGGGCAGGGCGGTCCCGCCGCCGAAATCGAAGCCGGTAGCGATCCTGCCTGCTTCGCCGAGACCCAGCGCCGCCATGTTGGGAAGCACAAGCGGTCCGGCGCGCAAGCCTTCGCGGTCGCCACGTCCGGCCTCGCAGGCTTCGGCGATATGGCCGAACGTGTTGGAGCCCGCGTCGCCATAGCGGTCGGCGTCGGCCGCGCCGCCTATTCCGAACGAGTCGAGAACGAAAACGAACGCGCGCGCCATGGATGCTCCAGTCCCTGTTTGAGGCCCAGACATAGGAGCGCGCACCGGACTTGGCAATTCGGAAAACCTCGGCCGTCTCGTCGCGGGCGCCGTAGGGCCGGTCGAAGCGGGGTCCGATCAGTTGCAGTTGGAGCAGGTGATGGTGTTCGTCATCCGCGGCCGCAGATAGTAGGTCTCGGACATCGGCAGATTGTCGAAAGCCGCCGTCAGGCCCGTCGCCGCTTTCCCGTCCGCGGCCCATGTCAGAACCGGCCTATAGTCGAGTTCGGTCTGGACACGGACGAGGAAGCTCCCCGCAATATTCAGGTCCGGCGGCACCGAGACTTCGGTGTTCTTGGCAAGGTCCTTGCTGTATGAGCCATTTTCCATCTTCCGCGACCAGGCGACGGTGGCTTTGGGGGTCGCGTCCGACGAAATCGTTATCGCCGTGATCACGACCTTGGGGTCCGAACGGCTATAAGGCTGCAGCGTCATGTCGCCGATCTTCATGATGGCATCGAGGTCGCTGGTGGAAACGTCCGTCTGCTGGGCGACAAGGTCCGCCACCATTGAGGAGAGGCGGTTCACCTTCTTGTTTGCCTCAATGGCCTGCGCAACCTCCATGGTGACGAAATACATCGCCAGCAGAAGCGGCGCGATAAAGGCGAACTCGACCGCGGCTATGCCACGCCGGTCGAGCCGGAACGGGGCTGTTCCGCTCCAGAACGACGACAGAAGCCGCGTTCCTGGAAATTTCCCCTGTGCCCCCGCACGAAACAGCATTCCCTTACCCTTCCCTCGCCCCGGTTATCCGCTCAATCGTCGAATGGTTCGTTCTGCCAGGTTGCCGAGGCAAAATGCAGCGTCGCTCCGTTCTCCAGATTGGCCATGCTCTTGGCCATGAAATCGGTCATGACCGGCCATTTGTAGAAGACGCGCAACATGCTTTTCTGCGTCGACAGGCCAGGTTGGAATTGGTAGCCGCCGGTCTCCGCCTTGCCGTCCGTAAGCAGGACGATCTTCTTGTCCTGGATGGCGAACTTCGCCTTGGCCAGTTCCTCGAAGCTGCTCTTGGTGCGGAGATCCACCTCGAGGCCGGGGCAGCCTTTCGCCACCATGATTTCCAGCTTCGCGCAAATCAGGTTCTTGATCTGGGTTGCCGAGGTGTCGGCGGCCTTGATCTGTCCGGTGCGGAGCTGACGCGCCACGCTGTCGGTGGCATTGGTCATGACTTCCTGGGCCGCGAAGGAGATGCAGCATTCCAGCACGGCGAAGACCAGAAGCGAAAACGGTATGGCAAGCGCCGCGAACTCGATGGCCGTGGTACCGTCGCGTTCACGCGCAAAGCGGCCGAACAAGCCTTTGCGCCTTGTTTTCCGCTCGCTTCTTGAGAACGAAAGGGTGTCCATCTGGCCTCTGCCCGGTTGTCGTGACGTTCTGGGCAGACCCTACACGAAACCCGTTGAGGCCCGGTTTGGATGATCGTTCGATTTGAGGAGGCGCGCTTTACCGCTGATTTACCAACGGCATTCGGCCCCATCAATCACTGGCCGGCATTCATTTCCGCTTCGGATTGCTTCTCTGCGTCGGACTTGTAGGAGCTTTCGCAATAGGGAGCGCAGGACATGGTCTGCACCTGCGAACGCCTGTAGATACGCACCGTCGAAGCGTTCTCGCGCACCACCGTCACCTGCTCGTCGAGGATCGGGCTGCCTTCCCGGTCGAGCACGACCAGATTGGTCACGCCGAATCCCTTGCCGGTCAGCACGATGGTGGAGGCATCCTGCACCGATGCGTCGGCGATCAGCGGGTTACCGACGACGATGGTGTCGGCCGCGCGTGTCAGTTTCAGGATCTTGGCCTGGTTCATGGTGACTTCGATGCCGGCGCCGCCTTGTGCCGGCAGCACATAGGCCGTTGCGGCAAGCATGGCGGCTAGCAGGAGCGGTCTCGACACGGCCATCTTCATCCCCCGGAGCAGGCAGAGTGTTCAACGGAACATGAACGAGATTGGTGAACCAACGGTTAAGCCGCCGGGCAGCGCCGGCCGCGATCTTAAGAAATAGACGCAAAGCCGCTGTTCCGGCTCATCGATCCTTAACGGGTCTGGCTTATCCTGTGCGAGTTGTCGAATTGTCCGTGAAGCAGATGCTTGAAGCCCTGATATTTGTCGTCTTCCCGTTCTGCATGTTGTTCGCAGCCATTTCGGATATGCTGTCGATGACGATCGCAAACCGGGTGTCCCTGCTTCTCGCGGGGGTATTTCTTGTGGTTGCTCCGCTGACAGGCATGGAATGGACCGCTTATGGCTGGCACATCGCCGCCGGCGCGCTGGTTCTGACGGTTACGTTCGGCCTGTTCGCCATGGGCGGCATGGGTGGCGGCGACGCCAAGCTCCTCGCCGCCACCTCCTTGTGGATGGGCTTCGGCGTGACGCTCGTTCAATATCTGGTCGTGTCGGCTTTCGTCGGCGGTCTCTTGACCTTGGCCATCATCATGTACCGCAAGTCGGACCTGATGATATTCACGCGCCACAACCGCTTTCTCAGCAACTTCGCCGACGAATCGGTCGGCATACCCTATGGCATAGCGCTTGGCGTCGGCGGCCTCGTTACCTTTCCAGACAGCCCGCTCATGGTCTGGGCGCTCGACCGCCTGGCCGGCTGACAAACGAACCTACGTCCCATTCTTTTTGAATGCTTTTGAGCGTCCGGCCAGCCGGACGCGGCCGTTAACTCGTTCCAACTTGAATAAACGTTAAATTAAGCATGATCGTAAGCAGAGCATTAACCCTAATTTGACGATTACCGCTGCAAAGTCCCGGCTGGCTAGGCGTTTGCCAAATGGGGTTTTGAACATGCCGGCGTCCAGATTGATCATTTTAGGCGTAGCGTTTGCCGCTGCCGGCGGCGCCGGCTATGTGGCGAAGAACATGGTCGTTCCCCCTCCCGCCGAAGTGGCGGTCGAAGGCCCGCAGGCTCCGTCCATCGTGACGCAGGATGTCCTTGCCCTGACTGGGGACGTGCCGATGGGCAGCGCCCTTGAAAACAACATAGGCTGGCAGGCCTGGCCGTCCGACGCCGTCAACGCCAACTTCATCACCCGCGCCAACGAGCCCGACGCGGTGGACAAGCTCAAGCAATCCGTCGCGCGCGTCGCCATGTATTCGGGCGAGCCGGTGCGCCGTTCCAAGCTGATTGGCGAGGGACAGAGCTTCATGTCGTCGATCCTGCCGTCCGGAACCCGCGCGGTCGCGACGTCGATCGCCGCCGATACGTCGGCCGGCGGCTTCATCCTGCCCAACGACTATGTCGACGTCATCATGACGCGCCGCACCGACACGACCAATGGCGGCACCGGTTTCTCGACCGAGACGATCCTGAAGAACATCCGCGTGCTGGCCATCGACCAGACCATCCAGGAAGACGAGGAAGGCAAGAAGACGCGCGTCGGACAGACCGCGACGCTGGAGCTGACGCCGCAGCAGGCCGAGATCATCACGGTCGCCCAGCAGATGGCCGACCGCCTGACGCTGGCGCTGCGGTCGATCACCGACACGCAGGAAAAGGTCACCGACGAAGCCGACTATCTCGTCAACGGCAACGGGCGCCGGGGAACCGTGCGCCTCATCAAGTCGGGCGAGATTTCCGAAGTAGGGGCAAGGAAATGATCTCAATGGGAAAGCTTCCGCTGATCGCGGCCTCAGCTGTCGGCCTGCTGCTTGCCGGAACCGCGGGGCAGGGCGTCGTCGACGCCAACGCCGCCGGCAGGACGCAGGTCAGCGCTTCGACGGCCAGCCAGCGCATCAAGGTCGGGCTGAACAAGTCGGTGGTCATCGACCTGCCGGCCGATGCCTATGACATCCTGGTGGCGAACCCGGCTGTGGCCGACGCGGTCACCCGTACGTCGCGGCGCATCTACCTCTTCGGCAAGGCGGTCGGCGAAACCAACATCTTCGTCTTCGGCGCCAATGGCGAGCAGATCGCCAGCCTCGACCTTTCCATCGAGCGCGACGTCGCCGGCCTCGAGGACTATCTGGAACGCTTCATTCCCAATTCGGACATCAAGGTCGAGCTGCTCAACGACAACGTCGTGCTGACGGGAACGGTGGATACGCCGCTCGACGCCAAGCGCGCCGCGGATCTGGCCAACATCTTCGTCACCGGCGGCGAAGCGACGACCGGCCAGTATTCGCAGACCGCTTCCGGCGGCTCGTCGGACGGCGGCGTCGACATCAACAATCCGGACTCCGAACGCCAGAAGAGCCAGATCATCAATCTGCTGCAGATCATCGGCGACGATCAGGTCACGCTGAAGGTCACGGTTGCCGAAGTCAGCCGATCGGTCATGAAGCAGCTAGGCGTCAATATGATCGGCAGCGGCAACAGCAACGGGTTGTCATGGGGCGCGCTGTCGGAGAATTCCTATGGCCTCGGCAAGCCGCTTTCGGCTTCGGCACTTTCGCTCGGCACGTCCGCGATAGACGCCTATGTCAACGCCATGGAGCAGGCCGGCGTGATGAAGACGCTGGCCGAGCCGACGCTGACCGCGGTTTCCGGCGAGAAGGCGACCTTCAAGGTTGGCGGCGAGTACAACCTTATCACCGGCCGTAGCGTCGACAGCGAGACCGGTCAGGTCGTCTACGACAATGAAAAGATCGAGTACGGCATAGGGCTGGAATTCCAGCCCGTGGTGCTCTCGCCAGGCCGCATCAGCCTGAAGGTGCGCACCTCCGTGTCGGAGCCCACGACCGAGGGTTCGGCGACGCTCGAATGGGGGCCGAGCAGGAGCGGCTCGTCGAAGTCCAACGGCTACGGCATGAACATGCTGTCGATCCGCAAGCGCCTGGCCGATACCACCGTCGAGCTGCCGTCCGGCGGGTCGATGATGATCGCCGGCCTCGTCCGCGACGACGTGCGCCAGGCAATCCAGGGTCTGCCCGGCCTTTCCAAGATTCCGGTCCTCGGCACGCTGTTCCGCAGCCGCGACTTCGTCCGCAACGAAAGCGAGCTCGTCATCATCATCACGCCATATCTGGCGCGGCCGGTCGCCCGCAACGACCTCGCCAAGCCGGACGACAATTTCACGCCCGCCAGCGATGGCGCGGGCATGTTCCTTGGCCGCGTCAACCGCGTCTACGGCACCATGCAGACGGACAAGCCCGCCGGCCGGTATCACGGCGTCGTCGGCTTCATCTACAAATGATTGGGGAACGGGACATGTCTTCGTCGATCTTGAAGGCCGGAGCGGTAAAGGCGAACGGCCATGCGTTCCACAAGCGGGCGATCCCGCTGCTCGCCGTCGCGGCCGCGGCTCTGCTCGCCGGTTGCGCCAACCGCGACAGCATCACCGTGGGTTCGGTGCCGGATGACTATCGCACCAACCATCCGATCGTCATCTCCGAGAAATACCAGAAGATCGATCTGCCGGTGGGCGCAGGCGACCGCGGCATGAGCAAGTCGCAGCGCGAGGCCTTGCTCGGGTTCCTCGACGGGTATGACCGCAGCGCAGCACCCGTCCTGACGATCATGACGCCGGTTGGCTCCTCGAACGAGGTGGCGGCGCGCGCCGCCGCCCGCGAATTCGGCCGCACCGCGATCGCCAACGGCGTCTCCTCGCGACGGATCTCCTACGAGGACTACCAGGTCGGCGCGGCCGATACCTCGGCTCCGGTCCGCGTGGCTTTCGTCTCGATCCGGGCGCAAACCGACAAATGCGGCCGCTGGCCCGAAGACATCGCCGACACGACCGACAACAAGCACTACAAGAACTTCGGCTGCTCCTATCAGAACAACCTCGCGGCCCAGGTCGCCAACCCGGCCGATCTGATCGGTCCGCGCAAGCGCACCACCATCGATGCCGAAAACCGCGACGCCGTGATCGACGTCTATCGGGATCGCGGCATTTCGGACGAGTTCCTCAGCAACTCGGAAGTCGACTACTGACCGCGTATCGCAGGGAAAGAGCATGACGATGAGCAATCTTGCCTACGATCCCGAGCTGCCCGCCGGCGAGACCGCGCAGCAGGATGTCGCCGCCATGCAGGCGCTGCGACCGATACCGCGCATCTCGATCCAGGCGTTCTGCGAGACGGAAGGCGTCGCCAACCCGATCGAGCGTGCCGGCGAGGACCGCCGCATGGCCAAGACCCACCTGAAAGTGCACATGGGCGGCATTCCCACCGCCATCGAATTCTACCAGTCGGCGCCGACCCCCAACCTGATCGTGCTGGAATCCCGCGCCGAGCCGCGCGAACTGATGGCCCGGCTCGGCGAACTGTCGGAATATTGCGATCCTTCGTCCAAGGTTGTCGTCATCGGCCACTACAACGATGTCGGCCTCTATCGCGAGCTGATCCGCTCGGGCATTTCCGAATATGTGATCGCGCCGATCTCCATGGTCGATATCGTCAGCGTGATCTCGTCGATCTTCGTCGATCCCGAGGCCGAGCCGATCGGCCGTTCCATCGCCTTCGTCGGCGCCAAGGGCGGCGTCGGCTCCTCGACCATCGCGCACAATGTTGCCTGGGCGATGTCGTCGCTGTTCAAGTCGGAGGTCGTGGTCGCCGACCTCGACCTCGCTTTCGGCACCGCCAACATCAATTTCGACCAGGACCCCGCACAGGGCATAGCCGAGGCGGTGTTCTCGCCCGAGCGCATCGACGAGGTCTATCTCGACCGCCTGCTGGCGCAGTGCGCCGAGAACCTGTCCCTGCTGGCTGCGCCGTCCACTCTGGACCGCGTCTACGATTTCGATCCGGAAGCTTTTACGCAGATCATCGACACCGCCCAGCGCAGTGCGCCGACGCTCGTGCTCGACGTTCCCCACATCTGGTCGGGATGGAGCAAGAACACGCTGACCAAGGCCGATGACGTGGTCATCACCGCGACGCCGGAGCTGGCCAATCTGCGCAACACCAAGAACCTGGTGGACATGCTGAAGCGGCTGCGCCCGAACGATCCGCCGCCGAAGCTCGTCATCAATCAGGCCGGCGTGCCCAAGCGGCCGGAGATCACCGCGCAGGACTTCGCCGAGCCGCTCGGCATAACGCCGATGGCGGTCATCCCCTTCGATGCGCAGTTCTTCGGCAACGCGGCCAACAACGGCCGCATGCTCGGCGAGATGGACGCCAAGAACCCGACGGTCGGCATCATCAACGAAATCGCCCATGTGCTCACCGGCCGCGGCGAGATCAAGTCGAAGAAGAAGGCCGGTCTGGGCGGGATGCTTAGCAAACTCACGCGCAAGAAGTGACGGATAAGCAGCGGGGTCGGTAGTCTATCATGTTTGGCAAAAGAGGCAGTGACGACGGCAGCCGGACCATTCCGGAGTTCCGCCAGCCTTCACCTGCGGCAACGGTGACGGCGCCGGCCCGGCAGCCTGAAAGCGCTCCGCCGAAACCGGCTGAAACCGCCGGTGCCGAGCGAGCATATGCTCCCACGGCGCCTGTCGCGCCGCCGGCGCCCGCGCGCCGGCCAGTCGAACCGCCGCCATTGGCGCCGGAACCGCGCCGGCCGCAGCGCGAGCGCAGCGAAAGCTACTACGACACGAAAAGCCAGGTCTTTGCCGCCCTGATCGATACGATCGACCTGTCGCAGCTGGCCAAGCTCGACCAGGACAGCGCGCGCGAGGAAATTCGCGATATCGTCAACGACATCATCGCGATCAAGAATTTCGCGATGTCCATTTCCGAGCAGGAGGAACTGCTCGAAGACATCTGCAACGACGTTCTCGGCTACGGCCCGCTGGAGCCCCTGCTGGCGCGCGACGACATCGCCGACATCATGGTCAACGGCTCGCGCAACGTCTACATCGAAGTCGGCGGCAAGGTCGAACAGACCAACATCCGCTTCCGCGACAACCAGCAGCTTTTGAACATCTGCCAGCGCATCGTCAGCCAGGTGGGCCGCCGCGTCGACGAATCCTCGCCCATCTGCGACGCACGCCTGCCGGACGGTTCGCGCGTCAACGTCATCGCCCCGCCGCTCGCCATCGACGGCACCGCCCTCACCATCCGCAAATTCAAGAAGGACAAGCTGACGCTGGACCAGCTGGTCCGGTTCGGCGCGATTTCGCCCCAGGGCGCAGAAGTCCTCAAGATCATCGGCCGCGTGCGCTGCAACATCGTCATCTCCGGCGGCACCGGCTCCGGCAAGACGACCCTGCTCAACTGCCTCACCAACTATATCGACCGCGAAGAGCGCATCATCACCTGCGAGGATTCGGCGGAACTGCAACTGCAGCAGCCGCACGTCGTGCGCCTCGAAACGCGCCCGCCCAACCTTGAGGGCGAGGGCGAGGTCACCATGCGCGACCTGGTCAAGAACTGCCTGCGCATGCGTCCCGAACGCATCATCG
>CBFGLW010000064.1:0-16299 GCA_965649745.1 uncultured Mesorhizobium sp. | reverse complement strand
CGAACTGCTTCGGCCAGCGCACCAGCTGCATGCCGCCGGCATCGGCCAGCATGTGATCGAGCGTGACGTCGGCATATTTCGCCTTATGCGTCTGGGTGACGACCTCGTTCCACAGCACGCCGGACTTCATGACGTTGCGCTTTTCCATCGAGGTGACGTGGTTCTTGCGGGTGCGGGCCAGTTCGAAGGCGACGCCGGATATGCGCTCGATCTCGAACGTGTCGTAGACCTGCGTGTCGATGCCGCGCTTCTGGCCGTTGCCGAGGTCGATGATCTGCTTCGGCTCGCCGAAATAGACGCCGCCGGTCAGCTCGCGCACGATCAATATGTCCAACCCCTCGACCACTTCCTGCTTGAGCGAGGAGGAGGCAGCCAGCGCCGGGTAGCAGATGGCCGGACGCAGATTGGCGAACAGCTCCATATCCTTGCGCAGACGCAGCAGCCCGGCCTCGGGCCGCACCTCATAAGGGACGCCGTCCCATTTCGGCCCGCCGACGGCGCCGAACAGTACCGCGTCGGCAGCCATCGCCTTGTCCATGTCGGCGTTCGAGATCGCCGCGCCATGCGCATCGTAGGCGCAACCGCCGACAAGCCCTTCATCGGTCACAAAGCCGGCGCCGGTCTTCTCGTTCATGGCCGCGATAATCTTCTTCACTTCGGCCATGGCCTCGGGGCCGATGCCGTCGCCGGCGAGGAGAAGGAGCTTTTTCGATGCCATGATAATCGTCCTGGAATGTGCGCCTGGAATTTTAAGAACCGCGGCCTTGCTAAACGGCGCAGCGCCGCCGCGCAAGCATATCGTTCGTCTGATCGGCTTATGTTCTGCAGGTCGAAACGGCGGCCGGCCCTAGCGGTGCGAAAGAATGTTCACCAGCCGTCCGAACGGGTCGCGCACATAGAAACGCTGTACGCCCCAGGGCTCGTCCGCCGGGCCGTACTCAATGGCGATGCCGGCCTCCCGCATCGCCGCCAGCGCCGCATCGACATCGTCGACCTCGACGGAAAGGTCGGGGACAGGCGTACCGTTGCCGCCTTGCGAGGCGAAACTCACCTGCACGGTCATGCGCTCGCCGGAGCCGTAGGTGGCGATCCAGCCATGATCCATCAGCAGGTCGAGGCCGAGAATATCGCCATAGAACCGTTTCGCTGCCGTAACGTCCGGCGTCTCGATGTTGGCGACGATGCGCTTGACCTTAACCGCCTTCATGGAAGCCTCCTGCGCTTGCGTTGCAAATGCGGCCGTATCGTCCAGGTCTCGGCCTACTCAAGCCTCGCGCCGCAGCGCCGTCACTTCGATCTCGATCTTCATTTCCGGCCTGTTCAGCCCGCAGACGATCATCGTCGCCGCCGGGCGAATTTCCCCGAAAGCCTCGCCAAGGATCGGAAACACCCGGTCCACGAAAGCAGCGTCGGTGATGTAGTAGTGCGCCCGCACCACGTCCGCGAGTTCGAAACCGCCTTCCGCCAACGCCTTTTCAATTGTTGTCAGGCAGTTGCGCGTCTGCGCCTCGACACCGTCCGGCATGGTCATGGTTGCGTAGTCGTAGCCTGTCGTACCGGAAACGAAGCACCAGTCGCCCTGCACCACGGCGCGCGAATAGCCGGCGGTCTTTTCGAACGGCGAGCCGGTGGAGATCAGCTTGCGCATGACCCGCTCGCCGGCTCAGTTCGGCGGCGTCAGCGCGGTCTGCATCGCCTGCCGCAAATCGGCAGGCCATTTGTCCACCGCCGGCCAGGTCGTTGGCTCGCCCTTGTCGTTCTGATGGGCGAAATAGAGCGCTTCGTTGCCGGGATCGACGGCCATGAAGGAATCCGCGACGCCGCAGGCGTGCGGCGTGCAGCCGTTGGCGTAGATCGCGCCCGACTCCGTTTTTTCCGGACCGCTGCTCACCAAAAGCCCGGTCACCACTTCCGTGAGGTCCTTGCCCAAAAGCTTGCGGCCAGCTTCATAAACGGCCTCGTTGTGGAAGGCATCGACGATATTCTGGAACTTCGACGCGTCGATGTCCTTCCAGTCCGTCTTCGGCTCGGGCACGTAGCTCAGCATGCCCGCCGTCATCAGCCCGTTGTCCGGGGTCCAGCTCAGCGCCAGCCGCGATTCGCCCGGCAAAAGATAGGGCACGAAATTGATGGCATAGTCGGAAACGGCAGCCGGCGGCGCACCGCAATCCTCGGCGCCGACCGAAACGGTGCTTATGTCGGCGTCCTTCGGCTTCCACACCAGAAGCATTGCCGGGCCGCAGGCATTGCCGCCCGGACCGACGTCGAACAGCGCCACCTTGGTGCCGGCGACTTCGACCACCTTTTCGAAATAGACGACGTAGTCGCGCGCCAGCTCCTTGCCGCCGAAGGTAAGGATTTTCTCGCCATACTCCTCGGGCTGGGCGATCATCAGTTCGCCGCCCTCGAAGGGAATCGGCGCCTGCTTGTCGCCGTCCGCCGTCTCAGGCGCCGCGGTCTGGGCGAAGGAGGCGGCGGACGCCAGAGCGAGAAGCGCCGCCGCGCTTGCGATGAGAAATGGCCGCATCGTCATCTCCCCTGCATGCCGGCTTCAAGCCGGCTGGTGCTGTGGCCCGTGGATCGCTCAGGCCCAGGGGCGGCTTTCGGCGTTGCGCTTCTCGAAGGAAGCGATGGCGTTTGCCTTCTCCATCGTCAGGCCGATATCGTCCAGCCCGTTGAGCAGGCAGTGCCGCTTGAAGTCGTCGAGGTCGAAATTCACCACGCCGCCGTCCGGGCCGCGGATTTCCTTGGCTTCGAGATCGACCGAGATCGTCGCATTGGCGCCGCGCTCGGCGTCGTCCATCAGCTTCTCCAGGTCTTCCGGGCTGACGGTGATCGGCAGGATGCCGTTCTTGAAGCAGTTGTTGTAGAAAATGTCCGCGAACGAGGTCGAGATGACGCAGCGTATGCCGAAATCGAGCAGCGCCCATGGCGCGTGCTCGCGGCTCGAGCCGCAGCCGAAATTGTCGCCCGCCACCAGGATCTGCGCCTTGCGGTAGGCCGGCTTGTTGAGGACGAAATCCGGATTTTCCGAACCGTCGTCATTGTAACGCATCTCGGCGAAGAGACCCTTGCCAAGCCCGGTCCGCTTGATCGTCTTGAGATAATCCTTGGGGATGATCATGTCGGTGTCGACATTGATGATCGGCAAGGGCGCGGCGACGCCGGTGAGCTTGGTGAACTTGTCCATGGCTGTTGCCCGTCTTTCAAATTTGCGGGGATTTTGCTGGGGCCGGTTTACACAAAGGCCGCGGCAAAGAAAAGGCAGCTGTTGCGGGCAGGGCTTGATCCACGACGATTCCGCCGCCGCGACGCGAAATCCGTCGAAATGCCGGCAGTTTCGTGCAAACTGCGAACATGCGCGACCGTCCAGCCATCGTCTACGCCGCCGAACCCGGCCTCGATCCCGCCGAATTCCGTCGTGTCCTGGACGAATCGGGCCTTGGCGCCACCCGTCCGGTCGATGATCCGGCGCGGCTGAAGGCGATGCTCGACGCCGCCGATCTCATATTGACCGCCCGTCTTGACGGCCCCGAAGGCGAACTGATCGGCGTCTGCCGCGCCATCACCGATTTTTCGTGGGTCTGCTACGTCTCTGAACTGGCGGTGTCGAAACAGGCGCAGGGCCTCGGCATCGGCAAGGGGCTGCTCAACGAAACCCGCCGCCGTCTCGGACCGCAGGTCGCCATTGCGCTGATTTCGATGCCCGACGCGGTCGGCTTTTACGAGCGCGCCGGCATGGCGCGCATGGCCGATGCGTTCTGGCAAAAACGCGAACGCTGATAAAAATCTATCCACACCCCTTCCAGCCCCTCCTAAACTCTTCGCAGTTCCTACCGCGGGAGCGCCGGTCATGACGGTGATTGCGCGTAGAGGAACCGGTTCTCGTTGAAACCGCTAACGTGGCGGCGGAGGCGAGCCGCGGCCCTTTTCCGGAAGGGGAAGACTTGAAAATTGTCCGCCAGCCGGTAACGGGGGAGCGGGCAAGAGACAAGCGGGCCTGATGAGGCGGCGCTGGGTTTTCCTCCGGAGCGGTAAGCTTCCTTCCAAAGAAGCAGCCCCGCTCCCTCAACCAGGGAGCACCCCTGCGGAAGCCGCGGTAAAGACTGGACGGGCGGTTGCGAGACCGCACGACTGCCCCCTCCCAGATGAGCGATCCCGCGACCGCCCGTCTTCCCGACCTTCGCGGTCCTCATCCTGAGGTGCTCGCGAAGCGAACTTCGAAGGACAATAGCCAGACTGCGAAAGCAGGGCGTGGCGGCGAGGATTTGTGCCAACGCTTTACCCTCCACCTGTGGGAAGGTTAGAACGTGGCGGTTCAAATCACATTCAGTTCCCGGAACGCCCGCCCCGCCGCCACCCGCTCGTAGCCGAAGGCCGAACAATCGATGGAGCGGTAGGCGCCATGCACGATCAGTTCCGCCAGAGCTTTGCCCACCGCCGGCGCCTGCTGCAGCCCATGGCCGGAGAAGCCATTGGCGAAGAGGAAGTTCGCCACCTCCGGATGCGGCCCGATCACGGCGTTCTGGTCCAGCGTGTTGTAGTCGTAATGGCCGGCCCAGGCGCGCGTCATCTTGATCGCCTCGAAGGCGGGGATGCGGGTCGCCAGCACCGGCCAGATCGTTTCCTCGAACAGGCTCCAGTCGGGTTCGAAATCCGCCGGATCGGCAGCCGTCTCCCCTTCTTCGGACTCGGCGCCGCCGGTGAGATAGACCGAGCCTTCCGGCCGCACATAGATGCCGCTCGGGTCGACCAGCAGCGGCATGTCGGCGAACTTGTCCCGCGCCTCGAAGACGAACACCGTGCGCTTGCGCGGCTCGACCGGCAGAGCGATGCCGGCCATGGCAGCGACCTTGCCGGCATTCGGCCCGGCGGCGTTGACGACGATGCCGGCGTCCAGCCGCTCGCCATTTTCCAGCGTCACGCCGGTGACGCGGTTGCCGTCCCGGCCGATGGCCGCAACCGGCGCGGTGACGAGATCGACCTTCATGCCGCGCAGCGCCTTGCGGATGAGCGCCAGAAGCGCATGGGCGTCGAACCAGCCTTCGCCGCTCAAGCCGAGCGCACCGGCGACGACGCCTTCCGACGAAAGCCAGGGGAAACGCCGCTGCAAGGCAGCGATATCCTCCAGAACGATGTCGGCGCCCTCGGCGACCTGCGTCGCGTGGTTCGCCTCGAGGATCGGCAGCCCGTCCGCGCCGGCGAGGATCAGGTAGCCGCCCTCGCGGAAGCCGATATCGGCCTCAGTGCCGAACTCCTCCCGCATCCGCCGGAACAGGCCGAGCGTGAAACGCGACAGGCGGATGTTTTCGGGAATCGAGAACTGCTGGCGGATCGACGCCATCGACAGGGTCGTCGCCGCCTGGGCGAACTGCGGATCGCGCTCGACCAGTGCCACCGTGCCGGAAAAGCCTTCCTTGCGCAGATAATAGGCAAGCGACGAGCCGACGATGGCTCCGCCGACAATCACGATGTCATATTGCGCCATGCTGCATGTCCTGCCTTGACCTATGCGATCAGCTTGAGCCACTGCCATGCAGACCCTTGCAAGGGCCAGCCCGGAAAGGCAAGAAGACCAGATGACCGAGACATTCCGCCCCCGCCGCTCCGTGCTTTACGTGCCCGCCTCCAACGACAAGGCGCTGGCCAAGATCGCCTCGCTTGCTTGTGACGCCGTCGTCATCGACCTGGAGGACGCCGTCGCGCCGCAGGAAAAGACCGCCGCGCGCGAGAAGCTCGGCGCGATCTTCGCCAGCCGTCCAGATGGGGCTGAAAAAACGAGGCGCTGCGAAATGATCGTGCGCGTCAACGCGCTTTCCAGCGAATGGGGCAGTGACGATCTCGCCGCCGCGGCCGCCTGCGAGCCGGACGGCATCCTGCTGCCAAAAGTGGATACCGCGCGTGACATCCTGGAGGCCGGCGACGTGCTGGACGACGCCTTCGCACCGGACAGCGTCCGGCTATGGGCGATGATCGAAACGCCCAAGGCCCTGCTCAACATCGGCGCCATCGCCGAACTCGGCCGCGACCCGGCTTCGCGGCTCGCCTGCTTCGTCGCCGGCACCAACGATCTCGCCAAGGAGACCGGTGTCCACACCCTTCCCGACCGGCGCTATATGGTGCCGTGGCTGATGCAGCTGGTGCTGGCCGCGCGCGCCGGCGGCATCGGTGTGATCGACGGTGTCTTCAACGATTTCCGCGATACCGACGGACTGGCGCGCGAATGCGCCGAGGCGGTCGGCATGGGCTTCGACGGCAAGAGCGTCATTCACCCGGCACAGATCGAAGCCGTCAACGCCGCGTTCTCGCCATCGCAGGCGGCTGTGGCCGAGGCGCGCGCCATCCGCGATGCCTTTGCCAAGCCGGAGAATACCGGAAAGGGCGTCATCAATCTGGACGGCAGGATGGTCGAACGGCTGCATCTCGCCCAGGCCGAAAGACTTCTCGCCAAGGCCGGTGCGATGGGCGCATGATGACCAAGATCACAGCATAGGACCGATCCGATGCGACTCTACCGTTTCCTCACCGAAGTCGACGATTCCAAATTCTGCCACAAGGTCACGGCGGCGCTGAACAGGGGCTGGCACCTCTACGGTTCGCCCACCTATGCCTATGACAAAAAGGCCAAGGTGATGCGCTGCGGCCAGGCCGTGGTGAAGGATGTCGACGGCGAGGAATACAAGGTCGGCGAAACCAAGCTCGGCGAGTGGTAGGGTTACAATCCGAGCCGTTTTCTGAGAGCTTCATATTGAAGAGGCGATGTATCCGCCATCGCCTCTTCCCGGTTCGACGGCAGGTCCTCGAACGGAATCGGCTGATCGAACTGGCTGATGGTGAAGTCCCACCTCACCGAGCCGATCCTGTTGTAGAAATGTGGGCTGCCCGATGTTCTTGTCTTCAGAATGTCACCGCCGAGGATGTCTTGGACGACGAGCGCGGTGACGCTGCACTGTCCCTTGGCAGGATTCTCCGGTTTCCATGTGCTCGCGGTTTCATGGCTCCAAGCCGTTTTAGCTTTTTGTAGAGTTGAATCGGCTCCATCGTCATTCCGCCGCTTCCTCTATTCTTTCCATGTCCTCGTCCGACAGGCCGAAGTGGTGGCCGATCTCGTGGATCAGCACATGGGTGACGATGTCACCCAGCGTCTCCTCGTTCTCGGCCCAGTAGTCGAGGATAGCGCGGCGGTAGAGCGTGACGCGGTTCGGTCCCTCGCCCGTCGCCGGATTCCAGCGCTCGGCGATGCCCCGTCCCTCGAACAGGCCGAGCAGGTCGAACGGCGTCTCCAGCGACAGATCGTCCATGATCTCGTCGGTCGGGAATTCGGCAACCTGGATGACGATCTCGCCGGTCAGGTTGCGAAAATCCGCCGGCAGATGCGCATAGGCCTCCAGCGCCAGAAGCTCCAGTTCCTCCAGCGCGGGCGACAGTTCGCCATGCCAGGTGCGTGTCTTGTAGATGCGGGCCATTCTTCGTCCTTCGTTCCGCGGCATATAGGCTTTTGTGCGGATAACGGCAAACAGGCGCTCTATCCGATCGCTTCCTTTTCGAAGCAAGAGGAATAAATTCTTTTGACGCCATGCTTGACTCTTGGTGCAGCCTCTGGAATCCATTAGAACATAACAGGAACAAAATAACTGGAAGCAGCCGACATGGCGACGCACGCCGTGGCGCGGGAGACACTTTTTGCCCTGCGCCGAGAAATCGCAAGGATAGAAGGCACGCTGCCCGAACGGCTCGCCGAGCCCGGTCACGAGGGGGCTGTCGTGCTGCGCCACAATGGCCGTCCGCGCAGCAAAACCGACCTGCTCGCCACCGGCGTCCCGGCGCTGGACGAGGCGTTGGCCGGCGGCATAGCCAAGGCAGCTCTGACCGAAATCCATGGCCGGCAGGCGCGCGACGCCGGCGCCGTAGCGGGTTTCGTGCTGGCCCTTGTCAGCCTTGTGTTGAAACAGGCGCTGCCGGCGCCGGTTCTGTGGATCGGCACCTCCGGCTTTTTCGCCGAAGCCGGCCTGCCCTATGCGCATGGGCTTTCCCGCCTGTTCGGCATCGGGCCTCAGGATCTACTGTTCGCCGAAGCGCCGCGGCCGGTCGACACGCTGTGGATCGCCGAGGAAGCGGCGGCATTGAAGACACTGGCGACCGTGATCATCGAGCTGCCCGGCAATCCGCAGCAGCTGGACCTGACCGCGACGCGCCGGCTGCACCGCCGCGCCGCCGAGGCGGGCCGTCCCGTCTTCCTGCTCAGGCAGTCGGCGCAGGCCGAAGCCACCGCCGCGCCGCTACGCTTTGTCGTCACACCGGCGCCGGCCGGAAAGCGGCGCATCCTCGGCCGCCCGCTCGCCGGCTCCATCGGGCCTCCGGCCTTCGCCGTCGCCCTCGACAAGAATCGTCTCGCGCCCTCGGCGCGCTTCGTTCTGGAATGGAATGCCAATGAACGCACCTTTAAACTTCGCGACACAGACCGCCTCGCCAGGCCACAGGATCCTGTCTCTATGGTTCCCTTACCTCGCCACCGACCGGATATGGCGGCAGCGCCTGGGCCGCGCCTGGCTGAAAACCTGTTCCGCTTTCCCGCCGCTGCTCGTCAGCCACCGTGATGGCAACGCGCACCGCATCGCGGCGCTCGACCATCGCGCCGAGATGCTGAAACTGAAGCGCGGCATGGGCATCGCCGATGCGCGCGCCATGCATCCTTCGGTGGAAATCGTCGAGGCGGATCCGGAAGCCGACCGCCGCCTGCTGGAGGGCCTCGCCGACTGGTGCGACCGCTATACGCCCCTGGTGGCGCTGGACGGGACCGACGGGCTTTTCCTCGACATCACCGGTTGCAGCCATCTGTTGGGCGGTGAGGAGGCCCTTGTCGCCGACATGCTGCGCCGCTTCTCCGAACAGGGTCTCGAGGCGAGCGCCGCCGTCGCTGCGACCGCCGGCACGGCCTGGGCCATCGCCCGTTTCCGCGGCAATTTCATCGTTCCCGACGGAGCGGAGGCCGACTGGCTGACACCGCTCCCGCTGGCGGCGTTGCGCCTCGACGAAACGACTTGCACAGCGCTCGACAGCGTCGGCCTACGCACCATCGAAGCCGTCATGGCGGCGCCCCGTGCACCGCTTGTCCGTCGCTTCGGCAGAACGCTCGTCCTGCGTCTCGATCAGGCGCTCGGCCGGATCGACGAAACGCTCTCGCCGCGCCTGGCCGTGCCGGAATTGTCGGCCGAACGCCCGTTGGCTGAACCCGTCATGATGGTGGAGGACATCGAGCGCCTTATTCTTCTCCTGGCTACGGCGCTGGAGGAAACGCTGGAACGGCGTGGTGCCGGCGCGCTCGGCCTTCAGCTCTTCCTGTTCCGGGTCGACGGCGTCGTCACCCGGCTTTCCGTTCATTTGTCGCGGCCGGCGCGCGCACCGGACCGGGTGGCAAAACTCTTCCACGAACGGCTGGCGGCGCTGGGCGAAAGCCTCGACGCCGGCTGCGGCTTCGATCTTGTCCGCCTTACGGTGCCATCGATAGCACCGCTTGCGCCACAGCAGGTCGACCTCGGCCATGAAAGCCGCGATGACGATGCAGATCTGGCGCTGTTCGTCGACCGGATCTGCGCTAGGCTGGGCCGCAATGCCGTGCGCCGGCCGGTGCCTGTCGCCAGCCATTTGCCGGAGCGGGCGGTGGCTTTCTCATCCTTCGCCAATGTCATCAAGCTCGCGCCGGCGGAGGCGGAGCCGCTCGCTGCGGCCGAGCGTCCGCTCCGGCTGCTGCGCCGGCCCGAGCCGATCGAGGTCACGATGGCCGAGGTGCCGGAAGGCCCGCCTCTGCAATTCCGCTGGCGTCGCGCGCGATACAGCGTCGCTCGCGCCGAAGGACCGGAACGCATCGCCCCGGAATGGTGGCTGGAAAATCCTCGCATCGAAAAAAGAGACGACGAGAAGGACGAAGATTACGAAATCCGCCGCAAGCGCATCGCGATGTTGAAGGCAGCGGGGCTGACCCGCGATTATTTCCGCGTCGAGGATGCCGAGGGACGGCGCTACTGGCTTTACCGGGAAGGCCTTTACGGCAATGCAGATGCGCCGCCGCGCTGGTTTTTACATGGCATTTTCGCATGAAACAAACCCTCCCGCCCTGCAACACACCGGCTGAGCCAGGCTATATCGAGTTTGGCGTGCAGTCGAATTTTTCCTTCCTGCGCGGCGCCTCGCAGCCGGAGGAACTGGTCGTCGCCGCTCACGCTTTCGGCCATGCCGGCATGGGTCTTGCCGACCGCAACTCAGTCGCCGGCGTGGTGCGCGCATGGAGCCAGTCGAAATCGATTTATCCCAAGAAGGAAACGTCGGAAAATCCGGACGAACCGATATACCCGCCTTATTATCCGGGTTGCCGCCTCGTCTTTTCGGACGGCACGCCGGACATCCTCGCCTACCCGCGGGATCGTACCGGCTGGGGTCATCTGTGCCGCATGCTAACCCAGGCCAATCTGCGCGATGAGACCGAGAAGGGGAAAACGCTGCTCAAGCGCGTCGACCTTCTGGAGTGGGGCGACCGTATGTCCCTCGCGGTCCTGCCCGACCTTATTGATGAAGACACGATGCTGACCCTGCTGCGCGGTCTGAAGCATCGCTTTGGCGATGCCATCCGTCTTGCCGTGGCGCCAAGTTATAATGGCAACGACCGGTTCCGTCTGGAGAAAGCGGCAGCTCTGGCCGAGGCGGCGAACATGCCGCTGATGGCGACCAATGACGTCCTTTATCACGCATTCGAACGCCGGCCGCTGCAAGATGTACTGACTGCCATACGTCTCAACAAGACAATCAGTGAGGCCGGCTTCGCGCTCGGGGCGAACGCCGAGCGTCACATGAAATCCGGCGCCGAAATGGCGCGCATTTTTCACCGGTACCCGGACGCTCTGACCGAGACCTTGCGCTTCGCATCGGAACTGCGCTTTTCCCTCAAGAAGCTTCAGCACAACTATCCCGAAGAAACGACCGAGAAAGGCGTCGACCCGCAGACCGAGCTGGAGCGGCTGACCTGGGAAGGCGCACACAGGCGCTACCCCAAAGGCATCCCGAAAAAGATCCGGAAACTCATTCCGGAGGAACTGACGCTCATCGCGGAGAAGAAATACGCGCGCTATTTCCTCACCGTGAATGACCTCGTGCGTTATGCACGCTCGGACGAGGTGAACGTGCTCTGTCAGGGACGCGGCTCGGCCGCCAATTCCATCGTCTGCTTTTGCCTCGGCATCACCGAAGTCGATCCGATCTCGATAGAGGGAGACCTGCTGCTCGGTCGGTTCATCTCAACCGAGCGCGAAGAACCGCCCGACATCGACGTCGATTTCGAGCACGAACACCGCGACAAGATCATCGCCTATATCTACGAGAAATACAGCGAAAAGCGTACCGCGCTGGCCGCCGCGGTGATTTCTTATCGCGGCCGCTCGGCGCTGCGCGAGGTCGGCAAGGCGATGGGCCTTTCCGAAGATGCCCGCAACGCACTTTCCAACTCTATCTGGGGACAGCGATCATCGGCGCTCGGCCCGAACGAGGCCAGGGCCGGCGGGCTCGACCTCGAACAGACGATTTCCCGGCATGTCATCGACCGCGCCAACGAGATCATGGGGTTTCCCCGCCATCTCTCGCAGCATGTCGGCGGCTTTGTCATAACCAAGGACCGGCTCGACGAGATCGTTCCGATCATGAAAACGGCCATGCCGGAACGCAAGATGGTGGAGTGGGACAAGGACGACCTCGATGCCGTCCGCCTCATCAAGGTCGATGTGCTGGCGCTTGGCATGCTATCCTGCCTGAAGCGCGCCTTCACGCTTCTGGAAGACCACTACCGCGTCCGCGATGACTATGGCCGGCCCCTTACCCTTCATACGATGCCAAAGGAGGACGCGTGCGTTTACGACATGATCTGCCGGGCCGATACGCTCGGTGTCTTCCAGATCGAATCGCGTGCCCAGATGTCGATGCTGCCACGACTGCGACCGCGTAAATTCTATGACCTGGTCATAGAAGTGGCTATCGTCCGCCCCGGTCCGATCCAGGGCGATATGGTTCATCCTTACTTACGTCGGCGTTTGGGATTGGAGGAACCCGATTATCATGACGATGTCAGCGATGTTTTGAGAAAGGTACTCGGGCGGACCCTTGGCATTCCGCTTTTCCAGGAACAGGCCATGAGCATTGCCATTCAGGCCGGCGAGTTTTCGCCTGGGGAAGCAGATCAATTGCGCCGCGCGATGGCGACGTTCAAACGCACCGGCGCCGTCAAGGACTATCGCGACCGAATGGTCGGGAAAATGGTCGAAAAAGGCTATCCTGAGGAATTCGCCAACCGCTGCTTCAGCCAGATCGAGGGGTTCGGCGAATACGGCTTTCCCGAAAGCCACGCCGCCTCCTTCGCTTTGCTCGTCTACGCTTCCTGCTGGTTCAAGACTTTTTATCCGGATGTCTTCTGCGCCGCGATTCTGAACTCGCAACCCATGGGGTTTTATGCGCCGGCGCAGCTTGTACGCGACGCACAGGATCACGGCATCGAAGTCAGACCGGCGGACATCAATCGTTCCGACTGGGACTGCACTCTGGTCGAGGGCGATTTCGAACCTGCTCGCGTCGCCGCCCGTCATGTCGAGATGCGACCGGTGATCAAGTCCATGCGGGCCGTGCAGCTCGGCTTCAACCAGATCAAGGGACTGTCCGATGAACGCATGAAGGCTTTTGTGGCCCGGCGCGAGATGGGCTACACCTCGGTGCATGACCTTTGGCTGCGGTCGGGCCTTGATGTGAGGGAGATCGAATGTCTGGCCAATGCCGACGCCTTCCGCTCCATCGGCCTCGACCGCCGGGCCGCGCTGTGGGCTGTCAGGGCTCTGGACAGCAGGAATGCAACTGGGCGTTTGCCCTTATTGGACCAGCCGGGATGTAACCTGCTCGACAAGGAACCGGAGACACAGCTTCCTGTCATGCCGCTGGGCGAGCATGTTCTGCATGACTACCGTGCGCTCGGCATGTCGCTCAAGGCGCATCCCATCGCTTTCCTGCGCAAGCGGCTCACTCAGGCTGGTGTCACCCCGAACATCAGGCTGGCCGCCATTGAAAACGGCCGCAGGGTTTCGGTTGCGGGGCTGGTACTGGTGCGTCAGCGGCCAGGCAAGGGCAACGCCATTTTCCTCACCCTGGAGGACGAAAAAGCAATTGCAAACATCGTCGTCTGGCAACGCGACTTCCCGCGATTTCTACCCATCATCATGGGCTCGAAATTCATCCGCGTCACCGGCAGACTTCAATCCGCCTCCGGAGTCGTCCATATCGTCGCCGAGCGCATGGAAGACCTGTCGTCCTGGCTGGGCGTTCTGCGATCTTCCGGTGAGGTAAGCGAAGAAGCGGGGTACGGTTCGGAGGTGATGGTGCGTCAGGTAAACGACGTCATGCCGAAAGGGCGCAACTTCCAATGACGGGGAAATCGGAACCGCCCACCGCTTTCCTATTTGTCGTCGTTGCCGATCGGTCGCGCTTCCGAAGGCAGCATGATCGGAATGCCGTCCCGCACTGGGTAAGCCAGCCGCGCCAGCCTGGACACCAGCTCGCCATGCTCGCCATCCCATACCAACGGACCTTTGGTCAGCGGACAAGCCAACAGTTCGAGGAGTTTTGCATCCACTTCCGCCTTGCCGGTTTCACGAGCCATGCAACTTCACCCCTCCTATTGCAGACTTGAGCCGAAATCGTCGGTATCGCGCGCAAGTGCCATTTCGGTAATCGCCACGAGCGTCTCGGCCCGCGTCTTCAGGTCTGCTGCCTCCAGCAGCGCCTGCTTCTCTGCATATCCATAGGGCGCCATCATCGAAAGCGCGTTGACCAGCATCGTATTGTCGGCGCGGCTGACGCTTTCCCAATCGGCTTCCAGGTCGTTTGCCTCGAGATAGGCCCGGAACGTCTTCAAGAGCGACGGCCTGTCGATTTCGGCGGAGGACTGGTCTTCCTCAAGGTCCGCCAGGAATGGTGTTATCCGGCATTGCCGGAAAGGCGTCCTGACTGTCATCTCCTGCGCCAGCCTGAAGCGGCAGACGCCTTGCAACGAGATCAGATAGCGGCCGTCCCCGGTTTCGGCGAATGATGTCAGCCGTCCCAGACAGCCGACATTGCAAAGTTCCGGCTCGCCGTCGGAGCGGACAGCCCCCTCGAGGCTGGGCTGGATGATGCCGATCAGGCGATGGCCGGCGAGCACGTGATCCAGCATCTGCAGATAGCGCGGCTCGAAGATATTGAGAGGCATGCGTCCGCCCGGCAGCAGCAGCGCGCCCGCAAGCGGGAAAACGGGCACCGTCTGGGGGAGGTCCGCGTCGCGCCGATAATGTGCGTTACCCGCCTGCACCGGTCTTGCAACTCCCGTTTGCGCCGTCCACCCGGACCTTCTCCTGTCCCATCAGCCTGCCTCTTCCTGATTTGGGCGGACGAGGCAGCATGGCAAGTCATTCAGGAAAACAACAGTGAAGAAAGTTTCCTGCGCGCTGAAAGCGTCGCTGCGTCGGTCATCCCCCAAGCCTCGAAAAACTGCAGCAACTGCGTTCGCGCGGCCTCGTCCTTCCAGCCTCGATCGGCCTTGATGATCGCAAGCAGACTGTCGGCCGCCTTTTCGCGCTCACCGGATGCGTTCTGGATCATCGCCAGATCGAACCGCGCCTGATGATCCTTCGGATTGTCCGCCAGCCGCTTTTCCAGTTCCGCGGCATCACTGAGCGAAGCGGCCTGATCGGCCAGCGCCATCTTGGCGCGGACCGCAACCAGCGCCGGCGCTTCCTTCTTCGCCTCGGGCGCACTGTCCAGCAAAGCCCGTGCACCTTCCCGGTCTCCGGCCTCGAATAGCAGGGCCGCCAGACCGGCAATCGCCTCGACCGTATCGGGCGCCTGCTGCAGAACGGCATCGTAAAGGCCGGCGGCGCCCTGGATATCGCCCTGGGCGCGCGCTTCGGCCGCCGCAGTCAGGGCTTCCTCGACCTTCGGTTCCGCGCCGTCCTTGCCCGCAAGCTTGGTGATGAATTCCTCCACCTGGCTTTCGGGAATGGCGCCCATGAAGCCGTCGACAGGCTGTCCGTTGCTGAAGGCGATGACGGCCGGAATGGACTGGATGCCGAGCTGGCCGGCGATCGAGGGATGCTCATCGATATTCATCTTGACCAGTTTTACCCGGCCAGCGGCATTCCTGACCGCCTTCTCCAGCACCGGGGTCAACTGCTTGCAGGGATTGCACCACGGAGCCCAGAAATCCACAAGCACTGGCTGCTTGCGCGATTCCTGAATGACATCGGCCGGAAAAGCGGCGGTCGTCGTATCCTTTATAAGATCAGCTGGGGGCACAGACGGAGAGGCCAAGCCATCGTCGTATTGGATCGTGGTCGTATACTGGCTGCCTGCCCTGCCGAACGGATTGTCATTGTTGATCGTCATCTGGCCCTTCGCCGCGTCCTTTCCAATTCAGATATCGATAACCGCAAAACCGCCAATCTGCCCACGCATGTGGCGATCAAGTCGCAACTTTCAAGATGAGGGGATCGTGCCCCGTCGCCTTGATGAAGGTGAGCAAATCGCCCGCGGCAATGGAGGTCGTCGCCTCGTTGGTCAGCGGGTGAGCGTTGATGATTGCATTCTGCATCAATGCCTCATCGAGGACAACCGTCACCTTCCGCCCGGTGTCGTTGATGAGCCCGAACACGGTCACGGCCCCCGGCGTGACACCCAGAAGCCCCATCAGCTCTTCCGGCTTGCCGAAAGACACGCGGCCCGTCGCTCCGATCAGGTGATGGATTTGCTTCAGATCGACCGTCGCCTCCTCGTCGACGGTCACCAGGAAAAAGTTGCCCTTCTTGTCCTTCAGAAACAGGTTCTTGGTGTGCCCGCCTGGGATTTCGCCGCGCAACGCCTGCGAATCGGCGACCGTGAAAAGCGGCGGATGTCGCATGGTCGAAACGGCGATACCCAGTTTGTCCAGAAAAGCAAAAAGGTCGTCTTCAGATTTCGGCATTGGATGATCCACACGGTCGAACGCATCGTTTTTGGTCAGTAGGGCGGCAGACACAGGAGCCTTGTCCCACTTTGAGGTTTATTGTCGCGCCTGCGACCCCAGATTCTCCAGCTTGCGACCCTAAACCTGTACTTTTGCGCCCGCCGCTTCAAGTTTCGAAGCTCATGATTTCTCTGTTGCAATCGTCGCGCTCTTCGGCCATATAGGCGCGGCTTGCGGCCAAGGCCGCGCGAGCGGGTGTAGCTCAGGGGTAGAGCACAACCTTGCCAAGGTTGGGGTCG
>CBFGLW010000063.1:0-16600 GCA_965649745.1 uncultured Mesorhizobium sp. | reverse complement strand
GGCACGCGGCCCGCATCAACGCCGACCTCGCCGGGCTCGACCTGTCCGGCGGCGGCGCGCTCTACGAGCCGCTCGGCCGCAACACGGCCGCGGCCGTCGCGCTGGCGACACTGCGCACGCTCGGGCAATTCGGCGACAG
Organism: uncultured Mesorhizobium sp.; assembly: GCA_965649745.1. Classification (GTDB taxonomy): domain Bacteria; phylum Pseudomonadota; class Alphaproteobacteria; order Rhizobiales; family Rhizobiaceae; genus Mesorhizobium. The sequence continues at coordinate 16,461 of CBFGLW010000063.1, read as the reverse complement.
CCTGGTGCTGGTCGTCCCTTCCGACCATGAGATTTCGACCACCGCGCAATTCTGGCAGACGGTGGAGACTGGCGTGGACGCGGCCTTGGCTGGCCGGCTGGTGGTTTTCGGCATCAAGCCCGGTCACCCGGAAACCGGCTATGGCTATATCGAGGTGGCGGGCGAGAGGCAGGGCGTGTTCGATGTCTCGCGCTTCGTCGAGAAGCCCGATCTGGCCAAGGCGGAGGAATATCTGCGGGCCGGCAATTTCTACTGGAACACCGGCATCTTCCTGTTTCGCGCCGGCGCCATGCGCGACGCGTTCCTGAAGTTCCAGCCGGAAATCTGGAATGCCACCGAGGCCGCGTTCAGCCAGGCCTCGGAGGACGTTTCCGGGCTCTATATGTCCGCCGACCTTTATGGCGCCATACCGTCCATTTCCGTCGACTATGCGATCATGGAGCAAGCAGACGACATCGCCATGGTGCCGGCCACTTTCCGCTGGAACGATCTCGGCTCATGGCAGTCCCTGCTCGATGTCGGGCCGCTGGACGGCAACGGCAACGTGATCCTCGGTGACGTGGTCGCGATCGACTGCCGGAACGCCTATATCCGCAGCGAAGGCCGACTGGTTTCGGCCGTCGGCATGAAGGATGTCGCCATCGTCGCGACCGCCGACGCCACTTTCGTCGCGCCGGTCAGCCACAGCCAGAACGTGCGCAAGATCGTCGAGCAGCTCGAAAAGAGCGGCCGGCTGGAAACCAAGTTCACCCCGGCACACGATCGCGTCATGGACAGCGGCGCCTGGCGGCGGCGGGTCCGGCACTGGCTGTTCGAGGAGACGATGCCGCTGTGGTCGACGGTGGGTGTCGATGACCGCCATGGAGGATTCCACGAGGCGTTGGGTTTCGACGGCGTGCCGCTGACGAAGCCGAAACGCACGCGCACCATGGCGCGGCAGATCTATGCCTTCTCGGTGGCCAAGGCGCGCGGCTGGGACGGTCCGGCCGACCGGCTGATCGCGCACGGCATCGAGTTCCTGACGCGCAATGGCCGCACCGACCGGGGCGGATGGGTGCGCACCCTGAATGTCGACGGCACGGTCGCGGATGCCACCGAGGACGCCTACGATCATTCCTGCGTGCTGCTGGCACTGGCGCACGCCCATATGTGTGGCAATCCGGATGCCGAGCGGCTTGGAGCCGAGACTTTCGCCTTCCTCGATGCGCATCTCGAAGACCGCCGCCTGACCGGCTTCCTCGAAACCTCGGGCGGCGAGGAGGAGCGGCGCTCCAACCCGCATATGCACCTGCTGGAAGCGTTTCTCGCCTGGCATCAGGCGACCGGCGACCGCACTTACCTGCGCCGCGCGGCGCGCATCATCGATCTGTTCCGTAACCATTTCTTCGACGCCGAAAGCTGGACGCTGGGCGAATATTTCGACGCGGAGTGGCGTCCGGCAAGGGGTGAAAAGGGGACATGGACCGAGCCGGGGCACCATTTCGAATGGGCGTCGCTGCTGGTCGATTTCGCGACGCGCAGCGGCCAGAACGACCTGACGGCCTTTGCCCGCAAGCTCTATGCCTCGGCGATTTCCAACGGCCTCAACCGCTATACGGGGCTGGCCTATGCCGCCGTATCGCGGCAGGGCATGCCGCTCGACCAGGTATCGCGCAGCTGGCCGCAATCGGAAGCCATCAAGGCCGCCATCGCGTTGGACGCCGTCGGCGGACCCGATATGAAACCGGAGATTGAGGCGCGCGTCGGGCGCCTGTTCCGCTGGCATATCGATCCCGCGCCCACAGGGCTATGGATCGATCGCATCGACGAACGCGGGCGCTCGCTGGCGCAGGAAGTTCCTGCCAGCATCTTCTATCATCTGGTCTGCGCGCTGACGCAGTATCTGGACAGCACCGGCGACTGAAAGCAGCCGCCCTGGCGGGAACCCGTATCAGTACGGGCTCTCGACCTTGCCGGTCTCGACATAGACCGATTTCACCTGCGAATAGTGCTCCAGCGCGGCCAGCGAATTCTCCCGGCCGATGCCGGATTGCTTGAAACCGCCAAACGGGATTTCAACCGGGGTCAGATTGTAGGCGTTGATCCAGCACGTTCCGGCCTGCAACTCGCCGATAACGCGGTGCGCGCGGGCGAGATCGGCCGTGAACACGCCGGCGGCGAGACCGAACTCGGTGTCGTTGGCGCGCTCGACCGCTTCGTCTTCGTCATCGAAGGACAGCACGCTCATCACCGGTCCGAAGATTTCCTCGCGCGCGATGCGCATCGCATCGAGAACGTCGGTGAAGACGGTCGGCTCGACGAAGAAACCGCCGCCGAAACCTTGCAGGGCGGGAATGCCGCCGCCCGCCGCCAGCGTCGCGCCTTCCTGCCTGCCGGCCTCTATGTAGGAGAGCACCTTGTCGTGCTGCGCCTTGTTGATCAGCGGGCCCATCTGCGTATCCGGATCGAGCGGGTCGCCGATGCGGATTTTCTTGGTGCGCTCGACGAGGCGGTTTACGAAGCGGTCGTGCAGGCCCTTCTGGACGAAGACCCGCGTGCCGTTGGAGCAGACCTGGCCGCTGGAGTAGAAATTGCCCAGCATGGCGCCGCCGATGGCGCTTTCGAGGTCGGCGTCGTCGAATACGATGAGCGGCGACTTGCCGCCCAGTTCCATCGTCGCGTGCTTCATCTTGGAGCCGGCCAAAGCCAGCACCTTGCGGCCGGTGGGAACGGAGCCGGTGACGGAAACCTTGGCGACCACCTCGTGCTCGACAAGGGCTGCGCCGACGTCGCCATAACCCTGCACGACATTGAAAAGTCCGTCCGGCAGGCCGGCTTCGGTATAGATTTCTGCCAGCGCCAGCGCCGAGAGCGGCGTCTGTTCCGAGGGCTTGAAAACCATGGCGTTGCCCATGGCGAGCGCCGGGGCGGATTTCCAGCCGGCGATCTGGATGGGATAGTTCCAGGCGCCGATGCCGACGCAGACGCCCAGCGCCCCGCGGCGCGTATAGGCGAACGGCCCGCCGAGATCGACAAATTCGCCATTGAAGGCGGCGACCGCGCCGCCGAGATATTCCAGGCAGTCGGCGGCCGAAGGCGCATCCGCCACCAGCGTTTCCTGCAGCGGCTTGCCGGTGTCGAGCGTTTCCAGCCGCGCCAGATGCTCGTTGCGCTCGCGCAGCAGGTCGGCGGCGCGGCGCAGGATGCGGCCGCGCTCAACCGGTTTCAATCTGGCCCAGGCCGGTTGGGCGGCGCGTGCGGCCTCCACCGCCAGCTCGACGACGTTCGGCGTCGCCGCATGCAGCGTCGCGATGGTTTCGCCGGTCGCCGGATAAATGACGGGCAGGGCGGCGCCCTGATCGTCTTCCACGAACCGGCCGTTGATGTAGTGCGAGGCCTTGGGTTGGGCGCGCATTGTGTCTCCGAATTCTCCGCTGACGAAGCAGCCGGCAGATCATGTCCTATCTGTCCGACACCTGCCACCTCGGATTGATCCACGGTTCCTGATTGGACGGCGGCAGCGGCGTGCGGCCGAGGATATGGTCGGCGGCTTTCTCGCCGGTCATGATCGAGGGCGCATTGAGGTTGCCGTTGGTCACGCGCGGGAAGATCGAGGAATCCGCCACACGCAGGCCTTCAACCCCGATCACCCGGCACTCCGGATCGACGACGCTGCGCGGATCGTCCGCACGCCCCATGCGGCAGGTTCCGCAAGGGTGGTAGGCGCTCTCGGCATGCGCGCGAATGAACGCGTCCAACTCATCGTCGGACTGCACCTCGCTGCCAGGGGAAATCTCCTTGCCCCGATAATCGTCGAAGGCGGGCTGCGCGAAGATCTCGCGGGTCAGCCGGATGCAGTGGCGGAACTCGGACCAGTCGTCGGCATGGGACATGTAGTTGAAACGGATCGCCGGCTTTGCCCAGGGATCGGCCGACCGAAGCGTCACCGAGCCGCGTGATTTCGAGCGCATCGGCCCGACATGCGCCTGGAAGCCGTGCGACTTCGCCGCCGCCTTGCCGTCGTAGCGCACGGCGGCCGGGATGAAATGGTACTGTATGTCCGGGTAGTCGACGCCGGGAGCGGAGCGCACGAAGGCCGCCGCCTCGAAATGATTGGTGGCGCCGAGCCCGCTTTTGAAAAACAGCCATTGTGCCCCGATGAGCGCCTTGGAGAAGGGGTTCAGCACCGAATAGAGCGTGATCGGCCTCAGCGATTCCTGCTGGATATAAAGCTCCATATGGTCTTGCAAATTCTGTCCGACGCCGGGGCGATCCGCGACGACGTCGATGCCGTTCTCGGTCAGATGCCGCGCCGGGCCGATGCCGGACAGCATCAGGAGCTTGGGCGAATTGATGGACGACGCGGCGACGATCACTTCACGCTTCGCCTTAACGACTTGAATCTGTTTGCGAGCCTCGACCTCGACTCCGACGGCGCGTTGATTCTCGATGATCACCCGCCGCGCGAAAGCCTTGACCAGACTCACGTTTTGCCGTTTCAGCGCCGGCCGCAGATAGGCGTTCGCGGCTGACCAGCGCCGGCCGTTCCAGATGGTCTGCTCCATCGGACCGAAGCCTTCCTGCTTCGAACCGTTGTAATCGTCGGTCGTCTCGAACCCCGCCTGCTGGCCTGCCTCGATGAAGGCGTTATAGAGCGGATTGGTGCGCTGGCCGCGCTGTACATGCAGCGGCCCGTCATGGCCGCGCCAGCCGTCCTCGCCGCCCTCGCTGTCCTCCATGCGCTTTAAATAGGGAAGCACGTCCGCGAAGCTCCAGCCGGCTGCGCCTTCCTCGGCCCAGTGGTCGAAGTCGCGGGCATGGCCGCGCACATAGACCATGCCGTTGATCGACGACGAGCCGCCCAGCACCTTGCCGCGCGGCGTGGCCAGAACCCGGCCGCCGAGATGCGGTTCCGGCTCGCTGGCGAAGCCCCAATCGTAGAGTGGCATGTTGAGCGGGATGGATAGCGCCGACGGCATCTGAATCAGCGGCCCCGCGTCCGAGCCGCCATATTCTATGACGATCACCGAATGCCGGCCGTCTTCCGACAGCCGATAGGCGAGCGCCGAGCCGGCCGAACCGGAGCCGACGATGACGAAATCGGCCTCAAGCATTGAAGGCTCGTTGCGTGATCTCGCAGGAAAAACAGAAGGCGGCGCTCATCTTCCGGCCCGGTCCGACAGCTTGGCGTCGACATAGTCCTCCACCAGCGCCGCAGCGCTGGCGGGGTTTGGCAGGCCATCGCGCAGCGCACGGCGGATGTACAGTCCGTCGATCAGGGCGGCGATGGCCTCCGCCATCCGCGCCGCTTCCGGCCGGCCGACCAGCGGCGTGAGTCCGCTCATCAGGTTGGAATGCAGGCGGCGCGCATAGACCCTGAGCAGCCGGCGCAGTGGCAGCGAGTTCTGCGCCTCGACATAGAAGGCGAGCCAGGCGTGGACGGTTTCCTCGCGGAACTGGGCCGCATTGAAGTTCACGCCGATGACGGCGGCGATGCGCTGGCGCGGCGTCGATGCCTTGGCGAGCGCCTTGCCGAGATCGGCACCCAGATCGGCGAGCAACTGCCGCATCGTCGCCTGCAGCAATTCCTCCTTGGGGCCGAAATAATGATGTGCCAGCGCCGACGAAACGCCGGCGCGCCCGGCGATTTCCGAGACAGTGACATTGAGCGAGCCGCGCTCGCCGATGGCCGAGATCGTCGCATCGATCAGCGCGCGGCGGCGCAGGGGTTCCATTCCGATCTTCGGCATAGCTGTACTCCTCCCGGCGATTTTATTTTTTATTGACTGATCAATCAATGAAAAATGCGCATCCGTTGTGCGTGGAATTGCCCTCTGGATCAGTCAGTTCAGGCTTGAACTATCTTGGCGATGGGAGCAGGTTGGACTACATCTCATGAACGAACCCGGTGGAGGCCCTGATGACCGCAAATATCGTTGGCTGGGCGCATTCGCGCTTCGGCAAGCTGGAAGGCGAGACGCTCGAAGGCCTGATCGCCAAAGTGGCTATCGAGGCGCTCGACCATGCCGGCATCGGCCCGGAGGATGTCGACGAGATCGTGCTCGGGCACTTCAACGCCGGCTTCTCGCCGCAGGATTTCACCGCAAGCCTCGTGCTTCAGGCCGACGACAGGCTGCGCTTCAAGCCGGCGACGCGGGTCGAGAACGCCTGCGCCACCGGTTCGGCGGCGGTGCGGCAGGGCATCCGCGCCATCGATTCCGGTGCCGGCCGCATCGTGCTGGTCGTCGGCGCCGAGCAGATGACCACGACGCCCGGGCCGGAAATCGGCAAGAATCTTCTGAAGGCGTCATATCTTCCGGAGGAAGGTGATACGCCGGCCGGATTCGCCGGCGTGTTCGGCAAGATCGCCCAGGCTTATTTCCAGCGCTACGGCGACCAGTCGGACGCGCTGGCCATGATCGCCGCCAAGAACCATCGGAACGGCGTCGACAACCCCTATGCACAGATGCGCAAGGATTTCGGCTACCAGTTCTGCCGGCATGAAAGCGAGAAGAACCCCTTTGTGGCCGGTCCGCTGAAGCGCACCGATTGCTCGCTGGTCTCGGACGGCGCGGCAGCGCTGGTGCTGGCCGATGCGGATACCGCCAAGACCATGCGCCGCGCGATCGGCTTCCGCGCCAATGAGCATGTGCAGGATTTCCTGCCGATGTCGAAACGCGACATCCTGGCCTTCGAGGGCGCGCGTGAGGCTTGGGCGAAGGCGTTCGACCATGCCGGCGTCACCGTCGACGACCTCTCTTTCGTCGAGACGCACGACTGCTTCACCATCGCGGAGCTGATCGAATACGAGGCCATGGGTCTGGCGGCGCCGGGCGAGGGCGGCAAACTCGCCCTGAACGGCTATACGGGCAAGGAGGGGTCGCTTCCGGTCAATCCGTCCGGCGGCCTGAAAGCCAAGGGCCATCCGATCGGAGCGACGGGCGTCTCCATGCATGTGCTGAGTTCTATGCAGCTCACCGGCGAGGCCGGCGGCATCCAGGTGCCGGACGCCAAACTGGCCGGCATCTTCAACATGGGCGGCGCCGCGGTGGCCAACTATGTGTCGATCCTGGAGCGGGTGAAGTAGTTTCGCCTTTACCCTCTCCTTGTGGGGAGGGTCGCGGAGAAAACCGAGCTTGCGAGGTTTTGACGCGGGGTGGGGGTACTCGGCATTCAATACCCCCACCCCGTCTTACAGCCTTCGTCGCACTCCGGCTGCTCACCGACTCTCCCCACAAGGGGAGGGTTAAGATGCTCCTTGCATGTCGCATGGTGCCGCAATAGTCGTCTGCCGATGATGGCCGTGCGGTGACAGCATGACGAATCCGGTTCTGGTTGAAGTTCTTCGTGGCGAAGTCGTCGAAAGCGCACATCGCGGCGCTGCCTGCGTCATCGACGCCGATGGTAAGACGGTGTGGGAAGTCGGCGATACCAGCCAGCCGGTATTCCCACGCTCGGCGGTCAAGGCCATCCAGGCGCTGCCGTTTGTCGAGAGTGGCGCGGCCGATGCGTTCGGCTTCGGCGGCCGCGAGCTGGCGCTCGCCTGCGCTTCGCATTCGGGCGAGCCGGAACATGTCGAACTGGCGGCGTCGATGCTGGCCAGAGCCGGTCTCGACAAGGAGGCGCTGGAATGCGGCGCGCACTGGCCATCCAGCCATGATGCGACGATCGAACTGGCGCGTTCAGGGAATTGGCCGAATGCCCTGCACAACAATTGCTCCGGCAAACACGCCGGCTTTCTTTGCACCTGCGTTCATCTCGGTATCGCGCCGTCCGGCTATGTCAAGGCGGGGCATGAATCGCAGAAGCTGGTGCGCGAGGCGATGGAATCCGTCACCGGCGCTGCGCATGACGTCGACCGTTGCGGTATCGACGGCTGCTCGATCCCGACCTATGCGGTGCCGCTGCGCAGTTTCGCGCATGGATTTGCAAAGATGGTGACGGGCACAGGGCTCGCGCCGCAACGGGCGGCCGCGGCGAAGCGGCTGCTTTCCGCCTGCATGGCCGAGCCCTTTCTCGTTGCCGGCACCGGCAGGGCCGATGTCGCGTTGATGCAGGCCGCTTCCGGCCGGATATTTGCCAAGACCGGCGCCGAGGGCGTTTATTGCGCGGCGATCCCGGAGCTGGGGCTCGGACTGGCGCTGAAATGCGACGACGGGGCGGGCAGGGCGTCCGAAGTCATGGTTGCCACCGTCCTGTCCCGTCTTTTCCGCGCGGACGAAGCGCTCGCCGCGAAACTGGACGAGCTGGCGCATCCGGCAGTCGAAAGCCGGATCGGCGCGAAGGTGGGTTCGATAAGGCCGACAGCGGCGCTGACATAGCCTAGGTCGAAGCAAAGTCGGCATCAAGCAAATCGGGATGACGAGCCGAAAGGGAGCGGCTTCTCCTTCTCGCCTTGTGGGAGAAGGTGTCGAGGCGAAGCCGAGACGGATGAGGGGTGTTCCAGCGTGGCGCCCCACCTATCACCCCTCATCCGACCTCGCCTGCGCTTTGCTTGGCTCGGCCACCTTCTCCCACAAGGGGAGAAGGTGAGGCTGCTCAACTGACGTGGTTGCGTTCCACCGTCAGATGCGCGTAGCCGCCATTGCCGATTGACGCGAGATCGCCCGTCACGGGCTCCGCCCAGCGCTGGCCGACGATTGCGCCCTTGAGCGCGCCGTCGATCACATTGTCGGTGAGGATGGCCGATCCTGACCCCTCGACGACCGAAACGGCGATGCCGGTGCCGGCATTGCGGATGACGTTGCTGCTCGCAACCACATTGCGCAGATAAGGCCCCCAGCCGATCTGCAGGCCGTAGAGCGGCGCATTCTCGACGACATTGCCGGTGGCTGTCGTGTCGGCCTCGAAGCAGATGCCGGTGCCGAATCCGGGCGAGTCCGGGGTATAGGGTCCGACCGTCGACAGGTTGCGCACCACATTGCCGGTGCAGGTGGCCATGCGACCGCCTTCGTTGAAATTGACGATGGAGATGCCGTTGGCGGCGCCATCGACGATATTGGCGTTGATGACGGCGCCTTCGAACGAGAATTCGGAATAGATGGCGGTTTCGCCGGAGCGCAGGCAGGTGTTGCCGCCGATCTGGATGTTGCTGGCGCTGTTGGCCCGAACGGCGGAAAAGGCGCAGTCCGACACCATGTTGCCGGAAACGATGACGCTGCCGGCGCGAAAGACGTTGATGCCGTTGCCATTCTGGCCGGTTCCGCCGGCGGCCGCGCCGATCCGCTCGACGCGGTTGCCGGATACGATGGTCCGGTCCTCGCCCGCCTGCCAGCGATGCACGAGAATGCCGCCATTGGCACAGTCCGATACGATGTTGCCGGAGATTTGCAGTCCAGCGCTCTGGATCGACCATATGCCGGCGTCGCCGGCGCCGGTTACGGTCGAACGCTCGATACGCCCGGCAACGCTTTCCAGCACGATGCCGTTCTTGCCGCTGCCGGCCACGACGCAGTTGTCGATGGCAAGATGGCTGACGCGGCGCAGGTCGAGCAAACCTTCGGCCTGGTCGCCAATCCACTGATTGGAGCCGTCGAAGACCAGACCGGCAAGATCGATGGTTTCCGCAGCTTCCGCCGTCATCAGATGGCCGCCGCCGCCATAGACGATGCGCGTCGCACCTGGCACGCCCGACAGCCGCACCCGTTTCGGCAACGTCAAATTCGATACGACATAGGTGCCGGGCGGCAGCATGACCGGGGCGTTGCGGTCGCTCGCCGCGCGCAGCATTTTTGCGAATGCCTTGCTCTGGTCGTCGCCCGCGCCCGAACGGATGCCGAAGTCGGTGGCGCTGATCGAACCGCGCAATGAAGCAGCCTGGATAGCGGAAAGATTGGCCGCGCCGGCCTTACCGATTGCGAGCCCAAGCACCGCAAACCCGGCGGTTCCCGTCAGAAATCCTCGTCTGTTCAACATTGGCACAGTTTCCCGGCTCTCACGCCCTGTACCGCAACAAGCGTGCCAACTGCGCGGTGTCGGTTTGAGATTGTGAAGCCTGCATCTCGCGCCTACATTCGAACAATGAGCAGGGCTTTCACCCGTGAGGAAGACAACGAAGCCATCGCCGATATCGGCGAGCGGCCGGTGAGCACGCATCGCAATCTGGTGACGGAACACGGCCTGGCGCAGATCGACAAGGAACTGGTGCGCCTGCGCGAGGAACTGGGCAACGCGGAGCGGGAAGAAGACCGCGAGCGCTTGGCCTTGGCCTCGCGCGATCTCCGCTACTGGACCGCCCGGCGTGAGAACGCCGAGCTTTCCGTTCCCGATGCGGACAGCGATGTGGTTCGCTTCGGCATGGGCGTTACGCTGGAGGGCGAAGACGGCGGCAAGGTGCACTGGAAGATCGTCGGCGAGGACGAGGCCGACCCCGCCAAGGGAACGATCTCGCACGTTTCGCCGATGGCTCAGGCGCTGTTCGGCAAGGGTACCGGCGATCTGGTGACGGTCAACGGCAAGGAATGGGAGATCGTCAAGCTGAGCGTGAAGGGGTGAGGGCAATAGCCTATTCGGCTGGCTTGTGCGGAGCGGCTGTTTTGTAGCGTTCGATATTTTTCTCAGCCGCCGTGAGACGCTCTCTGAGTGCATCCGTCATGAATGGCGAGGCGTCACCCTGTGCGAGCACGGAAAACACTAGCTCGTAGCGATCCATCACTTTGCGAGCGGCGACCATTTGTTCGGCGGTGACTTTATCGTCCTCGTTCATAGCGCAATCCTAAGTGGTAGCCGACTATAGCGCTCGCATTACGATTATGCCAGCAGCCTGTCCATCAAGCGCTCCGCCGCCTCAGGAATGACCGTCCCTGGCGGAAAGATTTCCACCGCGCCCGCTGCCAGCACGGCATCGTAATCCTGCGGCGGGATGACGCCGCCGGCGACGATCAGAACGTCATCGCGGTCAAGCTTTTTCAGCGCAGCTTTCAATTCGGGAATAAGCGTAAGATGTCCTGCCGCAAGCGAGGACGCGCCGACGATGTGCACGTCATGCTCCTCGGCGAGCTTCGCGATTTCCTCCGGCGTCTGGAACATCGCCCCGACGGTGACATCGAAGCCGAGATCGGCGAAGGCGGTGGCGATCACCTTCTGGCCGCGATCGTGGCCGTCCTGTCCCATTTTGGCAACCAGGATGCGAGGCTTGCCGCCGGTCTTCTTCTCGAAGGCGGCAAGCTTTTCCTCCAGGCGGCCGACGGAAGGGTTGTCTCCGAGTTCCTTGCGGTAGACGCCCGATATGGTCTGCACCGAAGCGACATGACGGCCGAACGCCTTCTCGAGCGCCAGCGATATTTCGCCCACGGTCGCGTTCGCACGCGCTGCGCGAATGGCGAATTCCAGCAGGTTGTCGTTGCCTTCCGCTGCACGGCTCAGCGCATCCAGGGCGCTTTCCACAACCGAGACGTCGCGCGTGCCTTTCAGCCTCTGCAGCTTCGAAAGCTGCCTTGCCCGCACCTCGGCATTGTCGATCTTGAGAACGTCGACCTCGATGTCCTGACTGGGCTGGTAGGCATTGACGCCGATGACGCTTTGTTCGCCGGAATCGATGCGGGCCTGGGTCCGCGCCGCCGCTTCCTCGATGCGCAGCTTGGGAATGCCCTCCTCGGTCGCCGCCGCCATGCCGCCGAGCGCCTCGACCTCCTTGATATGGCTCATGGCGCGGGCAGCGAGATCATGCGTCAGCCGCTCAACATAGGCCGAGCCGCCCCACGGATCGATGATGCGTGTCGTGCCGGATTCCTTCTGCAGGATGAGCTGCGTGTTGCGGGCGATGCGCGCCGAATGGTCGGTCGGCAGCGCCAGCGCCTCGTCGAAGGAATTGGTGTGCAGCGACTGCGTGTGGCCCTGTGTCGCCGCCATCGCCTCGATCATGGTGCGCATAATGTTGTTGTACGGGTCCTGTGCGGTCAGCGACCAGCCGGAAGTCTGGCAATGGGTGCGCAGCGACAGCGAACGCGGGTCTTTCGGCGAGAAGTTCTTCGCCATCAGTTGCGACCATAGAAGCCGCGCGGCGCGCAGCTTGGCCACTTCCATGAAGAAGTTCATGCCGATGGCCCAGAAGAAGGAAAGCCGCGGCGCGAATTTGTCGATGTCGAGCCCCGCGGCGACGCCGGCGCGGGCATATTCGATGCCATCGGCGATAGTGTAGGCGAGCTCCAGGTCCGCCGTCGCCCCAGCCTCCTGCATATGATAGCCGGAGATCGAGATGGAGTTGAATTTCGGCATGTGCCGGGAGGTGTAGGAGAAAATGTCCGAAACAATCCGCATCGAGGGCTTCGGCGGATAGATGTAGGTGTTGCGGACCATGAACTCCTTGAGGATGTCGTTCTGGATGGTGCCGGCGAGATCCTTCTGCGCTACTCCCTGTTCTTCCGCCGCGACGATGTAGAGCGCCAGGATCGGCAGCACGGCGCCGTTCATGGTCATCGAAACCGTCATCTGGTCGAGCGGGATGCCGTCGAAGAGCTGGCGCATGTCGAGGATGGAATCGATCGCCACGCCGGCCATGCCGACATCGCCGGCGACGCGCGGATGATCGCTGTCGTAGCCGCGGTGGGTTGCAAGGTCGAAGGCGATGGAAAGGCCCTTCTGTCCGGCCGCGAGGTTACGCCGGTAGAAGGCGTTCGATTCCTCGGCCGTCGAGAAACCGGCATATTGCCGGATCGTCCATGGCTGCTGCACATACATGGTCGGATAGGGACCGCGTACGAACGGCGCCATGCCCGGATAGGTATCGAGCGCGGGCAGATCTTTGAGGTCGTCCTGCGTGTAGAGCCGTTTGACCTCTATGCCTTCCGGCGTGTGCCAGATGCCTTTCGGGCCGGCTGCCGCCTCGCGTGACGCGCTCCAGCCGATGCGGCCGAAATCAGGAATCATGTGGCGGCTCCGCAAACCCGTCGATGCGGCCGGGAAGCAGGGCTTCACAGAAAACCACGCCATCCGCCGGAACGGCCCGGTGCTCCGCCGCGAGGGTTTCCGCCGGCGGCTCGGCTGCGAGAGGATGCAGCGTCGTGCCGACAATCGTCCGTTGGCCGCTTTCCAGCGCTGCTGCGCGCTCGGCGCGGGCCGCGTTGATGCGCTGTTGGATATGACCCGCCTTGAGGCTTTCCAGAACGCCGCCTTCCGCCTCGATCTGCTGGAAGACGGACCACGCGGCCTCGCAAAGGCTCTCGGTCAGCGCCTCGATGCCGCCTGACCCGCAAGCCGGATCGCCGACATGGTCGAGATGGCTTTCCCGGGCCATGATGAGCTGCGTGTTGCGGGCGACGCGGCGCGAGAACGAAGCAGGCAGACCGTGCGCGATCGTATGCGGCAGGATCGATATCGTATCGGCGCCGCCGGTAGCCGCTGCGAAACAGGCGATGGTGCTGCGCAGGATGTTGGTTTCCGGGTCCTTGACCGCCATCATGCGGTAGGAAGTCTCGGCATGGATATGGGCGGCCGAAGGCGGGATCGAGCACAGTTCCTGCGCGCGCTTCCAAAGACGCCGCAACGCCCTGATCTTTGCCATCGAAACGAACTGGTCCTGATCGACGCTCAAAGCGAAGCCGATATGCGGCGCGGCATAGATCAAGGCCTGCCGCGCTTCCTCGAACAGCCGCAGATGCGCGACCGCCGAGGCCAGCATGACGCCAAGCTCCTGCGCCTCGGTGGCGCCGGCGTTGTGAAACACGCGTCCATCCGCTTCGAGGAGGATGCCGGGCACGCCCATGGCGAAGAAATGCGCCAGCGACTGCGGCATAGAGGCCTGCAGCGCCTCGATGGACATCCGAAGCCGGCCCGTGCCGGCGAAGATCGCCGCCGGATCGATCCCGAAGGACAGGCTCAGTTTCGCGGGATCCACCCGCCTGCGGGTCAGCAGCGTCACCAGCCAGTCCGCCATGGCGCGGCTGGAGGGGTGGACATCGACACGCAGATGCACCTGGTTGAGGGACACCCCTTCCAGTATCCGGTCGAGCGTTTCGGCACCGTTCGGCAGACCGTAGCCGAAGGCGTTCGGCGCGCCCTCAAACACCAGTGCGAGGCCGGTTGCGCCCTGGGCGATATCCTCTTCGGCCTGCGCCTTGGCGCGGTCGAGATCGGGATCATCCACCCGCTGGACAATCGTCCACGGTATTTCAGGATTGACGCGCAGGCTCGGTTCCCCGTCGGTTGCCCTTTCATAGAGCGGCTCTATGCGGACGCCGTCTTCGGTGTGCGAGACTAGCTTTTCCTCGAACGATGCGCCGGCCAGGGCCTTTTCAGTCAGTTCCAGCCACCGCCGTGTTCCGACACTTTTGGGTTCAAGGGTTTCCATCGCCGCTCCGGCTCCCGTCATTCCTGATATGCCATCCGCCGCTCCAGCCGGGCCGATGCAGTCTATGGGCCCTTGCACTCCACCGCAATGCAAACAGGCGGCAGAGTCGAACTTGTATCTTTGATTTTGATGACGGCGTCACTATACCTGCAGCGGGGCCCTGACGCCGCAGAGCCCGTAATAGCGTTGCGGAGACCATAGCATGGCTGACGATACCAGCATCTTCCTTGGTGCCAGCCGAAAGCCCGACGACAGCTACCAGCGGCCCGAGGAACTGCTCCTGCGCTATGGAAACCGCCACGGCCTCGTGACCGGCGCGACGGGCACCGGCAAGACGGTGACGCTGCAAATCCTTGCCGAGGGTTTTTCCAACGCCGGTGTGCCGGTGTTCTGCGCCGACATCAAGGGCGATCTGTCAGGCATCGCCGTGATAGGCACGGCGCAGGATTCCCTCGTCAAGCGGGCCAAACAGATCAAGCTCGATCCTTACGACTTCCAGGAATTCCCGGTGATTTTCTGGGACCTGTTCGGCGAGCAGGGCCATCCGATCCGTGCAACCGTTTCAGAAATGGGGCCGCTGCTTCTGTCGCGGCTGATGAACCTCACGGAAGCCCAGGAAGGCGTCATGAACATCGCCTTCCGCATCGCCGACGAGGAAGGCCTGCTGCTTCTGGACATGAAGGACCTCCAGTCGCTGCTGGCCAATCTCGCCCAGCGCGCCGACGAAATCGCGGCCCGTTATGGCAACATTACAAAGCTGTCGATCGGCGCCATCCAACGCTCGCTGCTCATTCTCGAGCAGCAGGGCGGCAAGAACTTCTTCGGCGAGCCGGCCCTCCGGATTGCCGACCTGATGCGCACCACCCGCGACGGCCGCGGCGCGATCAGCGTGCTGGCCGCCGACAAGCTGATGACCAATCCACGCCTCTACGCCACCTTCCTTTTGTGGCTGATGTCCGAGCTGTTCGAGGAATTGCCAGAGGTCGGCGATCCGGACAAGCCGCGGCTGGTTTTCTTCTTCGACGAGGCGCATCTGCTATTCGACGAAGCGCCTAAAGCGCTCGTGGACCGGGTCGAGCAGGTGGTCCGCCTCATCCGCTCAAAGGGGGTCGGTGTCTATTTCGTCACCCAGAATCCGCTGGACGTGCCCGAAACCGTGCTTGCCCAGCTCGGCAACCGCATCCAGCACGCCTTGCGCGCCTATACCCCCCGCGAGCAGAAGGCGGTGCGCGTCGCCGCCGAGACATTTCGGCCCAATCCGGATTTCGATTGCGCGACCGTCATCACCCAACTGGGCATAGGCGAGGCGCTTGTCTCGACACTGGAAGACAAGGGCGTGCCGTCTGTGGTGCAGCGTACGCTGATCCGCCCGCCGTCGTCGCGTCTCGGCCCGATCACCCCGGACGAACGCCGCAAGATCGTTCTCGAAAGCCCGGTTGCCGGGCAGTATGACGAATCGGTCGACCGCGAATCGGCGTTCGAGATGCTGCAGAAAAAGGCCACAGAGGCGCAGGCAGCCGAGGAAAAGGCTCAGGAAAGCGGGCGTTCCCGCTGGACCCTGCCGGGACTTGGTGGCGACGATGCGCCGGCCGGTAGCACGAAGCGCCGCGCGCCGCGTGCCTCGAACCGCCAGACCGTGACCGAAGCGGCAATCAAGTCGGTCGTCCGCTCCGTCGGCTCATCCATCGGCCGCGCTATTGTCCGGGGCATCCTGGGGAGCCTGTCACGCGGTCGCTAAAGCACGATCCGGACCGGTTTCCGGGCAAGATCATGCTCGAACCGTATTTTCGACCGCGCTGTACAAGCTACCAGAGACGGCCGAGCAGTTCGGCTTCCTCCGGAACGCCCGCATCCATGGGGATCGCACGCCGGTACGAGGTCGATTCTACGGACTGGTTGGGATTATCGGTGACGATCACTGGCGCCTTTCCGGGAACGCGGTCGTAAAGATCGATGATGTCCTGGTTCATCAGCCGCACGCAGCCGGAAGACACCGACCGGCCGATGGAATTCCACTCCGGCGAACCGTGCAGGCGATAGAGCGTGTCCTCGTTGTTCTGGAACAGATAAAGCGCCCTGGCGCCGAGCGGGTTGGTCAGCCCGCCCGGCATGCCGCCATTGTCGACGCTGTATTTCTGGAGCTCGGGCTGGCGCGCGATCATCTCCGCAGGCGGCGTCCATTTCGGCCACTTCTG
>CBFGLW010000062.1:0-16807 GCA_965649745.1 uncultured Mesorhizobium sp. | reverse complement strand
GCGGCCGCGCCTGCTCGGCATCCGTGGCGGCCGCGATGTCCATCGACTGGTCGATATCCGGATCGTAGTCGAACGCATCCTCATCGGTCGCGCCCATACTATTTCCCGAGAAGGAGTCTAGATCGAAATCGTCGAGCGGATCGGCCTCTGTCGGACGGCTTCCCGCCGTCGCAGCCGGCGCGGCGGCATAGGCGGCGCCGCGCTGATATCCGGCGCCAAAGGCGTCATCGTCGTAGGAGCCGGCGGCCTTGGTAGACGATGGTTCAGCGGCATTCATGTCGTTGAGAATATTGCTGAACTCGGCGTCCAGATCGTCATAGGCCGCAGCGTCTGTCCTCGGCTCTTCGAAGGCGACGTCGGGAAGATCGAGATCGTCCGCGAGTGCAACAACCCGCTCGGGGACGTCAAAGGTCTCGACATCGGGCATGTCTTCGTATTGCGGCGCTTTCGCGGCGGGCTTGTCTGCCAAGTAAGACGTGGCGGCGGACGCCGTCGCCGCCGTGGAAGAGGTCGCTGCCTGCCAGGAGTTTTCGGCGCGCGGCTGGGCCGAGGCATGCCAGGCCGGTATCGCAGCAGCGGAAGCAGCGGCCGCCGCTACCGCCGGGGCAACTGCACCGGCCGGACCAAAGTGCTTGTCCAGTTCCGCATCGAAGGCGTCTTCATCGAAATCGGCAACAGGCCGGGTTTCGCTCGCGTCTTCTTCGGCGTCTGCTTCCCAGACTTCCGTTCCTGCATCCTCTTCCGCAGCGGATTCGGCCTCGATATCGCTAAAATCGACAGCTTCCAGATCGGTCAGCAGCGCCGGATCGATGTCCTCTTCGCTTTCAGCCTGCGTGCCATCGTGATCGGCCGCAATGTCGAGGTTCCAAGCCCCCACGTCGAAATCGTCTATAGGATCGGCTTCGGCAGACACCGCGGTTTCTTCAGCGGCCGCCGCCGGCGCGGCAACCACTTCGGATTGCACGACCGGACGCGCGCTCATACGGTTCAAAAGCGCGTTGAGCTCATCTTCAAGCGAATTGTCGGCGGCCGGCACGGCCGATGCAACACCGGCCGAAGCAGCGGCATATGCCGGCTCCACTTCCGGCTCCACCAGATCAGGCTCGGCGAGATCGGATTCTTCAAGGTCGGCAAAGGCATCGTCTAGATCCATGCCCAGATCGAGATCGTCGGCAATTTCGGTGGTTTGAGCGGCAGCCGGAACCGGCGTGACCTCTTCCTCAGCCGAGTCATCCTCCATTTCGAGGGCGGGTTCATCAGCGAGTTGAAGCGAAGGCATGTCGAAATCCATATCGACATCGGCCGTCGCATCGTCGAGCGAAGATTCGTCCTGTGCGGCTGGACTCACGGCCTCCTGAACCGGCTCTTCAAGTTCCAATTCCAGGTCGTCAAAGACGGCTTCGTCGAAATCGTCTTCGGCAGTTTCGGCTGCCACAGCATCAGGCTCGGCCGAAACCTCAGGCTCGGCATCCTGCAGCTCATCGAAAACGTATGCTTCTTCGGGCTCGAACTGAAGCGGCTCTTCCGCCGGCGCATTGAAATCGCTTTCGAACGAGCGCGCGACTGCATCCTCGAAATCGTCCTCGGCAGAATCGGCCTGCGATGACACGGCGGCGGCGAAAGCAGCATCGTCCGCAACCGCCTCGACCGGCTGATCGTCCGCCTGCGCGGCATCGTCCAGCAGAAGTTCATCCTCGAGCGACAGGGAAAATTCGTCGGCATCTTCCTCGACGGCGCGTTCATCCGAAGCTTCAGACGCACCCGGCACGCCCTCCGCGGCAACCTGTTCGGACGGCGCGTCATCGAGCGCATCGAATTCGCCCATCAACTCCTTCTCGAGGTCGATGTCGAACCCGTCGTCGCTGGAGTCCTGGGCCGCCTTCGGCCTGGAGGGTTCGCGCGGGTCGAAGCCCATGATCCTGGTCAATTCGGCGAACGGATCATCGTCCGCGATATCGTTTTGACTGGCGATCTTAAGGTGATTTCTCTCTGCCATTATCGTTCCCGAACTCATACTCATTCGGACGCCATGGACGTCGCGCAGGGTTGGCCTTTACCAGCGCAATGTGGGCAAAAGGTGTCAGGGTTTCCGGGGTCGGACCTAACGCATCTCCGTGGGCGCATCGGCCCCGATCAACGTCAGGCCGGATGTCAAGACATCCGAAACGGCCTGCACCAGCCCTAGTCTGGCATGCGTCGATTGTCGGTCGTTAACCTTAACAAAACGTAAGTCCGGATTGTCCGTGCCCCTGTTCCAGTGCGCATGGAAGGCGCTGGCGAGGTCATAGAGGTAGAATGCCAGCCGGTGCGGTTCCAGCGAAAGCGCCGCCTGTTCGATCAGCCGCGGGTATTCTGCCAGCTTGCGGATGAGGCCGATTTCGCCTTCGTCCGTCAGCGACGAAAGCGCCGCCGAGAGCCGCTCACGGCCGAAGCTCTCACGCGGGAACTGCTCCGCCGCCTGCCGGAAGATCGAATGGCAGCGCGCCGAAGCGTACTGCACGTAGAACACCGGGTTGTCCTTGGACTGCTCGGTGACCTTGGCAAAATCGAAATCGAGCGCGGCGTCGTTCTTGCGGTAGAGCATCATGAAGCGGATCGGGTCGCGGCCGACCTCCTCCACTACCTCGCGCAGCGTGACGAAATCGCCCGAACGCTTAGACATCCGCACCGGTTCGCCGTCGCGGAATAGCCGGACGAGCTGGCAAAGCAGGACGGTGAGCTTGACCTTGTCGCCGGCGACGGCGCGCGCCAGCGCCTCGAGCCGCTTGACGTAACCGCCATGATCGGCGCCGAGCACATAGATCAGATCGTCGAAGCCGCGATCCACCTTGTCCTTGAGATAGGCGACGTCGGCGGCGAAATAGGTGAACGACCCATCCGACTTGATCAGCGCGCGGTCGAGATCGTCGCCGACCTCGGTGGAGCGGAACAGGGTCTGTTCCCGATCTTCCCAGTCGTCCGGTTTCTCGCCCTTCGGCGGCGGCAGCTTGCCCTTGTAGATATGCCCCTTGAGCGTCAGGTCGGCGATGGCCGAACGGATCGCCTTGGCATTGTCGGCATGGAGCGAGCGCTCGGACATGAACACGTCATGCTGAACGTTGAGGAGCGCGAGATCCTCCTTGATCATCGCCATCATCGCGTCGATGGTCTTGTCCTTGACGATGGCCAGCGACTGATCGTCCGGCATCTGCAGCAGCGTGCGGCCGAACTCCTGCGCCAGCGCCTGCCCCACCGGAACGAGATAATCGCCGGGATAGAGGCCGGCCGGGATTTCGCCGATGTCGTCGCCCAATGCTTCCCGGTAGCGCAGGAAAGCCGAACGGCCGAGCACGTCGATCTGCGCGCCGGCGTCGTTGATCAGATATTCCTTGGTCACGTCGTAGCCGGCGAAAGCCATGAGGTTGGCGAGCGTGTCGCCGACGACGGCGCCGCGGCAGTGCCCGACATGCATCGGTCCGGTCGGATTGGCCGAAACATATTCGACATTGGCCTTGCGGCCCTGCCCGACCGTCGAACGGCCGTAGTTCCGGCCCTCCGACAGCAATGCGGCGAGGTGCGCCTGCCAAAAACTGTCGGTCAGCTTCAGGTTGACGAAGCCGGGACCGGCAACCTCGGCGCTGGCGATGTCGCCGTCGCCCTTCAGCGCCTCGACCAGGCGTTCGGCCAGCGCGCGCGGGTTCTGCCCCGCAGGCTTCGCCAGCACCATGGCGGCATTGGTGGCGAGATCGCCGTGGCTGGCATCGCGCGGCGGCTCGACGGCAATGCGTGAGAGATCGAGCGTTCCGCCATCTTTGTCTTTCAGATCAAAGGTTTCGACGGCTTTTATGATTCGCGCATTGAAATCGGCGAAGATGTTCATGAGACGGTCTCTGCTGCATTGGCGTGGGCAACGTCGCGATCGTCATCCCGGAAACCGGCGGAACGAAGTGAAGGCCGGTTATCCGGGATCCAGTCCGAAACAGATTGGATTCACGGAATGGATCCCGGATAGCCTCCGCTCGCTGCGCTCGAATCCGGCTTCCGGGATGACGCCACGGACAAAGCCCGCTGAAAGTCTGCGCTGCGCCTAGCTCAAATCCGGTGTCCGGTCAAACAGGCGGCGGTGCTCCTTCAAGGCATAGGTATCGGTCATTCCGGCCAGGAAATCGGCGACACTGCGCGCCTTGATACGGTCCTGCGCCCGGTCGAGGCCCTCGCGCCAGCCGTCCGGCATCGCGCGGGGGTCGGCAAAATAGGCGTCGAACAGATCGGTCACCACTTTTTCCGCGTCGGCCCGCACCCGCATCACCTCCGGATGACGGTAAAGGTGCTTGTAGAGGAACGCCTTCAGCTCCGCCGTGCCGGCGGCCACGGCAGGCGAAAAGCTGACCACCGTTTCGCCCGCGCCGCGCACATCGTCCGGGCTCTGCGGTTCCAGCCTGGCCAACGTCCCGCTGGCCGTGACGATCGCGTCCTCGACCATGGCGGTGATCTGCCGCCGCATCAGCTCGTGGCCGGTGCGCACGTCGTCGAGCTTCGGATACCGCTTCCGCACCGCCGCGAGGATCGAGCCCGGCAGCGCGAGATCGTCGAGCATGTCGAGCGTCAGCAGGCCGGAGCGCAGACCGTCGTCGATGTCATGGGTGTTGTAGGCGATGTCGTCGGCGATAGCCGCGCATTGCGCCTCGATGCCGGCGAAGCGGCTCAGTTCGAGATTGTCCAGCTCGTTGTAGTCGCGGATCGCCTGCGGCACCGGGCCATGAAGGCCGTCGCCCTTGGCATCGGTCAGCGGGCCGTTGTGCTTCACCAGCCCTTCCAGCGTTTCCCAACTCAGGTTCAGCCCGTCGAAATCGGCATAGCGCCGCTCCAGCCGCGTCACGATGCGCAGCGACTGGGCGTTGTGGTCGAAGCCGCCCCAGGCCTTCATCTTGTCGTTGAGCGCATCCTCGCCGGTATGGCCGAAGGGCGTGTGGCCGAAATCGTGCACCAGCGCCACCGCCTCGGCGAGGTCCTCGTCGACGCGCAAGGCGCGCGCCAGGGCACGGGCGATCTGCGCCACCTCGATCGTGTGGGTCAGCCGGGTACGGTAATGGTCGCCCTCATGCGCGACGAACACCTGCGTCTTGTGCTTGAGGCGGCGAAAGGCGGTCGAATGGATGATGCGGTCGCGGTCGCGTTGGAACGGCGTGCGCGTCGGGCTTTCGGGCTCGCTGAACAGCCTGCCTCGGCTCCGCGCCGGATCGCATGCATAGGGCGCGCGCGGACGATACCCGAATCCGATATCGTCGAGAGCCTCGCCGGCTTTGCGCTCTTCGTCCATCTCTGGCTGGCCGATGCTGTTGACTTGCCCCGTCCGGCTTCATACCTATCAGATGCAACCGAACGCAAGGTGACGCCGATGGGCGCGGATGCCAAGACCGCCATGAAAGTCGAAATGACCGATGCCGCCGCCAGGCGCATCGCCCGGATTGTATCGGGCGAACCGGGCAAGACGGCGCTGCGCGTATCCGTCGAAGGCGGCGGCTGTTCCGGCTTCTCCTACAAGTTCGATCTGGTCGAGACCCGCAACGACGATGACGTCGCCATCGAAAAGGACGGCGCTACCGTGCTGATCGACGATTTGTCCCTCGTCTATATGGGCGGTTCCGTCATCGACTTCGTCGACGATCTGATGGGCCAGTCGTTCCAGATCAAGAACCCGAATGCCGTGGCCTCCTGCGGCTGCGGCACGAGTTTTTCCCTCTAGAGCCTTTCATGGCCACCATCGGCGCGGTGCGGCAGGTTGCGTTGTCGGCCGGACGCGATCTCAACGCGACGCTCGCCTTCTGGCGCGAAGTGCTCGGCCTGACGGTCCATTCCCGCTTCGATCCGCCCGGCATCGCCTTCATCATGGCCGGGGAGACGAGACTGCTGTTCACCGACGGGGTGCAGCCGGGAACCGTCTATCTCGATATTTCCGGGCTTGAAGGATTCCACGCCGCCGCAGCGGCGAGCGGCGTGCCGTTCACGGCTGCGCCGGCGCTCGTCCATCACGACAAGGAAGGGCTTTTCGGCCCGCCCGGCGAAAGCGAATGGATGGCGTTTCTGAAGGACCCCGGCGGCAACACCATCGGGCTGGTGGAGCGCAAAGGCGACTGATCGAGCCGCCTTTGCGTATTGGGCGCTAGGCTTCCGCCGCCATGGCCGCTTCGCGGGCGTCGTGCGTATCGGCCGCCATGCCGTTGAAGAAGGCGTTCAGCACCACCGCCGATACCGAAGCCAGCAGGATGCCGGATTCCAGCAGCGGATGCAGCACATGCGGCATCCACATCTTGAAGTCGGGCGCTACCAGCGGGATCATGCCGAAGCCGACCGACACCGCCACCACGAACAGATTGTTGCGGTTGGTGCGGAAATCGACATTGGACAGGATGCGGATGCCGGTGGCGGCCACCATGCCGAACATGACCAGCCCCGCCCCGCCGAGCACGAAGGTCGGCAGCGCCTCGACCAGCGCTCCCATCTTCGGCACCAGGCCGAGTACCATCAGCACGATGCCGCCGGCGACGCAGACGAATCGGCTCTTGACACCGGTGACGCCAACGAGGCCGACATTCTGCGAGAACGATGTGTAGGGGAAGGTGTTGAACAAGCCGCCGATCAGCGTGCCGAGACCGTCGGTGCGCAGGCCGGCCGACAGCATCGGCTGCGTCACTTTCTTGCCGGTCATTTCGCCGAGCGCCAGGAACATGCCGGTCGATTCGATCATGACCACGATCATGACCAGCGTCATCGTCAGGATAAGGATGGGATCGAAGATCGGCATGCCGAAGCGCAGCGGCTCGATCAGCGCAAACCAGCCCGCCTGCCCGACCTTCTCGAAATGCATCATGCCGAGCGCCGCGGTCAGCAAGCCGCCGATGACGATGCCGAGCAGCACGGCGATGTTGGCGAGGAAACCCTTGCCGAAGCGGGCTATGAGCAGGATCGCGACGAGGACGACGGCCGAAATGGCGATACCCGACGCCGGCGCATAGGCGACGTTCGGCATCGAGGCGGCGATATTCAGTCCGGGCGGCACCGGCGGCACCGTCGATCCCGGCTGCGCGGCGAGATCGGTGACGGCCTTCAGCCATGCGGCGTTTTCCGGCGCGACCAGCTTCGGCGCGGTCGGGCCAACCGGGTTGCCGAAGATCCAGTTGATGCCGATGCGCATCAGCGATGCGCCGATGACGACGATGATGGTGCCGGTCACCACCGGCGGAAAGAAGCGCAGCATGCGGCTGACCGCCGGCGCTATGATCATGGCGACAATGCCGGCGCCGATGATGGCGCCGAAGATCATCCGCGCCCCGTCCGGCCCCGGATGCGAGCCGGCCATCGCCGCCATCGGCCCGACCGCGGCGAAGGTCACGCCCATCATCACCGGCAGCTTGATGCCGAACCATTGCGTTGCGCCGAAGGACTGGATCAGCGTGACGAGGCCGCAGACGAACAAATCGGCGGAGATCAGGAAGGCGACGTCTTCCGGGCTGAGTTTCAGCGCCCGGCCGATGATGAGCGGTACGGCGATGGCGCCGGCGTACATGACCAGCACATGCTGGATGCCGAGCGCGGCGAGACGAGGCGCTGGCAGCACCTCGTCCACGGGATGTGGCGTGGATGACATGGCATTGTTCCCCTTATTTGTTGACCGGGCCGGTATGCCGACCAGAACCGGTTTCCTTCGCGCGAAGGATAGTGCAGGATCGCCGTCAACCGCCCCGTCCGCTATCAAGAAGTATTTGAAATACTCGCAGGATTTTCATGAAAATCGTCACCTGGAACATCAACGGCGTACGTGCCCGCATCGGCAATCTCGTCCACTGGCTGCAGGAAAGCGCGCCCGACATCGTCTGCCTGCAGGAGATCAAGACGGTGGACGATCAGTTTCCGCGCGCCGAGATCGAGACGCTGGGCTACAATGTCGAAACGCATGGACAGAAGGGCTTCAACGGCGTCGCCATCCTGTCCAAGCTCAGGTTCGACGAGGTCAACCGAGGCCTGCCGGGCGATGACGCAGACGAACAGGCGCGCTTCATCGAAGGTGTATTCTCGACGAGCAAGGGCGCGCTGCGCGTCGTGTCCCTCTATCTCCCGAACGGCAACCCCATCGATGACGCGGTGAAATTCCCCTACAAGCTTTCATGGATGGCCCGGCTGGAGCGCTGGGCGGCCGAGCGGCTGGCGCTCGAGGAAGCGCTGGTGCTGGCGGGCGACTACAACGTCATCCCCGAACCGGTCGACGCCAGGCATCCGGAGCAATGGGTGAACGACGCGCTGTTCCAGCCGCAGACCCGGCAGGCCTTCCGCCGCCTGTTGAACCTCGGTTTCACCGAGGCGGTCCGCGCCGTGACCGACGCGCCGGACACCTATACTTTCTGGGACTATCAGGCCGGCGCCTGGCAGAAGAACAACGGCATCCGCATCGATCACCTGCTTCTGTCGCCGGAAGCGGCGAACCGTTTCTCGTCGGCCTTCATCGAGAAGCATGTCCGGGCCTGGGAAAAGCCCTCGGACCATGTGCCGGTAGCGATCGAACTCGATCTTGCGGCGGCATGAGCCGGCCCGCGCGCCGGCAACCCCGCCGATAATTGCCACCGGACTTGACGGTCAGCGGCGGTCGGTCCGGAACAGACGGACCAGTTTCGTAGGCTTGGCGCGCCGTGACGGCTCGTTCCCGTCCCTTTTGGACGCAATGCCCCAGTAGTTGCGATAGATGTCTTCGAACAGATAGTCGACGGGATGCATGTCTTCCTCCATACTTGGATCGATTCAATTTAATCGGCCACTACACCGATTGGATCGATTCAATTTAATCGGCCACTACACCGATTGGATCGATTCAAAAATAGTCCCTTTCCAGTTAAAGTCAAGCAAAATTTGGATCGATCCAATATATATGCTAGAGCGCGGCGGAAGCAGGGGAGCGCCAATGCCGAGATACACCGCAGGAACGGTCAAGCCGATACGCCTGGCCGATGTCGCCAAGGAAGCCGGCGTATCGCATGGCACTGCCTCCAACGTCTTCAGCCATCCCGATATCGTCCGCGAGGAGGTGCGCGAACGGGTCAAGGCGGCGGCGGAAAAACTCGGCTATACGGGACCGGACCCGAAAGGTCGGCTGCTGCGGGCCGGCAAGGTCAACGCCATCGGCGTCGCTACGGCGGAACCCCTCTCCTACTTCTTCGACGATCCTTTCGCCCGCGCCGTCATGTCCGGTATCACCAAGGCCTGCGACGCCACCGGCGCCGGCATATCGCTGGTTTCGGCGGCCAACAGCGAGCAGATCGCCTGGAACATCCAGAGCGCGCTGGTGGACGGCTTCATCGTCTTCTGCGTCGAAGGCGGCTCGCGACTGGTCGAACTCACCCGCGAACGCAAGCTGCCCTTCGTGGCGCTCGATTTCGGCTTCGACGACGAAACTATCGCCGCCATCGGCGTCGACGACCGGGCCGGCGCCCAATTGGCAGCAAGACATCTGGCCGAACTCGGCCACCGGCGTTTCGGCGTCCTGTCCATGCCGTTTTCGGACGACGACACCTACGGGCCGGCTTCGCAGGGACGCGTCGACGAGGCGATCTATTCCGGCACCCGCGACCGCCTGCACGGCTATTTCGATGTGCTGGGGGAATTCGGTGTCGACACCGCGCAGGTGCCGATCTACGAGACCGCCAATGACGAGACCACCGCCCGCGCCGGCCTCGATTACCTGTTCAGCCTCCCGACAAAGCCGACGGCGCTTCTGGCCATGTCTGACCGCATTGCGCTCTATGCTCTTGACTGGATGCGCGAGCGTGGCGTCTCCGTGCCGGGCGATGTCTCCATCGTCGGCTTCGACGGCGTGCCGGAAAGCGCCGTCTCAAATCCCCCGCTGACGACGATCGCGCAGCCGACGAGCGAAATGGGCCGGCTGGCCGTCGAGGCTATCCTGCAGCACGACGGGACAATCCGCCGGCAGATGATGCCGGTGGAACTGCTCGTCAGAGGTTCGACCGCCAGAGCGGCCGACTAGCATCACCGAACGTTGGTCATCGCCGGCAAGGGCACGACCGCGGGCGCCCCCACCGGCTGCCGATCGCGCGCCGGCTTGACCTTGTCGGACCAGCCGAGCCGCGACACCCATTCCAGATAGTAGGCCAGCGCGAACTGCATGGCGATGCCGGTGACGATCAGCAGCGTGTCGTCCAGCAGGTTGCCGGGGCTGACGATGCGGATGACCTGCGCCATCATGGCGATGATCGTACCGGCGATGAAGACGGGCAGCGACCGCTTGCCGAGAATGGCCAGCGGGTGGTCCGTCCGCCGCCGGAAGAAGCGGGAAACGGCTGGGATGGCGACAACCAGATAGGATACCGCCAGGATGTGCAGCAGCCTTGGCAGCGACAGCAACGACTTGTCGAAGCCGGTCAGCACTGCGGGAAGCCCGAACCAGGTTTCCTTCCCCCACAGCGGGCTGTGTACCCATATGAGCGCTGCCGCCACATAGATCGACGCCGCGCTGACCAGCCAGCGATTCACCGGTATCCGGCCGCCGCGCCGCACATGCAGCACGCTGACCATGCCGATGGCGAACAGGAACTGCCACGACAGCGGGTTGAGGAACCAGAAGCCGGGCTCGGGATAGTTTGTCGGCGCGATCTGCCACAGTCCAGCGATGAGCCACAGGCCGCCCGACAGCGTCAGGACCAGCATGATCCCGTAGCCTGCAACGAGCAGGACCGCCGGCGCGAGGAACAACAGCACCGCATAAAGCGAAAGGATGTTGTTGTAGCCGATCTGATGCCCAAGCGTGGCCAGCCCGAGCAGGGCCTCGGGCGGATTGGTGATCAGCGCGCCGATATTGTTCTGCCACAGCAGATCGGGACGCTTGAACAATATGCCCGCCGCGCAGAAGATTGCGACCGACACCACAGAGGCGACGACATGCGAGGCATAGAGCACGCCGGTCCGCCGCCACATCTTCAGCGTCGCGAACAGCCGGTTGCCGGGCTGGAATTTGCCGCCATAGGCCAGCGCCACCGACATGCCGGAAATCAGCACAAAGGCTTCCGCTGCATCGGAGAAGCCGAAGTTCTTGTAGGTGAGATGTTCGAAAATCGTCCCCGGAACATGGTCGATGTAGATCGTCAGGAGCGCGAGCGCACGCAGCACGTCTATGCGCGTGTCGCGCCCCGCCGGGGCTGTGATTGTCATCGGCTGATTCCCTCAAGTTGCATTCCGGAACGGTTCCGCCTCGTCCAGATATTGCTTTGCGGACGAAGGAAAAGTCCGTATCCAGCCAAAAGCCGCTTGAATTGCGTCGGCGTGGATCAACTTTGGGTCATGTCGAAAATATTTCGTTTTGAAGCCGGCAAAACGAGGAAATGCGATGCAAAAACATGATGATGGCAAAGGGAATGGAATCCCTTCGAAAACCCCGGAATTGCGGCAGGACGAGGCTTTCGCCTATCGTCTCTACCAGTCGGAAACCCCAAGCGGACGCACGCTTGTCCTGCTTCACGGTTCGGGCGTCGATGAAACGACGCTGGTGCCTCTGGCGCGCCAGATCGGCCCGCGTGACACCCTCCTGGCGGTGCGCGGCCGCATTCCGCAGGACGGCGGGATGCGCTGGTTCGCGCGAATCACGCCGACGAGCTTCGATCAGAAGAGTATCCGGACCGAAACGGCGGATTTTGTCGATTTCATCGCCGAAAGAAGCTTTGCGGAGCGACTCGACCTCTCGCAAACCGTTTTCCTGGGTTATTCCAACGGAGCCAATCTGATCTCCAGCGCCATGCTGCTTCACCCCGGTCTGATCCGGCAGGCGATTCTCCTGCGTTCGATGCCCGTGCTTGACGAAGCACCGTCAACCAACCTGTCGGGCACCCGCGTTCTGGTGGTCGGCGGAGCAACCGATCTCACCTATGGAGCTTACACGCCTCTCCTCGCGGGACTGCTGGCACGGCACGGCGCCGCGGTCGAAAGCCATGTCGTGCCGCTGGGGCACGAATTCGGCGCGGAGGACGCAGCGGTGGCGCGGCGCTGGCTGGGCGAACGCGACGGCCATGCGGGCAACGGCGTCAAACCTTGAATGGCAACCTTTCCCGCACCATTTCGATTAGTATCTGGCCGGCGGATGCGATCGGCCGAACGATGAGGACCGGAAATGGAAGCACGCGCGCTGGATGGCGAGATCATCACGACGAGGCTGGACGATGCCCGCGCCTATGACGGCGTGCGCACGCGCCGGATATTCGCCTGCGTCATCGATTATCTGATCGTCGGCCTTTTGACGATACCGTTCGGCATACTGGTCTTCCTGCTCGGCATCCTGACCCTCGGCCTCGGCTGGATGTTGTTCGGCGCCCTCGTTCCAGCCATTGCCATCGTCTATGTGTGGAACACGCTCGGCGGCAGGAACCAGGCGACGCTTGGCATGAAGGCCATGGGCATCCGGCTTGAACGGCTGGACGGTACGCCCATCGACGGCCTCACGGCGGTGGTGCATTCGGTCCTGTTCTGGGCGGGCAACGTCATCCTGACGCCGCTGGTGCTGCTGGTCACGCTTTTCGCCGATCGCAAGCGCACCCTGCACGACCTGCTTCTGGGCACTGTCGTCATCCGTTCGGACCCATAGGGTCCCGGCGAGACTTGAAATGTCCCCATTATCCTCAATTGTGAACGCAAAGCGCGCCGCCGGCATTCACAATCCTGTTGAATTTTTCGCCAACCGGGCCAAAGGTATGGTGAATCGTGGGAGTGCTTTCCAGACTCGATGACGCAGCACCCGACCCAGTCTCCGCAATTCTTCCTGACAGCGCCCTCGCCGTGCCCGTATCTGGAAGGTCAGTTCGAGCGCAAGGTCTTTACCCATCTGGTCGGGGACAAGGCGTCGGAGATGAACGATCTTCTGACGCAAGGCGGATTCAGGCGCTCGCAGAACATCGCCTACCGCCCGGCCTGCGAAACCTGCCGCGCCTGCGTATCGGTGCGCATCCTGGCCAATGACTTCACCCCCAGCCGCAATATGCGCCGGGTCATGCAGCAGAATTCCGATCTCGTCGGCTTCATGCACGATGCCGAACCCTCTACCGAGCAATATTCGCTGTTCCGCGCCTATCTCGACGCCCGCCACCGTAAGGGCGGCATGTCCGACATGACCGTGCTGGACTACGCCATGATGGTGGAGGACACCCATGTCGACACCAAGGTGATCGAATACCGCCGCCGAGGCCCCGACACATTCGTCACCGGCAAGGGCAGCGGTGAACTGATCGCCGTGGCCCTGACCGACCAGATGGCCGACGGCCTTTCGATGGTCTATTCCTATTTCGATCCCGAACTGGAAGACCGCTCGCTCGGCACCTTCATGATCCTCGACCACATTGCCCGCGCCAAGGCCATGGGCCTGCCGCATGTCTATCTCGGCTACTGGGTCAACGGCTCGCGCAAGATGAGCTACAAGATGCGCTTCACCCCGCAGGAGCATCTCGGCCCCAAGGGCTGGGAGCGCTACGACGAGGAAGCCGTCTAGGGGCGCCTCGATCCCTTCAGGCAGAACCCATAATCTGTTTCAACGGCCGCAGCGCTGGTTCGGGCCGGTATCTGATGCTATCTGCCGGCACCCGCCTGCGCTGCGCCACCCGTTTCATGAGCTCGATATGTCAGTTCACACAGAACATTCGAAGGGTCTGCTGCTCGCCGCGATTGGCGGACTGACCCTGACGCTCGACATCCCTCTCATCCGGCTTGGCGACGGCGAGGCGTGGTCCATCCTGTTGCTGCGCACGGCCACGACCCTTGCCGCCACGCTGGTGATGTGGGCCGTATGGCGCGCGATGACGCCAACGGTGCCACGGCTGATTCCCGGCAGGCGGGGCCTGCTTGTCGCCCTGCTCTACGGCCTCGGCTCCATCACCTTCATCACTGGCGTCTACAACACCACGACGGCCAATCTGGTGTTCATCCTGGCCTTCAACACCATGTTTGCCGCACTGCTATCGTGGCTGTTCCTGCGCGAGCGCCCGCGCCCGTCGACCTTTGCGGCCATGGCGGCGATGATCGTCGGCGTCGGCATCATCGTCGGGGATTCGATCGGCTCGGGTCACCTGCTCGGCGACGTCATGGCGCTGTCGTCGGCGTTCCTCATCGCCTCGGCCATCGTCATCTCGCGCGCCAGCAACGAGGACATGGGTTTCACCAGCCTGATCGGCGTCGTGCCGCCCTTTCTGGTCGCCGCCTTCATGGTTTCGCAAACGGGCTTTCAGGTCTCGGCGCCGTGGTGGATCGTCTTCAACGGCGCGGTCGTCATGCCGATCTCGTTCTTCTGTCTGGCGGCCGCACCCAGACATCTTTCCGGCCCGGAAGTGGCGATGTTCTACCTGCTGGAAACCGTGCTGGCGCCAGTCTGGGTGTGGATGATCTTTGCCGAGGTGCCGACGCGCAACAGCCTGATCGGCGGCGCGATCCTTATCGCAGCGCTGGTCGCGCATTCGCTATGGCAGCTTCATCAGGGCCGGCGGCGCGCGGCCCTGGCGGTTCGTCACCCGGCCTGAGACCGCTTCTCCGCCCGGGGCGGCAGGATCTCGACCTGCGCGGGCGCCTCGAGCGGCGGTCCGGCCGCCTCGTTGGCCTCGACGACGTCGACCTCGTGCAGCCATTCGCGCCAGATGGCGACGAGCAGCGCCATCAGCACCGGGCCGATGAACAGGCCGAGGAAACCCATCGTCTTCACGCCGCCGATAAGGCCGAAGAAGGTCGGCAGGAACGGCAGCTTGATCGGCCCGCCGACAAGTTTCGGCCGCAGTGTCTTGTCGACGATGAAAAGCTCGACCGCGCCCCAGACGAACAGCGCGGTGCCGGCGAAAAGCGAGCCGCTCGCCGCGAGATAGATCGACACCAGCGTGAACGAAAGCGGCGCGCCGCCCGGTATCAGCGCCATGACGCCGGTCAGCGCGCCGAGCGTCACCGGCGACGGGACACCGGCCAGCCAATAGGCGACGCCGAGCACGAGCCCCTCGCCGATGGCAATGACCGTCATGCCCATCACCGTGGACGAAATCGTCGCCGGCACGACGCGCGAGATGCGCTCCCACCGGGCCGGCAGGATGCGCTCGCCCAGCCGATCGACCTGTGCTGCGAAGCCCTCGCCGTCGCGATAGGCGAAGAACAGCGCGATCAGCATGAACAGGATCGTCAACAGCATCGAGAACGCGCTGCCGCCGGCGGCAAGAACTGTCTGGTAGATGCTGCGGATATTGGCGCCGCTGACAAGCTGGATGACCTCGCCGATGCCGCCCCGATGGCCGAGGTTGATCCGCCACTGCTCACCCAGCCATGCGCCGATCACCGGCAGCGTCGATATCCATTGCGGTGTCGGCGCACCGTTCCGGTTGGCCTCCACGGCCCAAACGACCCAGTCGTGAATTTCGTTGATCGCATAGGTGCTGGCGAGTGAGATCGGGATCACCAAGAAAGCGAGGATCAGCAGAATGGCGAGCGTGGCGCCGAGCGTCCTGTTGCCGCCGATTGCGTTCAGCAGCCGCCGGTAGAGCGGCCAGCTCGCGAAGGCGATGACGAGCGCCGCCAGCACGGGAAAGAGGAAACCGTGGAAGAAATAGACACCTGCCGCAACGATCAGCACAAGAAGCCAGCGCGCCGCCGAGAGTGGCGGAATGACGGCCGAGCGGACAGGCGCGGCGACGCCAAACAGCCGCGGCTCGCGTTCAAGCTTGCGGATTTCCGGTTTTTTCAAAGCCACTCCCCGATTCGCCGCTCCGGCTCTCGTCGAAGCCCCAAGGCGTTCCCATCCTGCCGCTCCCATCACGGCGTTCTTTTTTCATCATAGTGCAGCATTCATGACCAGAAGCCAAACGCACCTGTCTCTTTCTGTCAGCAGCCTGTTATGAAATGCCGGCGCGGGTATGGCGCATGGCGATTTAGTTCATACATAGGGGTTCGATCGATCTCGGCGCTGCAGCGCCGACGCTTTTGAGGAGCGCGCATGGGACAAACGGCAAGACCCTCCGAATTCGTCTGCGCCGAAAAGACAGATGCGCCCTATGTGACATTCCTCGAAGCCATGCGGCCGCTCACAGGGAAATGGAAGATCGAGATCCTATGGGTCCTGGCGCAGAAAACCCGCCGTTTCGGCGAATTGAAGCGCGCCCTGCCCGGCATTACCCAGCATATGCTGTCGCTTCGCCTGCGCGAACTCGAAAACGACGGGCTGGTGAACCGCACGGTCTACGCTGAAAGCGTCCTGCGCGTGGAATACGAGATCAGCGAGGCCGTCCATGGCCTGAAGCCGGTCTTCGAAGCCGTCATCGGCTGGTCGGAGCGCTACGGGCCGATTGCCCGGCGGATGCGTGAAGTTGGGGGTCAGGACACCGCGCCCGATGCCGACACGCTCCCGCAGCAGGCCCGGCTCCAGCGACGCGCCTGAACTCAATCGCTCGTAGCGCTAGCCGAATTTACCGGTGCGCGGAAAGCCTTTCGGCACCATGCGGCCGGCCGCGGCGCGCGCGCCGGTCCATTCCAGCAATTCGTCCCGCGTCTTGGTGAAGGTTCGGTCCGCCGAATCCTGCCAGGAAAGGCCGCTGTCCATGGCGAAAGTCTTGATGTCGAGGACGCCGCCATCCTTGTACTTCTGCAGACGAACGCCCTTGCCCCGCGTCATTTCGGGAATGTCGCCCAGCGGAAACACCAGCATCTTGCGGTTCTCGCCCACGATGGCCAGATGATCGCCGTCGACCGGCAGGCAGCGCTTGGCCTCGTCCGGCGCCTTGACGTTCATCACCTGCTTGCCCTTGCGGGTGTTGGCGACGAC
>CBFGLW010000061.1:0-17070 GCA_965649745.1 uncultured Mesorhizobium sp. | reverse complement strand
GTCCAGATCAGGATGAAATCGCCATGGCTGCTGTGATTGGCGAAATAGACGCATTGCCGCGAGGGCAGTCCGCTCTCGTGCCAGATCGGTCTCACGGCCGTGACGGCGCGCGCGAAGAGAAGGACGACGATCGAGACCAGTTTGGCGAAAAGCGCGTTCATGCTGCCTTGCCCCCATCTGCCGGCAAACAACCGATAGCCGATGCCGGACCGGATGCATACTCTTCCGCCACGGGGCGGTTGGGCTTTCCACCGGCGCAACGGCAGGATAGCGGGCTGGCTGATCGTCAGCGGGATTGAAAGGGATATGAGCAGATGGCAACAAAAAAGCCCCGGCAAACCGGGGCTTTTTTCTTGGCCTGCCGATGTTCGATCAGCCCATCGCCTTCTGCAGGTTCTCGTCGATCTTGTCGAGGAAACCGGTGGTCGAAAGCCAAGGCTGGTCGGGGCCGATCAGCAGCGACAGATCCTTGGTCATGTAGCCGGATTCGACGGTCTGGATGCAGACCTTTTCCAGCGTTTCGGCGAAGCGCGCCAGTTCGGCGTTGTCGTCCAGCTTGGCGCGATGCGCCAGGCCGCGTGTCCAGGCGAAGATGGAGGCGATGGAATTGGTCGAGGTTTCCTCGCCCTTCTGATGCTGGCGGTAGTGGCGGGTGACGGTGCCGTGCGCGGCCTCGGCTTCCACGGTCTTGCCGTCCGGCGTCATCAGCACCGAGGTCATCAGGCCGAGCGAGCCAAACCCCTGCGCCACCGTGTCGGACTGCACGTCGCCATCGTAGTTCTTGCAGGCCCAGACATAGCCGCCCGACCATTTCAGGCTGGAGGCGACCATGTCGTCGATCAGGCGGTGTTCATACCAGAGCTTGCGGGCCTTGAACTCGGCTTCGAATTCGGCCTCGTAGACCTCCTGGAAGATGTCCTTGAAGCGGCCGTCATAGGCCTTGAGGATGGTGTTCTTGGTCGACAGATAGACCGGGTAATTGCGCAGCAGGCCGTAGTTCAGCGAGGCGCGGGCGAATTCGCGGATCGACTCGTCCAGGTTGTACATCGCCATCGCCACGCCCGAGCCGGGCGCGTCGAACACGTCGTGCTCGATCGTGGTGCCGTCCTCGCCGACGAACTTGATCGTCAGTTTGCCCTTGCCGGGGAACCTGAAATCGGTGGCGCGATACTGGTCGCCGAAGGCATGACGGCCGACGATGATCGGCTTGGTCCAGCCCGGCACCAGGCGCGGCACGTTCTTCATGATGATGGGCTCGCGGAAGATGGTGCCGCCGAGGATGTTGCGGATCGTGCCGTTGGGCGATTTCCACATCTTCTTGAGCTTGAACTCTTCCACGCGCGCTTCGTCGGGCGTGATCGTTGCGCATTTGACGCCGACGCCGTGCTTCTTGATGGCATTGGCGGAATCGATGGTCACCTGGTCGTTGGTTGCGTCGCGGTTTTCGACGCTGAGGTCATAATATTCCAGGTCGATGTCGAGATAAGGATGGATCAGCTTGTCCTTGATGAACTGCCAGATGATGCGGGTCATCTCGTCGCCGTCGAGCTCGACAACCGGGTTCGCCACCTTGATCTTCGCCATGGAATGAAAGCCTCGCTGATGATGTCGGAAACGGCCTCGCGCGCGGGCTCGGCCAGGAAAGATGCGGCCCCTATATCAAAGCACGGGATAGGGTGCAAACGGCTGTCTTCCAGCCTGTTTGCTGGTGGCAGCTTTGCCGATGCTTCATTTTCGGCATCGGATATGGCAGGGAAGCCCGCAAACACGGTGCAAGCTATCCATGCCTTCGAGCGTTTCAAATTCCAGCATCCTCCCTGGCGGCCCCGCCATCATTCTCGTCGAGCCGCAGCTCGGCGAGAACATCGGCATGGTGGCCCGCGCCATGGCCAATTTCGGGCTGTCGGAATTGCGGCTGGTCAACCCGCGTGACGGCTGGCCGAACGAGAAGGCAAGAGCCGCGGCCAGCCGCGCCGACCATGTCATCGACGCGGTTCGCGTGTTCGAGGACCTTGCCTCGGCGATTGCCGATCTCAATTTCGTCTTTGCCACCACGGCGCGCGAACGCGACGGGTTCAAACCGGTTCGCGGTCCGGTCGAAGCGGGCAGGGTGCTCCGCAGCCGCACGGTGTCGGGCCTGCGTACCGGCATCCTGTTCGGGCGGGAGCGGTTCGGTCTCTACAATGAAGAGGTCGGGCTGGCCGACGAGATCGTCACCTTTCCGGTCGATCCGGGCTTTTCCTCGCTCAACATCGCGCAGGCGGTGCTGCTGATGTCATACGAGTGGATGAAGTCCGGCCTTGAGGAGGAAACGCAGACGAATTTCTCGGGTCCCGAGATGGCGCCGGCCACCAAGGAGCAGTTGCACAGCCTGTTCGCGCATCTGGAAGCGGCGCTGGAATCGCGCGGTTATTTCCGCCCCGCCGACAAGAAACCCAAGATGGTGGACAATCTGCGCGCCGTGCTGACCCGCGCCGGCTTCGCCGAACCTGAACTCAAGGTCCTGCACGGCGTGGTGTCTTCGCTGGACCGGTTTTCTCCGGCAATGCCGCGCGGCGATGGCTCCCCCGGCGACGATCCCCGTCGCCGTCCCGCCGGCAGCAAGGATCGTCTGTGATGACTGCTGTTTCCGACAGCCGCCCGATTCTGATGTTCGATTCGGGCGTCGGCGGGCTGACCGTGCTGCGCGAGGCCCGCGTGCTGATGCCCGACCGGCGCTTTGTCTATATCGCCGACGACGCGGCGTTTCCCTATGGCGCGTGGGAGGAGGATGCGTTGCGCGAACATCTGCTTGCCCTGTTCGACCGCTTGCTGGGGCGCTATCGGCCGGCGCTTTCGGTCATCGCCTGCAACACCGCGTCGACGCTTGCCATCGACGCGCTTCGCGAAGCGTTTCCCGGCCATCTCTTCGTCGGCACCGTTCCGGCGATCAAACCGGCGGCGGAGCGCACGCGTTCCGGTCTGGTCTCGGTGCTGGCGACGCCCGGCACCGTCAAGCGCCAGTACACGCGCGATCTTATTCGCCAGTGGGCGTCCAGATGTCACGTCCGTCTTGTCGGCAGCGACAGGCTGGCGGGGCTTGCTGAAACCTATATGCGCGACGGCTTTGTCGACGAGGAGGCGGTGCGAACCGAAATCGCGCCCTGCTTCATCGAGCAGGAGGGCGCGCGCACCGATATCGTCGTGCTTGCCTGCACGCACTACCCTTTTCTGGTCAACCGGATGCGCAAGACCGCGCCATGGCCGGTGGACTGGTTGGACCCAGCCGAGGCAATCGCGCGCAGGGCGCTGTCATTGGCCGCGGGCGGCGCTGACCATGGCGAACCGTCCAACGACATCAAGGACATCGCCGTCTTCACCTCGGGCAAGGCCGATTTCGCCGCCAAGCGCCTGATGCAGGGTTTTGGTCTCCGGGTTCCCTGAACGCAGGAACATCGGCCGCCGGGGCGCGTTCTTTTCCTTTAAGAGGAGATACGGCCATGCCCGCTACATCCAAAGCGCAGCAGAAAGCCGCCGGCGCCGCCCTTTCGGCCAAGCGCGGCGAGACCAAGAAGAGCGAACTCAAGGGCGCTTCGAAAAGCATGTACAATTCGATGAGCGAAAAGCAGCTCGAAGAGTTTGCCGAGACGAAGCGCAAGGGCCTGCCGGAGAAGAAGTCGAAGGACTGATCCCCGGCAGCCGGGCGCATCAGTAGCCGAGCGTGAACCGCTGTCCCGTGTGCTTCGGCGTTTCGGCCTCGTCGAGGATGGCGACCGCTATGTCCCCGACGGAGATGCGGCTTTCGCCCTTGGTGTCGAAAACCGGCTCGTCCCTGCCGAGGCGGAATGCGCCGGTGCGCTCGCCGGGCACAAGATGGAAGGCCGGCGAGATGAACGACCATTGCAGGCCGCTGCCTGCCTTGAGTTCGCCGAGCGCGTCTCGCGCCGCCTTTGCGCCTTCTCTCCATTCCGCCGGGAATTCAGGCGAATCGACGAACTGGCTGCCGTCCGGCGCATAGAGGCTGCC
Organism: uncultured Mesorhizobium sp.; assembly: GCA_965649745.1. GTDB lineage: Bacteria > Pseudomonadota > Alphaproteobacteria > Rhizobiales > Rhizobiaceae > Mesorhizobium. The sequence continues at coordinate 13,065 of CBFGLW010000061.1, read as the reverse complement.
GGCCCCGCCGACGACGATGATGCGGACGCCCGCCTGTTTGGCGGCTTCGGCTATCGCCCGCGACCCTTCAAGGTGCTTGGTGTAAATGTCCGGATCGCCCCAGCCGCCGTTGAAAGCGGAGATCGCTACGTCGTGCCCCTTCAGGATCGAAGCGGTGGCAGCAACATTCGTTATATCGGCCTTGATGGCCGTGACGCCGGGGGCGGCCTCGATCTTTTCCGGCGACCGAGCGATCGCGGTGACGGAATGTCCGCGCGATGCGGCCTCGCGCAGCAGTGCGGCGCCGACGAAGCCGGAAGCGCCGATGAGAGCTATCTTCACGATGGTTGTCCTTTCTTCGAGTTGGCAATGATCGGTAAGTAGGTTATTATCAGTAACCATATAGCCGCAGTGGAATGGGCCTGAAAGAACGCATGATTTCGTGCTCAGGTTACCTTCAGAGAACCGCCGCGCTGCGAGGACATCGCCCGGAGAGAAATGCATGAATGCCAGAACGGAGATGACGCCGGCGCCACTGCTGCAGACCACCCCGGCCTTCGAGCCCGGCGAAGACGGAACCTGCCCCATACGCGATGTGCTGGATCGGGTCGGCGATACGTGGAGCCTGCTGGTTGTCATGAACCTGCAGGCCAGGCCGGTGCGGTTCAACGCGCTGCGCCGGTCCATCGAGGGCATTTCCCAGCGCATGCTCACCGTCACCCTGCGCTCGCTGGAGCGCGACGGTCTGGTGAGCCGCACGGTGCGGCCGACGACGCCGCCAGAAGTGGAATATGCGCTGACCGACCTCGGCCAGTCGATTGCCGTGCCGATCGGCGCGCTGGGTGCATGGGCCGTCGGCAACAGGGAAAGGTTGCGTTCGGCCCGCGCCGCTTTCGATGCGGCAGCAGCCGACGTCTGACGATACCACGCGGACCGATCCTTCTTCGGGCGCCAACGCCGCATCTGCCGGGTCAGGCATTGCCGCGCTTGACATGAGGCGCGGGCCGGCCTATTGAGCCGCCAAACACCGGGCCGCAACGCCCGGTGCTTTGTTTATGACGAGGGTCTGGGCCAGGTCTCACCGCCCTTGTTTAACTGACGTGTCCCGTGGATCGTCCGCAGCGTGCGGAAAATCCTGTCAGGCCTCGAAAACGGAGGCCAGAGGAGGGCGCGTTTCCTTTGCCCCGGCCGCGAGGCCGTGGGCGTTTTGTTCGAAAGGGAATGCGATGAGCAAACGCGAATCCGCAAAATACAAGCTTGACCGCCGTCTTGGCGAAAACATCTGGGGCCGTCCGAAGTCCCCTGTCAACAAGCGCGAATACGGTCCGGGCCAGCATGGTCAGCGCCGCAAGGGCAAGCTGTCAGACTTCGGTCTGCAGCTGCGCGCCAAGCAGAAGCTGAAGGGCCACTACGGCGACGTTTCCGAAAAGCAGTTCCGCAAGGTCTACGAGGAGGCCAACCGCCGCAAGGGCGACACCTCCGAGAACCTGATCGGCCTGCTCGAGTCGCGTCTTGACGCCGTCGTCTACCGCGCCAAGTTCGTGCCGACCATTTTCGCCGCCCGCCAGTTCGTCAACCACGGCCATATCAACGTCAACGGCCGCCGGGTCAACATCGGCTCGTACCGCTGCAAGCCGGGCGACGTGATCGAGGTGCGCGAGAAGTCGAAGCAGCTGGCCATTGTCCTGGAAGCGGTCGGTCTCGCCGAGCGCGACGTGCCGGACTACATCGAAGCCGACCATAACAAGATGGTCGCCACCTACCAGCGCATCCCCGGTCTCTCCGACGTGCCGTTCGCGGTGCAGATGGAGCCGAACCTGGTCGTCGAATTCTACTCGCGCTGATACGGGCACATTCCCGTTTCAAAGGCCGCCCCGCAAGGGCGGCCTTTTTCGTTAAAGCGACTTTGTCTATGGTACGTCCTTCGAGGCTCGCTCCGCTCGCACCTCAGGATGAGGAAGGCCCCGCTTCATGAACATCCATGCCGATGCCGTGGCCGAGCCCGGCGAAACCGAAGGCGGCTGCCATCCGTTGTTTTCCGATGCGCCGTCCTCGGTGGAATTCAACAAGCTGCGCAAGCGGCTGCTGCGCCAGGTCCGGCAGGCGCTCGAGGATTTCGCCATGGTGAAGCCCGGCGAGCGCTGGCTGGTCGCGCTTTCGGGCGGCAAGGATTCCTACGGTCTGCTCGCCCTGCTGCTCGATCTGAAGTGGCGCGGCCTGCTGCCGGTCGATCTGCTGGCCTGCAACCTGGATCAGGGGCAGCCGAATTTCCCGAAGCATATCCTGCCGGACTATCTGACCAGGCATGGCATAACGCACCGCATCGAATATCAGGACACCTATTCGGTGGTGACCGACAAGCTGCCGGAAGGCAGCACCTACTGTTCGCTGTGTTCGCGGCTGCGGCGCGGTCATCTCTACCGGATCGCCCGCGAGGAAGGCTGCTCGGCGCTGGTGCTCGGCCACCATCGCGAGGATATTCTCGAAACCTTCTTCATGAACCTGTTCCACGGCGGCAGGATGGCTGCCATGCCGGCCAAGCTCATCAACGACGAAGGCGACGTCATGGTGCTGCGGCCGTTGTCCTATTGCGCCGAGGCCGATCTGGAGAAGTTTGCAGCCGGAATGCGCTTTCCCATTATTCCCTGCGATCTGTGCGGCAGCCAGGACGGTTTGCAGCGTAACGCCATGAAGGCGATGCTGGACGACATCGAAAAGCGGATGCCGGGCCGCAAGGAAACGATGATCCGGGCGCTGACGAATGTCAGGCCGTCGCATTTGCTCGACCGCAAGCTGTTCGATTTCGCCGCGCTCGGCCTCGGGGCGTGAAATAGCCCTGTCAGATCGGGTGGTTATGCGCGGTGAAAAACTGTCCTTTCTCCGCGATTGCAACCATCGCGAGGCCGCCGACAGCTGTCGCAAGGAATGCCAGGGCAAGCGGCGTTACCGTGCCGTTGTAGGCTTGGCCTACGAGTGTTCCAAGCACGCCGCCCCCGAACGTCTGCATGGAACCGAGAAATGACGAGGCGGTGCCTGCGAGGTGCCCCAGCGGCTCCATCGCAAGCGCGTTGAAGTTAGCGGCCAGCAGCGAGAACGGGATCATCGCCGCCGCGATGATCGTTATGAAGATAGGGAAGGGGATGGGGCCCCGAAGCGAAAGCGCGACCCAGATCAGGGTAACGACGAGCAGTGCGCAGAGGGCGCCTTGCGACAGACGCCGCATGCCATGCCGGCCGACCAGTCGCGAGTTGGCGAGATTGGTGAGCGCAATCAGGCCCGCCATGACGGCGAACACCACCGGGAACATGTTGCCGAGCCCATAAAGGCCCACATAAATCTGCTGAACGCTGGTGACGAAGCCGAACATCGCACCGAAAGACAGCGTGCTGGCGATCGAATAGCACAGGGTGGCCCGATTGGTTACGACGATACGAAAACCGCCCAGTACCGATCTGGCAGTCAGCGGGCGCCGGTATTCGGCGCGGAGTGTTTCGGGAAGACGGAAGATCACCCATAATGCGGCAGCCAGCGCGCCGGCGGCCATCACGAGAAAGATGAAGTGCCAGGAGGCGAACAGCATGATGACCTGGCCTATTCCGGGCGCTATGACGGGCACGCCCATGAAAACCATGAAGATCAGCGACAGAACTTCGGCCATGTAGCGCCCCGCATAGACGTCGCGGACGATCGAGGCGGCGATCACCCGGCTGGCCGCCGCGCCGAATCCCTGAATGAACCTGCACACAAGCAGCGTTTCGAAGGTCGGCGCGATGGCCGCTGCCGCTGCCGCACAAATGTAGATGCCGAGGCCGAAGAGAAGCGGTCCGCGCCTTCCGAACCTGTCCGACAAGGGGCCGAAGACGATCTGCGCAATGCCGAAGCCGAAAATATAGGCTGGAATGACAAGTTGGCGATGGTTTGCCTGCTCGACGCCGAGGCTCTCGCCGATATGCTGCAGCGCCGGCAGCATGATGTCGATCGCCAGCGCGTTGAGCGCCATCAGCACTCCGCAAAGCGTGATGAATTCCCAGCGTGGGATCGACAACGCGCCCTGCGGCTCGGTCGTTTGGCTGGGCTGATCCATGCAAGAGCCTTTCAAAAGAAAATGCGCCGGATTTCGGCGCATTTGCTCGTCTTGTCGCCCGGTCGGCCGGGAACGAAGCAACCGGCTAGAAGCCGGCGAAACTGGATCAGGCCGCGCCCTTGACGCTGACGCCCTTTTCTTCGAGGAACGTCTGCAACTCGCCGGCCTGGAACATTTCCCGGACGATGTCGCAGCCGCCAACGAACTCGCCCTTTACATAGAGCTGGGGAATGGTCGGCCAGTTGGAATAGTCCTTGATGCCCTGGCGCAGCTCGTTCGAGGTGAGCACGTTCACGCCCTTGTAGTCGACGCCGAGATAATCGAGAATCTGCGTGACCTGGCCCGAGAAACCGCACTGCGGAAAACCCGGCGTTCCTTTCATGAAAAGAACCACGTCCTGGCTCTTCACTTCGCTGTCGATGTAGTCGTTGATTCCGCTCATGGATAATCCTTCCGCCTGTTGGGAGTCAGGCATCGACCACCAGATAAACCCGCTGGCGACCCGAAACAAGACATTTGCCGCCGAACGGTGGATATGGCGCATAGAATGGCGCGATTGTGAACCGGATTCGAGGACGATTTCATCTCGATGCTGAAAAAACGATATTTCGCCGCGTTGTTGTTCGCCGTGGCGGGGCTTGCGGCAGCGTCGATCCTGTGGAAGCGCCTGCCGGCAAGACCGCCGCTCGTGGTCGGAGAGCTGCCAGCGCCGTGCCGGGACGTGAGCTTCGAGGGCGTCGCCTATGTGGTATGCGAAATCGACCCGCGCGCGCATCGGATCGTGATCGCCAGAGCCAATGTGGATGGAAAGCCTTACGGTTCGCTGGAAGCCTTCGACAAGGCGATGAGGGCGGCGGGCCAGCCGGTGCTGCTCGCCATGAATGCAGGCATGTATCATGAAGGTCTTGGTCCGGTCGGCCTGTTCGTCGAGAACGGCCGGCAGGAGACGCCGCTGAACACCGAGGAGGCCGAGGGCAATTTCTTCCTCAAACCGAACGGCGTCTTTTTCGTCGGTCGGGACGGCAGGGTAGGGGTTCTGGAAACCGGTGCTTACGCCGCTGCCCGGCCGGATGTCGCCTTTGCAACGCAATCGGGGCCGATGCTGGTGATCGACGGTCAACTGCATCCAAGGTTCGAGGCCGACGGTCTGTCGCGCTACATCCGCAATGGCGTCGGCGTGCGGTCGGACGGTATCGTCGTGCTGGCCATCTCTCGCGGAGCCGTCAGCCTCGGCAGTTTCGGGCGATTGTTCAAGGATAAGCTGGCCTGTCCAAACGCGCTGTTCCTTGATGGCGATATTTCCGCCTTGTCGGACGGCAGCCGCATGATCGTCGGCGGCAAGCGTCCGGTTGGGCCAATCCTGGCCGTCGGCGAGAAATAGAGGCTTCGGTCTTCCGGGGCGGAATCAGTCCGGCGCGCTGGTCTGCAGCGCAAGCGCGTGCAGAACGCCGCCCATATTGCCCTTGAGCGCGTCGTAGACCATCTGGTGCTGCTGCACCCGGCTCTTGCCGCGGAAGCTCTCGGCTACGACTTCCGCCGCGTAATGGTCGCCGTCGCCGGCAAGGTCGCGGATCGTCACGGTGGCGTCCGGAATGCCTTCCTTGATGAGCCGTTCGATTTCGTGGGCGTCCATTGCCATAGAAAGAATCCTGCTCAGTTTTCCATGAACTTCGGAAACCAGGCCTCGTGCGCGGCCTTGAGATCGCTGACAGCTATCGCACGCGCGCTGCCCAGTTTCAAATCGCTGCCGCCGGTGGTGCCGATCCACGGAGCAAAAATGCCCTGCGCCTTGGCTTGGTTCCAGAGATCGAGAAGGCCGTCCTGCTGCGGGTCGAGATTGACGGTCAGCACATAACGCCCCTGATCCTCGCCGAACCAGACGGGGACCGGATCGATACCGGTGAGGCCGGGTACCGTGGCTCCGATGCCGGACGCCATCGCCATCTCGGCGAGCGCAACGGCGAGACCGCCGTCCGACACGTCATGGCAGGCGGTGACGATGCCCGACGCGATCAGCTTGCGGACGAAATCGCCGACCTTCTTCTCATGCGCCAGATCGACCGGCGGCGGCGGACCGTCCGTACGGCCATGCAGGTCGCGCATGTAGATTGACTGACCGAGATGCGTTCCCCAACGTTCCGGTCCGCCGACGAGCAGGATCACTTCGTTTTCGCGCGCGAAGCCGATGCGGGCCATTCTCGACCAGTCGGCGAGCAGCCCCACGCCGCCGATCGTCGGCGTTGGCAGGATGCCCTGGCCGTTGGTCTCGTTGTAGAGCGAGACGTTGCCGGAGACGATGGGAAAGCCGAGCGTGCGGCAGGCTTCGCCGATGCCCTTGATGGCGCCGACGAGCTGTCCCATGATTTCCGGACGCTCCGGATTGCCGAAATTCAGATTGTCGGTAGCAGCGAGCGGCAGCGCCCCTGTCGCCGTCAGGTTGCGCCAGCATTCGGCGACGGCCTGCTTGCCGCCTTCGAACGGGTCGGCCTCGCAATAGCGCGGCGTGACGTCGGACGAGAAGGCCAGCGCCTTCGTTGCGTGACCCTCGACCCGCACCACGCCGGCGTCGCCGCCCGGAATCTGCAGTGAATTGCCCTGGATCAGCGTGTCGTACTGTTCCCACACCCAGCGGCGCGACGACAGGTCGGGACCGCCAAGCAGTTTGAGCAGCGCATCCGCGATGTCAGCTTGAGGCACATCGCCGGGTGCCAGCGCTGCGGGCTTCGCCGGTTCCACCCACGGCCGGTCATATTCGGGCGCCTGGTCGCCCAGTTCCTTGATCGGAAGGTTCGCCACCTCGTCGCCCTGATGGATGATGCGGAAACGAAGGTCGTCCGTAGTTTTGCCGACGATGGCGAAATCCAGCCCCCATTTATGGAAGATGGCCTCGGCCTGCTTTTCCTTTTCCGGGCGCAGCACCATCAGCATGCGCTCCTGGCTTTCCGACAGCATCATCTCATAGGCGCTCATGCGCTCTTCGCGCACCGGCACCTTGTCGAGGTCGAGTTCGATGCCGAGGTCGCCCTTGGCGCCCATCTCGACCGCCGAGCAGGTGAGGCCGGCTGCGCCCATGTCCTGGATGGCGATGACTGCGCCCGAGGCCATCAGCTCGAGGCAGGCTTCCAGCAGGCACTTTTCGGTGAAAGGATCGCCCACCTGTACGGTGGGGCGCTTCTCGTCGATCTTGTCGTCGAATTCGGCCGAGGCCATCGTCGCGCCACCAACGCCGTCGCGGCCGGTCTTGGCGCCGAGATAGACGACCGGAAGGCCCACGCCCTTCGCTTCCGAAAGGAAGATCGCGTCGGTCTTGGCCAGACCGGCGGCAAAGGCGTTGACGAGTATGTTGCCGTTGTAGCGGGCGTCGAAATTCACCTCGCCGCCGACGGTCGGCACGCCGAAGGAATTGCCGTAGCCGCCGACGCCCGAAACCACGCCGGCCACGAGATGCTTCGTCTTGGGATGGTCGGGCTCGCCGAAGCGCAAGGCGTTCATCGCCGCGATCGGCCGCGCGCCCATGGTGAAGACATCGCGCAATATGCCCCCGACGCCCGTCGCCGCGCCCTGGTAAGGCTCGATGTAGGAGGGGTGGTTGTGGCTCTCCATCTTGAAGACGACGCAGTCGCCGTCGCCGATATCGACCACGCCCGCATTCTCGCCCGGCCCCTGGATGACCACGTCGCCGGTCGTGGGCAGGGTGCGCAGCCATTTCTTCGACGATTTGTACGAGCAATGCTCGTTCCACATGGCCGAAAAAATGCCGAGTTCGGTGAAGGTGGGTTCGCGTCCGACGAGGTCCAGGATGCGTTGATACTCGTCAGGCTTCAGCCCGTGCGCGGCGATGAGGTCGGCTGTGATCGGCACGCTGTTCGAAATGGTCATCAAATCTTCCGGTCGGTCCGGCCTTGTTGAAGGATCAGGCCTTCCTAAACCTTGAAATGCCGTGGTCCGCAAGCACGGCCACGACGCTCAGCACAAGAAAAAGCCCGGCAACGCCTGCGGCGGACATTGCAACGCTGGCTGCGCCATTCTTCGCGACATCGAGAAACGGGTAAGGCACTTCACCGGCGAACGGGGCCCGTATCAGCGCGTAGACAAGATAAACCACCGGATAAACCATCCAGATCGAAATGTCGCTCCAGCGCGTCGAGCCGTCGGAGCCTGCCCCAAGCCACCAGAGCACGAACAGGATGGGCGCGACATAGTGCAGAAGCACGTCGCACACGAGGGCGAGTCCTTGCGGCTGCCACAGTTGCGCAAGCACGGTTGCGTAGACGATCGAGACGAGCGTGATCGACACGGCGACGCAGGCGCGCGTGCGCCGGCCGGCGAAAGCCGGGAACCACGCATAGCCGCCGGGAGAAAGCAGCGCGGCGTGAACACAGACAGCCGCGATATTGGTCAGGATGGTGAAGAAGGAGAAATAGAAGACGAGCGAGCCGGAGAGGCTGCGCCCCGCCGCGAGCGAGGCCGGAATGGTGATGCAGAACTGCAGGATCAGGCCGACCAGTCCCACAGCCAGACCGGCAATCTGCAACGCCCTTCCCATTCGCTAGGCCTTGGCGCCGCAGCCGCTGTCGCCGGTCTGCCAGCGCGCGATGTCCGCATTGATGCGCTGGCCCACCGGCTCGCCGGTCAGCGGTCCGAACACCTCGACATTGCTGGAGTTTCCGCGCGCCTGCACGACCAGCAGCGGCTTGCCGCCATAGTGCTTCGCTGGAACCAGCAGGAAGCGCGGCGTGCCGCCGAAATTGTTCAGTTCGTTGGCCATCTGATACTGCCTGAAGGCTGGGTCCTTGCTGGCGATCCAGCATTTGTGGGCGGCGATGGCAACCTGCTCCATCGCCCGCAGCGACGCGCTTTTGCCGCCGGGGGAGGGCGCGGTGCTTTTAGCGCCGGACTGGCAGCCAGCAAGCGCCAGGCCGGCAACGGCGAACAGGCCGATCGATAAGGTAAGCGATCTGGATTTCATGCGTCCGCCTTGAATTCCTTCATGAAGACCGTCAGCCCGTCGTCCATTTCGTTCCAGACCAGCGACAGCGCCGGCTGCTGGCGCGCGATCTGCTCGTAGGCCTCGAATTTCGGGTAGGGATCGAGCAGGTCGTCCTGCCCGGACATGACACGATAATTGTTGAAGATGAAGCGGATCGGCGTCAGCCACGCATCGGCGAAGGTGATCTGTTCGCCGAGCGCGTAGGGGCCGTGCGCCAGCCTTGCCTCGACTGCGGTAAGGCCGTTCTGCTGGCGTTTCGAATAATACGCTATCGCCGCCTCGTCGCGCGCCGCCGCGCTGAGCAGCTCGAACAGACGGATGGTCGGCGTCAGCACATCGAGGTCGGCGATGCGGCAGAACATGCGGACCAGCGCCCGTTCCCGCGGGTCCTGCGGCAAGAGAACCGGCTCCGGGAACCGTTCTTCTAGATATTCGGCGATGACTGCCGATTCGACGATCGTCTCGCCCGACCCGGTGATGAGCACCGGTATGCGGTTGAGCGGAGAGATCGCGCGGAATTCCTCCGGGATCGGTATGCCCGGCGGCGGTGCGATGATCTTCAGCGGTACGTCCTTCAGATAGGCGATGCCGCGCACGATTGAGGAATAGGTGGAGAGGGGCCGCGAATAAAGCTTCATCGCCGAGTCTTCGCGGTTGCCGGCGCAAACGTCAAGCGGCGATCCTGAGTGCGCCTTCGAACAACGCGCGCCCGTCGATGCCGCCATGGGCAGCCTCGATCAGGTTTTCCGGATGCGGCATCAGCCCGAGCACGTTGCCCTGGGCAGAAACGATGCCGGCGATGTCGTTGATCGAGCCGTTGGGATTGGTGCCCTCCGCATAGCGGAACACCACCTGGCCTTCGCCTTCGAGGCGTGCCAGCGTCTCCTCGTCGGCGAAATAATTGCCGTCGTGATGCGCCACCGGGCAACGGATGATCTGGTTCGGCTGGTAGCCGCGGGTAAAGGCAGTGTTGGCGTTTGCGACCTGCAGCTTAACTTCCCGGCAGACGAATTTGAGCGATGCGTTGCGCATCAGCGCACCGGGCAAAAGGCCCGCCTCGACAAGGATCTGGAAGCCGTTGCACACGCCGATGACCATGACGCCCTGCGCGGCTTTTTCGGCCACCGCGCGCATCACCGGCGAGCGGGCGGCGATTGCGCCGCAGCGCAGGTAGTCTCCGAAGGAAAACCCACCGGGAATGGCGATCAGGTCGACATCCGGGATTTCCGTGTCCGTCTGCCATACGGTGGCGGGCGCCTGCCCGGAAATCTTGGTCAGCGCCGCGATCATGTCGCGGTCGCGGTTAAGGCCGGGAAGGAGGACGACGGCGGATTTCACTGCCGCACCTCCACCGCGTAATTCTCGATCACCGTGTTCGCCAGCAGCTTGTCGCACATGGCCTTGAGATCGGCCTCGGCCCGGGCCTTGTCGGCGCTGTCGATCTCGATGTCGAACACCTTGCCCTGTCGCACCGAACCGACGCCGCCGAAGCCAAGGCCGGACAGCGCATGTTCGATCGCCTTGCCCTGCGGGTCGAGTACGCCGTTCTTGAGGGTTACGGTGACGCGGGCTTTTATCACGATGCAATCCTTGGCTTGGAGCAGGCGCCTGCTGACGCCCGCGTACTGGATCAGTGCGGCTTGGAGCCCTTCGGCGGTTCGTTCGAGGCGACCAGCACGGGGCCGGTTGGCTTGGCCGGCTCGTTCTCGTTCATGATGCCGAGCCGGCGCGCGACTTCCTGATAGGCCTCGACCAGCCCGCCCATGTCGCGGCGGAAACGGTCCTTATCGAGCTTGTCCTGCGTGGCGACGTCCCACAGCCGGCACGAATCCGGCGAAATCTCGTCGGCCACCACGATACGCATCATGTCGCCCTCGAAAAGCCGGCCGCATTCGATCTTGAAGTCAACCAGCTGGATGCCGACGCCCATGAACAGGCCGGAGAGGAAGTCGTTGACGCGGATGGCGAGCGCCATGATGTCGTCTATTTCCTGCGGGCTTGCCCAGCCGAAGGCGGTGATGTGTTCTTCCGAGACCATCGGGTCGTCCAGCGCATCGGCCTTGTAGTAGAATTCGATGATCGAGCGGGGCAGCACGGTGCCTTCCTCGATGCCGAGACGTTTGGCGAGCGAGCCGGCCGCCACGTTGCGCACCACCACTTCCAGCGGAATGATCTCGACTTCCTTGATCAGCTGCTCGCGCATGTTGAGCCGGCGGATGAAGTGGGTCGGGATGCCCATGCGATTCAAATGGTTGAAGATGTGCTCGGAAATGCGGTTGTTCAGCACGCCCTTGCCGTCGACGACCTCATGCTTTTTCTTGTTGAACGCGGTGGCGTCGTCCTTGAAGAACTGGACGAGCGTTCCCGGCTCCGGCCCTTCATAGAGAATTTTGGCCTTGCCTTCGTAGATGCGGCGGCGTGACTTCATCTGATTTTTCTCTGGTTGGAAGGGCAGGTGGTTTCACCCGGTCCCTTTCTCTCGCCTGAGCGGCGGCTCTGGGTCTCACGCGGTCTCTAGCGCAAACCTGTCGTTTGCTCAATTGGCAAATCCGCCCAATCACAGTTTCGGTACGTCGCCGCGGTCCGAAATGCCGCAGCATCGCGGACCATGTAAGATATTGACCGCGATGCGGCCTTTTGGTTTGTGCTTGCCGACCACATATTCACCAGCAACGAATCGCCATTCATCCGGAGGAGTGCCATGAGCAGCATGAAGGACCGCGAAGAAGGTTTCGAACGCAAATTCGCCTTCGACGAGGAACTGCGCTTCAAGGCGACGGCGCGCCGCAACAAGGCGCTCGGCCTCTGGGCCGCCGAAAAGCTCGGCAAGACCGGCGCCGACGCGGAAGCCTACGCCAAGGAAGTCGTCGTGGCCGACATCGAGGAAGCCGGTGATCACGACGTTTTCCGCAAGGTCCGCAAGGATTTCGACGCGGCGGGCGTGGATCAGTCCGACCACCAGATCCGCCGCACCATGGACGAATTGATGGCGCAGGCGATCGAGCAGATAAAGAATACCTGATCCAGTCCGCGACCGGTCGTCTGGACCAGCAGACCGCCCGGCTTGCCGGGCGGTTTTTCTTTGCCTTTCCGCTGGTTCCGTCTGAAACTGGAATCAGAACCGGAGGATCGTATGTCCCTGAAATCCCGTCTCGCGGCCGGTGAAACGCTGTGCACGGCATGGTCCGGCGTTCCCGACGCGCTGACCGTCGAAATCGTCGCCCAGCAGGGTTTCGATGCGGTGACGCTCGACATGCAGCACGGCGGACACCATGAGGACAGCGTGCTTCGCTCCATCCCCGCCATACAGGCGGCGGGCAAGCCGGCGCTGGTGCGCATTCCGGTCGGTCGCTTCGACATGGCAAGCCGGGCTCTCGACTTTGGCGCCGAAGCCGTCATCGCGCCGATGGTGAATTCGGTCGCGGATGCCGAGCGCTTCGCCGCCGCCATGAAATATCCGCCGCTGGGAGAACGCTCCTGGGGTCCGACCTTCGCCATGCCGCGTCACGGCAAAGGCACCTCGGCCGAATGGCTGCATGAAAGCAACCGACGCACTCTGGCTTTTGCGATGATCGAGACCCGTGCGGCTCTCGATGTTCTCGACGGCATCATTGCGACGCCGGGCATCGACGGCATTTTCCTCGGACCTTCGGATTTCTCCATCGCCTGGACGAATGGCGGCACCGTCAACTCAACGCTTGAAGACATGATGGAAACCATCGCCGCGGTCGCCGCGCGGGCCCGCGCCGCCGACAAGCACGCGGGAATCTACGTCGTCGACCCCGCCGTAGCCGGGCGCGTGGTCGCGATGGGCTATGGGCTTTTGGCCATGGGCTCCGAGCACACGCTGGTGACGCTGGGGGCGAGGAGTCTGCTGGCGGATGTGAAGAAGGCAGTAGGCAGTAGGCAGTAGGCAGTAGGGTCTTGCTCGCTGCCGAGCATTACTGCAAGCAATCTCGATTGCCGATTGCCGATTGCCGATTGCCGATTGCCGATTGCCGATTGCCGATTG
>CBFGLW010000060.1:0-17104 GCA_965649745.1 uncultured Mesorhizobium sp. | reverse complement strand
GGGGAGAGGTGCCCGGCAGGGCGGTGAGGGGCGGCGCAGACGGTGAAGAACTGGCACTATCGCGGATCGTTTTGAATACTTTCGTCAACAGTTGAAGCGTTCCAGGCGTTGCCCCCACCCCCCAAATCCGTCGCGCTCATGACGAGAAACCGTCCCTCACTGGCGGATTTGCGTCAGGATTGTCGTAATCGCGCCAACCGCCCTGCGCTCAAAGTTGCACATTTGCCGTCGGGGCATTCGGCGGGGCGGTTTTTGACATCACCCCCTGGATGCGGAATGCTAAACGGCAGAACGCCACCAATGGGAGCTAGCGATGACAACTTACAAGAGCAATGGCGACCGCGTGCCGGATCACATCCTGGCCATGGCCGAGGAGGCCAAGGCAGGCCGTGTGGACCGCCGTGAATTCCTCGCGCTCGCCAGCGTGTTCGGCGCCTCGACCGCGATGGCCTACGGGCTGCTCGGCCTGCCGGCGCCCGCCCGCGCGCAGGATGCGACGCCCAAGAAGGGCGGCGTGCTGAAGGTGCAGATGTTCATCAAGGCGCCGAAGGACCCGCGCCTGGCCGACTGGACGGAGATCGCCAACACGATGCGCCAGTCGCTCGAGGCGCTGGTGCTCTACACGCCGGAATACACGTTCGAGCCTTACCTGCTGGAAGGCTGGGAGGTGAACGACAATGCGACCGAATACGTCCTCAAGCTGCGCAAGAACGTGACCTGGACGAATGGCGATCCCTTCGTCGCCGACGATCTGATGTACAATCTCGAGCGCTGGTGCGATGCGAGCGTGGAAGGCAATTCCATGGTCGCGCGCATGGGCACGCTGGCGGACAAGGACACAAAGAAGATCCGCGAGGGCGGCGCCACCAAGGTCGACGACCACACGATCAAGATCGTGCTGACCGAGCCGGACATCTCCTTCGTGCCGAACTTCGCCGACTACCCGGCGCTGGTCGTGCATCCGAGCTTCGACAAGGACGGTTCCGACTTCACCAAGAACAAGATCGGCACCGGCCCGTTCGAGCTGGTCTCGTTCGATGTCGGCCAGCGCGTCGTCTACAAGCGCCGCGAGACCGGAGCCTGGTGGGGCGGCGACGTGATGCTGGACGGCATGGAGTTCATCGACTACGGCACCGACCCGTCGGCCATGGTCAGCGCCTTCGAATCCGGCGAGGTCCACGCCAATTACGAAACGACGCCGGATTATCTGCAGGTTCTCGACGATCTCGGCCTGGAGAAGTCGGAGGCGGTCACGTCGATCACCATCGTGGCGCGCACCAACGTCAACAACAAGCCGTATGACGACCAGAAGGTGCGCAACGCGCTGCAGCTTGCGGTGGACAACGCGGTGGTCCTCCAGCTCGGCCAGTCCAACGCCGGCGTGCCGGCGGAAAACCACCACGTCGCGCCGATCCATCCGGAATATGTCGAGCTGCCGAAGATCGCCCGCGACATCGAGAAGGCCAAGGCCCTGATGGCCGAGGCTGGCCAGGCCGATTTCGAGCACGAGCTGATTTCGTCCGACGAGGACTGGCACAAGAACACGGGCGATGCGATCGCCGCGCAGCTTCGCGAGGCGGGCATCAAGGTCAAGCGCACGGTTCTGCCGGGCTCGACCTTCTGGAACGACTGGACGAAGTATCCGTATTCGCTGACCAACTGGACGATGCGGCCACTGGGCGTGCAGGTTCTGGCGCTCGCCTACCGCACCGGCGAGGCATGGAACGAGACCGGCTGGTCCAACCCGGATTTCGACAAGAAGCTCGGCGAGGCGCTGGCCATCAACGATCCGGAAAAGCGCAAGGTCGTGATGAAGGACATCGAAAAGATACTCCAGGATTCCGGCATCATCATCCAGCCTTACTGGCGCAAGGTGTACAACCACCACCAGCCGACCGTTAAAGGCTATTTCCAGCATCCGATGCAGCAGTTGAACCTCGGCAAGGTCTGGCTCGAGGAGGCATGACGGCATTCCGTGGCGGCGCGCCCGGCGCTCCGCCACGATGCTTCCGCCGGATAGCGGCGGATGCTTTCGCTCCGGCGGCCGGTTCAATCGATTGAGGCCGCCGGACCCCAACCTTAGACAGTGGCAGGGGACGCAATGCTGGGATTCATAACGCGCAGGCTCGGCGTCATGGTGCTGACCATGTTCTGCCTGACGCTGGTCGTTTTCTTTCTCATCAGCCTCGAACCCAATCTGAAGAAGCTGGCGATCAGCCAGACCGAGACACGCGCCACGCAGGAGCAGCTCGACAGCTGGCTGCAGCGCAACGGCTACCGGCAGAACTTCTTCGTGCGCTACGGCCAGTGGTTGGGGATCGTCAAGAAGCAGCCCAATATCGACGCCAGTGGCAAGCCGGTGCCGCGCTTCCAGTTCTGCGACGAGGCCGATGTCCCTACCTATTCCGGCGTGCTGCAGGGCGATTTCGGCTGTTCGACCAAGTTCCGCGTGCCCGTCGCCGAAAAGCTGTTTCCGGCGCTGGGGGCGACCGGCATCCTGATGTTCTGGGTGATGGTGACGATGGTGCCGATCTCGCTCTTGATCGGCATCCTGGCCGGGATGCGCGAAGGATCGCGCACGGACCGGACGCTTTCCGTCGTGTCGATCGCGACGACGGCGACGCCGGAATACGTTTCGGGCGTCATCTTCGCGGTGATCTTCGCCTCGTGGCTCGGCTGGCTGAACGGGTCGGCCGCCAGCGCCACGATGCAGGGCGTGAACTTCTACAACTTCACCCTGCCGGTCATGACGATGGCGATCTACGGCATCGGCTACATTGCCCGCATGACGCGCGCCTCGATGGTCGAGGTGATGACGCAGCAATATATACGCACGGCGCGGCTGAAGGGGCTCTCCTTCGGCACGGTGGTGGTCAAGCACGCGCTGCGCAACGCGCTGATCGCGCCGTTCACGGTCATCATGCTGCAGTTCCCCTGGCTTCTGACCGGCGTCGTCATCGTCGAGACGATGTTCCGGTACCAGGGCTTCGGCTACACGCTGGTGGAGGCCGCCAGCAACAACGACATCGACCTGCTGCTCGGCTGCTCGCTGGTGTCGGTGTTCGTGGTGCTGTTCACGCAGCTCCTGTCCGACATCGGCTACGCCTACCTCAATCCACGGATCAGGGTGCAGTGATGGGAGGAAAAGCTCGCTCCTGTCGCCCCCCCTCCGCCTCGCTGCGCTCGGCTCCCCCCCACTGCGTATGGTGGCGGATGGGAGCCAGGCCCGATGCGTTCGCGCCCATCCTCTCCCCCCAGTCGGGGGGAGAGGTGTCTCGGCGAAGCCGAGACGGAGAGGGGGTCGGTAAACACCTCTGTTCTGGAGCCGCCGCATGAACCTCGAATTTGTCGGCGCCGCGCAGATCGTCATCGGCATTCTCGCCCGCTTCTGGCCGGTGTGGCTGTCGCTCGTCATCGTCCTCGGCGCCAGCTATGTGTACCGCAGGAAACTCGGCCTCTACGGCCAGCTTTTCTCGACCGGCGTCGGCATAGCAGGGTTGGCGATCTGCTTCTTCTGGCTGTTCACCGCCATCTTCGCCTCCCGGATCGCGACCTTCGATCCGCTGGCGCAGGTCGCCGTTTTGAAGAATGCGATGCCCGGTGCCATCGCTCCGGAAACGTCGGGCGGCGGGGTCTATCTGCTGGGCGGCGACAACCTCGCCCGCGACGTCTTCTCGCGCATGGTCTATGGCAGCCAGATCGTGCTGATCATCGCGCCCGCGGCAACGCTGTTCGCCCTCATGGTCGGCATCACGCTCGGCCTGCCGGCCGGCTATTACGGCGGCAGGATCGACGCCTTCCTGTCGTTCCTCGCCAATCTCGTGCTGGCGTTCCCGGTGATCCTGCTGTTCTACCTGCTGGTGACGCCGGCGATCGTGGAGATGGGCATTCCGCGCTGGATGGCGGGCGTCTTCTTCCTGTTTCCCATCGCGTTCTTCCTGACGCTGTTCTGGACCCGGTTCAGGAACCGGCCGGATCGCATCTGGCTTTATATGGGCCTGACGGTGCTGATCGGCGGCTGGGTCTATCTCTCGCTGGTGTTCAACGCCGATCCGTTCGGCGTCCTGTCGCTGACGCCGAACCAGCTCAACATCTTCGCGGCGGTGGTCTTCGCCTCGTCGCCCGGCGTGTTCCGCATCGTGCGCGGGCTCACCATGGACATCAAGACGCGCGATTATGTGGCGGCCGCCCAGACGCGCGGCGAAAGCCCGTGGTACATCATGCTTTGGGAGATTCTGCCCAATGCGCGGGGTCCGCTGATCGTCGATGCGTGCCTGCGTATCGGCTACACCACCATCCTGCTTGGCACGTTTGGTTATTTCGGCCTCGGGCTGGCGCCGGAAAGCCCGGACTGGGGCACGGCGATCAAAGATTCCAGCCGGCTGCTGCGCTCCTTCGTCCATCCGGCGCTGCCGCCGACGATCGCGCTGATGTCGTTCGTGCTGGGGTTGAACCTGCTGGCGGATTCGCTGCGCGAGCAATCGATGAAGGATTGAGGATTGAACTCGGTTCGACCCCCACTCCGGTTTGCTGCGCAAACCACCTCTCCCCCGCTCGACGGGGGAGAGGAAACGCTGCCGCGATACCGGCGCTTCTCTAGCTTGGGTTCCTCTCCCCCGTCGAGCGGGGGAGAGGTGGCCCGAAGGGCCGGAGTGGGGGTCGATAAATCTCTAGCCGCTTCAAGCTGGCTTTAGGAGTGTCCGATGAACGAAGCCGTCAAAGCCACGAACACCGCCAGTGCCCAGCCCATCATCGAGATCGAGAACCTGTCTATCTCCTTCTTCACCCGCAAGGGCGAGATACCGGCGGTGATGGATTTCTCCTGTTCCGTGATGCCGGGCGAAGCCATGGGGATCGTCGGCGAGAGCGGCTGCGGCAAGTCGACCGTGTCGCTCGGCATCATGCGCGACCTCTCCAACATCGGGAAGATCGTCGGCGGCTGCATAAAGTTCCAGGGCAGGGACATGGGCGAGATGTCCGAGGAGGAGCTGCGCGCCATCCGCGGCAACAAGATCGCCATGATCTACCAGGAGCCGATGGCGAGCCTGAACCCGGCGATGAAAATCGGCCAGCAGCTCATGGAAGTGCCGCTGATCCACGACAAGGTCTCGAAGGAGGAAGCCTACAAGCGGGCGCGCGACATGGTCGCCGCGGTCAAGCTGCCGGACCCGGAGCGGATCATGCGCTCCTATCCGCACCAGCTTTCCGGCGGCCAGCAGCAGCGCATCGTCATCGCCATGGCGCTCCTGTCGAAACCGGCGCTGCTTCTGCTGGACGAGCCGACGACGGCGCTCGACGTGACGGTCGAGGCCGGCATCGTGGAGCTGGTGAAGGGTCTCGGCAAGGAGTTCGGCACGTCGATGATCTTCGTGTCGCACAATCTCGGCCTCATCCTGGAGACCTGCGACCGCATCACGGTCATGTATTCGGGCGAAGCGGTCGAGACCGGCAAAATCGAGGACGTCTTCGACCGGATGCGGCATCCTTATACGCAAGGGCTGTTCCGCTCCATCCCGCTGCCGGGCGCCGACAAGAACGAACGTCCTCTGGTCGCCATTCCCGGCCAGTTGCCGCTGCCGCAGGAAAGGCCGAAGGGCTGCAATTTCGGCCCGCGCTGCCACCATTTCGTCGAAGGCCTCTGCAACGCCGCGGAAATCCCGATGATCCCGGTCGAGGGCCACGAGGGACATTTCTCGCGCTGCGTGCGCTTCAACGAGATCGACTGGGCGGCAATGCCGCCCGGCGCCAAGACGTCGGGCGAGCCGGTCAAGCCGGGCGCGCCGGTGCTCAAGGTCGACGATCTTCGCAAATACTATCATGTCGGCGGCGGCGGCATGTTCGGGGGCGGGGAAGGCCGCACCGTCAAGGCCAACGAGACGATCAGCTTCGAGGCGCGCGAGAGCGAGACGGTCGCCATCGTCGGCGAATCCGGCTGCGGCAAGTCCACGCTTGCAAAGGTTCTGCTCGGCCTCGAAACGGCCAGTTCCGGTTCCGTCACGCTCGGCAACGAAGAGATTCAATCGACGGGAATAGAAAACCGGGACGTCGACACGGTGTCGTCGATCCAGATGGTGTTCCAGAATCCGTTCGACACGCTCAACCCCAGCCATAGCGTCGGCTCGCAGATCATCCGCACGCTGGAGAAATTCAAGGTCGGCAGGAACGTGGCCGAGCGGCGGCAGCGGATGTTGGAACTGCTGGACCTCGTCAAGCTGCCGCGGGCCTTCGCCGAGCGCAAGCCGCGCCAGCTCTCGGGCGGGCAGAAGCAGCGCATCGGCGTGGCGCGCGCCTTCGCCGGCGCGGCCAAGGTGGTGGTGGCCGACGAACCGGTGTCGGCGCTCGACGTGTCGGTGCAGGCGGCGGTCACCGAGCTCTTGATGGACATCCAGCGCAAGAACAAGACGACGATGCTGTTCATCAGCCACGACCTGTCGGTGGTGCGCTACATCGCCGATCGCGTGGTGGTCATGTATCTCGGCCACATCGTCGAACAGGGCACAACCGACCAGATTTTCGCGCCGCCCTACCACCCCTATACGGAGGCGCTGCTGTCGGCGATCCCCATCGCCGACACATCGGTGGTGAAGAAGCACATCGTGCTGGAGGGCGACATTCCCTCGGCGATGAATCCGCCCAGCGGCTGCCCGTTCCAGACCCGCTGCCGCTACAAGAGCCTGGTGCCGGACAATCTGTGCGAAACGCAGGTGCCGCCGTTGAAGGACCTCGGCAACGGACACCGTAGCCTGTGCTGGCT
The DNA here is from genome assembly GCA_965649745.1 of uncultured Mesorhizobium sp. GTDB lineage: Bacteria > Pseudomonadota > Alphaproteobacteria > Rhizobiales > Rhizobiaceae > Mesorhizobium. Next base: position 10,350 of record CBFGLW010000060.1, on the reverse strand, counting down.
GAGCGACGACGTGCTGGCGAAGATGGAGCCGGTCATCCGTTTCGACCGCGAGCACGCGGAGCATGAAGGCGAGCCGGACGATATCGCGCCGCATCCCGAGCGCTCGGTTCCCGGCGGCGATCCCGGCTTTGCTGCCCCGCCGCCCAAGCGGCCTCGGGGCAAGCGCGCTGCGCCGGCTGCGGGAAGGCCGGGTAAGAAGGAAAGCGAGAAAAAGCCGCGCAAAAAGTAGCCGGGCGGCAAGGTTGACACTTTGTCAATGTCGGTAAGAACCGGGCCGCGCTTCATGATGTGGCGGCCAATGGGTCCCGGATACCCTTCGCTCGCTGTGCTTCGCTCGGGTTCCGGGATGACGAAGGTGAAGGTGGCCTTCCTTTGGAATGATCAACCGTTTAGTTGTTCGTATAGATCATCCCAATCGGGATTCATCGCTTCGATCAATTCAAGCTTCCATTTACGACGCCATTTTTTGATCTTGGGCCCATGGCGGAAGATCAGAACAGTTGAATAAAATACCTGCCGCCTATCGGCAGCCGTTCAACTGCGCCTCATACTTCCGCGCCATCGCATCGGTGTCGCGGGCGTAGCGCTGCAGGCTGGCGTTGCTGCGCCACTCGCCGCGCTTGTAGGCGGCCCAGCCGAGGTAGTAGGCCATGTAGAGATTGTAGGTGTCGTTCTTGGCGACGCCGAGCGTGTCGGCGGTCTTGGTGTGATACCAGCCGACGAAATCGATGGCGTCGGCGAAATTGCTGCGGCGCGCGGACCAGTTGCCACTTTCCATCTGGTATTGCGACCAGGTGCCGTCGAGCGCCTGCGAGTAGCCATAGGCGCTGGACTGATGCTTCCACGGGATGAAGCCGAGCAGTTTGGTGCGCGGTGGGCGGGCGTTGCTCTTGAAGCCGGACTCCTTGCGCAGCGTCGCCATCAGCACCGGCACCGGCACGCCGTATTTGCGTTCCGCCTTCTGGGCATGGCTCTGCCAGTTGTTGAACCAGCTGTCCTGCTGGTCGAAAACGGCGCAGACGTCGTTGATATGGCTGGGGGCGGTCGCGCAGGCCGAAAGGCCAAGCGCGGCGCAAACCGCTAAAACTCGACTAAACTTGTACGCAACCATGCCCAAGCAATAGTGCGGAATCATAAAAGGAATCTTTCGCGATTCCTTAACGGGCGTTGGGCCGGCGTCCTGAGGAAAAGAATCAAGCCGCTGTCACGGAGAATCCGGACAGCGGCTCAACCTCTTGATGGGGCTACATCTTGCGGCTTCCCGCCGGTGCGACGACGCCGAAGACTGCGCCCTGCGGGTCCTGGCAGAGAGCCGCCCACTGGCCGCCGGGAACTTCCATGGGTTCCATGGCGATCTTGCCGCCATTGTCGCGCGCCGCCGTGACCGCCGCGTCGATATCAGGAACGTTGAAGGTAAACTGCCAGGCGGACACCGGCACATGCGGCGGCTTGGCCATCATGGCGCCGACCGCCTCTTTGCCGGTTTCGATGCGAAACAGCTGGTAGGGACCCATCTCGCCCATGTCGAAGGTTTCATCCTTCTGCCAGCCGAACTGGTCCGCGTAGAAGGCGAAGCCTGCTTCGAGGTCGGAGGTGTAGAGTTCATGCCAGCCGATATTGCCTGGCGTTTCGGGCGGCAGGGGCGGCTGGTCCGGTCCATCGGGCTTGAGGAACATGAACATGGCTCCCTGCGGATCGGCCACCACAGCGAAACGCCCGACGCCCGGAATGTTCTCCGGCCCGCGGTGCAGAGTGCCGCCGGCCTGTTGGAGGCTTTTCGCCGAGGCGTCGACATCGCTTGAGTAAATGTAGCCGACCCATGCCGGCGGCATGCCGGACTGAGCGGCGGATTCGGGAAGGTTCATGATGCCGGCAATGCCGCGTTCGGGGATATTCATGACGATGTAAGGGCGGCCGGACATGTCCGCTCCATCCCATGCCTGTCCTTTCCAGCCGATGACTGCCTCGTAGAATTTCCGGGCGGCTTCGACATCGGTGGTCATGAGTTCGTACCAGAAGAAGAAGGGTGTTCTCGCCATGATGTTTCTCCAGATTGAAGACAATCGGATCGCGTACGATCATACCTAGGACGTTCGGGAGAAACGAACACCGACAACAGCGGTACCGAATGTTTGCGGCATAGGAATAAAAACATGACTAAAAATATCATGTTTTTATTGTTCTATTCCAAAGACTTGCGCTGAAATTTGACCGATTGATAAAAATTAGGAACGTGGTAGCCTGATCGAAATCGTACCATCGAGAGCGGGAACCCGAATGGCACTCAGTCTCTTCAAGGAAGGTATCGCCGCCGGCAGGCTCGCACCCGAGCAATATGCGGACAATTTCTCGGACCTTCATCCGCCGCTGGACGATCACGAGGCGCTGGTCGAGGCCGACCGCTGCTACTTCTGCTACGACGCGCCCTGTATGAATGCGTGTCCGACCTCCATCGACATTCCGCTCTTCATCCGCCAGATCGCCACGGGCAACCCTCTGGGCTCGGCCAAGACCATCTTCGACCAGAACATCCTTGGCGGCATGTGCGCCCGCGTCTGCCCCACCGAGACGCTGTGCGAGGAAGTCTGCGTGCGCGAGGTAGCGGAGGGCAAGCCGGTGCAGATCGGCCGTCTGCAGCGCTACGCTACCGACGTCGCGATGGAGGAAAACAGGCAGTTCTATCCGCGCGCGGCTTCAACCGGCAGGAAGGTCGCCGTGGTCGGGGCAGGGCCGGCGGGGCTCGCCGCCGCGCACCGGCTGGCGCGCCACGGCCATGAGGTCACCGTGCTGGAAGCGAAGCCGAAGGCCGGCGGCCTCAACGAATACGGCATCGCCGCCTACAAAAGCGTCGACGATTTCGCCCAGGCGGAAGTCGATTATGTCACCGGCATCGGCGGCATCGACATCCGGAACGGCAAGGCGCTCGGCCGTGACTACCAGCTTGCCGATCTGGTGAAGGATTATGACGCCGTGTTCCTCGGCATGGGTCTCGGCGGCGTCAATGCGCTGCGGGCCGATGGCGAGGATGCCGACGGCGTCGTCGACGCGGTGAATTTCATCGCCGAGCTTCGCCAGTCGAGCGATCTCGGTTCACTGCCGGTCGGCCGGCGTGTCGTCGTGATCGGCGGCGGCATGACCGCCATCGACGCGGCCGTGCAGTCGAAGCTGCTCGGCGCCGAGGAGGTAACCATCTGCTACCGGCGCGGCCAGGAGCACATGAACGCCTCCGAGTTCGAGCAGGATCTGGCCGCCGCTAACGGCGTCACCATCCGCCACTGGTTGCGGCCGAAGCGCGTCATCGCTGAGGGCGGCAAGGTTTCCGGCATCGAGTTGGAGTACACCGCGCTCGACGGCGACCGTCTGATGGGTACAGGCGAGACGATCACGCTCGCGGCGGACCAGGTATTCAAGGCGATCGGCCAGTCCTTCGCGCCCGCCGCGCTCAACGGCAGCGGCGCTACGATCGAACTGGAGAACGGCCGCATCAAGGTCGACGCCGAGGGTCGCACCTCCATGGCGAAGGTCTGGGCGGGAGGCGACTGCGTCGTCGATGGCCGCGAAGACCTGACCGTCTCGGCTGTCGCCGCCGGCCGCGACGCGGCCGAGAGCATCCATCGGGCGTTGATGGGGTAGAAAAGTCAAAGCAAACTGATGAAAGCCTCAGCGGATAAGCCTGCTTCTTCGAGGATCGCGACAAGGTGCTAATGGGAATTTGTCTGCCGCCATGGACTGGAATGGAAACCATCCTCCGAGGCGGGCCAGGATGGGTCATTACATGATGACTGCCACGGACATGGCGAAGGTCAAAGCCAGCTTTGCGCAGGGCGCGGACCACGTCTTTGCCGCTGACGACAGGCAGCCGTCGCGGATTCATTCGTCACGCCGCAATCGTAAGCGTGTCGATGCGGGTCTCTATGTCCGGAGGAATTTCGATTCCGTCCTGCTTGTAGATATCAAGAACAGCTTCGATTGCTTCGCGTGCATTGGCCAGCGCTTCCTCGTAGGTCTCTCCATAAGTGACGACCGGGGGCAAAGCCGGAACGCGCACGGTAAAGCCGCCTTCGAGTTCGGGGAGCAGATGGATCGTGTAGCGTCGTTCGGTTGCCATTGCGGGCGATCTCATATTGTAGCGACCAGCTTACAGAATATACCCTTGCAGTAGGAAATCTCCAACTCCGGAGCTAAACCCATGGCTGACATAAGCAACGATTTCGTCGGCATCAAATCGCCCAATCCGTTCTGGCTCGCCTCGGCGCCGCCGACCGACAAGGCCTACAATGTCGTGCGCGCCTTCAAGGCCGGCTGGGGCGGCGTGGTGTGGAAGACGCTGGGCGAGGAAGGCCCGCCCGTCGTCAACGTCAACGGTCCGCGCTACGGCGCCATCTGGGGCGCCGACCGAAGGCTGCTCGGCCTCAACAACATCGAACTCATTACCGACCGCGACCTGCAGACGAACCTGCGCGAGATGAAGCAGGTCAAGATGGAATGGCCGGACCGGGCGCTGGTCGCCTCGATCATGGTGCCGTGCGTCGAGGAAAGCTGGAAGGCGATCCTGCCGCTGGTGGAGGAGACCGGGGCCGACGGCATTGAGCTGAATTTCGGCTGTCCGCACGGCATGTCGGAGCGCGGCATGGGCGCCGCCGTCGGCCAGGTGCCGGAATATATCGAAATGGTGGTGCGCTGGTGCAAGCAGTATACGCGCATGCCGGTCATCACCAAGCTGACGCCGAACATCACCGATATCCGCAAGCCGGCGCGGGCCGCCAAGGCCGGCGGAACGGACGCGGTGTCGCTGATCAACACGATCAACTCGATCACCGGTGTCAATCTGGATTCCTTCTCGCCGGAGCCGATGATCGACGGCAAGGGCACGCATGGCGGCTATTGCGGCCCGGCGGTCAAGCCGATCGCCATGAACATGGTTGCCGAGATCGCCCGCGATCCGGAAACGCGCGGCCTGCCGATTTCAGGCATCGGCGGCATCACCACCTGGCGCGACGCCGCCGAGTTCCTGGCGCTCGGCGCCGGCAACGTGCAGGTGTGCACCGCTGCCATGACCTACGGCTTCAAGATCGTGCAGGAGATGATTTCCGGGCTGGAGGCCTGGATGGACGAGAGGGGTCATCGTTCGCTCTCCGACATCATCGGCCGGGCGACGCCCAATGTCACCGACTGGCAGTATCTCAACCTCAATTACGTGGCGAAGGCGCATATCGACCAGGACGCCTGCATCAAATGCGGCCGCTGCCATATCGCCTGCGAGGACACCTCGCACCAGGCCATCACCTCGATGGTCGACGGCGTGCGGCATTTCGAGGTGATGGAAGACGAGTGCGTCGGCTGCAATCTGTGCGTCAATGTCTGCCCGGTCGAAGGCTGCATCACCATGGAGCCGCTGGCGCCCGGCGTGATGGACCAGCGCACCGGCAAGCCGGTTTCGCCCATTTACGCGAACTGGACGACGCATCCGAACAATCCGATGGCCAAGGTGGCGGCGGAATAGGCTCCTCCCGAAGCAGACGAAACCGCCGCGTTGCGTATCGGCGGTTTCGTCTGTGGGGCAGGAGTTTTTTCTGGTCCATATTGACGATAAAATTTATCCACGATAATATAAATCTATGATTAAGGGGCAGATGCGATGAAACTGAGCGAGGGCGTCGAAGCGGCCATCCACTGCGCGGCAACGCTTGCCGGCGTCGAAGGCGGGGCGACCATCCCTGGCGCCGCGCTTGCCGAGCAGTTCGGCCTGTCGCCGAGCTATCTGCTCAAGCATCTCAATGCGCTGACGGCGGCGCGTATCCTCGAATCCGTTCCCGGGCCGGCGGGCGGCTATCGGCTGGCGCGGCCGGCGGAGGCGATCTCGCTGCTCGACATCGTGCTGGCGGTGGAGGGGCCGCAGCCGGCTTTCCGCTGCGGCGATATCCGCCGCAACGGTCCGGTGAAGCTGCCGGCCTCGGCCTATGTGAAGCCTTGCGGCATCAACGCCGCCATGCTGCGCGCCGAGAAGGCCTACCGCGCCGCGCTTGCCGGTGAGAGGCTCTCCGAAATCGTTCATGAATTCATGACCGACGCCGATCCGCGCTCGGTCGCCGCCGGCTGCGCCTTCGTCGCGCGCCATCAGCGGCCGCAGAAGCCCCAATCGCCAAAACTGTAGGAAAGGAAAGACGATGAAACAGAGATTGCAATTCTTCGCCAAGGCGCCCGAGCTGATGAAGCAGGTGCGCGCGCTCAACGAAGCGGTCGAAAACAGCGGTTTGGAAAAGAGCCTGCTGCATCTGGTCAAGCTGCGCGCCTCGCAGATCAACGGCTGTTCCTTCTGCGTCGACATGCACAGCAAGGAGGCGCTCGCCGATGGCGACACATTGCAGCGCGTGATCATGGTTTCCGCGTGGAAGGAATCGCCGCTGTTCTCGGAGCGGGAGCGCGCCGCGCTGGCCTACACCGAGGCGGTGACGCTGATCTCCGACGCCGGCGTGCCGGACGCGCTCTACGAGGCGACGCTGAAGCACTTTTCGGAAGAGGAGCTGGTCAAGCTCAGCGTAGCGATCAGTATGATCAATGTCTGGAACCGGCTGTGCGTGCCCTTCCACGCCATCCATCCGGTGGAGACGGCCAGGGCCGCGTGATCCTTCCGAATGGTTCTCCGTGCCGGTGGCTGCCGGCACGGATTTCGAAAATTTCACAACCTAGGCAATCGCTTCCGGTCGTCTGCTTTCGACAAACTGGCGGATCAGCACAGGCACGGTCAGCGCTATACCGATCAAGGTGGAATAAAGCTCCGGCGCCACCATCAGGAAAGCGGCGAGCACCAGCAGCACATTCTCCCAAGGCTTCGTTCGCACCAGCATGAAGCGCGACAGCGCGGCGCCCAGGCAGGTTATGCCGAAGGCGCAGCCGAAGAAGGCGAGGAAGAAGTCCGGCCAGTTGAAGTCCTTCGTCACCAACAGAAGCGACGGCGAGAAGACGAAGACGAACGGCACCAGCGCCTTGCCGAGACCCAGACGGAAGGCGGTGTTGCCGGTCTTGAACGGGTCCGCGCCGGCCATGCCGGCGGCCGCATAGGCGGCCAGCGCCACCGGCGGCGTGATGTCTGCCAGCAATCCGTAATAGAAGACGAAGAAGTGCGCGACGATCGGTTCGGTGCCGAGCAGGACGAGGGCCGGTGCCGCGATCGTGACCATGATGATGTAGTTCGCGGTGGTCGGGATGCCGCAGCCCATCAGGATGCAGACGGCGCCGGTCATGATCAGCGTGAACAGCAGGGTCAGCGTCGTCGGCGCGACGATTGCAGCCGGCAGGATATCGCCGAATTGCGTGGCGAGCGTCGCCGCCGTCGAGGTGACGATGTAGGATAGCTTGAAGCCGACGCCGGTCAGCGTGACGATGCCGACGACGATGCCGACGGTCGCGGCCGCCGCGCCGACGGCGAGCGCGTATTTGGCTCCGTCGCGCAGGCATATGACGATATCGGCTACGGACATGCGCCGCCTGGGATTGAGCAGGCCGACCACAACGCAGAGCGTTATGCCCCAGAAAGCGGCCAGGTATGGCGTATAGCCGGACAGAAGGACGCCGATCAGCACGATCAGCGGTATGATGGTGGGCCAGTCCCTTTTCAGTGCTTCCTTGATGTCGGGCATCTCATCGGGCCGCAGGCCGCGCAGGCCGGTGCGCTTGGCCTCGAAATGCACCTGCATCAGCACGCCGAAGAAGTGCATGAAGGCCGGGATGATCGCCGCGACGATGATCGTGGTGTAGGGCAGTTCGAGGAACTCGATCATCAGGAAGGCGGCGGCGCCCATGATCGGCGGCGTCACCTGGCCGCCGGTGGAGGAGGCGGCTTCGACGGCGGCGGCGAAATTGCGCTTGTAGCCGAGCTTGATCATGGCAGGGATGGTCAGCGAGCCGACGGTGACGGTGTTGGCCACCGACGACCCCGAGATCATGCCGAACAGCGCCGAGCCGAAGATCGAAACCTTGGCCGGACCGCCGGCGAAGCGGCCCGCGACCCAGGCGGCGCAATCGAGGAAGAGCTGGCCAAGGCCGATGCGGTTGGCGAAGACGCCGAACAGGACGAAGTGGAAGACATAGGTAGCCACGACGCCCAGCGCGATGCCGTAGATGCCCTGCGTCGTCAGGTAGAGATGGTTGACCATCTGCGAGACGCTGTTGCCGGGATGGAGCAGGATGCTCGGCATCCATTGGCCGAACAGCGCATAGAGCATGAAGACAATGGCGATGATCGGCAGCGGTATGCCGACAGAGCGTCGCGTCGCTTCCAGAAGGAGCACGATCAGCAACAGTCCGAGACCGACGTCCAGCGTCGTCGGATTGCCGACGCGGAAGGCGAGGTCATCGAGCGGGATAAGAGGCACGTGCAGGACCGCGACAACCGCGCCGATGGCGAGAAGCCAGTCGTAAAACGGAATGCCGAGCGGACTCATCAGCGTCGATTTCGGCGTCTTGTCATAACCCGTCTTCATGAAGGGGAAGACCAGGAAGACAAGCGCCAGCACCATCGAGAGGTGAATGCCGCGATGGATCATCTCCTGCAGGAGACCGAAGCCGGCGGTGTAGTAGTGGAAGATGGAAAGGGCGACCAGCAGGAAGCCTACGAGATACCCCGCCGTCGGCGTCAGGTCGCGGAACCTGATTTCGGAATCGAACTTCTCTTCCAGCTCGCGCGCTTTTTCTTCATCGATATCCAGCGCTTCAAGGCGAATTTTCTGGTCTTGTTGATCGCTCATCGCGGCAGCCGCTCCCCTTTATGACTGAGGCGGAAGGTTTGCCTTCCGCCTCATTGTTTTTTCAACGCTTGGCAGGCGATATCCTATTTCAGCGCGCCGGCTTCCTTGTAGTAGCGTTCAGCGCCGGGATGGAAGGGAATACCCGCGCTGGTGGTGGCATTTTCCAACGTGATCAGCTTGCCCTTTGCATGGCCCGCCTGCAGCGCCTTCTGGTTGGCTTCGTTATAGAGCGCCTTGACGATGTTGTAGATCAGGTCGTCAGGCTGCTTGGCGCTGGTCACCCACTGCGCCGCAACCGAGATCGTCTTGGTTTCGCCGACGTTCTTGTAGGTGTTGGCCGGGACCGTGTCGGCGGAGAAGAACTTCTGCTCGGAAAGCAGCTTGTCCGCCTCCGGCCCGGTGATCGGCACCAGCGTGATGTTGTTGGTCGCGGCCAGTTCGACGATGGCGCCGGTCGGATAGCCGCCGACGAAGAAGTAAGCGTCGAGCGCGCCGTCCTGCAGCCTTTCGCCGGCGGGGCCGGGCTTCAGGTATTCCGGGTGGATGTCCTTTTCGGTGATGCCGTAGGCGGAAAGGACGAGGCGGGCATCGACGATGGTTCCGGAGCCGGGCTCGTCCATCGAAACGCGCTTGCCCTTCAGGTCGGCGACCGACTTGATGCCGGCATCGGCGCGGGCGACGAGATGGATCGTTTCGGGATAGAGCGTGGCGATGAGGCGCAGATCCTCGACCTTGCCCTTGCCTTCGTAAAGGCCGGTGCCGGAATAGGCCCAGTAGGCCACGTCCGACTGGGTGAAGCCGGATTCCGAAGCGCCTGACTGGATGGCGCTGATGTTGGCCACCGATCCGTTCGAGGCGACGGCGCTGGCCACCAGTCCCTCGACGCCATTGCCGCTGTTTGCCGAGATCGCGTTGGCGATGAGGCCTCCAACCGGATAGTACGTGCCCGCGGTTCCTCCGGTTCCGATACGGAAGAATGCCTGTTGCGCCCAGCTTGCGCCCGTGCCCGCGACCAGCGCCATGGCTCCGACGCCGGCGGAGAAGGCGCGGCGGGTGATTGAGAAAGTCATGGATAGGTCTCCCTTTGCTAAACCGGCAGCATGTTGCAGGGGCGGAATGCTTGTCAACACGCGATGGCCCTGCCTGCTGCCATCTCCTCCATCGCGCATCTATTCGGGTTTGGGCCTCAGTCCTTCCAGAAAAAGCTGTTCCAGAAAGCGCGCCGCATCCTCGAAGCGACCGTCGCTGCCGCGGTCCGGCCCGAGCACGGCGCGCACCTGCACGTCGAAATCGGCATAGTGCTGGGTGGTCGCCCAGATCGAGAAGATCAGGTGGTAGGGGTCGGTACGGACGATCCTGCCGGCGCGCATCCAGCCCCGGATGACGGCGACCTTGTCGTCGACCAGTGTTTTCAACTCGCCCTCGATCAGCGGCATGATGCGCGGCGCGCCCTGCAGTATCTCGTTGGCGAACAGCCGGCTCTCGCGCGGAAAATCCCGCGCCATTTCCAGCTTGCGCCTGATGTAACTGCGCAGCTCCGTCATCGGATCGCCGATATCGTCCAGTTCGCGCAGCGGCGCCAGCCAGGTGTCGAGCAGGCGCT
>CBFGLW010000059.1:0-17486 GCA_965649745.1 uncultured Mesorhizobium sp. | reverse complement strand
CGGCGGGAGCCGCCGGCGTGGCGGTCGCAGCGCTGGCGGCGCCGTGGTCGTGCCCGCCGCCGGCGCTTTCATAGACTTCCGCCTGCAGGATCAGCGGAACGGTTGCATAGGCCTGCATGCAGGCCAGCGCGATTCCGGCCACGAGCCCAGCGATCGCCGCCACGAAGACGACGTTGCGAAACAATGTCATGATGTCAAATACCCGTCAGTGGCAGGGAAACGCCATGGAATGGCGATTGTCGTGCGCGGCGTTGTGCACCGCCTCAATGTGCGAGAAACCGACAAAGCCGAGAATGAACACGCCCAGAAGCGCGGCCATTGCGAGCTGCATGTAACGGGATTGGGCCGAAACCGATGCGCCGAGGGAAGCGGTAGCCGTCGTCATTTCAATGTCCTTTCCCCCTCCACCCGAGGGGTCGTTGAGCCACTTTCGCGTCGCCGGCAGGTCTCCTGGCTCGCGGATCAGCGCCCTCCTCCGCCTTCCCGGGCTTCAGCCCAGTGGTTTTCGGAGAGGACTACCGCACACAGTTGCGGGGGCAGCCACGGCTTTGGGCTTTCGCCCGCACCGTATTCCCTCTTGGTTCCTCGCGGAACCGACGACCCGGTGAGTATAGGAAGAAAAGCAGGCCACGGCAAACCAAATTACGGTGTCGTTTTTCGCAGCCTCTACAGGGATTTCGGCAGGTAGCGCCAGGAAATCGCCGCGCATAGCAGCATCAGGCAGCCGAGCGTGGCGAAGACGGAGCCAAGGCCGAAAAATGCCAGCATGACAGCATAGACGAGCGGCGGCGTCAGTTCGGAGAAGTCGAGATAGGTCCTGTAGACGGCCGCCATCTGCGGCCGCTCGAAGGAGCGCACGGCGCGCAGGAACACGGTCGAGCCGACGGCATCGATGGCAACGGTGAACACAGCTCCGCCCAGAAGCAGCGCGCCGGTGAGAAGCGGCGCAGCCTGCCCGACGGCTCCGGCCAGATAGAGCAAAATGGCCATACCGAGGAACGACAAGGAAATGATGCGCCGTGCCCCGAATCGCTTGCCCGCCCGACCCCAGAAAATCGCCAGGAACAAAAGCGCGTTGCCGGCCGAGACCAGCAGCCCGCCGGCCAGCTTGCCCTGCCCTGTGACCACCATCAGGAGCGGCCCGTAGACGAAGAAGGTGGTCCAGAAACACGACCGCCCGAACGCGACGATCCAGGCCAGCCGCAGCCGCGGCTGGCCGACGAAACGGCCGATATTGGCAAGCGGATTGACCGGACGGCTCTTGCCCGGCGCGATCATCGTGTTGTCGCTCATCCTGTAGTACCAGAACAGCGCGAGTAGAAGCATCGAGAGCACGGCGACGATGCCATGGGCGGCGTAAATGCCGTAGCTTGTGTAGAGGAGGATGCCGAGCGTCGGACCGCAGGTCCAGGCGAAGGTCGACAGCGCCATGCGCAACGATTCCGCCTGCATCAAATCCGACTTGCGGATGTGATCCATGATGTAGAGGTTAAGCGTGATCGACAGCGCGCTCGCGCCCATGACGCGGCACAGCATTCCGAACAACTGTCCTGGCAGGATGTTGGCCGCCATCGCCAGCGACCCCACCGCCAGCAGGCAGGCGCCAGCCGTATAGACCCAGCGGCGTGCGAAACGGTGGATGAAGGTGGGCATGAACAGCGTCGCCGATAGACCGAGCAGCGAGACGACCGTGTAGAGAATCGATACCTTCTGCTCGCTGTGCAGAATATCGTAGGCCTGGATCGGTATGACGCTGGAAATCAGCGCCCGCGCGCAGGATTCCAGTGCATAGAGCGACGCGAAAGTGCGCGCGCCCGCCGGACGAACGGCCGGAAGCCAGATCGGGTGGCGGACATGGGTGGACATGACGTCTCCGCGCCGGAATTGCACCGGCAAATTGACGTTGCGGTCGCCTGAGTCGGTAGCAGGAAACCGACATGCTTCCATCGAAAAGCGAAGCCGACCAAACGCTTCCCGGCGCTGGCCCAATCGCCAGTTGACGGCATGTCGCGCTGGCCCCCGATGTCAGGCAACGAACGAGACGCTGCGAACCATCTCCAGTCGTGTTAGTCATCGTCGTCGATGAACGGATTCCAGGAGCCGATGAGCGCAGCAGACACCGATCAGCATCGAAGTCGGGGCGGCCGTATCGTCGCCATCGACGTGGCGCGCGGCCTGGCCCTGCTTGCCATGGCGAGCTACCACTTCACCTGGGACCTAGAATTCTTCGGCTATGCCGATCCTGGCCTGACCGCCTTCGGCGGCTGGAAGATTTACGCGCGCTGCATCGCTTCCAGCTTCCTGTTTCTCGTCGGCGTCAGTCTGTTTCTCGCCCATGGCCGGCAGATCCGCTGGCCAGGCTTCTGGAAGCGCCTCGCCATGGTGGTTGTCGCCGCGCTCGCCATCTCGGCGGTGACATGGTTCGCCACGCCCGGCAGCTTCATCTTCTTCGGCATCCTGCACCAGATCGCGCTGGCCAGCCTGCTCGGCCTCGCCTTTGTGCGCCTGCCGGGGCTGTTGACGCTGGCGGTGGCCGCCGCCGTCATCGCCGCGCCCCTCTATTTGCGTTCGCCGATCTTCGACCATCCCTGGCTGTGGTGGACCGGCCTGTCGACCATCAAGCCGCGATCCAACGACTTCGTGCCGCTTTTCCCGTGGTTCGGCGCTGTCCTGATCGGCCTCGGCGCCGCCAAACTCGCCGCCGGCCTCGGATTCTTCGACTGGCTGCGTCGTTTTCAGGGCGGCGGCCGCGCCAGCGGCCTACTGGCATGGGCGGGGCAGCACAGCCTCGCCTTCTATCTCATTCATCAGCCGGTATTGATCGCCTGCGTCTGGCTGTTCGCGCAGATCGTTCCGCCGCAGCAGGATACGCCGCAGGTCGGCTTCCAGAAATCCTGCGAGGCTGCCTGCGCCGAAACCCGCGACACGCAGTTCTGCGCCCGCTATTGTGGCTGCATGCTGGAAGCCATCGAAGGCGAAGGCAGCCTGGACCGCCTGTTCAACGGCGACCAGACGGCCGAGTTCCAGACGCATATCGGCGATCTGGCCGCCACCTGCACGGCGACAACCGACAGCGGCGGGATCGAGGAGGAGCAGTTGCAATGACGACGGTCGAACCGCACCCTGTCCGCATCCCCTGGCCGCCGCTGATCTATCTCGCCGCCCTTGTGGCGGGCATCCTGCTCGGCCTGTTCTATCCGGCGCCGTGGTTCCGGGATTTCTCCAGCGACTATCTGCTCGGCTCGATCCTGTTCGGCATCGGCTGGCTCGTGCTTTTCGCCGTCGCAGCGCTTTGGATCGGCGGCGTGCGCACGCTGATGAAGGCGAAGACGCCCGTGAACCCTACCCGCGCGCCCGAGCATCTGGTGACGACCGGCGCCTTTGCCGTCAGCCGCAACCCCATCTATCTCGGCAACACGCTTCTGCTGATCGGCGTCGGTTTGATCGCCGGCAATCTGTGGCTGATCGCGCTGGCCTTCGTCGCCGCTTTCGCGACAGCCAGGCTGGCCATCGCGCCGGAGGAAAAGCTGTTGGCGGCCAAGTTCGGCAAGCGCTACCGCGACTATGCCAAACGGGTCAGACGCTGGATTTGACGGATTGGTCCGGCGTCATCCCGGCCACGCCAGTAGCACCATCACCCGTAGGCGAATCACGTAATTTGCACATCCTCGTCATCCCGGAAGCCGAGCGGGGCGAAGCAGAGTGAGGCTATCCGGGACCCATTGGCCGGAGGATCGTGGGGCGCTGCCCGGTCCTTGCCTTGGCGCATTTCAGAATCGCTGCGCGAACCTTGAACCCGGCCGCGCCACTCAATGGGTCCCGGATAGCCTCCGCTTTGCTACGGCTTCCGGGATGACGAAGGTGGCGGCTCACTCATCTCACCGACGTTCTGCCGCTACGCCCTCAGGTGTTGACGCCGAGCTCCGCCAGGCGTTCCACGCAGGATTCTTCCGCCTGGTCGAGTTCGGCCAGCGTCTCTTCCAGGTCGCGCCGCTTCTGCCGAAGGTCCTCGCGCTTTTCCTCGATGCGCTTGATCATCAGCTTGAGCTGACCGACCTCGCCGGGCGGCTCGCGATACATCTGGATGATTTCGCGAATCTCGTTGATCGAGAAGCCGAGACGTTTTCCGCGCAAGATCTGCCGGATCAGGTGCCTGTCGGAAGGGCGAAACAGGCGCGTGCGCCCGCGGCGCACCGGCTGCACCAGCCCCTCGTCCTCGTAGAAGCGCAGCGTGCGTGTGGAGATGTCGAACTCGCGCGTCAGTTCCGTGATCGAGTAATATTCGCGCATCGCTCCCCGCACGGTTGAAACAGTCGTACCTTGACCGAGCAGAAAGCTTTGACACGGCATTTACGTAAAAGTCAATTCGGCCCGCTTCCGGATGTCGCCGGCGTTTATATTCGGGTCAGGTTGAGCCGGAAATGGTGATATTCGAGAACCGGAACGGAGCGTACTTTTGGTACGTGAGTACCGGAGGCGCAGAAAAGCGCCGTTTGCAGGCCAACTTCACCTGAATATCACGCGAAGCCGAACCACCACGTCGCCAGCCCGAGGAAGGCGAAGAAGCCGACGACGTCGGTCACCGTCGTCACGAACACGGCCGAAGCTACCGCCGGGTCGATGTGCAGCCGGTCCAGCGTCAGGGGAATGAGGATGCCGGCAAGCGCCGCGGCGAACATGTTGATGATCATCGCCGCCGCGATGATGCCGCCCAGATTGTGGTCCTGGAACCACACGCCCGCCACCATGCCGATCAGCACCGCGAAGATGGCGCCGTTGATGAAACCGACGCCGACCTCGCGCCGGATGACGCGCCAGGCGTTGTAGATATCGAGGTCTTTCGTCGCCAGCGCCCGCACCGTAACCGTCATCGTCTGCGAGCCGGCATTGCCGCCCATGCCCGCCACGATCGGCATCAGCACCGCCAGCGCGACGATGTGCTGGATGGTGTTGTCGAACAGCCCGATGACCGAGGCCGCGAGAAAGGCCGTCAGCAGATTGACCAGCAGCCAGGGCACGCGCGAGCGCGAGGTGGAAAGCACCGAGTCCGACAGTTCCTCGTCGCCGACGCCGCCCATGCGCAGCAGGTCTTCCTCGGCTTCCTGCTGGATGACGTCGACCACGTCGTCGATGGTCAGCACGCCGACCAGCCGCTCGTTCTCGTCGACGACGGCCGCGGAAAGCAGGTCGTATTGCTCGAACTCGCGCGCCGCCTCTTCCTGGTCCATCGTCGCCGGGATGGCGTGGCGGGTCTCATGCATGACCTCCTCGACCTTCACCGCGCGCTTGGTGCGCAGGATCTGGTCGAGGTCGATGGCGCCGAGCAGCTTGAAGGTCGGGTCGATGACGAAAATCTGGCTGAACCGCTCGGGAAGGTTGTTGTCCTCGCGCATGTAGTCGATGGTCTGCCCGATGGTCCAGAAGGGCGGAACGGCGACGAACTCGGTCTGCATGCGCCGTCCGGCCGTCTCTTCCGGATAGTCGAGCGAACGCCGCAGCCTGATCCGCTCGGTGAACGGAAGTTGCGACAGAATCTCGTCCTGGTCTTCCTGGTCGAGGTCTTCCAGAATGTAGACCGCGTCGTCGGAATCCAGTTCCTGCACCGCCTGCGCGATCTGCGCGTTCGGCAGATTGTCGACGATGTCCATACGGATCGCCTCGTCCACCTCGGTCAGGGACGAGAAGTCGAAGTCGGAACCCAGCAGCCCGACCAGCGCGCGCCGCTGTTCCGGCAGCAGCGCTTCCAAGAGGTCGCCCAGTTCCGACTGGTGCAGGTCGCCGACATTCTGCTTCAGCGTCAGCGTGTCGCGGTCGGCGATCGCGGCGCCGATATGGGCAAGGTAGGAGGCGCGGATGGCGCCGTCCTCGCCATAGATGTCGGCATTCGCGCCCTCGGCGGCGGGAAGCTCTGCCTTGTGTTCTTCTGGGCCTTCCATCGGCTTCTCCCGCTGCCGGAATCCCTGCCTGGATCGATGTCAGGTCTAGCGCGCAACGCACGGGAATATCAAACGAAATGCGCCCTGCCCCGTTGCCTGCGCACCTGCGCTGGCAAATCGGCTTTTTCTATGGAGATGGCCGCCGCCAATTCGCATCGCGATCTTTCCGAAGGACTGGCGAATATTGCCGAATGCGCACTTGTTTCGCTGGAAACGATTTGCTACACGCCGCGGGCCGGCTTGTTCGGCTCTACCACGTGCGGTCGTGGCGGAATTGGTAGACGCGCAGCGTTGAGGTCGCTGTGGGGCAACCCGTGGAAGTTCGAGTCTTCTCGACCGCACCATTCCTGAAAGAGAGAACGCAACTCTCTGTTTTCATTTCTGTTTAAAGGCGTTTCCCTCATCACCGCTCCCCATCGGTGGACCTTGGCTTGTCGCTTTCCGGCATTTCTGGTTACCTGCGAAAGGCGGGATATTTGGAGGTGCAGATGAAGCGCGCATCCATGCTGCTCGCCGGATTGCTGGCTGTCCTCGGACTCTGGCCTGAAATGGGCATTGCCCCGGCGCAAGCGCAGATGGATTGGCTGACGCCCAATCTCGAATCCCAGCGCTACAACAATCTGCGGCAGCATCAGCAGAGTCAGCGGAGCAACCGGCAGAAAACCGCGCAACCCAGGATTTCGCCACAACGGCGGCAGCAACTCATGCGGCAGATCGAACCGGAATACCGGCGGCGGGTGCGCATGTACGGAAAAGCCAGGGCGAACGAATGGCTCAAGCGTACCGCCTGGCGCATAGGCGTGGAGGAAGGACGCCGTGCAAGAAATCGGCGTCGCTGAGCAGCGCCGACGTCTCGCGGTCCAACCCGCATTGCGGCCTGTATGGCCGCAAGCTGCCGGCCTCCTGGCTGCGCAAGCCGATTATATCGCCCGCACTGGACGTTTGCAGCGATTGCCGCCATATCAGAGATCGTAACGAGACCTGATATGCCCGAACGCAGCCTGATCGCCACGTCCTTCCTGCCTTCTCCGGGATCGGCCCCGGTCGAATGGCGCGTCGAGCCCGGCCTGACCGCTTACGAGGACGCCGTCGCTTTCATGGAGGCGCGCGCCGAGGCCATCCGCAACGGCGGCGCCGGCGAGATGATCTGGCTGGTCGAGCATCCGCCGCTCTACACCGCGGGCACCAGCGCCCAGCCCTCGGATCTGGTCGATCCCGAACGGTTCCCGGTTTTCGCCGCCGGCCGCGGCGGCAGCTACACCTATCACGGCCCCGGCCAGCGCGTCGCCTATGCCATGCTCGACCTGAAACGCCGCCGCGAGGATGTCCGCGCCTTCGTGGCCGCGCTGGAACAATGGATCATCGATACGCTGGCCGCCTTCAACGTGCGCGGCGAGCGGCGCGAGGATCGTGTCGGCGTCTGGGTGGTCCGGCCGGACCGCCCAGCCCTGCCCGATGGCACGCCGGCCGAAGACAAGATCGCCGCCATCGGCATCCGCCTGCGGCGCTGGGTCTCCTTCCACGGCATCGCCATCAATGTCGAACCGGAACTCGATCATTTCGGCGGCATCGTGCCCTGCGGCGTGCAGGAACACGGCGTCACCAGTCTGGTCGACCTTGGCCTGCCCGTCACCATGGCCGATCTCGACCTGGCGCTGAAGGCAGCCTTCGAGCAGACTTTCGGGCCAACCGCCGCCATCACCGCCCTTCCCTTCACCGGCGGCCCTGCGGCCACCGACGCTGGCGACACCCATCTCAACGGCGTGGTTGCATCACAGCCGGCCCGCAAGGCCGGCTGATTTTCTGTCGGCTCTTCCATGCACTGGACGAGCCAAGGTCAAACTCACAGCGCGCCAATCCATACGGCCACGGAAACGAGGAAGGCACTCATGCACACCAGCGAGGCCACGTCCTGAACGAAATCGGTCATAACTCTCTCCTGTTTTTAATTTGTATCTTATTTGTTCTCATTTTGTTCAAATTGTCAAACGGTCTGGCGCGCGAACGTGGCCGCTCCTGCCGGCTCCTGCCGTAAGGGTTAGCGAAGCATGAACGGCGTGCAGTACGACGCGCCTAATTTTAACGATCAGTGGAATCTCGACGAACGTATCCGTCAGCGAACCGGCCACGAAGGGTCGCACATCACGGTCACCGGCCAGGTCCATAGGAGTGTCCGCTTCAAACCCAGACGGGCCATCGCGGCGGGACGCTTTGGATAACGGCAGCAGGAAGGGCGGCAAGCCGCCTACAGCGGAACGACCTTGCCTTCCGAGAGCGTCACCCTGCGGTCCATGCGCGCGGCCAATTCGTGGTTATGCGTGGCGATGAGCGCCGCAAGGCCGGATTGTCGCACCAGCGCTTCCAGCGCCTCGAACACATAGGAAGCGGTGACCGGATCGAGATTGCCGGTTGGCTCGTCGGCCAACAGCACCAGCGGCGCGTTGGCGACGGCGCGGGCGATCGCCACGCGCTGCTGCTCGCCGCCGGAAAGCTCGGAGGGGCGGTGCTGCGCCCGCTTGCCGATCTGCATGTAATCGAGCAACTGTGCCGCGCGCTGCGCCGCCTCGCCATGCGGCAGCCCCTTGATGAGCTGCGGCATCATGATGTTCTCGAGCGCCGAGAACTCCGGCAGCAGATGATGGAACTGGTAGACGAAGCCGACATCGTTGCGGCGGATCGCCGTGCGTTCCTCGTCGGAAAGCCGCCCGCAGGCGCGCCCGGCGAGGATGACGTCGCCGGCATCGGGCCGCTCCAGCAGGCCCGCCGTGTGCAGCAGGGTGGACTTGCCGGTGCCGGACGGCGCCACCAGCGCCACCATCTCGCCCCGCCTCAGCGCGAAATCCGCGCCGTTCAGGATGGTGAGCTTGCGCTCGCCCTGCTCGTAATGCCGCTCGACACCCTTCAGTTCGATAATGGCTGCGGCCATCACTCGTACCTCAACGCTTCGACCGGATCGAGCCGCGCTGCCCGCCAGGCCGGAAACAGCGTGGCGAGGAAAGACAGCACCAGCGCCATGGCGACGACCGAGAACGTCTCGCTGAGGTCCATCTTCGCAGGCAACTGGCTGAGGAAATAAAGCTCGGGGTTGAACAGCACCGTGCCCGAAATCCACGAGAAGAATTCGCGGATGCGCTCGATGTTCAGGCAGATCAGTATGCCGAGGATGACGCCGGCGAAGGTGCCGACCACGCCGATGGCCGCGCCCGTCATCAGGAAGATGCGCAGGATCGCACCGCGCGTCGCGCCCATCGTGCGCAGGATGGCGATGTCGTGGCCCTTGTCCTTCACCAGCATGACGAGGCCGGAGATGATGTTCAGCGCCGCCACCAGCACGATCAGCGTCAGGATCATGAACATCACGTTGCGCTCCACCTGCAGCGCCGAGAAGAACGTCTGGTTCCGCTGCCGCCAGTCGGTCAGGTAGACCTGCCGCTGCGCCGCTTCCTCGATCTTCGGTCTGAGCGCATCGACATTGTCCGGGTTGTCGACATAGACCTCGATGGTCTGCGCCCGGCCCTCCATGTTGAAATAGAGCTGCGCTTCCGAAAACGGCATGTAGACGATGGAACTGTCATATTCGGACATGCCCACCTCGAAGATCGCCGAGACGGGATAGCCCTTCAGCCGCGGCGTCGTGCCGAGCGGCGTCACGTCGCCGTCGGGCGAGACCAGCGTGATCGTATCGCCAAGCGCGAGACCGAGATTGTCGGCCATGCGGCGGCCGATCGCCACACCCTCGCCGCTGTCGAAGCCGACAATGGAGCCCTGCTTGATGTTGTTGGCGACGATGGTCATCTTGCCGAGGTCTTCGCCGCGGATGCCGCGCACCAGGGCGCCGGTGCCGGCGCCCACATTGCCCTGCGCCAGAACCTGCCCGTCGATCAGCGGAATGGCGTATTTCACGCCCGGCACGCCGTTGATGCGTCCGGCCACGGCGGCATAGTCTTCCAGCGGCAGGTCGACCGGCGTCACGATCAGATGGCCGTTGATGCCGAGGATGCGGGTCAGAAGTTCGGCGCGGAATCCGTTCATCACCGCCATGACGACGATCAGCGTCGCCACGCCCAGCATGATGCCGAGGAACGAGATCGAGGCGATGACGGAAATCACCGTCTCCTTGCGGCGCGAGCGCAGGTAACGCCACGCCACCATGCGCTCGAAGCCGGAGAACGGGCCTGCGCCGTCCGCCGGCTTGGCAGGCCCCTTCGTTTCGGCGGCGGCGCTCATCCTTTCGGCCCGAGCGACGCCAGCAGCGTCTCGATCTTCTTGGTGTCGCGCTCGCCGGTGGCGCGGCGCTTCACTTCGACCTCGCCTGCCGCGACGCCCCGCGGCCCGACAATGACCTGCCACGGCACGCCGATCAGGTCGGCGGTGGCGAACTTCCCGCCGGCGCGCTGGTCCGTGTCGTCATAGAGGACGTCGAGGCCGGCGGCCTGATGCGCGGCATAGAGCTGGTCGCACACCTTGTCGCATTCGGCATCGCCGGCCTTCATGTTGATGATCACCACGTCGAAAGGCGCCACCGCTTCGGGCCAGATGATGCCGTTCTCGTCATGGCTGGCCTCGATGATGGCGGCGACCAGCCGGCTCGGACCGATGCCATACGAGCCGCCGGAGACGGAATGCTCCTTGCCGTCCGGCCCGTTCACCTTGGCGCCCATCGGCTTCGAATATTTGTCGCCGAAGTGGAAGATGTGACCCACCTCGATGCCCCGCGCCGAAACCTTGTCGGCGTCGGGCACTTTCTCCCAGCCGCCCTCGTCATGCATCTCGTCGGTCGCAGCATAAGGCGTCGTCCAGGTCTGGACGATATTGGCGATCTCGGCGTCGTTGGTGAAATCGGTGTCGGCGCCGGGCACCGGCAGCGAAAGATAATCGCGGTGGCAATAAACCTGGCTTTCCCCGGTATCCGCCAAAATAATGAATTCGTGGCTCAGGTCGCCGCCGATCGGCCCGGTATCGGCCCGCATCGGGATCGCCTGCAATCCCATGCGCGTGAAGGTGCGCAGGTAGGAGACGAACATGCGGTTGTAGGCCGCCTTGGCGCCCTCATAATCGAGGTCGAACGAGTAGGCGTCCTTCATCAGGAACTCGCGTGAACGCATGACGCCGAAGCGCGGCCGCACCTCGTCGCGGAATTTCCACTGGATGTGGTAGAGATTGAGCGGCAAATCCTTGTAAGACTTGACATAGGAACGGAAGATCTCCGTCACCATCTCCTCGTTGGTCGGCCCGTAGAGCATCTCGCGCTCCTGCCGATCCTTGATGCGCAGCATCTCCTTGCCGTAGTCGTCATAGCGCCCGCTCTCGCGCCACAGTTCGGCCGACTGGATCGTCGGCATCAGGATTTCAAGCGCGCCGGCCCTGTCCTGCTCCTCACGGATGATGCGGCACACCTTGTCGAGCACGCGCTTGCCGAGCGGCAACCACGAAAAGCTGCCCTGCCCCTGCTGGCGGATCATGCCAGCCCGCAGCATCAGGCGGTGCGACACGATCTCGGCTTCACGCGGATTTTCTTTCAGGATGGGCAGGAAGTAGCGCGACAAACGCATGAGGTGTTCCGTGAGAGAGGGCGGACGTGCGGGAATCGGTGCGAAGCAGGCTTTGCTTGCACGGCTTCATAACCATTTCGTGGCGGATTGGAAACCCGGGCCCGTGGCTCCGCCTGCGGGCCGCACTTTCATGCTGGGCGTTTTGCGTGCAAATGCTGCACGTCCATTGTGCAATGCAGCACAGTATTGCATGTTTCAGGGCAAAATTTTTCGTGACATCGTCTTGCCGGTTGGGATAGGGTGCCAGCCATAACTGAGAGGGCAGAACTACAATCTGCCTTCCTGCGCGGTCAAAGTCTTGGGAGGATGCGATCTAGGCGCGATTTTTCGCTGCCGCCGGACACCGGAAAACAGATCGGAACGCGTTTAATTGCAAGGCTTAGTGCCTTGCATTTTTTTTGGGCAATCAAGAATTTGCGCGGCGATTTCGTGAAGACGGATGACGCGGTCCACTTTCATGTGAACGACGCGTCAACACATCCTTCAGTCGAAATCCGGAACGATGTGCGGAAGGTCGTCGATGCCCAGCTCGAGCCCTTTGGTCAGGCCGTAGAATATCCCCAGCAGGATTACGGTTACGAGCGTCGTCCACAGGACCGCGCGCAGCATGTGGGGGCCGCGCGGCGCGCTGGAAACCGTCCCCAGGGTGACGTCGCTGTCGTCGTCCTGCGTCTTCAGGCCGAACGGCAGGATGGCGAACAGCACGGTCCACCAGACCACGAAGAAAAGAGCGATGAGCGAGACCCAGCTCATGCCTGCTCCAGTTCCACCAGCGTGCCGGTGAAATCCTTCGGGTGCAGGAACAGCACCGGCTTGCCGTGGGCGCCGATCCTGGGGTTGCCGTCGCCGAGAACGCGTGCGCCGGCGGCCTGAAGCCTGTCGCGGGCCGCGATGATGTCGTCCACCTCGTAGCAGATGTGGTGCATGCCGCCGGACGGATTCTTTTGCAGGAAAGCGGCGATCGGAGACCCTTCGCCCAGCGGCTCCAGCAGTTCCACCTTGGTGTTGCCGAGATCGATGAACACCACGGTCACGCCGTGCTCCGGCAGGGCCTGCGGCTGGTTCACCCGCGCGCCCAGCGTATCGCGATAGGTGGCCGCCGCGGCGGCAAGGTCCGGCACTGCGATGGCGACATGGTTGAGGCGGCCTAGCATGACACTTGTTTCCATGGCAGTCGGCAATAGGCAGTCGGCAGTCGGAAATTGAAGGTCTGGGCTGCGCGCCTTCCTTCGAATTCCTCTCCTACCACTCCATCCGACTGCCGACTGCCTATTGCCGACTGCCGAATTATCTCGTCACAAACACCGTCACCAGCGGCTTCTTGCCCCAGCTTTCGTTGGCTGCGGCGCGTACGGCGCGGCGCACGGATTCCTGCACGAGGTCGAGGTCTTTTCGGCGCTGGCGGGGTATGGAGTCCACCGCGCCGATTGCCGCATCGAGCATGATGTCCTCCAGCGTCTCCCCGCTGGCGTCAGCCTCGGCCACGCCGATGGCGACGAGATCGGGATCGCCGGCCAGTTCGTACTTGTCGTCGAGCACGACATTGACCGCCACATGGCCGGCGAAGGACAGCTTGCGCCGGTCCCTGATGCCCATCGCCTCGTCGGTGCCGACCAGCTTGCCGTCCTTGTAGACACGGCCGAACGGCACCTGGTCGATGATCGTCGCCGCCCCCGGAGAGAGCCGCAGCATGTCGCCATTGCGGATCTGCGCCACCTGGGCGATGCCGCTGGTGGCCATCAGCGAACCCTGCGCCACCAGATGCGCGGCCTCGCCATGCACCGGCACGCCGATCTGCGGCCGCACCCATTCATACATGCGCTTCAGTTCGGCGCGGCGCGGGTGGCCGGAGACGTGCACAAGCGCATCGCCGTCCTCGATGATCTTCATGCCGAGATCGATGAGCCGGTTCTTGATTTCGAGGATCGCCTTTTCGTTGCCCGGAATGGTGCGCGAAGAGAAGATCACGGTGTCGCCGGCCGTTAGCGCCACCGATTTCATCTCGTCGCGCGACAGCTTGGCCAACGCCGCCAGCGGCTCGCCCTGGCTGCCGGTGCAGATCACCACCAGATTGTCGCGCGGAATGAAGCCGTAATCTTCCTCGGCGATGAATTCCGGCAACCCGTCCATGTAGCCCAGTTCGCCGGCGACATCGACCACGCGCTTCAGCGAGCGGCCGAGCAGCAGGCATTGTCGTCCGGCGTCGCGCGCCGCCTTGGCGATGGAGATGACACGTCCGACATTGGAGGAGAAGGTGGTGACGGCGACACGGCCCTTGGCCTGACTGATAATGTCCTTGAGGCTTGCGCCCACGGCTTGCTCCGACGGCGAGTCCCCGTCCCGCACTGCGTTCGTGGAATCGCAGACCAGCGCCAGCACGCCCTTGTCGCCATAGGCGCGGAACCGCGCCTCGTCGGTCATCGGTCCGATCGTCGGCGCCGGATCGATCTTCCAGTCGCCGGTGTGGATCACCGTTCCCGCCGGCGTGGCGATCGCCAGCGACATCGGCTCCGGAATGGAATGCGCCACCGGTATGGCTTCGATCTCGAACGGGCCTATCGTGAACTTCTCGCCGCCGCGATAGATCGTCACCGGGATTTTCGGCGCCCCCTGCTCGCCCTGCCGCTTGGCTTCCAGCAGGCCGGCGGCGAACGGCGTCATCCACACCGGCGCTTTCAGCCGCGGCCAGATATCGTGCAGCGCGCCGTAATGGTCCTCATGCGCATGGGTGATGACGATGCCGCGAAGATTGCCGACATTTTCCTCGATGAAGCGGGTGTCGGGCAGGACGAGGTCGACGCCCGGATGCGAGGCGTCAGGAAAGGTGACGCCGACGTCCACGAGAAGCCATTCGCGGTTCGTAGCAGGCCCATAGCCGTACAGGCCGAAATTCATGCCGATCTCGCCCACGCCGCCGAGGGGGACAAAGACGAGTTCGGCGTTGCCATTGGCCATGGGCCGATCCTTCCTGGGTTTCAGACGGAGCCCGCCGAAGCGACCGCGCCGAAGTGAACGTCGCCGGCGGCGATGGTCAGCCGCGCGCCCTTCTCATCGCGGACCACGAAACGGCAGTCCTCGTCAATGGTTTCGAAGGTGCCGCGCACCACATTGCCGTCAATTCTGACAGCAACCTGCCCGCCGAGGCCGGCTGCGCGCTGCAGCCAGCGCTTGCGCACCGCATCGAGCCCGCGCCCGTCCTTCCACAGCCGGGCGTTCTCGCTCCAGGCGTCCGAGAGCGCCAGGAACAGCGTTTCGGCGTCGCAGGCCGCCCCCAGTTCCTTCAGCGACGTCGCCGGATAGGGAAGATCGTCCGGATAGGCGACCACGTTGACGCCGATGCCGACGGCGATGGCGAAGCGGCCGTTCGGCATCACCGCCGATTCCAGCAGGATCCCGGCCATCTTCGCGCCGGAAGCCAGCACGTCGTTCGGCCATTTCAGCTCGAAACGGTTGCGCCCGGCGCTGGCGCCGTCCAGCCCGATGGCGATGCGCTTGTCGGGAACCACGGCTTCCAGCGCATCCGCCAGCGCCAGCCCCGCGACGAAGCCGAGCGTAGCGGCCAGCCGAAGCTCTCCGTCCGAAATCACCAGCAGCGTCGCGGCAAGATTTCCGTGCGGCGTGGCCCACGCCCGGCCGCGGCGGCCGCGTCCGCTGTCCTGCTTCTTCGACACGACCCAGAGCTTGCCGGGGTCGCCGGCGCGGGCATGGTCGAGCGCGAGCGCGTTGGTGGAGCCGACCGTATCGTGCGCATCGAGCCGAAAGCCCTCGGCGATGGCGGTGGGAGCGAGGCGGAAGGTCATGAGTTTCACCCTCCCCCTTGTGGGGAGGGTCGACGAGAAATCGAAGCGCAACGGATCCGCCTTGCGGATCGACCCTCCCCACAAGGGGGAGGGTAAGGAACGCTTCTCACCATCAGAAGAACGTCTTCGCCGCGGCTCCGGCGTAGCTGGCGACCGGACCGCCGATCAGCACATAGAACAGGATGAAGATGCCGGACAGGCCGAGCACCGCGCGCAGTTCGCCTGCCATGGGCTGGAAACCGCCGACGGACTCGTCGAACCACATGATCTTGATGATGCGCAGGTAATAGTAGGCGCCCACCACCGAGGCCAGCACGCCGATCACCGCTAGCGTATAGAGGTTGGCGTTGATGGCGGCGAGGAAGACGTACCATTTCCCCCAGAAGCCGGCGAGCGGCGGAATGCCAGCCAGCGAGAACATCAATATGGTCAGCACCGTCGCCATCGCCGGATTGGTCGACGACAGGCCGGCGAGATCGCCGATCTGCTCGACGTTGCGGTCGTTGCGCCGCATGGCGAGGATGAACGCGAAGGTGCCGAGCGTCATCACCAGATAGATCAGCATGTAGATGGCGACGCCGCGCACACCGGCCTCGCTGTTGGCGGCAAGGCCGACCAGCGCGTAACCCATATGGCCGATGGAGGAATAGGCCATCAGGCGCTTGATGTTGGTCTGGCCGATGGCGGCGAAAGCGCCGAGCGCCATCGAGGCGATGGAGATGAAGACGATGATCTGCTGCCAGTCAGCGGCGATCGGCGCGAACGCGTCCATGGTGACGCGCACGATCAGCGCCATGGCCGCCATCTTGGGCGCGGCCGCCATGAAGGCGGTGACCGGCGTCGGCGCGCCTTCATAGACGTCGGGCGTCCACATGTGGAACGGCACCGCGGAAATCTTGAAGGCGAGGCCCGCCAGGACGAAGACCAGCCCGAACACCAGCCCGAGCTGCCGTTCGCCCGAGCCCAGCGCCGAGGCGATGGCGTCGAAGGACGTGTTGCCGGTGTAGCCGTAGACGAGGCTGATGCCGTAGAGGAGCATGCCGGACGACAGCGCGCCGAGCACGAAATACTTCAGGCCCGCCTCGGTGGAGCGGGCGTTTTCGCGGTTGATCGCCGCCAGCACGTAGATCGCCAGCGATTGCAGTTCGAGGCCGAGATAAAGCCCGATCATGCCGCTGGCCGAGATCATCAGCATCATGCCGAGCGTGCAGAGCAGGATCAACACCGGATATTCGAACTTGTCGAAATTCTCCGCCTTGGCGAAGCGCACCGACATGATGAGCGTCACAGCCGAACCGACCAGCGACAGCACCTTCATGAAACGGGCGAACGCGTCCTGCACATAGGCCCCGCCATAGGCGCTGCCGTCGCCGGTGACGAACAGCATCCAGCCACCGGCCACGATCAGGATGGCGACGGCGAGCCCGCTGATGGCGCCGCTTGTCGCCTCGCGCGAATAGGCGCCGATCATCAGCAGCACCAGCGCACCGATGGCGATGATCAGTTCGGGGGCCGAAAGCGAGAGGCTGGAAAGAATGTCCGACGTCATGGTTGCCTCAGGTTCAGTTCGCCGCCGCGGTCTGCGCGGAGTTGATGGATGCGGAGACGTTGGTGACCAGCGCCTTGACCGACTGCGCGGTCGCGTCGAACACCGGCGCCGGATAGACGCCGAAGAAGATCGTCAGCACGACCAGCGGATAGATGACCACCTTTTCGCGCGGCGACAGGTCGAGCAGGTTCTTCAAACTGTCCTTGGTCAGCGCCCCGAAGACGACGCGGCGGTAGAGCCACAGCGCATAAGCCGCCGACAGGATGACGCCGGTAGCGGCGAAGAACGCCACCCAGGTGTTCACCTTGAAGACGCCGAGCATCGTCAGGAACTCGCCGATGAAGCCGCTGGTGCCCGGCAGGCCGACATTGGCCATGGTGAAGATCAGGAACACGGTGGCGTATTTCGGCATATTGTTGACCAGCCCACCATAGGCAGCGATCTCGCGCGTGTGCATGCGGTCGTAGATGACGCCGACGCACAGGAACAGCGCGCCGGACACGAGGCCGTGCGACAGCATCTGGAAGATCGCGCCCTGCACGCCCTCCTGGTTCATCGCGAAGATGCCCATGGTCACGAAGCCCATATGGGCGACCGACGAATAGGCGATCAGCTTCTTGATGTCCTCCTGCATCAGCGCCACCAGCGA
>CBFGLW010000058.1:0-17556 GCA_965649745.1 uncultured Mesorhizobium sp. | reverse complement strand
CTGGAACATCCGCAGAAGACGCCCATATTCAGCTATCAGCTGTCCGCGTGGTGGCGAAAACCCAGGTAAGGAAAAGCCATGAGCGAAAACGACACCGTCACCATCGATCCCCTCACCATCGACGTCGTCTCCGATGTCGTCTGCCCCTGGTGCTTCGTCGGCCACAAGCGGCTGGAGCGGGCGCTGGAACTAGCGCCCGACGTGAAGGCCGAAGTCCGCTGGAGGCCGTTCCAGCTCGACCCGACGATTCCGCCGGAAGGCAAGGAACGGAAGGCCTATATGGCGGCCAAATTCCCGAATGCCGAGCAGTTGCGGCAGTCGCACGCACAGCTCACGTCGCTCGGGGAAGCGGAAGGAATATCCTTCGATTTCGACGCCATCGCAGTAGCCCCTAACACGCTCGACGCCCACCGCGTCATCCGTTGGGCGGGAACGGCCGGCGAAGCGGTGCAGAGCCGTGTCGCCGAAGAACTGTTCAGCCGCTATTTCGAACGGGGAGAAAATACCGGCGACCATGCCGTGCTGATCGAGGCGGCAAAGACCGCCGGCATGGACTCTGCGGTGGTGGAAACGCTGTTGCCCACCGACGCCGACGTGGAGGCGGTCAAGGCCGAAATCACGACCGCCTCGCGCATGGGGATCACCGGCGTGCCCTGCTTCGTCATCGAAAGCCGCTATGCGCTGATGGGTGCGCAGGATGCCGAAACCCTCGCCGATGCGATCCGGCAGATCGCCGGGGCCAAGGCGCGCGGCGAACTGGACGGACCTGCCCCGTCACAGCACTGAGATCGAGCGGTCGGCTCCACGCGTCCGGACCGTTTGAGCGCCGTCCGGCTGGCTTCAACCTGAGGCCAGCTTGGCAAGCTGGGTCATCACCACGGCAGAGCCGGTGAGGCGCTTCTCGGCGTTTGGCCAGTCGCGGGTAAAGACCACGCTCTGGTCCGGCCTGATCTTGGCCAGGGAACCCTGCTCGGCGATGAACTTGACCAGCCCGGCCGGGTTGGCGAACTCCTTCTTGCGGAACTGGATGACGACGCCCTTCGGCCCGGCGTCCAGCTTCTCGACATTCGCCTGGCGGCAAAGCATCTTGATGAAGACGATCTTGAGCAGGTGTGTCACCTCGTCCGGCAAGGGGCCGAAACGGTCGATCATCTCGGCGCCGAAGGCGTCGATCTCTTCCGTCGTCTCCAGGTCGCCAAGGCGGCGATAGAGCGCCAGTCGCAACTGCAGGTCGGCGACGTAACTTTCCGGGATCATGACGGCGGTGCCGATGGCGATCTGAGGCGACCAGCCGGTGTCGGCGGTCTCGCCGGTATGGCGCACCTCGGCCACCGCCTCCTCCAGCATCTGCTGGTACAGCTCGAAGCCGACCTCCTTGATGTGGCCCGACTGCTCCTCGCCGAGAAGGTTGCCGGCGCCGCGTATATCCAAGTCGTGGCTGGCGAGTTGGAAGCCTGCCCCCAGCGTATCCAGCGACTGCAGCACCTTTAGCCTGCGGTCTGCCGTGTCGGTCAGCTTCTTGTTGGCCGGCAGCGTGAACAGCGCATAGGCGCGCACCTTGGAGCGGCCCACCCTACCCCGGAACTGGTAAAGCTGCGCCAGGCCGAACATATCGGCGCGGTGCACGATCAGCGTGTTGGCGGTCGGGATGTCGAGGCCGGATTCCACGATGGTGGTCGACAAAAGCACATCGTACTGGCCGTCATAGAAGGCGTTCATGATATCGTCGAGTTCGCCCGGCGGCATCTGGCCGTGCGCGACCGCTACTTTCAACTCCGGCACGGATTCCTTCAGGAATTCATGGATATCCGCCAGATCGCTGATGCGCGGCACGACGTAGAAGGAATGGCCGCCGCGATAACGTTCGCGCAGCAGCGTCTCGCGGATCACCAGCGGGTCGAAGGGCGAGATGAAGGTGCGCACCGCCATGCGGTCGACCGGCGGCGTCGCGATCAGCGAGAGTTCCCGCACGCCTGTCAGGGCCAGTTGCAGCGTGCGCGGGATCGGCGTGGCCGAAAGGGTGAGCACGTGGACGTCGCTCTTGAGTTCCTTCAGCCGCTCTTTGTGCTTGACGCCGAAGTGCTGCTCCTCGTCGACGATCAGCAGGCCGAGATTCTTGAACGAGATCGAAGCGCCGAGAAGGGCGTGCGTACCCACCACGATATCGACCGTGCCGTCGGCGATGCCTTTCTTGGTTTCGGCCAGTTCCTTGGCGCCGACCAGCCGGGAAGCCTGACGCACGCGAACCGGCAAGCCCGAGAAGCGCTGCGAGAAGGTCTTGAAATGCTGACGCGACAGAAGGGTAGTCGGGACCACGACAGCGACCTGGAACCCTTCCATGGCAGCGATGAAGGCGGCGCGCAGCGCGACCTCGGTCTTGCCGAAACCGACATCGCCGCAGATCAGCCGGTCCATCGGCCTGCCGGCCGACAGGTCTTCGGCAACGGCGTCGATGGCATTCTGCTGGTCGTCGGTTTCCTCGTAGGGGAAGCGCGCGGCGAATTCGCCGTAGAGCCCGTCCTGAGGCACCAGCGTCGGCGCGGCGCGCATCTGCCGTTCGGCGGCGATGCGGATCAACTGCCCCGCCATTTCGAGCAGGCGCTTCTTCAGCCGTGCCTTGCGCGATTGCCAGGCGCCGCCGCCCAGCCGGTCCAGCGTCGCCTCGGCGGAATCCGAACCGTAGCGTGACAGGAGCTCGATGTTCTCGACGGGCAGGAACAGCCTTCCATCGCCGGCATAGTGGATTTCGAGGCAGTCATGTGGCGCACCCACCACCTCGATGGTGCGCAGGCCGATGAAACGGCCAATGCCATGGTCCGCATGGACCACGATATCGCCAGCCGAAAGCGACGACGCTTCGGCGATGAAGTCGGCGGCGCGCTTCTTGCGCTTGGAACGGCGGACCAGACGGTCGCCCAATATGTCCTGCTCCGCGACAACAACCAGTTCGTCGGTCTCGAAACCGGTTTCCAGGGGCAGAACCGCAAGCGCCGCCTGTTCGGCATCGAGCTTGCCGGCCTCGGCCAGTGTGGCGACGCGCTTCATGTTGCCGAGATTGTGCTCGGCGAGAATCTGGCCGAGCCGATCAAGCGAACCTTCGGTCCAACCGGCGACCATGACGCGGCGCTTTGCGGCGCGCTGGTCGGAAATGTGTCGGACCGCCACGTCGAAGACATTGGCCTTCGGGTCAGCCCGTTCCTCGGCAAAGCTCCTGCCGGCGCGCGACCCGGCATGGAGCACCTTGCGGCCACCGGCATCGGGTGTGGCGAAGGGCGTGAATTCGACGGCCAGGCTGTCGGCAGAGGCGGCCTTCACCTCGTCAGGCGACAGATACATGAGCTGCGGCGGCACCGGCTTGTAGGGCACCGCTTCCTTCAGCGCGCCCTCCGTCATCTTCCGCCGCGCCTCGTAGTGATCGAGGATCAGCGTGTGCCGCTCGTCCAGCGCCTCGTGGGCGAGATGGTCGAACACCAGGGGGACACCGGGAAGATAGTCGAACACGGTTTCCAGCCGTTCGTAGAAGAACGGCAGCCAGTGCTCCATGCCGGCAAAGCGACGGCCTTCGCTGACCGCGGCGTAGAGGCCGTCGTCGCGCGACGGCGCGCCGAAGGCTTCGATATAGGCGCGGCGGAAGCGGCTGATGGTTTCCGGCGTCAGCGCCACCTCGCTCATCGCCTGCAAGGTCATCGCATTGCGCTGGCCGGTGGTGCGCTGGCTGGCGACATCGAAGGCGCGGACCGTCTCCAGCGTGTCGCCGAAGAAATCGAGCCGCAGCGCTTCCTCGGCGCCGGGCGCATAGAGGTCGAGAATACCGCCACGCACAGCGAATTCGCCGACCTCGCGAACCGTCGGAACCCGCTCGAAACCGGATGTCTCCAGCCTTGCGACCAGCTTGTTCATGTCGATCTGGTTGCCGGGTTTGGCGCGGAAGGTCTGCGCCTCGATCAGCTCGGCGGGCGGAATGCGCTGCAGCAGCGCGTTGACGGTCGTCAGCACGATGGCCCGGTGCGGCTTTTTCGCCAGCGCGATAATGCCGGCCAACGCATCGAGCCGGCGCGACGCCGCGTCCGACCCCGGCGAAACGCGGTCGTAGGGCAGGCAGTCCCAGGCCGGCAGCTCCAGCACCGGCAAATCGGGCGCGGCAAAGGCAAGACCTTCGGCAATTGCCGGAAGCCGCTGGCCGTCTCGTGCAATGAATAGCAGCGGGCCGTCCGCCGCCATTTCCGCCGCGGTTTGCGCAAGCGCGAATGCCTCATAGCCGTCGGCAACGCCATCGACGATGAAGGAACCGGTGCCGCCTTTCGGCAGGCCGATATTTGGAATGAGGCTCATGCGGCTGTTTTCAGAACTTCATCGAATGGCGCGAAGCCAATATCTTTTGCAGGACCGGACAATCCACGTCTGCCGGAACCGGCTTTTCACCGGTGACAATCGGGAGGAATTCGGTGTCGGGGATGTCGAGGAGCCTTTCATATTGGTCGATCTCACCCTCGGTCAAGGATGCCATCTCCCGATCGGCGAATTGGCCGAGAACCAGGTCCATCTCGCGCATGCCGCGATGCCAGGAGCGGAAGCGGAGCTTTTTCCGACGACCATCGAGCGCATCATGAATCGTGCCTGCTTCAGATCGTACCGTTTCGGCCATCGCAGCATTCCTTTTTCAAGGTGGCGCATATAGCGTGGATAGAAGGTGGTGTCAGCCTGACAAGGTGGGTCTCAGCCCTTAATCTAAAGCGATGCGTGTCCGTCCAGACCACTTTCCCCGGCCTTCGCTTCACTCGACCGCCCGATCCTTGTCGAGAACCGGCAATTCGACACCACGGCGCTTTACCCTCCCCTTTGTGGGGAGGGTCGACGAGCAATTGGAGCGGAGCGGAAATTGGGAGACGGGGTGGGGGTGCACAAAATCCG
The DNA here is from genome assembly GCA_965649745.1 of uncultured Mesorhizobium sp. Taxonomy (GTDB): domain Bacteria; phylum Pseudomonadota; class Alphaproteobacteria; order Rhizobiales; family Rhizobiaceae; genus Mesorhizobium. Next base: position 12,645 of record CBFGLW010000058.1, on the reverse strand, counting down.
GATCGAAGTCTGCTCACCCCCACCCCGACGCTATGCGTCGACCCTCCCCACAAGGGGGAGGGTAATAGATGCGCCCTTCCCTGCTCGATCCGCTGTTCGCGCCGATCACCTCGCTGGCTGGCGTCGGTCCGAAAGTCGCGACCCTCATCGAACGCGTGCTGCCGTCCGACCTTGGCGACCGTGATGCACGCATCGGCGATATGCTTTTCGTGCTGCCGCATTCCGTCATCGACCGCCGCAACCGGCCCGGTATCGCAGGCGCGGCAGAAGGCGCCATCGTGACACTGGAAGTGCGCATCGACCGGCACCAGCCGCCGCCGCGCGGCAACAAGTCGGTGCCCTACCGGGTCTATGCGCATGACGATAGCGGCGAGATCGCGCTGACCTTCTTCCATGCCCATGCCGCCTACCTGGAAAAGGCGATGCCCGAGGGGGAGCATGTGTTGGTTTCCGGCCGTATGGAATGGTTCAACGGCCGCCCCAGCATGGTGCATCCCGACCATATCGTGCCCGCCAGCGAAGCTCACTCCCTGCCGCCGGTCGAGCCCGTCTACCCGATGACGGCGGGGCTTTCGGCAAAGGTGCTGCGCCGCGCCATCGGTCAGGCGCTGGAGCGCCTGCCGCCGGTGCCCGAATGGCTCGACGCCGCTTTCCTGCGCCGCAACACGCTGCCTTCGTTCGAAGCCGCGCTCGGCCGCCTGCACAATCCGGAAAACCCCACCGACACAATGCCAGAAAATCCGGCCTGGCGGCGGCTGGCCTATGACGAGTTCCTCGCCAGCCAGTTGTCACTGGCGCTGGTTCGTGCGCGCGTGCGGCGGCTGGCCGGGCGGCCACTGCTGGGTGACGGACGGATCGTGGACAAGCTGCGCGCTGCCCTGCCCTATTCGCTGACCGGCTCGCAGGAAACCGCGCTGGCCGAAATCCTCACCGATCTCGCCGAACCGGACCGCATGCTGCGACTGCTGCAAGGCGATGTGGGGTCTGGAAAGACGGTGGTGGCCCTGCTTGCCATGGGCCGCGCGGTGGAAGCCGGCGGGCAGGCGGCGCTCATGGCGCCGACGGAAATCCTCGCACGCCAGCACTTCGCCACCATCGCGCCGCTGGCCGAACGCGCCGGCCTACGCGTCGCCATCCTCACCGGGCGCGAGAAAGGACGCGAGCGCAGCGAAACGCTGGATCGGCTCGCCGACGGCACGATCGATATCGTTATCGGCACGCATGCGCTGTTCCAGGACGCCGTTATCTTCAAACGGCTGGTCTTCGCCGTGGTGGACGAACAGCACCGTTTCGGCGTGCACCAGCGACTCGCCATCACCGCAAAGGGCGACGCGCCGGACATGCTGGTGATGACAGCGACGCCGATACCGCGCACGCTGGTGTTGACGGCCTTCGGCGACATGGACGTTTCCAGACTGACCGAGAAGCCGGCAGAGCGGCAGCCGATCCGTACCGTCACCCTGCCGCTCGAGCGACTGGACGATCTGGTGGGACGGATGAAGGACGCCGTCGCCGATGGGCAGAAAATCTACTGGATATGCCCGCTGGTGGAGGAGTCCGAAGAGGTCAAGCTGATGTCCGCCGAGGACCGCTTCACCTCTTTGAAGCCGGTGTTCGGAGAGCGGATCGGGCTGGTCCACGGCCGCATGAAGGGCGCCGACAAGGACGAGGCAATGCGCGCCTTCAAGGATGGCGAAACCAGCGTGCTGATCGCCACGACCGTCATCGAGGTCGGCGTCGACGTGCCCGACGCCACGATCATCGTCATCGAACATGCCGAACGCTTCGGCCTCGCCCAGCTTCACCAGTTGCGCGGGCGGGTCGGCCGCGGCTCGAAACCGTCCTCCTGCGTGCTGCTTTACAAGGACCCGTTGGGCGAGACGGCGAAGCGCCGGCTCTCGGTGCTGCGCGAGACCGAGGACGGCTTCGTCATCGCCGAGGAAGATCTGAAGCTGCGCGGCGAAGGCGAGTTGCTCGGCACCCGCCAGTCCGGCACGCCGGGTTTCCAGGTGGCGCGGATCGAATTCCATGCCGACCTTCTGGAAACGGCGCGCGACGATGCCCGGCTCATCCTGTCTCGCGATCCGGACCTGCAATCCGAACGCGGCGAGGCGCTTCGACTGCTACTCTACTTGTTCGGCAAGGACGACGCGGTGCGCCTCTTGCGGGCGGGCTGAGATTTCGGCTTTATCTCTGATGGTGGCAGGGAACCCAGCGGCGGATTGCCGATATCCACTGCGATGCCGCTCGGCACGACGATCTTCTTCTTGACCTCCGGCGGGACCAGACCAGCCGACACGATCAGCCGTGCTGCTTCTTCCGGCGTCATGTCGAGACCGATGATCTCCGACTTGCGCACATACATCAAAAAGCCCGTGGTCGGATTTGGCGCGCAGGGCATGAACACCGCAATCAACGGATCGCCGTCCTTGTCGAGTTTCTGGCCGATTTCGGTTTCCTTCTCGCCGGTGACGAAAACCAGCGACCAGACATCCTTGCGCGGATATTCGACCATGCCGACCTGACGAAACATGTCGCCCTTGTTGGAAAGCACAGTCTGGAAAATCTGCTTCAGCGAACCGTAGATGCCGCGGACCAGCGGCATGCGGCCGAGAATACGTTCGCCGAACGCAACCACGGCGCGGCCGGCAATATTGGCGGTGAGGAAACCGATCAGCGTGATCAGCACCAGTGCCACGATCAATCCGAAGCCCGGCACCTGGAACGGCAGATAGGTGTCGGGGCTGTATCGCGCCGGAATGTAGGGCTTGACCCATGAATCGACCCAGCGGATGAACGACCAGGCGATATAGAGGGTGATGGCCAGCGGCGCGCAAACGATGAAGCCGGTCAGGAAATAGTTCCTAAGCCGGGTCATGCCGGAAATCTTGATGGTGTCTGACATTGCCCGCCGTCGTTCATTGCAACGCAGCATAGGTGAGCGACCGGCGGTTTGGAACCGGGAAGTTGCCGCAGGTGGCACAGATGTGAGCGGCATACCGGCGGAGTGCCGCAGAACTCCAACAGCTATGCCGCGGCGAGCTGGCGCTACTCGACCGTCACGGATTTCGCCAGATTGCGGGGCTGATCGACATCCGTGCCCATGAAGACGGCGGTGAAATAGGCCAGCATCTGGATCGGCAGCGCATAGACGATCGGCGCGATGATCTCCGGCACGTCGGGCAGCACGATGGTCTCCATCGTATTGACGCTTGCCGCCGCGGCGCCCTTACGATCCGTAATGAGGATGATCTTGCCGCCGCGCGCCGCGACCTCCTGCATGTTCGAGACAGTCTTTTCGAAAATGCGGTCATGCGGCGCGATGACAATCACCGGCATATTCTCGTCGATCAGTGCGATCGGTCCATGCTTGAGCTCGCCCGCGGCATAGCCCTCGGCGTGGATATAGGAGATTTCCTTGAGCTTCAGCGCCCCTTCCATCGCCAGCGGGTAATTCGTGTCGCGGCCGAGATAGAGGACATGCTTGTAGTGCGCCAGTTCGCGCGCGACCTTCTCGATCTGGTGGTCGAGCTTCAGCACCTGGCTGGCGAAACGCGGCGCTTCGGCGAGCTGGCGAACCAGCAGTTTTTCCTCGTCGGCGGAAATGGTGCCGCGCGCCTCCGCCGCCCGTATGGCGAGCGCGGCCAGCACCGACAGCTGACAGGTAAACGCCTTTGTCGAGGCGACGCCGATCTCGGGGCCGGCAAGCGTCGGCAGCGTTACGTCGGATTCGCGGGCGATGGTCGATTCGCGAACGTTCACCACCGCACCGATCGGCAGGCCTTCCTTGCGGCAGTAACGCAAGGAAGCCAGAGTGTCGGCGGTCTCCCCGGACTGCGAGATAAAGAGCGCGGCGCTGTCCTTCGACAGCGGCATCTCGCGATAGCGGAATTCGGACGCGATATCGATGTCCACCGGCAGGCGGGCAAAGCGCTCGAACCAGTATTTGCCGACAAGGCCGCTCAAATAGGCGGTGCCGCAGGCGGAGATCGCCAAGCGATCCAGCTTGGCGAAGTCGAACGGGAGATCGATCGGCTTGGAACGGCCGTTGGCGAAATCGAGATAGTGAGCCAGCGTGTGGGAAATCACCTCGGGCTGTTCATGGATTTCCTTTTCCATGAAGTGCCTGTGGTTGCCCTTGTCGACCATAAAGCTGGTGCCGACCGACTGCTGGCGCTTGCGGTCGACCTTGTTGCCGTCCATGTCGAAGATGGAAATCTCGTTGCGGCGGACGACCGCCCAGTCGCCATCTTCCAGATAGGTGATGGAATTGGTGAAGGGGGCGAGCGCAATGGCATCGGAGCCGAGGAACATCTCGCCCTCGCCATGGCCGACCGCGAGCGGCGGCCCGTTGCGGGCGCCGACGATCAGGTCCTCGTCGCCCTTGAACATGATGGCCAGCGCGAACGCACCCTGCAGCCGCTTGAGCGCGTTGTGGGCGGCCTCGACCGGACCGGTGCCCTTGGCCAGTTCGCGGGCGACCAGATGCGCGACGACTTCGGTGTCCGTCTGCGAGGAGAAGTCGTAACCGTCCTCGATCAGTTCCTGGCGAAGCTCTGCGAAATTCTCGATGATACCGTTGTGGACGATGGCGACGCCGTTCGAGAAATGCGGATGCGCGTTGGTCTCGTTCGGGACGCCATGGGTCGCCCAACGGGTATGGCCGATGCCGATCAGGCCATCGAGCGGGTCGTCCTTCAGCCGACGCTCAAGGTTGACAAGCTTGCCTTCGGCGCGGCGGCGCGCCAGTTCACCATGTTCGATGGTCGCGACGCCAGCGGAGTCGTAGCCGCGGTATTCCAGCCGCTTGAGCGCATCGACGATGAGAGGCGCCACTGGCGTGTGCCCGACAATTCCAACTATGCCGCACATGATCGCTTGTCCGTTTCGTTCTGGCCTCGGCTATAGGAAACAGCCGTCGGGCTTAAAAATCACTTTGCGTTTCGCATCATATCAACGGGCTTCCGCATGGCGGCACTATGGCAGCCAGCGCTTGAAGTCCAGCCTGACGCATCATTTCTTCGCCGCGGCGGCGCGGCGTTCGCGCAGTTCCCTTGCCTTTCCGGGCAGCGTCTTCTGCCTTGCGCGGCCAAAGGCCAGCGCGTCCTCAGGCACATTTTCGGTTATCACGCTGCCCGAAGCGACATAAGCGCCGTCGCCGATGGAGATCGGCGCCACCAACGAGGAGTTCGAGCCGATGAAAGCGCCCTTGCCGATATCGGTGATAAATTTCGAATAGCCATCGTAGTTGCAGGTGATCGTGCCGGCGCCGATGTTAGCGCCCGCGCCGATACGGGCGTCACCGATATAGGTCAGATGGTTGACCTTGGCCCCTTCCTCGATCTTCGCATTCTTGACCTCACAGAAATTGCCGACCTTGGCCTTTGCGGAAAGATCGGCTCCCGAGCGCAGACGGGCGAACGGCCCGACATCGCAGCCGGCGGCAACGGTGGCGCCCTCCAAATGGCTGAAGGCATGGATCTTCGCCCCTTCGGCGATGGTTACGCCAGGCCCGAACCAGACGTTCGGCTCCACCAGCGTATCGGCGCCAATCCGGGTATCGTGCGAGAAGAATACCGTTTCCGGCGCGATCAGTGTCACTCCGCCAAGCATGGCCTCGCGGCGGCGGCGTGCCTGCCAGATCGCTTCAGCCTCGGCCAGTTCGGCGCGGTTGTTGATACCGAGTGCGCTTTCGAAGGAAGTCTCCGTCGCCACGACGGACAGTCCTTGGCTGCCAGCGATCTCGACGATGTCGGTAAGATAATATTCGCCCTTTGCGTTCTCGTTGCCGACCGCATCGAGCAAGGCCAGCGCCTGACTGCCGGCGATAGCCATCATGCCGCTGTTGCAGAAGGTGATCCTTTTCTCGTCTTCGCTGCAATCCTTGTCCTCGCGGATGGCCATAAGCTTGCCGCCCCTCTCGATGAGACGGCCATAGCCAGCCGGATTTTCGGTACGGAAGCCGATGACCACCACCGACGCGCCCTCGGCGAGTTTCGCCCGCGCTAGCGTCAGCGCGGCGGGATCGATGAGCGGCGTGTCGCCGAAGATGACGAGAACGTCGTCATAGCCCTGAGCAATCGCATCGCGCGCGGCAAGCACGGCGTTGGCGGTGCCGAGGCGCTTTTCCTGCATGAAGATTTTTGCGGCCGGCGCGAATTTCTCCGCCGCCTTGCGCATCTCCTCCGCGCCGTGGCCGACCACCAGCGCGAGATCCCCCGCGCCAGCCTGTTCGGCAGCCCTCACCACATGGCCGACAAGCGGCAGGCCAGCGAGCTTGTGCAGCACCTTGGGCAGTGTGCTCTTCATGCGCGTGCCTTCGCCGGCGGCAAGAAGAATGGACAGGCAGGTTCTCTGGCTCATGGAAACAGTCACCATAAAGAATGGGAATCGCGGACACTCGGATCGCCGCGTTCTAGCATTGCTGTGCAACGGCTCCAATGTCTGCATCCTATGCAGGCATTGGCCACGTCACCGCCGCCTACCGAATTATCCGAGTTGACCGAGAACTGGAAAAGTCTCCAGCAACCAGTAGGACACCGTCTGCACGCCGCCGGTCAGGAAAAATATGCCGGCGACGACGAGTAAGGCTCCGATTGCCTTTTCGACGCGGCCGAGATGGACGCGGAATTTTCCGAGAAAGCGCATGAAGGCGCCTGAGAACAGCGCCGCGACAAGGAATGGAATGCCGAGACCGAGAGAATAGGCGGCCAGCAACGCCGCGCCTTCCCCGACCGTGTCGCGGCCGCCGGCAAGCGTGAGGATCGGCCCGAGTACCGGTCCGATGCAGGGCGTCCAGCCGAAGGCGAAGGCGAGCCCCATGACATAGGCAGCGACGATGCTCGCCGGCTTGCCCTCGGCCTGGAACCGCGCTTCCCGGGAGAGCAGCGGAATGCGCAGAATGCCGAGGAAATTCAGGCCCATGAGGATGATGAGCACGCCCGCGGCCATCGCCAGCGGCTCCTGCCACATGCGCAGCAGGCGGCCGATCGTCGAGGCGCCGGCTCCAAGCGCCACGAAGACGGTGGAAAAGCCGAGCACGAAGGCGAGCGAGGAATACAGCAATGCCCGGCGCGCACCGGATTTGGCGGCGACGCCCGCATCGCCGCGAAAATCATCAACGGAAACACCCGCCATATAGCACAGATAGGGTGGAACGAGCGGCAGCACGCAGGGCGACAGGAACGAGATCGCCCCTGCCCCGATCGCGCCAATATAGCCGACGTCCAATGCCATGTCTCAAACCGCTCCAGTCGCCATGAGGCGTCGATATAGCCGCGGCCATGACTGTTCTCCAATCACCATTTCGTGGCGACCGGCATTGGCTCGAGGCCCGGGAAGAAAAACGGCCGCGCTGACGTTTGTGCAACGAGGCGGCGATTTTTCGGCCGCCTCCTCATGTCAAACGGGAGAGCCTCCATGAAATCGATCGTTTTCGCCATTGCCGGCCTGATGCTCGGCACCACGGCTTCTTTGGCCGCCGACGCCTGGAAAGAGGCCGAGGTGAATGGCACCAAAATCTACACCGACGCCAACGGCATGACGCTTTATACGTTCGACAACGACAAGGAAGGCATGTCGAACTGCTACGACAAATGCGCTACCAACTGGCCGCCCCTCAAGGCCGAGGCCGACGCCAGGGCGGAAGGCGAATGGACCGTCGTCGAACGCAAGGACGGCACCAAGATGTGGGCTTATGACGGCAAGCCGCTCTATACATTCATCAAGGACAAGAAGGCGGGCGATGTGACCGGCGATGGCGTGAACGGCGTCTGGCATATCGCCAAGCCAGAGTAATTCGGTCAGATCCTGACAGCGGAGTTCACAGGTTTACCGGCGGCAGCTAAAGACAGCCGACCGCCGGTCAACCGTCCCGCCGCACTGCTTTGGTCTCGTCCGGCGGGCGCTCCTGCCGAATGCGCGCCGGACGCTCGCCGCGGATAATATCGCTGGCTTCGACATAAGCCATCTCGATCAGGTAGGCGAGCATGTCGCACCGCTCGGCCTCAGCCATGGTACGAAGCTGGCCAAGCATGGATTGCATATAATCGAGAGTCTCCGTCCGCTTCTTTATGTAAACTTGCCTCATCTGAACACGTTCCCGCCTTTCCGGAGCGCGTCAGCGCATCGGACCTTGCCGATATTTCCTCGAATCGGCTGCATTGTTCGGGTAGTTGAATGATTATAGCTTATATATCATAAATTGCAAGTTTTCTATTAATACATCTTATAGTTGTATTCCTGTTCGATGACAGATTTGACCCTGCCTCTTGACCGGATCAAAAAGCACGGCCATTTGACGGACCACTTGAATGTGATTTCGTTGCGGGCAGCGCAAAGTCCTTCTGCCAAATCACCAGCCAGACATGGGCAATCATGGAAGTCGTCGTCGTCGAATCGCCGGCAAAAGCGAAGACAATCAACAAATATCTCGGCCGGAACTATAAGGTTCTGGCCTCCTTCGGCCATGTCCGCGACCTGCCGGCCAAGGATGGCTCCGTGCGGCCCGAGGACGATTTCTCGATGTCCTGGTCGGTCGACAATGCGTCCAGCAAAAGGCTGGCCGACATCGCCAAGGCGGTAAAAGACGCCGACGGGCTCATCCTCGCGACCGACCCGGACCGCGAAGGCGAAGCCATCTCCTGGCACGTTCTCGAGGTATTGAAACAAAAGCGCGCGCTGAAGGACAAGCCGGTCAGCCGCGTCGTCTTCAATGCCATCACCAAGCAGTCGGTGCTGGATGCGATGGCCAATCCGCGCCAGATCGATGCTCCGCTTGTGGATGCCTATCTGGCCCGCCGTGCCCTCGACTACCTGGTAGGTTTCACACTCTCGCCCGTCCTCTGGCGCAAGCTTCCCGGAGCGCGTTCGGCAGGGCGCGTGCAATCGGTGGCGCTGCGGCTGGTATGCGACCGCGAATCGGAAATCGAGCGCTTCGTCCGCGAGGAATACTGGCAGATCGCCGCCATTCTCGGCACGCCGCGCAAGGATAGTTTCGAGGCGCGGCTGACTGCCTACGAAGGCAAGAAGCTGCAGAAGCTCGACATCAAGAACAAGGCACAGGCCGATGACATCAAGGCGATGCTGGAAGGCGCAAGCTTCCGCGCCCTTTCGGTCGAGGCCAAGCCAACCAAACGCAACCCGGCGCCGCCATTCACGACCTCGACCCTGCAGCAGGCGGCTTCCTCGCGGCTGGGTTTTTCGGCCAACCGCACCATGCAGGTTGCGCAGAAGCTTTATGAGGGTCTCGATATAGGCGGCGAGACGGCCGGGCTCATCACCTATATGCGTACGGACGGGGTGCAGATGGCGCCGGAAGCGATTTCGGCCGCCCGCGCCGCGATCGGCAAGGAATTCGGCGACAACTATCTGCCTGAAAAGCCGCGCTATTATTCTGCCAAAGCCAAGAATGCGCAGGAGGCGCACGAGGCGATCCGGCCGACCGATTTCTTCCGCACCCCGGCATCGGTCCGGCAATATCTCGACGCCGATCAGGCGCGGCTTTACGAATTGGTCTGGAAGCGCGCCATCGCCAGTCAGATGAATCCCGCCGAGATCGAGCGCACCACTGTCGAGATCGAAGCCGTCAATGGCGGGCGTTCGGCCGCACTCAGGGCTGTCGGCTCGGTGATCCGCTTCGACGGTTTCATCGCTGCCTATACGGACCAGCGCGAGGAAGACTCCGAAGACGAGGAAAACCGCCGGCTGCCGGAAATCCGTTCCGGCGAAATGCTGGAGCGCGAAGCGGTCAATGCCACGCAACATACGACCGAGCCGCCGCCGCGCTATTCGGAAGCCTCGCTTATCAAGAAGCTCGAAGAACTCGGCATCGGCCGGCCTTCGACCTATGCCGCGACATTGAAGACGTTGGAGGACCGCGAATATGTCGTGATCGACAAGCGCCGTCTGGTTCCGGAAGCCAAGGGCCGGCTGGTCACGGCGTTTCTCGAAAGCTTCTTCGACAAGTATGTCGAATACGACTTCACGGCCTCGCTGGAAGAGAAGCTCGACGAGATTTCCGACGGCAAGCTTGCCTGGAAGGATGTGCTGCGCGATTTCTGGAAAGACTTTTCCGCGTCCGTCGATGACATCAAGGAACTGCGGGTCTCCGATGTGCTCGATGCGCTGAACGAGGAACTGGCCCCGCTGGTTTTTCCTGCGCGGGAAGACGGTTCCGATCCGCGTATATGCCCCAAATGCGGCACCGGGAACCTGTCGCTGAAGCTTGGAAAATACGGCGCATTCGTCGGCTGTTCGAACTATCCCGAATGCGGCTACACGCGCCAGCTGGGCGACGCCGTCAACGGCAACGGTGAAAGCGCCGGCGCCGAAGACGGCACCAAGGTGCTCGGCAAGGACCCTTATACCAGCGAGGAAATCACGCTGCGTTCCGGACGTTTCGGGCCTTATGTCCAGCGTGGCGACGGCAAGGAGGCCAAGCGGTCGAGCCTGCCCAAGGGCTGGACGCCGGCGAGCGTCGATCATGAAAAGGCGCTCGCCCTTCTGGCATTGCCGCGCGACGTCGGGAGGCACCCCGAAAGCGGCAAGATGATCTCGGCGGGACTGGGCCGTTACGGACCGTTCGTGCTGCACGACGGCACCTACGCAAATCTGGAATCGATCGAGGATGTCTTCTCGATCGGCCTCAACCGCGCCGTTTCGGTAATCGCCGAGAAGCAGGCAAAGGGCAGAGGCGGACGCAATGGCGACACGCCCGCGGCGCTGAAGGACCTTGGCGAGCATCCGGACGGGGGCGGCAAGATCACCGTGCGCGACGGCAGATACGGCCCCTATGTAAACTGGGGCAAGGTCAATGCGACACTGCCGAAAGGCAAGGAGCCACAGTCCGTTACGATCGAGGAAGCCATAGCCCTGATCGCCGAGCGGGAAGCCAAGGGCGGCGGCAAGAAACCGGCACGCAAAGCCGCTGCGAAAAAGCCCGCGGCCAAAAAGGCTGCCGCGAAAAAGAAGGGCTAGGTTGAGTGGCGCGCAGGATCTCCGGACGAAGCAACCGCGATCCCCGCGCCGCCGACACCCGACGCGGGGCAAGAGACCAATACCGTCCCTCACGCGACGAAATCCTTCGCTACATCGCCGAGAATCCCGACCGGTCCGGCAAGCGCGACATCGCCAAAGCCTTTTCCCTGCGCGGCGACGACCGCATCTGGCTGAAAGACCTGCTGCGCGACCTGGCGGATGAAGGCCTGTTGGAAAAAAGCCGTAAACGGCACGTCCGCGCCGGCGTCCTGCCCCATGTCACGGTGCTCGACGTGTTCGGACGCGATCCTGACGGCGGGCTTCTGGCGAAGCCGGTGGAATATCAGGGCGACAATCCGCCGACGGTGACCATCCGTGCCTCGCGCAACGGTCCGGCGCCCGGCATCGGCGCCCGCGTGCTGGCCAAGACTTTTCCGACGGACAATCCCGATGGGCCCGCCTATACCGCCCGCGTGATGAAAATCTTCGAGAAGCGCTCGGAGGCGGTTCTCGGCGTCTTCAGGGTCTTGAAGGACGGTACGTTCCGCATCGAGCCGGTCGAGCGGCGGCAGCCGGAACTGATTGTCGACAGGGAGTTCCAGAACGGCGCAAAAAACGGCGATCTCGTCGAGGTCGAACCGGCGCGGGCCGGCAAATACGGCCTGCCGCGCGCCAAGGTCCTGTCGGTGCTCGGCTCGCTGACCAGTGAGAAGGCGGTCTCGATGATCGCCATCCACGCACACGACATTCCCCACATTTTCCCAGCGGAGGTGCTGGCCGAAGCGGAGTCGCTCAAACCGGTAACGCTTGAAGGCCGCGAGGACTGGCGCAACCTGCCGCTCGTCACCATCGATCCGGCAGACGCCAAGGATCACGACGACGCCGTCTTCGCCTTGCCGGATGCGGACGACAAGAATCCCGGCGGCGTGATCGTCACGGTCGCTATCGCCGACGTCGCGACGTATGTGCGGCCGAATTCCGCGCTGGACCGGGAAGCCCTGAAACGTGGCAATTCGGTCTATTTTCCGGACCGTGTCGTGCCGATGCTGCCCGAGCGCATCTCGAACAACCTGTGCTCGCTGCGCGAGGGCGAGGACCGGCCGGCAATCGCGGTGCGGATGACATTCTCCGCCGAGGGCCGCAAGCTGCGCCACACGTTCCACCGGGTGATGATGAAATCGGCGGCTCGGCTCGCCTATCCGCAGGCACAAGCCGCCATCGACGGCGCGCCCGACGACAAGACCGGACCGATCCTCGATACGGTTCTCAAGCCGTTATGGGACGCTTATGCCGTTCTCAAGCGCGGCCGCGACGCGCGGGGACCGCTGGAACTCGACCTGCCGGAGCGCAAGATCCTGCTGAAGGAGGATGGCACCGTCGACCGCGTCGTCGTGCCGGAGCGGCTCGACGCGCACAAGCTGATCGAAGAATTCATGATCCAGGCCAATGTGGCCGCCGCCGAAACGCTGGAAAACAAGAAACAGCCGCTCGTCTACCGCGTCCACGACGCGCCTTCGCTGGCCAAGCAGGAATCGCTGCGCGAATTCCTGCATACGCTTTCCCTGTCGCTGGCGCGTGGCGCGCAGATGCGGCCCTCGCAGTTCAACGCGATACTGGAGCGGGTGCGCGGCGCCGACAACGAGGCGCTGGTCAACGAGGTGGTGCTGC
>CBFGLW010000057.1:0-18286 GCA_965649745.1 uncultured Mesorhizobium sp. | reverse complement strand
GGATGGCGTGGCCGGTGCGGTCGGCGGCGGCGCAGGTGCGCTGCACCGGCGGGCCGTCGCCGAACTGGGTCATGTGGCCGCCGAACGGGCGCTGGTAGATTTTTCCTTCTTCAGTGCGCGAGAAGGGCACGCCGTAATGTTCGAGCTCATAGACGGCGGCGGGCGCCTCGCGAACCAGGTATTCCTGGGCGTCGATATCGCCCAGCCAGTCGGAACCCTTGACGGTATCGTAAAGGTGCCACTGCCAGTTATCAGGACCCATATTGGCGAGCGAGGCGGCGATGCCGCCCTGCGCCGCGACGGTGTGCGAACGGGTCGGAAAGACTTTTGTAATGCAGGCAGTGCGCAGACCCTGCTCGGCCATGCCGAGCGTCGCGCGCAGGCCGGCGCCGCCGGCGCCGACGATAACGACGTCGAATTTGTGGTCGACATAGGTGTAGGCGGAATTGCCGGCCGGTTTCGTTTGAGTTGCCAAGGCTCAGCCTCCGAATGCGAGCTTGAGCAGGGCGAAGATGGAGACGACGCCGACCGCTACCGTGAAGAAGGTGTTGAGCACGAGAAGGGCGAGCTTGCTGCCCTCATTGTGCGCATAGTCCTCGATGATTTCCTTCATGCCGAGGCGCATGTGGTCGAGGCTGATGATGAGAAACAGCGCCACCGCCAGCGTGACCAGCGGCTGCGCCAGCGAGGCGCGTACCTCGGCGAAGCCGGCGCCGCGCAGCGAGACGACCCAGCCGACGACGAAGAAGGCGAGCGGGATGAGAGCGATGGACGACAGGCGCTGGCGCCAGAAATGCCCCGTGCCCTCCCGGGCCGAGCCCAGCCCGCGGACCTTGTTGAGAGGCGTGCGCATATCGCTCATGAGGCGCTCCCGACGAAGAAATAGAGCGCCCACAGAGCCAGCGTCAGCACGACCGACGCGATGACGGTCAGCCAGGCGAGGCGCGAGGCGGTGTGCTTTTCGAGGCCGGCGCCGGTATCCCAGATCAGGTGGCGAAGGCCGCCGAGCAGATGGTGGAACAGCGCCCAGGTGTAGCCGAACAGGACCAACCGGCCGAACCAGGAACCGACGATGCCGTCGATGAAGGAGAATTGCTGTTCCGACGTCGCCGCGGCCAGAAGCCACCATGCGACCAGCAGCGTGCCGACATAGAGCGCGCCGCCAGTGATGCGATGCAGGATCGACATCGTCATGGTGATGGGCCAGCGGTAGACCGTGAGATGCGGTGAAAGCGGCCTCTCGCGGCGGATCGGCGCTTGGGTGGCTGGTGATCGGCTCATGGCTCCCCCAGATTCGGTGCCCATGACGGCAACACGGAAAACGGTTCGGCCATCCCCGGTCGCGACTTCGGACAGCCGGGTTCTAGAACTCTTTTTGCACTGCGTCAAAGCCGGAAAGTCGTTTTGGAAACGTCATTTAGTCTGAAAAATACAACAGGGACCGCTTCAAACGATTGAAGCCCGCTTGCATCCTCCCCGACTTGCTCGGACGCCGGCCGGGGCGATGAAAAACGCTTCACCCTGCCGGGAATCAGCGCTTGCAGGCGAGAGGAGTCGAGCTACCCTTCATGACCAGCGCTTCGCTGCCGTCGATGACGATGGCGTCATGCTCGACGCCGAAGCGGCTGTTCTGATTCGACGGCGAAGCGGGCAGGTCCTCGCTTATACCGTCCGGTCCGACAACACGTACGGCGTTGCCGAGATTCTCGACTGTCATGCTGCCGCCATCGGCGCAACTGTATGTCGCCAGACGCGGCTGTGCCGGATCGGTCTCCGTCGCGACAGTCGGCCCGGACGCAGACGAAGCGAAGCCCGGAGCGCCGGCGCCGGGTGAGCCGGATTCTGAAACGCAGGCCGACAGGGCGAAAAGCGGAAGAACGACAAGCGCCGTGCGATTGAGCCGCCAAAGCGCCATTGTTGTTCTCCATTTCGAATCCGGTGGCCTTTATCGGCCGGTGGGAGGATGAAGGCAAGCCAGCCGTTAACCATGTTTGCCGAAGCCGCGCGCGAACCTCTTAACAAAGGTTAAGAAAAGGTTAATTTGTCGAATCGAGGCGGCATTCTCTTACTGGGAGGAAGCGACAATGCGTTCGACAGATTTTCTTCGCATGGGCGCGGTCGCTCTTCTGGTGGGCGGCGCGACCGTCCCAACCGCCTCGGCGCGCGAGCGCGATCACGTCTACGCCGATTCGTTCGGCAATCTGGTGGTGGAAAGCGCCGCCGGCTACAAACGCATCCTTGTCGGCGAAGGCGCGCTGGCGAACGAACTGTCGCGCTATACCGGCTCCGGCCAGCCGGAGGTCGTTTATTCCAGCGAGCCGGACGCGGTTTCAGAGCGCGACTGCTACCGGCCTCCCGTGCTGGTTAAGGGCCGCAGCTATATGTACGGCTTTTCCGAGGGCGAGATACCGCAGATCAGCCCCTGCCGCTGACATCTCGGCCGGACTTGGCGCCCGCCGCACTGAACGACGAGACGGCGGAGACGCGCACCTGGTCGCGGCCGCCCTTCTTCGCCTCATAGAGCGCGTGGTCGGCGCGCCGCATCAATTCGGCGAAGCTTTCGGAAGGCATTAGTTCGGCGACGCCGAAGCTGGCGCTGCAGCGATAGTCGCCGGGCAGGCCCTCGACCGGCAGCGCGCCGAATGCGCTGCGGGTGCCTTCGGCCAGCAACCGGGCACTGGCCAGATTGGCGCCGATCAGCAGAATGGCGAATTCCTCGCCGCCGATGCGGCCGGCGACATGGTGCTCGGTGCTGGTTTCCCGCAGGAAGCCGGCGAAGGTTTCGATCACCCTGTCGCCGCAGGCATGGCCGAAACTGTCGTTGATCGACTTGAAGTGGTCGAGATCGGCGATCACCAGCGACACGGGCATGCCACGGCGCACCGCGCCTGACAGCACGCGGCCGGCCTTGCGTTCGAAGCCACCCCGGTTGAGCAGCGACGAAAGCGAATCGGTGTCGGAGCGGGAGGTGGCCTCCATCAGCGTGTCCCGTACGAGGATGACCAGTACCAACAAGGCGAGCGCAAGGGCGAACACCGTGCCGAGGGATTGTGAAACCATGGCATAGGTGGTTTGCAGATAGTCCTGTGCATCCACGCCCCATCCGTCCAGCGCGTAGGCGATAAAGGGTTTGCTCAGAAACTGCAGTGCGCTGACCGCAAGCACCCCCATGAGAACGCGGTCAAGTGCCTGTGGCCTATGCCGTGAGGACCATACGATCCCGAGGCCAACCAATTGCATGATCGCATAAGGCAACTGATAAGCCATCATTCTTATCAGCGACTGGCGCGGCAGATCCTGTACCAGATAGACGGCAGCGCTGGCGATCACGAGAAAGATGAGCATGGATCGCAAAGGCGGCGTCACATCGTATTTGCGGGCGAGGCCGACATTGAAGGCGATTGTCGCGGCAAGGAAGACCGCAAAGGCGGCGACGACAAGCCAGCGAACGTTCTGGAAAGACGGGATAGCGAATTCGATCAGCAGATAGACGATGCCCGTCCCATAGCTGGCGGCCATCCATCGCGCCGCCACCCGCCTCGCATCCTGAAGAGCGATCGCCAGGAACGCCGCGGCCAGAAGGCCGGCGACGAACATGTTGATTGCCAGGATGAAACTTGCTCCGCTCATCGCCATTCCATGCGTGTGGCCCAGCTAATCACGCAGGCACGAAAATCCAGTTAACGTGAGGGAAGATCGGCCATGACAAGCGGCATCGGCTGCGCCGGCAAGGGGCTGGCGGCTGGCCGCTGATAGGACAGGCGAATGCTGTCGCGGCCGCTTCGCTTGGCCTTGTAGAGTGCGTCATCCGTACGGCGCGTCAGCGGAGCGAGGCTTTCTCCGCAAGTGTGCGCGGCAATGCCGAAACTGGCGGTGATGCGCTTTCCTGGCGGCAATCCGTCTATGTCGCCGGCGGCGAATCCCGTGCGGATCGCCTCGACGCATAGACACGCCGCAGAAAGATCGGTCGACGGCAGCAGCATGGCGAATTCCTCGCCGCCCAGCCGTGCCACCAGCGCGCGGCTGCCTGCGGCTGCCTGCAGTCTGCGGGCGAAATCGACGATGACGCGGTCGCCGGCCTGATGACCGTAGATGTCGTTGACTGTCTTGAAATGATCGAGATCGGCCAGAACCAGCACGACGGGCAACCCGGTCCTGCCGCAGCGGTCCAGCAGGCGCATCGCACGCTCCTCGAAGCCGCGGCGATTCAGCAACCGGGACAGCGGGTCGGTGTGCGAATCGGTCTTGAGGCCCGACACCACGTCCAGCCCGGCGCCGGCGAGCAGGACCAGCGCCAGCATCAGCGACAGCAGCGCGTGCGTGAAGACGGCCGACATCCAATAGGCGGACTGATAGAGGTTTTCATAGGTGACGGGACCGTCCTGCAGGGACAGGACCACGAACGTCCTGGCGATGAAGTTCAGCCCGATGACGAAAGCCAGAACCACTAGGGCCGTTTCAAGCGGCCCCCTGCCTGGCATCCGGTACATCTGCGCAGTAACGTAAAGAGTGATGCCGCCAAGCGAGAAGTTCATGGCATAGATGCGCCAGGACAGGTCCGGATCGACGAAAAGGAACCAGAGCAGAAGCGAAAGTCCGATCGTCGAAAGAATGCCGACTGCGATATAGGGCGGACGGGCTGTATAGCGGGCGCTCACCGCCAGCGCCAGGCAGGCGGTGCCGGCGATGAAGGCGATGTTGGAGACGAGCTTGGTGGGATAGAAGCCGATGGGCAGCTCGAAATACTGCAACAGGAAGCCGACGGCGGAAAGCAGGTAGCCGAAGGCAAGAGCAGCCAGATATCGGCTGGGACGCTGATAGAACCACAGGGTGGCGAACGCCGCAGCCAGCATCAGCGCGATCGAAGGATTGAGCAGCGCGGTCACCAGCCCCATGTTCACCGAATCGCGCCTTCCCCAAGTTCCCCAGCGGAAGCAGCATAGGGCGTAAGCGCAAATAACGGGTTAAGCCCGGAATTCCGGCCTGCGGCCCAACGCCGCAAAGCGGGCCCTTCAATATTTGTCGGTGCGGCGCCTGGAACCGGTGGCGGCCGACAGCGTTGCACCGCCAGTTTTTCATTCGGACCCCGAGGCCAGACGATAGCCGCCAAGACACCAAGACAGGAGAACGAGATGGCCGAAACCGTGACGCTTACAGACCATGAGGCCATCCGCGGCTGGGCAGCCGCGCGCGCCGGCTTTCCCGCCATCGTCGACGTGTCGCCCGAGAGCGGCACGCAGCCGATGCTGCGGATCGTCTTCGGTCAAGAGGCCTATGCCGACAACGATCGAGCCGAGCGGCCGGTGAATGCGGGCGGTTACGAACTGGTCGAATGGGACGAGTGGTTCCGGCTGTTCGATGAACTCGAACTGGCCATGGTGGTGGAAACGGAGCAGGCGGGCCGTCGCGAGCAGTACCATCAATTGGTGCACCGGTCCGGCTGAGCGCCGAGCCATCACCAGTCGCTGAAATCTGAATCCGGCTGGCCCCGGCCTGCGAGAACAACGTTCCGGTGGATCGGCGATAGACGGCAATCTGGGCCTCGTCGCCCGGCAACGAAAGGCTTAGGTTTCTGCCTGACTTCGTGGCAACGATTCAACGAGGCAGACACAATGTCCACGGTGGCACAACCCTTGGCGGCCGAAAGCCGCTTTCCGTCGATCAGTCCGGCTGGAATCACGGCGCTTGCCGTGCTTGTCCTCGGAACGCTGCTACTTACTTATTCCTACGGGCCTGTGCAGGGCGCGCTGTTCCTGGTCGGCGGCGGGCTCGGCATTGCGCTCTACCACGCGGCATTCGGCTTCACATCGGCTTGGCGGGTCTTCATCGCCGACGGCCGCGGTCGCGGCCTGCGCGTGCAGATGCTGCTTCTGGCGCTCGCGGTATTGCTGTTCTTTCCCTTCCTGGCGCAAGGCAGCCTGTTCGGCAACCCGGTCAAGGGTGCGGTTTCTCCCGCCGGCCTGTCGGTCATCGCCGGCGCGTTCATGTTCGGGCTCGGCATGCAGCTCGGTGGCGGTTGCGCCTCCGGCACGCTGTTCACGGCCGGCGGCGGCAATGCGCGCATGCTGGTGACGCTGCTGTTCTTCATTGTCGGTTCGCTGCTCGGGACGATCAATTTCGACTGGTGGACGAGCCTGCCATCGCTGCCGCCGATCTCACTGGTGCAGAGCTTCGGCGCGGCTGGCGGCATAGCCCTGTCGCTCGCGATATTCGCCGCGGTCGCCGGCATTTCCGTGCTGGTAGAAAAGCGCAAGCACGGTATGCTGGAAGCGCCGCCGG
The DNA here is from genome assembly GCA_965649745.1 of uncultured Mesorhizobium sp. GTDB lineage: Bacteria > Pseudomonadota > Alphaproteobacteria > Rhizobiales > Rhizobiaceae > Mesorhizobium. The sequence continues at coordinate 12,007 of CBFGLW010000057.1, read as the reverse complement.
CCGCGTCGCGCCATGGCGTATCGCGCTTCCTGCGTGGTCCCTGGCCGCTGGTGCTGGGCGCGGTGGCGCTGGTGGTGCTCAATTTCGCCACGCTGGCTCTGGCCGGACGCCCCTGGGGCATCACCTCGGCCTTCGCACTCTGGGGAGCCAAGGGCGCGCAGCTCATCGGCATCGATCCGACGGCCTGGGCCTACTGGCAGACGGCCGGAAACGCCAAGGCGCTGTCGGAAAGCGTCTTCGCCGATATTACCTCGGTGATGGATTTCGGCATCATCGCCGGCGCCATGCTGGCGGCGGCATTGGCCGGCAGCTTCGCGCCGAGCCTGGACATTCCGCTGCGCTCGGTGATAGCGGCGGTGATCGGCGGACTGCTGCTCGGCTATGGCGCGCGCATCGCCTATGGCTGCAATATCGGCGCCTATTTCTCGGGCATCGCCTCGGGCAGCCTGCATGGCTATCTGTGGGCGGTGGCGGCGTTTGCCGGCAACATACTGGGCGTCGGCCTGCGGCCGTTCTTTTTCGAGCCGCGGCGCGTGGTGCTGCGCAGCGACGGCTAGGTTCGAAACCCGGGTCAGGAGCCGGCTTTCGCCTCCATCAGCCGGACCAGCGTCAACAACGTCCGGTTGACCGGCGTGGGAACGCCCAAAGCCTCGCCCTTGCGGACGACGAAGCCGTTGAGGTGCTCGATCTCGGTCGGCTTGCCACGGGCGAGGTCCTGCGCCGTCGACGCGTACTGGTTCGGCATGCTGGCGGCGAGGCTGGCGACCGTCTGCGTCGTCTCTTCGGGCACCGTCACGCCAGCCGCGCCTGCGACGGCGAGGCATTCAGCCAGAACATCCTGCATCACTTCCTTCACGCCGTCGATTTCGACCACCCGTCCATAGGGAAGCTGGGGAATGGCGGACAGCGCGTTGTAGGCGCAGTTGACGATCAGCTTGCTCCACAATGCGCCGATGGCGTTTCCCGAAACGATCGTGGGGATGGCTGCGGCTGTGAAGGCTGCAGCGATGTCATCGCTAGCCGGCGATGCGCCGATGATGAGGTCGCCGCGGCCATGATGCTTGACGTGGCCTGGCCCCGCCATTTCCGTCGCCACATAGACGGCCGCTGGAACGGTCGTGCGCCCGAGAACGGCTTGCAGACGCTCGGCATTGTCGACCCCGTTCTGAAGGCAGAGAACCACCGTATCGGCGCCGAGATGCGAGAGTATCTGTTGGCCCGCAGCCTCCGTGTCTGTCGACTTGACGCAGAACAGGACGATGTCCGCGCCGGCGACGCCGTCGGGTTTGGTCGTCGCCTGCATCGGCACATATTCCTGAAAGGTCCTGGCGTCGAGGAACAAGCCGTTCTTCTTGACGGCCTCGACATGCTGCGCCCTGCCGATCAGCGTCACCGCATGGCCGGCGCGCGCCAGCATCGCGCCCATATAGCAACCGACAGCGCCCGCACCCATCACTGCGATATTCATGAGATCACCTAGCGGACAAGAAAAAGGCCCGCCGGGGGAGGAGGTCCGGCAGGCCTGATCTGGACGGCGGCGCGGGAGGAGGTGCGCCGCAGTCGGTGCCAACAGTGTTCCGGGAGGAATGAATTGTCAGCATTCCTGACCTATAACCCAGCCCATAAATCTGACAATTGAATTTTCTGCATAGGTGCCGTGCGTTTGCATGGGGGAACACCCGGAACAGCCGCGGATTCCAAGCCGATAGACAGATGGAATTCGGCGCCTCGACGAACTCCTAGGCGAAGGAGCAGCGCTGCAGGCCGGTCTTCCGGTCGAGGAAATTTCGCGCCGGCAGCGTGCCCCTGAAGAAGGGCTTGGCGTGAAATTCCAGCGATAGCAGAAGATGCGGGTCGCGCATGCCGGCACTGGCCATTCTTTGCCGCATCAGGCCGATCATGGCTGCCGAGGGGTATGCCATCGACAGGGCGTTCATCCTGTCCACGCACAGATCGGACATGGCGTCACCGAGATCCAGGCAGGCCTCGATATAGGACCGCCCGTTGCCGTCATCGACAGCCGTACCCTGGAAGAGGGCGGTGAAGCGCGCGGGAATCTGCGTGTCCGGCAAAAGCCGGTTGGCGTAGGCCGGCGCCCATTTGATGTTCGGGTTCGTGTTGCCGAAGAGATGCGTCAAGGCCTTGAGATGAAGCAGGAGATAGTTGCGCGTATGGTAGACTGCCTGGCTCCAGTCGCCGGAAAGCGTGGACCCCAGGATGTCCTGGAAATCGGTGAACTGATAGCAGCTTCCACGGAAAAGGAGATAGGCGAGCTTTTCGGCGAAATGGCTTCTCAGCACTTCATCAAGGGCCGCCCCGTTGGCGACGCGCATGCCGCTGACCAGCCGATGGAAGCAGCGCAGCGAGGCGAAGCCGACAGGCTCGGCCATCCAGCCATAGCGCTGGCCGGCCCGTTCGTAGCCGGCATGAAGCTTGGCGATCTCACCTTCCAACTCGTCGATAAGAATATATTCGATGTCGCAGCGGGTGCCGAACTCGTCGACGAAATCATAGGCGTTGGTGACGGCCAGATCGTCGGGAAGGTCGGCATTCTGCATTTCCTGACCGAACTGCAGTTTCTCCACCCAATTCGCAGCATTGCCTTTCAGGGTGACCAGAAAATGGCCCCGATGGCGGACATCTCCCAGCGTCGGCTGACGACGCGTCAGCACGCAGACGTCGATGTCTGAGAGGAAGCGGCCCATGCCCTCCGCGATGCTGCCGCCGATGATGACGATATCGTCCGGCCGGGTGAACATCTTCGATGTAATGGCGGCGACCGGAATGCTGTCCGGTCCCGACCAGACCGGGTCCGACGCCGGCAAGGGTTGGTCATTCATCGCGTGGTCCTCCTCTCGCTTGTCCCATCGGATGCCCCCATCCTGCGTCCATACGCGTCAAATCACGCCTTTGCGGAAGCCAACTCCCTGATCATTTCCGCGATCTGGCCGGCCATGATCTCATGTACCCTCGTTGTCTTGTGGCCCGTGTCCCAGGAAATGAAGCGGTTGGCGACGTGGAGACCGGCGTCGTAGTCCTCGCTGAAACAGGCTTCGACCTGCATGCATGTTCGCGCGACTTCGCTGAACCCGTATGCCTGCGGCCGGCGCATCATGTCGGCGACCGCCGCATAGGCGTCGTAGGCGACGATTCGCGCCTTGCCTTGCATGTCCGCAAGCATTGCGCCGACCGCCGCGTTGAGCGCCAAGCCGTTGTCGTCGTCCTGTGTGCCCATCTCGTTGCGCGGGGTCCGGTTGGCGACGATCAGATGCCGGGCGCCGTGGGAAATCAGGCCGGCTGTGGCGCTGCGCAGGTTCCCGACCACGCTGTCGATGCGCTCCTGCACCCTTGCCGTCTCGGTGGGCGGCACACCCCACAAATCGTTGGATCCGGCCCAGACGAAGAGCAGGTCGGCGTCGGTGAAGGGCGGGCTTGTCCGGACGGCCTGTTCGACCTGATCGAGCAAGCCAGTATTATTGGCGGCAATTTTTTCGGGGAACAGGAAGTTTGTGACGTTCTCGCGGCCGCTGAACGCGCCGATGACGGCGTGATTGCACAGTTCCAGGCCGAGCTCTTCGGCGAGATATTCGGAAACCACGGGACCGTTGGTTTCGCGCCCCCGCCAGCGCGGTCTCTGCGGTGCGCCCACCAGTCTATACAGGTTACCGGAATCGACATTGCTGTCGCCGAAGACCACGAGACGCCGGAAAGGGGTGCGAGGCTCGGACGGATTTCCAGAACATGCCGTCATGAACGCTCGCTCTCGACGATCGGTTCGAGCGCGCCGCGCAGGCTCGGCACGAAGGAAAACTCCGGTTCTCCGCAGTCGCCAAAACGGCGGCAAAGCGTGTCGTCGGGGCCGATCTCGATCACCTTGGCCGGCTGAAGCTCCGGCAGCGCCAGAGTGCGGCAAAGATCGATCGGCTCACGGAGCTGGGTCCGGAAGAACAGGGAGTCGATTTCTGCGAAACGCACGGACGATGTCGAGATAACGGGGATTTTCGGAATACGCCGGCCAAGCCTGCGGGTCGCGGCTTCGATCGCCGGAAGGGCGGGATCGACACGCCTCGTGTGGAAACCGTAACCGGTGGGGATGACCTTGTGGTCGATTTCTTTTGTCCGCAAGGCGCGGGTGAACAAAGCGAGGTCGCAGCCGCATACGGCGACGATGGTGACGTTCGGCCCGTTGAGCGCGGCGATGTCGGCGTCGATCCTGTCTTTTGTCAGTAATCGGGCGACGGCGGTGGCCTTGCACCGCACCGCGACCAAGGCCGATACCTTGCAGGTTAATCGGATCGCATCGCAGCGCGCGACGACAAGATCGACGGCTTCGCCCACCATGATGGCGCCTGCGGTGCAGGCGGCGGCATAGCCGCCGAAACTGTGCGCCAGGACGCTCGCCGGGACGACGCCTCGTTCTTCCCACATGCGGACGAGGGCCATCTGCGTTGTGAAAATCGCTGCGGAGGAATAAAGCAATTCGCCGTGATGGCGTTCGAACGTGCTGCGGTCGAACAGGTAGTCCTGCAGCCGGACGGCGGCGCGGCTTGCAAAAAGCTGCGCGATCTCATCGAAAACGGTGCGGAAGCCGTCGTCGCCGCGATAGAGGCCGAGCCCCATATCGCTGTATTCGCCACCCAACCCGGAAAAACAGAAACATACAGGATGCCGCGAAGCAGGTTGCAGCCGGAGCGGAACTGCGGCGTCCCTAGGTTCCCTGCCTGCTGGCTGCATGTCGAGTGCCCCCGGGCTTCGCAGACTGGCTCGCTGGCATCCATCTCAATTTTGAGGATGGACTATATTCCTGAGACTAGTGTCTTATCTTGACACAGGGGGTACGTCAAATGACTTAGCCGGCTGTGGCGTCCGGCAATCCGGAACGCTGCCCCACGCTGTAGAGATGGCTAGCCCTGGCCGCCTGCCGCGATGCCCATGTCACCGGCGGTTGCGGTAGTTCAAGGTCGAAATGACTGCGGCCGAGCAGTGCATTGACGATGGTGGCGCTGCGCCATGCCATCAGGCTGAGCTGCGGCTCGGCAATGCCGTGCGTGAGACGCCCGGCATTGAGTGCGAAGATGCGGCGGTCGGCGGGACCGTCCCACTCGATCTCGAAATTCGCGTCGAGCCGGTAGTGGCCGCGTTCGTCGAGGGCGATCCGGCCAAGCAGCGGCTCCATGCAATCCGGAACGGCGAAGGAGTAGCCCGTGGCCAGCACCACCGCATCGACGGTGCGCGTTTCGATGGCGCCGTCGAAGCCGTTGCGCATGATGAGGCGGTATTCGCCGCCTTCGCGCGTCAGGTTCAGCACTTCGCGATGCGGCGTCAGATTGACCGTAGTGGCATCCCCTGACAGGTGCCGAAGCGTATAGAGTTGGCGATAGATCGCCTTCAGCGTGCTGGTCGAGGCGCCGTCGCCGGCGAGGATCTGCTGCTCGAGGATGGTTTCACGCCGGCCCTGCGGCAGCCGGTGGAAATTCTCCACGTAGTTTGGCGTGAACAGCTCGTCGGTGAAGGGCGAGTCGTCCAGTGGCAGGAAGTTCGGACGCATGCTGATCCAGTCGATCTCGCAGCCCGCGAAGCGGTCGGAGGAAATCAGGTGCAGCATTACCTCGGCGCCGCTCTGGCCGCCGCCGATGATGGCGATGCGCCGGGCGTTCAGATGGTCCAGCCGGTCGGCGGCCTGGGCATTGTGGAAGCATCGTTCGCCTGCGGCCGCCTGCGCCCAGGCCGGGATGTTGGGCTTAAGCCCGACGGCGATAGAAAGATTGCGGGCAGTGACGGTTTCGCCGCTCATTCCGAGCCTGAAATCCTTGCCGTCGAAATCGATGCTGTCGACGGCGCTGGCGAAGCGGAGCGAGGACAGGTTCTCGCTGACCCAGGAGAGATAGCGGGCGAATTCCGGCCGCGGGATGGCGGTGAAATCGGCGTTGAGGAATTCATAGAAGCGCTTCTGCGCCACCAGATAGGCCATGAACGACCACGGGCTGGTCGGGTGCGTGGCGGTGACGAGGTCCTTCAGGAACGAGGTCTGCAATTCGACACCCGGCAGCATCATGCCGGGGTGCCAGGCGAGGTTCGGGGCGCGGTCGAAGAAGCGGGCTTCGAATCCTTCGATGGAATCGAGATGTGCAGCGAGGCTGAGGTTGAAAGGTCCGATGCCGATGCCGGCAAGGTCGAGCGTATGGGTCATGGCGGTCAAACTCCGATGGGAGCTGGCTGGGCCGATGGGAGATCGCCGGGCTGACTCGGGTTGAGCGGATTGTCGAGCGGTGTGCCGAGGTCGGGCAAGGGGCGCTCGCCGGCATCACCGTAACCGATCGCGAACCGCACCTTGTTGATGGCGATGCGCGGTATTTTCGGGGCGAACAGGTCGAAAAGCGCAAAGCGCTCCGCCAGTCCGGGATTTTGTGCCTGATAGCGCCGGATGGCCTGGCCGAGAATGGCGTAGAAACGGCGCTCCTCGAAGCGGTCGTGTCCGGCCAGGGCTTCGGAGAGGAAGCGCAGCACGCTGACGATATGCCCGGTCTGCAGATGCTGCAGCAGATGCGCCGGCGGCCGTCGCTTCAGCGTCGAGAGGATTTTCGGATCGAGCGCGGCCAGTTCAGGGAAGGGTTGGTCGACGAGATCGAGATCGCCCTGAAAATCCTTGACCGCGACGCCGACCGGCGTCGCACCGTCGAGGATGACGGTTATGTTCTGGCCATGGGCGATGAAGCCGACGCCGTAGCGGCACATGAAGTGGTAGAGCGGCACGAAGACGGTGGAGAACAGGCGGTCGAGCCATGCCTCCGTGCCGAGGCCGGATTGCTCGATCAGGGCGCTGGCGATCGGCCTCCCATGGGTGTCGCGCTGTGGCAATGCCCCCATCATCATCGGACGATGGCCCGCAGGCAGGTCCTTTTCCGGGCTCTCGCGCCAGATGGCGCCCAGCATCTCGCAGAACTGATAGGGAGCGCCTTCGACACCGGTGTAATGCGGATGCGGATAGAAAGCGCCGGCGACTTCCTTCAGCACCTTGACCGGCCTGAGAGCGGGGTCGGCAGATGCAACCTCGTCCAGCCAGCGGGACAGGTCGGCGCCGATCTCCATGTATTTGCCGGGCACGCCGCGCCAGGCGGAGGTGTTGAGGATAGTCAGCGGCAGCTTAATGTGCAGCGCTTCGGGCCGCGCCGTATTGGCGAGCGTGCGCAGCGATTGCAGCGGCAGGAACGGGTCGCCGAAGCGGCCGAGAGGCGCCAGCCGGCCGGCGGCGATCTCGCCACCGAACTGCGCGGCGATCATGCCCTGCCATTGCCATGGGTGGACCGGCAGCAGCATGTGCGTCGCGCGGGAGATGCCGGCTTCGGCGAACGCCGCTTCGAGTTTCGCGCGTTCGGTCGGTCCGAGAGCTGCCCGCAGCAGGGCCTCTTCGTCGAGATCGCGGTCGAGCGCCAGCCGGCAGCGGTCGCGGGCGGCGGCGAGCCAGAAGAGCTGCACGGGTGCATCGGATTCCGGCGCGTAACGCTCGAAGTCGTCCAGCCCCCAGCCGAGCCGGCCCTTATTGGCAGGGGCCTTGGGATGACCGTCGAGCAGAGTTTGCAATTCCGGATCGGGCAGCGTGGCAAGTACCGCTGCCGACCGGCTACCGCGTTTTTCGGCAATGCGCCGATCGGCCGTCAGCGTGTTGTAGAGTTCCTTGGCGTAGGTGCAGAAGGTGGCAGGCGACATGCCGAGCGTCTCGCGCGCGTCGGCGAAGAAGGCGACTGCATCGTCGACGGGACGCTCGACGCCGGCGTCGCGGGTGAGCGTCTCGGTCCGGATGCTGAGCTGGCCCCAGATGCGGCGCGTGGCGGCGAAGCGGTAGGCGACTCCGGTTCCGAACGTCAGCTCCCATCGTCCAGGCGAAAGTTCGCACGGCGAAAAGCACTCCTCGAAGGCGAGTTCGGAAATCGCCTTGGCGACGATGTCACGGTTGATCGTCGTCCAGGGCGAGACTTCGCGCGTTTTCGCAAGCGAGCGGGCGATGGGCTGCTGCACCGTCACAGCGGCACCTCGCGGAAGAAGCGCTCCCGCTCGCAGCAGACGAGCGCGGCGCGCTTGTGGGGGAAGTCGAATTCCTTGACCTTGTCATAGGCGGCGTGGGCGCAGTAGCTCAGCATTTTCTGGTGCGAGGCGCGGGGCTCCCCGACGATGCGCCGGGTGCGGGGCTCATCGAGGAACAGATAGTGGGTAATGGAGCGGAAGAAGGCGAGGGTCTTCGGCCGGCCGAGATGACGGCCATTGCCGATCAGTCCATGCCAGCCACGGTCATAGTCATCCGGCTCGTAGTAGGGCCCAAGGCGATCCTCCTTGGCCCAGTAGAATTCGAAATAGCCGGTCGGCTCGCCACCCAAGCTGCCGATTACGCCGAAGATGTGCGGATCGCTTTCCTGCTCGGCCAGGTATCTGTCGAGTTCCTCGCGGCTCTTGGCAAGTTCCCAGAAGAAGGCGACGCGGCCCTCGTTCATCCAGCTGTGAAAGAGGTCGAGATCGCGTCTGCGGTCGATCGGCCGGAACGACAGCGTCATGCCGATCTCGGCGATCCAGCGCCGGTACATGGGGCCGCAAGGCGGCGGCGGACGCAGTGGCGGCAGGCGGTCCTGTGGGCCTATCGTCGTCGGCAGTTCAGGATAGGTGACGTGCGAGGCCTGATTGCGCCACAGAAGCGGCAATTGGCGCAAGACCGAGCGATGGACGGCGGCGTGTTCCGCTTCGTCTGAGATTGCTTCGCCCGCAGGCATTTCGGTGGCCAAAGCAGAAACCGGCCACAGGGTCTTCGCCGAAGGCAGGAAGGCGCGGTCGAAGGAGGGATGCAGGCGCAGCGCCGCATCGACAAGACCGGCGAGGATCTGCGGCTGGTCGAGACGACCTGCGGCGAAAGCGACGTCATCGATCAACAGGTGGCCATCCGCGACCGTCACGTGAGCTTGGCCGACCGGTGTTCCGTCAGCAGCATTGAGGCTGAGTCGTTCGCCATCTACGCGGATCGCCAGCGGCTCGGCGGCGGAGGCCAGATGCTGCCAAGCTTCGGTTTCCGGACCGGTTCCGGATTCGGCAGCGGGCGCCCAGTTCTTCGCGGTCTCGATGTTCATGCGTATTCCCTCACATGCAGGGGGTTGGGAAGCTCCACGTAACCTGCCAGCGGGTCGGTCACCTCGGTGTTCTCGTTGATGTTGCGCAGCGCGATCAGGAAATTGCCCTTGGCGGCGATGGTCGGCGCGTTGAGCAGATAGTCGAGGCAGGTCCGGTCAGCCATCGGCTGTGCTGCGAGCTTTTCCAGCGAGCGGCGGAAGATCGTCAGTAGATCGTCTTCCTGCGCGAGACCGGCGGCGGCGAGCGCCGCGACCGTGGCGAGGGCGCCGTTGACGATCAGATAGTAGCCGAACAGCTTGGCGGCGGCTTTCGCCGGGAAGACATGGTCGCCCTTCTGGCCGGCTTCGGGCAGGTATTCCCGGAGCTTCGGCAGGAACTCCTCGACGTACCCGGTGCCCTGGCAATCGCGGAAATAGAGCGCGTCCGGCCAGCCGCCGGCGAGGCCGAGAACAAGGTTCTGCTGGTGAGCGCCGAACAGAAGGCCGAATTCACAGAAGGCGACGAGGAAGGGCTCGATGGCGGTTGCGAGGAACCGCTCGAACCACAGGTGCGCGACATGCTCGACAGGCTTGTTTTCCTCGCGGGTGATGCGGCGGACCAGGTCGGACAGATGGCTCTCGGGACTGCCGGGATGGCGCTCGCACAGCGCGCCGAGCACGGCGGCCCGCGGGGCTTCCCTGCCGCGGAACGGATTTTCGCGGAACGAGACGATGGTGTCCGTCATCAGGCGGCCGTCCTCGTCGCGCAGGCCGAACCAGGCCGGTTCGCCCAGCACCGTCATGGTCGGGCAGCGCTCCCGCAGGGCCTTGCCGAGTTTTCCTTTCACCAGACGATGAACAGACAGGCCGCGCCGGCACTCATGTTCCTCGACGATGCGTCGGGAATTGGTGAGGCGCAGGCTGAGCGAGAATTTCAGCATCCAATCGGCGTGCGGGGAGTGAATGGTGCGCAACGAGGTGGTGGCGCGCCAGGCCGGTCCGCCGAAACCGAGATCGACGATGCGGCCGTCGCGAAACAGCCGCTCGATGCGCTCTTCCTGCATCAGGCGAACAGCCTGCCACGGATGCATCGGGACAAGCGCCTTGCCATATTCCCGTGCCGCCCGCGTCAGAAGTTGCGGATCGCCGGCGGCGAGCTTGCGCGACATGTCGACGACATTGAGAGGCTCGACGCTTCCCGAAGCGAGGATGGAGGGATCCACTGCCCACCAGCGCAGGCCGAATTCATTGCCGTATTCATGGCCGAAGCGCTCGGAGTCGGTCTGCGTGAACTCCTCGCGGCTCATCGGCGCCGGGTGGACGGCATGGCCGAAACGCAGGGCACTTTCGGCTTCGATGAAGTCCGGATCGGTTTCGGAGAAGGGCCGCAATTCGCCGCGCGCCGCCGTCACCTCGCCAATCGCGGCGAGGCTGGCAAGGCTGCGGCGCAGGAAGGTCAGCCGGCTTTTCGGCGTGGCGCGACCGGCAATGTCGGGCTCCGCCAGGATCAGCGCAAGAAGGCTGAAGAGATCGATCTCAATCGCCTCGCCGTCAGGCCCGACCTGCCAGATCGGCAAAATGAAGTCGTGATAACCGACCCTGGAGCGATGCCGCATCTCGATGAGGACGGCGATGCGCGAGGCCGGAAAATTCAGGCGAAGAACCTCCGCCTGCGGACGGAAGACCGCGGTCTGCGTGCCGGCGATGAACTCCCAGCTGTTCCACTCCCGTATGAGGGCGTTGAGAAAAGGGCTTAGTGCCGGAGATGCTCCAAACGCACTGGATTCCATGGGATTCCTCATTTCATCAGTACAATATAATAAAGGTAGATATTTATACTTTTATGACTTCCAATATGATTTTACATGAACTAATAGAAGTGAAGAAATGACATTATTTATGCTATGTGTAATATGAAAAATGAGTCCGCTTTTCTGCATCGGTTGACGGTAACGGTTTCCGCTATCGGGTTCGGGCAGTCCGCCTTCGTATCGCTCGTTCCCATGGTGATGGAGCGGTTGAAGCTCGATACGTTTGCCATCGGTGCGGCGACGGCTGTCGGCGCGGCTGCGTTTCTGGTCGGATCGCCGCTGTGGGGCCGGATGGGCGAGCAGCTCGGTTACGGGAAACTTTTGCGCCTGCTCGGCCTCGCCATGCTGGCGGGCCAGGCGGTGTTCGCGGCGTTGCTGATGGTGGGCACGGGAGCGGCGCTCGGCATAGCGCTGCTGGTGCTGTCGCGGTTCGTGTACGGCTTTGCCGCATCGGGCGTCATGCCGACGGCGCAGGTCTGGGCCAGCCGCGCGGTCGCCGATGAGAGACGCCAGGCGGCTCTCGGTCTGCTCGGCGCCGGTGTCAGTACCGGACGGCTGGCGGGCGCGCTGCCTGCCGCCGCCGCCATCGTTTCGCCGCTGCTGCCGCCGTTGCTGTTCGTGGCGAGCCCACTGCTTCTGTGGCTGGCGCCGGGCAAGGAGGCAGATGGGGGAGTTGGGAAGAGCAAGCCGGCGAATGGCGACAACGGCACCGGCATATCGCCGTTCGACCGCCGTATGCTGCCCTGCCTGATGATCGGCTTTTGCCTCACTCTCGGTTTCGGCCAGGTGCAGATGATGCTCGGCCCGATGGTTCAGCAGCGCTTCGGCCTCGGTGCGATGCAGGCGACGACGGTCACCGGGCTGGCGCTGATGTTGGTGGCGGTGGTGATGGTCCTGGTGCAGGGATTTGTCGTGGCGCGCCTGCGCCTGAGCGAACGCCAAAGCGTCGTCGCCGGGTGCCTGACAGTCTGCGCCGGCATGACGCTGCTGGCCATTGTGGAGAACCACGCGATTTCGGTCCTGGCCCTGGCGGCGGCCGCCGCCGGCATCGCCGTGGCGACGCCGGGCTACATCGCCTGGCTGACGAAGCGGGTCGAGCCGCGCCAG
>CBFGLW010000056.1:0-18320 GCA_965649745.1 uncultured Mesorhizobium sp. | reverse complement strand
GGGCTTGCGCTCGCCGTCCGGCCGGCCGGCGGCATGACGCTCGCCCTGAGGCCTGGCCGCGAAGGGACGATCGCCCTTCGGCTTGCCGCCGAAACGCTTCTTGCCGAAGCCGTTGCGGTTCGGCTTGTCGCCATTGCGCTGGCGATGCTCGCCGCCGCGGTCGTTGGCGGCCTCATGGCTGCGTTCACCCGGCTGACGCGGCTCGCGCACCGGGTCCGGATTGCCGAGATGATCGGCAGCGACGGGCAGTTTCATGCGGATGATGCGCTCGACCTGACGAAGCTTGCCGTTCTCGGACGGATCGACCAGCGTGATCGCAGTGCCGTCCTGACCGTTGCGGCCGGTGCGGCCGATGCGGTGGACGTAGCTTTCCGCCTCGTCGGGCAGGTCGAAGTTGACGACATGGCTGATGCCGGGAACGTCGATGCCGCGCGCGGCAATGTCGGTCGCGACGAGAATGCGGACCGAACCGTCGCGGAAGCCGTTCAGCGCCTTCTGGCGGGCGTTCTGGCTCTTGTTTCCGTGGATGACGGCGGCGTTGAACCCGTCGCGTTCCAGGTCCTTGGTCACGCGGTCGGCGCCATGCTTGGTGCGCGAGAACACGATGACCGAAGACATCTTCTCGTCCGCCAGCATCTGCGACAGCACCTGGCGCTTCTGCTTGGTGCGCGCCAGAACGACCGACTGGGCGATTTCCGCCGCCGTCGTGCCCTGCGGCGCAACGTCCACGCGCACCGGGTTCTTCAGCAGGCCCTTGGCCAGTTCGGCGATCTCCGTCGGCATGGTGGCCGAGAACATTGCCGTCTGGCGGTCCGGCGCCGTCGCCTTGGCGATGCGGCGGACGTCGTTGATGAAGCCCATGTCGAGCATGCGGTCGGCCTCGTCCAGCACCAGCCATTTGGTGTCGGACAGGACCAGTTCATGCTCGCGCACGAGGTCGGTCAGGCGGCCGGGCGTGGCGATCAGAACGTCGACGCCGGGCGCGACCTTCTTGACCTGGCTGTAGCGCGAGACGCCGCCGAGGACGAGCGCGGTCGAGATGTGCGCGCCCTTGGCGAGGATTTTTATCGTGTCCTCGATCTGCACGGCGAGCTCGCGGGTCGGCGCGAGAATCAGCGCACGCGCCGTCTTCGGCCGGCGCTTGGTGCCGAGCGCAATGATCTTCGAGAGGATCGGCAGCGCGAAGGCCGCCGTCTTGCCGGACCCGGTCTGGGCGATGCCCAGTATGTCGCGGCCCTCGAGCTGGGCGGGTATCGCCTGCTCCTGGATGGGCTTCGGTTCGGCGAAACCGGCAGCATGGGTCGCTCTCAGGAGCTGGCCGGAGATTCCGAGCCTGGCGAAGCCGGAAAGCTCAGCGTTGTTCTGTGATGCAGGATTGAACGATCCTGCGGGATTTTCATTGGTCAAAATAGTCTTCTTTCAGGCGGCCCGTGGCCGCAAACAGCTTGGCGGCAGGGCGCAACCTGCCGTCGAAAAATTTATGATGATACGACAAGGCGGCGGACCGGTCGGGTCCGCGCGGCTGCGCTGTCGTGCCCGCAGGCCTCGTGCCTGTGGGGCTTTTCCACCGCTTCGCCGTTGCCGGAAAGGGAGAAACAGACGCAACCAGTCTCATTCGCTAAGAGAAAGCCGGATTGCCCAGCCCAAGCGCCTATGACGCCGCATATGGAGGAGTCGGCGGTAAATAGCAAGGCCTTTCATGTTGCGGTGCAGCAAATCCGTTCCGAAAGCCCGGCTTGCGCTCGGCATTGCGCGCCGATACCAAAATGGAATTGCCGTGGAGGAGTGCCGATGAAGGACGTGCTGAAGGAACTGGAGCGCCGCCGCGACATGGCCCGCATGGGCGGCGGACCGGCGCGCATCGAGGCCCAGCACAGGAAGGGCAAGCTGACGGCACGCGAGCGGATCGAGATTTTCCTCGACGAAGGCTCGTTCGAGGAGTTCGACATGTATGTCGAGCACCGCTCGACCGATTTCGGCATGGAAAAGACCAAGATCGCCGGCGACGGCGTCGTCACCGGCTGGGGCACCGTCAACGGCCGGCCTGTCTATGTGTTCGCCAAGGATTTCACCGTCTTCGGCGGCTCCCTTTCGGAAGCCCACGCCGAGAAGGTGATGAAGGTGCAGGACATGGCGCTGCGCAACCGCGCGCCGATCATCGGCATCTACGACGCCGGCGGCGCCCGCATCCAGGAGGGCGTGGCGGCGCTCGGCGGCTATGCCGAGATTTTCCAGCGCAACGTGCTCGCGTCCGGCGTCATTCCGCAAATCTCTGTCATCATGGGGCCGTGCGCCGGCGGCGACGTCTATTCGCCGGCGATGACCGATTTCATCTTCATGGTCCGCGACACCTCCTACATGTTCGTCACCGGGCCGGACGTGGTGAAAACGGTGACCAACGAAACGGTGACGGCCGAACAGCTTGGCGGCGCCTCGGTGCACACGACGAAATCGTCCATCGCCGACGGCGCCTACGACAACGATGTCGAGGCGCTGCTGCAGATGCGCCGGCTTGTCGATCTGCTGCCAGCCTCCAACACGGCCGAAATCCCGGAAATCGAAAGCTACCAGTCGGTGACCGAGCACGACATGTCGCTCGACCGGCTCGTCCCTGACAACGCAAACAAACCGTACGATATCAAGGAGTTGATCCTCAAAACCTGCGACGAAGGCGACTTCTTCGAAATCCAGCAGAGTTTTGCGAAAAACATCGTCACCGGCTTCGGCCGCGTCGAGGGCCGCACCGTCGGCTTCGTCGCCAACCAGCCGATGGTGCTGGCCGGGGTGCTGGATTCCGACGCCAGCCGCAAGGCCGCCCGCTTTGTCCGCTTCTGCGACTGCTTCAACATCCCGCTCGTCACTTTCGTCGATGTGCCGGGATTCCTGCCCGGCACGGCGCAGGAATATGGCGGCCTGATCAAACACGGCGCCAAGCTTCTGTTCGCCTATGCCGAGGCGACCGTGCCGAAGATCACCGTGATCACCCGAAAAGCCTATGGCGGCGCCTATGACGTGATGGCCTCGAAGCACCTGCGCGGCGATATGAACTATGCCTGGCCGACGGCGCAGATCGCGGTGATGGGCGCCAAGGGCGCGGTCGAGATCATCTATCGCAAGGACATCGGCGATCCGGACAAGATCGCTGCGCATACAAAGGCTTACGAGGATCGGTTCCTGTCACCTTTCGTCGCCGCCGAGCGCGGTTATGTGGACGAGGTGATCATGCCGCACTCGACCCGCAGGCGCGTCGCCCGGGCGCTCAGGATGCTGCGCAACAAGGATTTGCAGAACCCCTGGAAGAAGCACGACAACATTCCGTTATAGCCGCTATTTGCCGACCTTCGATTTCGAAGGCTTGGGACCTGCCGACTTGACACGGATGCGTATGCCGCCGCCGTTTGGCCGTTGCGTTTCAAAAGCATTCGTCTTTTCAACGAGGTCGCTTAGCTTTTTGAAGCCGTACGTCCGGGAGTCGAAGTCTGGATAGAGATTTGACAGATGAGTTCCGACAGGTCCCAAGGAGACCCAACCGTCTTCAGTGGTGATCTGTGCGATAGCTTTTTCGATAAGCGGCCTGGCCGCTGAAGGCTTCTGAAGGGGTTTTGAGGCGGAAGCCGTCTCCCGGTCTTCGGTTTCGACCGATGGGAGCAGGTTTTCCGTATAAATAAATCTTCTACATGCCTGCCTGAAACTCTCAGGCGTCTTCTGCTCGCCAAAGCCAAAGACATCGACGCCCTCCTCGCGGATTCGCGCGGCAAGACGGGTGAAGTCACTATCCGAAGAGACAAGGCAAAAGCCGTCGAAACGTCCGCTATGGAGCAGGTCCATCGCATCGATCACCAGTGTGATGTCGGAAGCATTCTTGCCTGTCGTATACGCAAATTGCTGCTGGGGAATGATGGCGTGCCTGGACAGTATGTCCGTCCAGGCCTTGGACCGGGCATTGGCAAAATCGCCATAGATGCGCCGGACACTGGCTTCGCCGATCTTGGCAATCTCCTCGAAAAGACCATCGGCGATTTTTGCCGACGCATTATCGGCATCAATCAAAACAGCCAACCGTGGAGAACGCGTTTCGGATGGCATGAATGCCCTCGTGGAAAATGATGAGGCGCCAGTTTAACGACCTGTCGTGTATAAAAGAATAAGCAGCGGCGTGGCATCGCTCTTACCTGAACCGATTTGCACTCACCTGGCATCCATTCACCCCTTGAAGCCCCTTGTGCAACGCGATAGGCCGTTGCGGATATTGCAGGATGGAGACTTGCCGTGAGCGCGCAGAAGACCAGAACCGAAACCGACACGTTCGGCCCGATCGAGGTCGCCGCCGACCGTTACTGGGGCGCGCAGGCGCAGCGCTCGCTCGGCAATTTCAAGATCGGCTGGGAAAAGCAGCCGGCCTCCATCGTGCGTGCGCTGGGCATCGTCAAGCGCGCCGCGGCCGAGGCCAATATGGCGCTCGGGCGGCTCGATCCGAAGCTGGGCGAGACCATCGTCAAGGCGGCGCAGGAAGTCATCGACGGCAAGCTGAACGATCATTTTCCGCTGGTGGTGTGGCAGACCGGCTCCGGCACCCAGTCGAACATGAACGCGAACGAGGTGATCTCCAACCGGGCGATCGAACTGCTCGGCGGCGTCATGGGCTCGAAGAAGCCCGTGCATCCCAACGACCACGTCAATATGAGCCAGTCGTCCAACGACACTTACCCGACGGCGATGCATATCGCCTGCGTCGAGCGGGTCGTCCACGACCTTTTGCCGGCGCTGAAGCATCTGCACAACGCTCTGGAAGCGAAGGTCAAGGAATTCGACCACATCATCAAGATCGGCCGCACGCATACGCAGGATGCGACGCCGCTGACGCTCGGCCAGGAGTTTTCGGGCTATGCCGCGCAGGTCGCCTCCTCGATCAAGCGCATCGAGCAAACGCTGCCCGGCCTGCAGGAGCTTGCGCAGGGCGGAACGGCTGTCGGCACCGGGCTGAACGCGCCGGTCGGCTTCGCCGAAAAGGTGGCGGAACGCATCGCCTCCATCACCGGCATCGCCTTCACCTCGGCGCCGAACAAGTTCGAAGCGCTGGCGGCGCACGATTCCATGGTGTTCTCGCATGGCGCGATCAACGCCGCCGCCGCTGCCCTGTTCAAGATCGCCAACGACATCCGTTTCCTCGGCTCCGGCCCGCGTTCCGGCCTTGGTGAGCTTTCCCTGCCCGAGAATGAGCCGGGCTCCTCGATCATGCCGGGCAAGGTCAACCCGACCCAGTGCGAGGCGCTGACGCAGGTGTGCGTGCAGGTGTTCGGCAACAACGCGGCGCTGACCTTCGCCGGCAGCCAGGGCCATTTCGAGCTCAACGTCTACAATCCGCTGATGGCGTACAATTTCCTGCAATCGGTGCAGTTGCTGTCGGACGCCGTCGTTTCCTTCACCGACAATTGCGTCGTCGGCATCGAGGCGCGCGAGGACAACATCAAGGCGGCGCTCGAGCGCTCGCTGATGCTGGTCACGGCGCTTGCCCCAACCATCGGCTACGACAATGCAGCCAAGATCGCCAAGACGGCGCACAAGAACGGGACGACGCTCAAGGAAGAGGCGCTGGCGACCGGACTGGTCAGCGAGGCGGACTACGACCGCATCGTCAAGCCGGAGGACATGACCCGTCCGGGCTGATCTCTATCGGCCCCTGTCCAGCTTTCGGCATTCACGCCGCTTTCGCGGAAACGTTACCTTCGGTGAACGATGTGTCACCGCTTCGCTGTCTTCAGTGAACAATCGGGCTGCGTTATCTGACCGGTCATTCAAACCCGGAGATTCGTCATGTCCATAAACACTTCAGCCAGCCCGGCCGGTACGGCCAATGCGTCGGTCGCCATTCTCGCCGGCCGCGTTCTTCTCTCGATCCTCTTCATCCTCGCCGGCTTTTCCAAGCTGACGGCGATTGCCGGCACGGCGCAGTGGTTCGCCAGCATCGGCCTGCCGATGCCGACCGTCACCGCTGTGGTTTCGGGGCTGATCGAACTGCTCGGCGGCCTCGCCATCCTGGTCGGCTTCAAGACGCGCATCGCGGCAATCGTGCTTGCGGTCTTCACGCTCGCTGCGACCGCTGTCGCCCATCTCGATTTCTCGCAGGCCGGCAACGCGCTGATGCTGCAGAAGAATCTCGGCCTCACCGGCGGCTTCCTGCTGCTCGCCGTGCTCGGCGCCGGCTCGCTGTCCATCGACGGCCGCCGCGGCTGAAATCTTCTTCCACCATGTCAAAAGGGCGCGGGAAACCCGCGCCCTTTTTGCTGTGTCGCCGCAAGCGGTGGACGATGTCGGCAGGCCCTGACCCGAGGTTGAGAAGATGCTAATATGTACCTTCGGGGCGTTCTGGAGGTTGCGGCAATGCCAAACGATCTCTTCCTGTTGCTGGCACGCCTGTTGATGGCGGGGCTTTTCATTCCTTCCGGCCTGCACACGCTGGGCGATATCGATGGGGCTGCCGGCTATTTTGCGCAGCTCGGCCTGCCGCTCCCATTGGCGGCCGGCTGGGCCGTCGGCCTGTTCGAGCTGGGCGCCGGGCTGCTGGTCCTCGCCGGGTTTCTGACGCGTCCGGCCTCACTGCTGCTGGCCGCCTTCTGCATCGTCGCCGGCTTCATTGGACATCTCGGCCAGGGCGGCGGCGATCCGGCCCTGGCTTTCATGCATCAGCAGATGCTCATGAAAGACATCGCCCTGGCCGGCGGGTTTCTGGCGCTTGCCTGCGCCGGCGCCGGCGCTTTTTCCCTGGATGCCAGACGCTCGTCGATTATTTGACGGAAACGCTCGGCCCGCCTTCGACCGCCAGCACCAGCCGACGGCCGGTGATCTTCGCCAATTGAGCCAGCCGCCCGGCGGGCCTTTCGCCGTAGAGCCCGGCAAGGTCGGCCGGTATCACCAGAACCAGCGTGCCGCCGGCGCGGACTTCCCATCTCAGCCGCGGCATCACGCCCGGCATCGAGGCCGTCAACAGGTAGACCACACGCATCATGGCTGCCAGAACGCGCGCCCGCTCCAGATAGCGCTGCGTCGCCAACGCCTTCAGCTCGGCCGAGGATTCGGTGAAGACGCCTTCATGGCGGAACAGGTTGGTCAGCGCGAGAAACGCACGCCCCGGGTGGTCGACGCCGATAAACGAGGCATGGGCGATGATGTTGAGGGACTGGGTGCCGCGGTATTCCGGATGCGCGCGCCAGCCGATATCCGCCAGCAGGCACGCTGCCTGGCGGTAGCGGGCCTCGTCGACGGTCTCCTCGATGCCGAAGGCGGCGAGCGCCTTGCCCGTCCATTCGGCAAGTTCCTGCGCGTGTTTCAGCGAGCGCGAGCGGAGCCGGGCCAGTTCCTCGGCGGCCGTGAGCAACGGATCGGTTTTCTGCTCGGCTTCGTCAAGCAGCGAATAGAGAAAGCCTTCGCGCACGCCGAGCGCGGACACGACCAGTTTGGAAGGCCCCATGGCAGCCAGGATTTCCTGAAGAACCACGGCGCCATAAGGCAGCAGCGAGCGGCGGTTTTTCGAAACGCCCTCGATGCCCTTGACCTTTTCCACCTCGCCTCTGGCGACCTGACGCAGGAAGTTCGAGGCCTCCGCCGTACCGATCTCGTAGTGATGCATGACGCCGAGCGGATAGTTGGTCATCTCCATGTGGAGACGCGCCAGGTTTCGCCAGGTGCCGCCAACGGCATAGAACACCCTGCCCTCGCCGTTTTTCAGCAGCTTGGCGCGAGCGAGCTCGTCGCGGGCGATTTTCTGTGCCTGGACGAGCGAGTTTTTGGCCATGTCCTGCAAGCGCAGGCCGCCCAGCGGCAGCGTTATGCCGTCGCCCACCCTGTCGCCGTCGACATCGACAAGTTCGAGGCTGCCGCCGCCAAGATCGCCGGCGATGCCGTCAGCGGGGTAGAAGCCGGACATGACGCCGAGCGCGGAGTAATAGGCTTCCTCGCGCCCGGTCAAAACGCGAATCTCGGTCTTGAGAACGTCTTCGGCGCGATGGATGAAATCCGGCCCGTTGACGGCCTCGCGCGCGGCCGCCGTCGCCAGCACGTAGATGCGCTCCGCGCCCGCCTGATCCGACAGCGCTCGAAAGCGCTGGAATTCGTCCATCGAGCGGGTGACGGCTTCGGGGTCGAGACGGCCTGTCGAAACGATGCCGCGACCGAGGCCGGCCAGCATCTTTTCGTTGAACAGGATGGTTGGCGAGCGCGCCAACCCTTCGTAAACGACGAGGCGAATCGAGTTGGACCCGATGTCGACGATCGAGACCGGCCGCCGGTCCTGCAAGCGGCCCTGGGATTCAAATATCATCAGAACGGTTCAATCCAGCCACGAAGCGTTCTAGTCCGCCGCGGTGCCGGATTTCTTGCGGCGTTTGAACTGGGCGATGCGCTTGGGCGCGTGGGACTTCAGTGCGTCCCCCCGTCCCGACAGGCTTGGATTGGTCATGAAATATTCCTGTGCGTTGAACGGTTCCTCGCCCTCGTCCAGCGTGACCCGACGCGAGGTTCCGTCAGCCAATACTTCGAAACTCTGCTGGTTGTCCATGATGTTGCCGAGCATGATCTGGCCGAGAATCTGCTCGTGCACGGTCGGATTGGTGATCGGCACCATGCATTCGACACGACGGTCGAGATTGCGAGGCATCAGATCGGCCGAGCTGATGTAGACAATCGCCTCGTCGGACGGCAGGCCGTGGCCGTTGCCGAAGCAGTAGATGCGGCTGTGCTCGAGAAAACGTCCGACGATGGATTTGACGCGAATGTTCTCCGAAAGCCCCGGCACCTGCGGCCGCAGGCAGCAGATGCCGCGCACCACCAGCTCGATCTCGACGCCGGCGCGGCTCGCTTCGTAAAGCGCGTCGATGACGATGGGATCGACCAGCGAATTCATCTTCATCCAGATGCGCGCCGGCTTGCCGTCGCGGGCATGGGCGATCTCGTTATTGATGTGATCGAGGATGCGGGCGCGCAGCGTGTAAGGCGACAGCGCCACGCACATTTCGCCCGTCGGCTCGGCATAGCCGGTGATAAAGTTGAATATCTGCGCCACGTCGCGCGCGATGCGCGGGTCGGTGGTGAAGAACGACAGGTCGGTATAGATGCGCGCGGTGATCGGATGATAGTTGCCGGTGCCGAGATGGACGTAGTTGCGCAGCTTGCCGTCCTCGCGCCGCACGACCAGCGACATCTTGGCGTGGGTCTTGAGCTCGAGGAAGCCGAACACCACCTGGACGCCGGCGCGCTCGAGGTCGCGCGCCCAGCGGATGTTGGCTTCCTCGTCGAAGCGCGCCTTGAGCTCAACCAGCGCCGTCACCGACTTTCCGGCTTCGGCGGCATCGACCAGCGCACGCACGATGGGGCTGTCGTTGGAGGTGCGATAGAGCGTCTGCTTGATCGCCACGACCTCCGGATCGGCCGTAGCCTGGCGCAGGAACTGCACCACCACGTCGAAGGATTCGTAAGGATGGTGGACGACGATATCCTTCTCGCGGATGGCGGCGAAGCAATCGCCGCCATGCTCGCGGATGCGTTCGGGAAAACGGGGATTGTAGGGCGCGAATTTGAGGTCGTCGCGCGGCACCGAAACGATTTCGGAAATCTGGCTGAGCGCCAGCGGCCCCTTGAGCACGCTGATGCGGCTGGACGACACGCCCAACTCTCCGGCGACGAAATCGCGCAGTTCCTCGGGCATCGACATGTCGAATTCGATGCGGATCACCGAGCCGCGGCGGCGGCGCTTCAGCGCGGTCTCGAACAAGCGCACGAGATCCTCGGATTCTTCCTCGACCTCGATATCGCTGTCGCGGATGATGCGGAACGTACCGGAGCCCTTGACCTCGTAGCCGGGGAAGAGCTTGCCGATATAGAGGCTGACGGCCTCCTCCAGCGGGATGAAGCGGACGTGATTCTTGCGGTCCGGCAGGCGGATGAAGCGGCGCAGCGCCGGCGGCAGGCGCAGCAGCGCGCTCATTTCCTCGCCGTTCTTGCGGTGGCGCAGTTGCAAGGCGATGGAGAATCCAAGGTTCGGGATGAACGGGAACGGATGCGCCGGATCGATGGAAAGCGGCGTCAGCACCGGGAAGACCTGTTCCTGGAAATGCTCTTCCAGCCAGATGTTCTCGTCTTTGGTAAGCGCGTTGCGTTCGATGCTGGCAATGCCCTCCTTGTCGAGCAGGGCCATGAGCGCGGAAAGGCTTTTCTGCTGGTCTTCCTGGAGGCGCTCGACCTCCTTGAGCAGTTGTTCCAGCTGCTGTTCCGGCGTGCGTCCGTCCGGGCTCTTGAGCACGATGCCTTCGCGCACCTGACCCGCCAGACCGGCGACGCGCACCATGAAGAATTCGTCGAGATTGGCAGCGGAAATGGACAGGAAGCGGACCCGCTCAAGCAGCGGATGACGGTCGTTGAGGGATTCTTCGAGAACGCGGCGATTGAACTGCAGCCATGAGAATTCACGGTTGACGAAACGGTCCGGGTTGCCGCTGTCGGCGGCCGATCCCTCGATGTCGATAAATTCGGACTGAATGGGTTTGAGTTCGTTCATGTCCCTGTTTTCTCCAGCATCGGGTGCCGGTTATCCGGCTCAATTTATCCTGTGGCAGGGATTTGCGACAGTTTCATTTCATGAACCTTGCAAAGAAGCGGGATATGCTCCAAACGCTGCATATCGGAGCGAATTCAGACGGAGACGACGATGGCCGGCGGTTCCATTCCCCATTTTCAGAACGATGCCGGGCACGCGGTCATCGAAATCGGCGTCAAGGAATTCATGTGCGTCGGCGCCAATCCGCCGTTCGACCATCCGCACATCTTCATCGACATGGGCGACGACGCCGAGGCGGTGTGCTCCTATTGTTCGACGCTCTATCGCTATTCGCCGTCTCTGAAGGCGACGGAGACAAAACCGGCCGGTTGCCTCTACGTCGACCGGGCCGCCTGAGCCGCAGCCGATGCCGGACCTGCGGTCCCGGCCTGTCGTCATCGCAGGCGCCGGTATTGCCGGGCTGACGGCGGCCATCGCCTTCGGCATGCGCGGTTGCACGGTAAGCCTGCTGGAGCAGGCGGAAGAACTGCACACGGTCGGCGCCGGCATCCAGCTTTCTCCCAACGCGACGCATATTCTCGAGGCGCTCGGCGTCCTCGATCTGCTGATGCCATATGCGGCGCAGCCGCCGGCGGTGCTGCTCAGGGATGCCGCTACGCTCAGGGTTCTGGCGCGGGTGCCGCTTGGCGAAATGGCCGGCGAGCGCTGGGGCGCACCTTATCTGACCATTCACCGCGCCGACTTGCAGAACGCGTTGCTGCAACGGGCCGGGCAACTGCCGGACGTGGACCTCGCCACCGGCGCGCGTGTCGTCGAACGTGCGGATCGGGCGGATGGCGCTGCGGTCAGGATCGAACGAGGCGGCAAGACGGTGCATGCGGAAACGTCGCTGTTGATCGGCGCGGACGGCGTCCGGTCGCGGATTCGAAGTCAGGACCGGAAAGAAGCCCCGCCGACCTTTACCGGGGAACTGGCCTGGCGGGCGACGGTCGAAAGCGACAGTCCGGCCGGCGTCGCCTTCTCCGCGATCACGTCGACCGACTGCGTGACGACGTTCCTGAGCCCGGCATTTCACCTTGTAGCGTACCCTATCCGAGCCGGGCGGGCGATCAACCTCGTCGCCTTCACCAAGGGCGAACGAACCGGCGAGACCTGGTCCGGAGAGGTAGACATGACGGCGCTGGTTTCAGCCACGCGCCGCGCTGCAGCCCTGCTCAAAGAGCTGATCGGACTGGCCGGACCGTGGACGGTCTGGCCGATCCATACTGTCGATCAGCGTCCGGCCTGGACCTCGCGAAATACGGTGCTGATCGGCGATGCCGCGCACGCCATGACGCCCTTCGCGGCGCAGGGAGCGGCCATGGCCATCGAAGATGCCGCGACGCTTGCTGGATTCGCCGCCAGAAGCCCGGAAAACGAACTGGCCACTGCGCTCGAGGACTGGGAGCGCTGTCGCCGCCCCCGCATCGCACAGGTGGCGAAACGCGGCGCCCTCAACAAACTTGCCTGGAACGCCGGGGGGCCTGTCGCGCTTGCACGCAACCTCGTGCTTGGCCTGCGCTCGCCGGATCGTCTCGTGGCCGATCTGGACTGGCTTTACGGCTGGCGGATGCCGGAAGATTTGCGGGGCGATTTCCTGTAACGAGAGGGCGCGTCACGCCCCTTCCAGATGCCGTGTGCGGAACATACGCCGCAGCTACATTAGACAGTTCTGATACAAGGGTCTCAGTGCAGGATCTGCGACAGGAACAGCTTCGTGCGTTCATGGCGCGGATGGTCGAAGAATTCGGCCGGCGTGTTCTGCTCGACGATCTGGCCCTGATCCATGAAGATCACGCGGTTGGCGACCTTGCGGGCGAAACCCATCTCGTGCGTCACGCACAGCATGGTCATGCCTTCTTCCGCCAGGCCGACCATGGTTTCCAGCACTTCCTTGATCATCTCGGGGTCGAGGGCCGAAGTCGGTTCGTCGAACAGCATGATGCGCGGGTTCATGCACAGCGAGCGGGCGATGGCGACGCGTTGCTGCTGGCCGCCTGAAAGCTGGCCGGGATATTTGTTGGCCTGCTCCGGGATCTTGACCCGTTTCAGGAAGTGCATGGCGGTTTCTTCCGCCTGCTTCTTCGGGACCTTGCGCACCCAGATCGGCGCCAGCGTGCAGTTTTCCAGAATGGTCAGGTGCGGGAACAGGTTGAAGTGCTGGAACACCATGCCGACCTCGCGGCGCACCTCGTCGATCTTCTTGAGGTCGTTGGTGAGTTCCTTGCCGTCGACGATGATCTTGCCTTTCTGATGTTCTTCCAGGCGGTTGATGCAGCGGATCATCGTCGATTTGCCGGAGCCTGACGGGCCGCAGATGACGATGCGTTCTCCGCGCATGACCCGCAGATTGATGTCCTTGAGGACATGGAATTCGCCATACCATTTGTGCATGCCGATAATGTCGATGGCGACATCGGTATCCGACACCTGCATCTTGTTGACGTTGACGTTCAGCTCTTCGGCGCTGACTGCGTTCTCGGTGGCCATGAACCGGTCCCCTTTGCCTGTTTGCCTGTGGGCCTATCGTTTGTGGCCGGTGTCGAGCCGGCGTTCCATATATTGCGAATAGCGCGACATGCCGAAGCAGAACATCCAGAAGATCGCGGCGGCGAAGACGTAGCCGGTCTTGGCTGTCTGCGGGGTTGCCCAGGTGGGATCGCCGGAGATGTTCTGCTTCACGACGCCGAGCAGGTCGAACATCGAGATGATCAGCACCAGCGTGGTGTCCTTGAACAGGCTGATGAAGGAATTGACGATGCCCGGGATAACCAGCGTCAGCGCCTGCGGCATGACGATCAGCCGCATCTTCTGCCAGTAGCCGAGGCCGAGCGAATCCGCCCCCTCGTACTGGCCCTTCGGGATCGCCTGCAGGCCGCCGCGAATGACCTCCGCCATATAGGCCGACGAGAACAGCGCCACGCCGATCAGCGCCCGCAGCAATTTGTCGAAGGTGACGCCGGGCGGCACGAAAAGCGGCAGCATGAAGGACGCCATGAACAGCACGACGACGAGCGGCACGCCGCGCACCGTTTCGATGAAGATGACGGAGAGAAGCTTCACCGCCGGCATTTTCGAGCGGCGCCCCAGCGCCAGCAATATGCCGATGGGCAGCGACGTGACGATGCCGACATAGGAAATCACCAGCGTGACCAGCAGACCGCCCCAGAGCGGCGTTTCGACATAAGGCAGCCCGAAAAACCCGCCGACCAGCAGGAAGAAGGCGACGAAGGGGAAAACGGCGAAGAACAGGATGGCGTTGAGGCGCTTGAACGGCACTCTCGGGATCAGCAGTGGCACGATCAACGCGACGAAGATGACCCCCGTGAGGATCGGCCGCCAACGCTCGTCCAGCGGGTAGCGTCCGAACATGAACTGGCCGAAACGGCTGGTAACGAACGGCCAGCAGGCACCGGCCCAGCCGACAGGCAATTGCCCGCCCTGCTCCGTGGTCAGACAGGCGGTGCGGTCGGTTCCGCTCCATACGGCGCTGAAAAACAGCCAGTTGAGTATCTGCGGCAGCGTCCACGCCACCGCCAGGGCGGCGAGAACCGTCAGGGCGGAATTCACCGGGGTCGAGAACAGGTTCCGGCGCATCCAGGCAGCAAGCCCGACATGCGAACTCGGCGCAGCCTGCGCAAGCGTCATCTCGGTGCGCACCCAGGACATGTCATGCTCCTGCATGGCCTATCTCTCCTTCAACGCCATCTTGGTGTTGAACCAGTTCATCAGGAGCGACGTCAGGACGCTGATGCCCAGATAGACGATGCCGAAAATGACGACGACCTCGATCGCCTGGCCGGTCTGGTTGAGGATCGTGCCGCCGATCGCATAGAGGTCGGGATAGCCGATCGCGACGGCAAGCGAGGAGTTCTTCGTCAGATTCAGATATTGGCTGGTCAGCGGCGGGATGATGATGCGCATCGCCTGCGGGATGACCACCAGCCGTAACCCCTGCCCCGAACGCAGTCCAAGCGCGGAATAGGCTTCGGTCTGGCCTTTCGGCACACCGACGATGCCGGCGCGCACGATCTCGGCGATGAAGGAGGCGGTATAGAAGGACAGCGCCAGGTAGAGCGACAGGAATTCCGGCTTCATATTCGTTCCGCCGGTGAGGTTGAACGTGCCCTTCTGCGGAAAATCCATGGATACGGGCAGACCGCCGAGAAGATATCCAAGCAGCGGCATGCCGACGATCAGCGCAAGCGACGTCCAGAATACCGGAAAGCGCTGGCCGGTCGCCATCTGCCGAGCGTAGGCGCGGCGCGCGACGTACCAGGAGAGCACGATGCCGGCCACCAGCCCTGCGAGGATCAGCCACGACCCCTCGCCCCAGACGAAGCGCGGAAAGTAGAAGCCCCGGTTGTTGAGGTAGGAACCGAACGGCAGCGACAGGCTTTCGCGCACGCCCGGCAGCAGCGCCAGCACGCCCTGATACCAGAACAGGATGACCAGCAGCGGCGGGATGTTGCGGAAGACCTCCACGTAGACCATGGCCAGCTTGCGGACCAGCCAGTTGTTCGACAGACGGCCGATGCCGACCAGAAAGCCGACGATGGTGGCGGTTATGATGCCGGCGACAGCCACCGCCAGCGTATTCATGATCCCGACCAGCAA
This sequence comes from uncultured Mesorhizobium sp., assembly GCA_965649745.1. Taxonomy (GTDB): domain Bacteria; phylum Pseudomonadota; class Alphaproteobacteria; order Rhizobiales; family Rhizobiaceae; genus Mesorhizobium. The sequence goes on along the minus strand of CBFGLW010000056.1, from coordinate 3,115 downwards.
GGCGCGGCCGTAGGACGAATCGGAACTGTATTCGATCAGCCGGTCGGAAATGTCGAAGCCGGAGCGACCGCGCAGGAAACCGAAGCCGGTCGAGATGTTGGAGCGGCGCAAATTCTCGATCGTATTGTCGGCAATCCACCAGACGCCCAGCACGAGCAGGACGATCAGGATCACCTGGAAGGCGATGCCGCGAACTTTCGGATCATAGAGAAGCGATGCCTTGGCGGGCGTCGCGTCGTGATAAACTTCTTGCGCCACAGGGTTCCCCTTCCTGTCGGCCCGGCCACCTGATGTTTGTTGTTAGCGTGCCGGACGAAATGAATGGGCCGGGGCGAAAGGCCCCGGCCCATCGGCCGATCAGCGAATGGGCATGCCGTATTGCAGGCCGCCCTTGGTCCACAGGGCGTTGATGCCGCGCGCGATCTTGAGCGGGCTTCCCTGCCCAACATTGCGCTCGAAGATTTCGCCGTAATTACCTGTGGCTTTTACGATATTTACGACCCAATCGTTCGAGACGCCAAGATCCGTGCCGATCTTGGTCTCGGCTTCGGTGCCGAGCAGGCGCTTGATGTCCGGGTTGTCGGAATTTTTCATCTCGTCGACATTGGCCTGGGTCACGCCGGCTTCTTCGGCGTCGAGCAGCGCGAAATAGGTCCACTTGACGATGTCGAACCATTTGTCGTCGCCCTGACGAACCGACGGGCCGAGCGGCTCCTTGGAGATGATCTCCGGAAGAACCACGTGATCGTTCGGCGAGCTCATCTGCAGCCGCACCGCGTAGAGGCCGGACTGATCGGTCGTGTAGGCGTCGCAACGGCCGGCGTCATAGGCGGCGTTGGCTTCCTCGAACTTCTCGAAGACGACCGGGTTGTACTCCATCTTGTTCGCCTTGAAGTAGTCGGCGAGATTGAGTTCAGTCGTCGTGCCGGACTGCACGCAGATCGCCGCGCCAGAGAGTTGCAGCGCGGAATTGACGCCCGGCAGCTTCTTCGAATTGATCATGAAGCCCTGGCCATCATAGTAGGTCACGCCGGCGAAGTTCAGGCCCAGCGCCGTATCGCGGTTGACCGTCCAGGTGGTGTTGCGCGACAGGATGTCGACCTCGCCCGACTGCAGGGCGGTAAAGCGGTCCTTGGCGCTCAGGCCGGTAAACTTGACCTTGGTGCCGTCACCGAAGACAGCGGCGGCCACCGCGCGGCAGAAATCCACATCGATGCCTGTCCATTCGCCCTTGTCATTGGGAGCGGAGAAGCCGGCAAGGCCGGTGTTGACGCCGCACTGGACGAAGCCCTTGGCCTTCACGTCGCTCAAAGTGTCGGCCGAGGCCGCCGAAGCCATCAGCCCGACCGCGGCCGCCGCCAGAGCGCCGATTGCTATGTGTTTCATAACCCACAAACCCTTTTCTGTTGTTCGGGCGACACCCGATCTTTTTGGTTGCAACGCAACTGTGCCGCTCCAGCCCACTTCCGAAGCGCGACGTCGCCAGCCTTATGGGCTGCGTTCCCGTTCACGAATTGCATCGAAGGCGATTATTCCTGTTAGGTCAAGGAAAATGACCAAATGGACAAATGTTTGAAATAGCGGCCCCTTGTTCGCCTCAAATACCGTCATTTGTCTCAAAAATTAGCCGGTCCGAAGCCTGGTTTCGAGGCTACTCTGCATAACTGCGCGGCGCGGCCGCTGGCGGTCAATCTGGCCCAGCGTTTGCTCCGCCGGCGAAGAACGGGGGATGTTGCACCGTTGCCGACGCCGCACTATGCCTTTCAGCCATCGATCTCAGGCAGCGGCAGGTTATGACGAAAGACAAGGCCCGGCGGGGTATAAACACGCGTCTCGCCCACAGTGGAAACGATCCACGGGACTATTACGGCTTCGTCAATCCGCCTGTCGTGCACGCATCGACGGTGCTCTATCCCGATGCGGCGACCATGGTCTCGCGCAAACAGAAATACACCTATGGTACGCGCGGTACGCCGACGACGGACGCGCTGGCGCAAGCAATCGATGAACTCGAAGGATCGGCAGGCACGATCGTCGTGCCGTCGGGCCTTGCCGCCGTGACCATTCCGCTGCTGGCTTTTGCCGAAGCCGGCTCGCACATGCTGATTGTCGATTCGGTCTATTATCCGACCCGCAATTTCGCCGACACGATGCTGAAGCGGCTCGGCGTCCAAGTGGATTATTACGAGCCGCGCATCGGCGCCGACATTGCCGGTCTGATGAAGCCGAACACCACGGTCGTCTTCACTGAATCGCCTGCGTCGAACACGTTCGAGGTCCAGGACATTCCGGCCATCGCCGAGGCGGCTCACGCGGGTGGCGCGGTGGTCATGATGGACAACACCTGGGCGACGCCGCTCTACTTCAAGCCGCTCGATTTCGGCGTCGACGTTTCGATCCATGCGGCGACGAAATATCCGGCGGGCCATTCAGACGTGCTGCTGGGGACCGTGTCGGCCAACGAGCGCTGCTGGAAGAAGCTACACGATTGCTTCGTCACGCTCGGCTGCTGCTCGGGACCGGACGATGTCTACCAAGTCCTGCGTGGCCTGCGCACCATGGGCGTGCGGCTCGACCGCCACCAAAAAAGCGCCCTGGAGATCGCCGCCTGGCTGGAAACGCAGCCCGGCGTGGCGCAGGTGCTGCACCCGGCGCTGCCCAGCCATCCGGATCACGCGCTATGGAAGCGGGATTTTTCCGGGTCCAGCGGCATATTTTCCATTGTGCTGGCCGGCGGCGGGGTCAAGGGGTCTCATGCCTTTCTCGATGCGCTGAAGATTTTCGGGCTCGGCTTCTCCTGGGGCGGCTTCGAAAGCCTCGCCGTTCCCGTCAGCCTCGCCGATCGCACGGTGGCCAAAGGCAACTATGCAGGGCCGATCATCCGGCTGCAGATCGGACTGGAGGACGTCGAGGACCTCAAGGCCGATCTGATCGCGGGGCTGGCCGCCGCAGCGGCAGCCTGAGAGGAACGCTCGTCTCGGGATGTCGCAACTTGTGCCACAAGGCATCTCATCCGCGAGAAGCAGTCGGCAGAAATGGCGATCCCGGCAGGATTCGAACCTGCGACCATCGGCTTAGAAGGCCGGTGCTCTATCCAGCTGAGCTACGGGACCGC
>CBFGLW010000055.1:0-18680 GCA_965649745.1 uncultured Mesorhizobium sp. | reverse complement strand
ACATACTTGACTCGCGGTCTAACCAGATCGGTCATTGTACTCTCTACTAAAAACTCACAGACCTAATCCCCGCCACAGTACCGCCACAGCTTTAAAATTTGCCTAAGCAGTCCCTAATGGGTAGGTAAGGTTCGTGAATGTCGCGTTAGGTTTTTAATCGGCATTTGAATCACCCGGCTAATCGGACAGAACCGCGGCAGGGAATGGCCGACAGACCCGGACCTGGCGCTGGTGCGGCCGCAAACCTTGACCTATATTGTCAAAAATTGGCATTGAGCGCCGTTACGATTTCGGAACAAGCATGATGAACAGCCTGGATCTTCCCGGACGTCCGGCAGACACCCGCGTCGTCGTCGCCATGTCGGGCGGCGTCGATTCCTCCGTTGTCGCCGGTATCCTCAAGCGTGAGGGCTATGACGTGGTTGGCGTCACGCTGCAGCTTTACGATCATGGCGCCGCCACGCACCGCGCCGGCTCCTGCTGCGCCGGCCAGGACATCGACGACGCGCGCCGCGTTTCCGAAACGCTCGGCATTCCTCACTACGTGCTCGACTACGAGGAACGTTTCCGCAAGGCGGTGATCGACCCCTTCGCCGAAAGCTACGTCGCCGGCGAAACGCCTATACCTTGCGTGTCCTGCAACCAGACGGTCAAGTTCGCCGACCTGCTCGCCACCGCCCAAGAACTGGGCGCCGATGCGTTGGCCACCGGCCACTACATCCGCTCCCGCGCCAACGGCGCGCATCGCGCGTTGTACCGGCCCGTCGATGCCGACCGCGACCAGAGCTATTTCCTCTTCGCCACCACGCAGGCGCAGATCGACTATCTGCGCTTTCCCCTCGGCGGGCTTTCCAAGCCGGAAGTCAGGGCGATTGCCGAGGAGATGGGGCTGGTCGTCGCCGCCAAGCAGGACAGCCAGGACATCTGCTTCGTTCCGCAGGGCAAGTATTCCGACATCATCGCCAAGCTGAAGCCTGCCGCGGCCAATCCGGGCGACATCGTCCATATCGACGGCCGCGTACTCGGGCGTCATGAAGGTATCCTCCATTACACGATCGGCCAGCGCCGCGGCATCGGCATCGCTTCGGGCGAGCCGCTCTACGTGGTACATCTGGACGCCGAGCGGTCGCGCGTCGTCGTCGGCCCGCGCGAGGCGCTTGAGACCCACAAAATCTATCTCCGCGACATGAACTGGCTGGGCGACGGGGCCCTGAGCGACCTTCCCTCGACAGGAATGGAGCTTTTCGCGAAGGTACGGTCGACACGCCCGCCCCGCCCCGCCGTGCTGCACCATCGCAACGGTTCGACCTGGGTCGAACTGGCCGACGGCGAATCCGGCATCGCGCCCGGTCAGGCCTGCGTGCTCTATTCGGGCAGCGACAACGAGGCCCGCGTCTTCGGCGGCGGCTTCATCGAGCGCTCCGAGCGCGGCGCCGAGGCCGAGGCGATGCTGTCACGGCTCGCTGGGCGCCCGGCGCAGGTGCCCGCCGAGTAGGTGCCATAGGAGGCAGACTCCCTCCACCCCATCCCAATCGCCCCCTCCGGCCCTTCGGGCGTTCGTCGTTCGAAAAGCCAAGCAGTTGGCTTTTCGTGGCCTGCGGCCACCACTCCTCACCCCCCGCTTCGCAGGGGAGGATTTGCAGTGGCGAAGCCAGCACGCCCCTATTCCTCCCCCATTCACGGGGGAGGTGCCGAGCGAAGCGAGGCGGAGGGGGCATCCAGAGCGGGCAAGGTGGCCCGAAGGGCCGGAGGGGGGCATGGTGGTCTTTACGAAGAACCGAAGCAGCGCCGCGCTACTCGCCCTGCCGGAACCGGTCGTGGGTGACGGTGCCGGCGGTCAGGATGCGCAGCACGCGGATCGCTTCCTCGCCGTCCGTCCGCGGCTCGGCGCGGGTTTCGATACATTGGATGAAGTGCTCCAGCTCCCGCGTCAGCGGCATGCCGTTGGAGACCGGCACATAAGCCGGCTCGTTGGCGGTGAAGGCCCATTGGCCGCTGTCCTGCCACACGGCGTGGCGGTAGACGGCAAGCTTGCGCTCCCAGGGCTCGACATCGTCGAACACGGCCATGGCCTTTTCGCCGACCACCGTCAGCCGCCGCTCGCGATAGGGGTTGAGCCGCGAGGCGAACAAATGGCCCCGCAAACCGTTGGGAAAACGCATATGCAGGTGGGCGAAATCGCTGAGGTGGTCGAGCAGCGCCGCACCCTCGCCCCGGACTTCGACCGGCTCGGTGCCCGTGATCGCCAGGATCATCGACAGATCGTGCGGCGCCAGGTCCCATAGCGCATCGTTTTCGGTATGGAACTTGCCGAGACCCAGGCGGTGCGAATGGATGTAGCGGACGGTGCCGAGTTCGCCCTCGTCGACCAGCGATTTCAGTTTTTCGAAAGCCGGATGAAAGCGCAGCACATGACCCACCATGAAGACGCGGCCGTTGTCCTTTGCCGCCTGCACGGCGCGCTCGGCGTCCGGCACGGTGAGCGCAATAGGCTTTTCGACCAGCACGTCCTTGCCGCTCGTCACCGCGCGCACGGCCATGTCGGCATGAAACTGCGGCGGCAGGGCCATGACGATGGCGTCGATGTCGTCACGCGAAAAAAGCCTGTCAGGCTCGATGGCCAGACAGTCCTGCTCGCTGGCGAAACCTTCGGCGCGGGCGATATTGACATCGGAGACCGCATGCAGGGCGCCAAGGCCTTTAAGGGTGCGGATGTGGTTGGAGCCCCAGTAACCGCACCCCAGAACTGCAATACGCGGTTTCATCAATTGTAAACTCGAGAATTTTTGTGGCTGAGACATAGCGGCGCGCCTGCCCGAACTCAACCCCGCTGGTAGAATGGACGTCCAGGACAAGCGCCGCCGAAGACGCCACGAAAGCTGACCTCGCATCGGTTTGCGGCAATGCTGCGGCGACAGGTCGAAAGAGACGTCGCTACCCCTTGACGCGCTTGACAGGTCCGTCCCGTCAACCTTATATCCGCGCGACCTTGGCGAAGCCGTCGATCTGCCTCTCACTGGCCGCAGATTTTCGCTTTCCTGGCGGAGTAGCTCAGTTGGTTAGAGCAGAGGAATCATAATCCTTGTGTCGGGGGTTCAAATCCCTCCTCCGCTACCAAAATTTCTAATATAATCAGCAAGTTAGCATATCAACTATTGTGCCGATGCGCCGTTGTGTTTGGCGCTGGGTTTCATTTTGGGTAACAAGAGCGCACGGTTGAATGTAGCAGGACGGGTCGAGTTAGTTCGCTGACGCGTCCTCCGTCACCGTCGTCCTTCACCACCCCTCAAGCTCACCGCGGCCGTGCTCGCGAACTGGCCGAATTGAAAGTCGTTTCTCCTTTGGGCCGGAAGCGCACCGGCTGGTGGAACGCACATTGCTCGACGCCCTGATGACGGCATTTGGCAATGGCTGAATGACCTACTGCATGCGGCAGCAGCGGAAAGCCAGATCTACCTGGAAGTTGTTCCTCGAAACGCCTAGTTCACGACCTAGGCCGCTTTCGGCTCGCCACGCTTCGACGAGTCGGATGCCCTCTTGCCGGGAGCATCGATGCTTCCGTGGGATGTTCTTCGGCGTCTCGAACAAGTTGCCGACACTTTGTTTCGACGCGACCGGGCTTTGGTCCGCCTTCTTGCCCTTGCACTCGGCTTCGATCATCTCTACCCAGACCTGAACGCTGCGGCATCCGTGGGAACAGGAAGGCCGGCAGTTTGTCGGAGAACGCTGGAGCCCATTCGGGCAAAAAGGAGGAAGTTAATGACGTGTCCAACGAAGAAGCTCGGCGCCGTTCTGTTTGCAGCCGTCAGCGCGTTCGCAATCATCGCGTCGGCGACGACTGCCAGCGCGGAGTCGCTGCGTAACGATTGGTGTAAGGACGTTCACCTGCGATTCTTCGCGGGTGGCGCCGAAGGCGACGCTTTTGCATCGATCGTCTATAATGGCGCTCTGCAGGCAGCGAAGGACACCGGCGCGCAGGTGGACTACGTCTTCTCAGGATGGAAGGCGGAGACGATGGTTCAGCAACTGCGTGAAGCGGTTGCCGCCAAGCCCGATGGGATCGCCATGATGGGCCATCCGGGCGAAGCCTCGATCATGCCGCTCGCCGAGGAAGCCTCCAACGCCGGCATAAAGATGATGTACCAGAACGTGCCGCTTCCGGCCGTCGTTGCCAAGTTTGGCGGCGGCTATGTCGGCGCCCAGCAGGGACCGCAGGGCAAGGCGCTTGGCGAGGAAGCAGTCCGCCGCTTCGGCCTCAAACCGGGTGACTCGGTTATCGTGTTCGGCCCGTTCGATCAGCAACCTGAGCGCTACGTGCGCGAAGGCGCCGCAGCTGACGCCTTGGAAGCGGCTGGCCTCAAGGTCACGCGCATCCCTTCGCCGACGGAATGGGCGGCCGATCCGAACCTCGCGATTTCGGCGGTGACGGCTGCGCTGACGAACGATCCGGCGGTCAGGGCAATAATCTATCCAGGCGGCCAGTTGCTCGGCAATGCTGCCGCTTATATGCAGGCCGCCGGCAAGAAACCGGGCGAGGTCATCAACATCGGGTTCGATACCAGCCCGCAGATCGTGGCCGGCTTCAAGGACGGCTGGGTCCAGCTTACCGCCGACCAGCAGCCGTTCCTCCAAGGCTACATGCCGATCCTGAGCCTTTGCCAGCAGATCGTCTACGGTTTGGCGCCGATAAATGTCGACACCGGTGCCGGCTTCGTGACCCCCGACAACTACGCAGCCGTCGCGGATCTCGCCAAGGAAGGACTGCGCTAGTGCAACCTGCGTCGCCCCGTCGCAAGACGGGCGGCGCATATGCCAGGAACGGACATGGCTCAGCGCATCATCGAACTGAAGAGCATCACCAAATCGTTCGGTACGGTCTACGCGCTGGGCGGTGTCAACTTGCATGTCGATCAGGGCGAAGTCGTTGGGCTGCTCGGCGACAATGGTGCCGGCAAATCGACGCTCATCAAAATCCTGGCCGGCGTCATCAAGCCGACCTCGGGCGAAATTTTTATCAATGGCGAACGGGTCAGCAATTGGAGCCCCGCTCGTTCGCGCAGCGCCGGCATCGAAACGGTGTTCCAGGATCGCGCTCTCGCGGTCCAGCAGTCGATCGTGCGCAATATCTTCATGGGACGCGAACTGGCCGGCCGGTTCGGCTGGCTGAACTTGCGCAAGCAGGTGAGCGAGGCCGAACGGCTCATGCGCGAAATCGGTTTTACGTCGAAAGTTTTCTCGCCTAACTCCATCGTCGGGCAGCTATCGGGCGGTGAACGGCAAGGTGTCGCGATTGCCCGTGCCATCCTGAAGCAGGCAAACCTCATCGTGCTTGATGAACCGACGACGGCGCTGTCGCTGACCGAGACAGCCAAGGTGTTTCATTTCGTGCGCCAGGTGCGTGAGTCGGGCCGCTCCATCCTCTTCATCGGCCACAACATCCACCACGTCTATGACATCGCCGAGCGCTTCGTCGTCATCGACCGCGGCAGCGTGGCGATGGAAAAGAAGAAATCCGATATCGGATCCGCACAGGAACTGATCGAATACATGGAACACGTGGCGAGGTCGCAGGCCGTGACCGCCGGGAGATAGCGTGATGAGCGAGGTTTCGAGAACCACCTCTGCACCGATGGTGCACCGTCGGGCCGGGCGGCCGTTGCGGGAGTTCCTGTTCGCCAACCGCGCCGCCCTCGGCTCGCTCGTCGTCTTTACGGTCATGCTGCTTATTTTCTTCGTCGCGAACCCTCGCGTTTTTTCCAGCTGGGGACTCTACGCGGCAGTGCTCACGACCCTGCCGGTAGCCCTGTTCATGGTCGCCCCGCTCGTCTTCGTCGTAACTTCGGGGGAGATCGACCTTTCCTTTCCGGCGCTGATGGGCTTTGCATCGCTGGCCTTTGCCTATGTCGTCCAAGCCGGCTTCGATCCGTTCCTGGCAATCGCCGTGGCGCTGCTTGTGGGAAGCCTCCTGGGGTTTGGTGTTGGCGCGCTGGTGGTCTATGGCGGGCTCTCGTCTCTTGTAGCGACGCTTGGCATGAATTTCATGCTGCGCGGTCTCATTCTCATCGTCACCAATTCGAAGTCGATCGCCGTCCCGCAATTGCGCGACAGCCTCGCCTTTAAGATCACTTCTACCCAGATCTGGGGCATCCCGTTGCAGATCGTGTGGGCCATTGCCTTCGTGGTCTTCTGCGCACTGCTCTACAATCGACATCGGTTCGGTGCGCAGGTGCATGTGGTCGGCGATAATCCAGATAGCGCCAACGAGATGGGCATCAATGTGAAACTCGTTCGCGTCAAGGTGTTCGCATTCATGGGCGTCGGCGCAGCGCTTGCGGGCGTCTTCTCAACCATGATCAACTTCACCTGGTGGCCTACCTCCGGCGACGGATACTTGCTGCCGGTAATCGCCTCGGTCTTCGTTGGCGGCACCCCGCCCTGGGGCGGCATCGGAACGGTGCTTGGCGGTGCCATCGGCGCCTTGACCGTGTCCTTCATCCAGACCGGCGTGCTGGGCGTTGGCCTGTCGGGCTTCTATGTCCAGTTCTTTTATGGCTTGATCATCATTCTGTCGCTGCTCGGCCACAGGTGGAACCAGGCACGATATCGCTGAGCGCAAGCGCGGTACCAGTGCAGGTTCTGAACAGACGTTCAGCGCGATGTGCTCACTGTATCCAACCGCATTGAAGCCCTCGAACACGACCTAGGTCCAGGTAATCGCTGCTTCACCGTGCTGCCCTCGCAGCGTCCCAAGCTCTATCAGCTCAACCGTTCGCCCATCTGACTTGGCAAGTTACCGGCGCGTGGGTCACGTCAGCCGGAGCCGCAATGCTACGAGGCAACCGCGCTCGGATTCCCAAGGCGCAGCTGGTGCCGAGACGGAGATCAGCACGTTCAATTCTTCATTGCATTGGTCTTCGGCCAGCCGGTATTGCAGCCTCATCATTCGCGAGCCCGGTTCATAGGAACTGCTGACCGTCGCCTGACGCGCGGCCTCGGATCCGCAAAGATATGTCATCTCGGGCGTGTAGATATTATCCCATTCGGAGCATTCGCCATTGATCTCGAAGTAGAAGCGATACTCCTTATGTATCTCGGCTCCAGCCTTGAATGCGAACGACAGGACAAGCCCGTCGCGGCTGATTTCAAGTGTGTGGTTGTCGAGAAGCACATGACCGGAAAGCACGATGCCGATCTGCTTTTGCACAGCCGGATCGTCCAGGTTGAAGCTCTTGCGCTCGCCGTCGGCCAACATCATGACGGGAACCTTGAGGCCGTCGGTCACGTCGCTCGTCGGCACGAGAACGGTGAGGTCGCGCAATGCATCGCGGGTGAAGGGCAGCCAGAATCCGCCGGCGACCAGGCGCAACATCCAGTCGTCGCCGATGGCGCTGGATTTAACGTCGCCGAACGCCTCGCGATAGATGGCCGTCAAACGCGTGTCGCCAAGAATCTCCTCCGTATTGCCGGCAAACCAGCGCAGCGCATCCTGCAAGCCTTGTCGTTCTATGAGGTCGATAAATTCGGCTTTGGAGAAACCGGGGTCGTCCAAAGCGTCGCGAACTTCGCACAGGTCCGACAGCCGCTGCGGCGGATGGTTTTTGAGGAAGAACGCCGCTTGAATGACGTAGTCCCGGTGGCTTGCGGCCAGGGTTATCGTAGCGGCGGCGGTGCGCGACGGCACGTAGAAACGCGTGCCATCGACTTCGACCGCCATGCCCTTGGCGATCAGTTCCGCGACCGGCAGCCCCACCTCGTGCGCCCGGTGGGTGTTGAGCGTGCACCCGCCGCCATCTTCCAGAAGATGCGTGACGTAGGGAGAAACCTCCCACGTCGGATAGTAGCGGTGCAGATCGATGTGCGCTTCCTCGAAGACTACGTTGAGAACCTCATGCGGCGGCAACCGGACATTGAAGTGAGCTAAGTTGTCTGCTGTAAGCCGCTCGAACAGGACGCTCGGCTTGGATACGGCTATATCCAGGTCTCCGGTCGGCCGGATGTAGAATTCATCAGGTGAGTAGTAATAATGACATTTGAAAAGCAAAACCTCCATGTCATAGCAATATTCCCTTATGAATTTTGCCAGTTTTTTCTGAAGGAATTTAAAATATTGCGCATGCTTTGTGTGCGAATCGAGGGCAATGCGACGAAGGTCGCCGAAGGCGGGGCTCCCCGTCTTGTCTAGGGTTGAAATCAGTCGCCCAACGGCACGATGAACTGATAGGAAATCGACACACTCCTGCGGAGACTGAAGCAGGCAGTCAGGTGCATCATCACGGGCGCCGACGGCGAAAGCCATTAAATGGGCTGCTGCCTCGCGATCTCGCATCGTTGCATATTCTTCAGCCGGCATCCCGCCCCCCAATCATTGTTTTAGCATTGTGCGAAAGGATCCATGGCTGCCATCTCGATATTGAGCTGGAAGGAGCGGCAGTCACGATCTATCGCAGAATCTCTACTATGAATCGCATTTTTGATACGGCAACATGCCGGCCGGACAGAGCAGTGTCCAGCCCCAAGATCGCTCGGTTGACGCAAAGCGCTTTCGAGCGGGCGGCAGTTCCTTCTTTATGCTTTCTTGAGGTCGGGGCGCCGCTTTCGCAATCGAGATTTGATGCCGGCCACACCTATCTTCCGAGGCTCAATCCGCTTCGGAGACCATCAATGTCTGACCTTCTCTATCTCGCTATCGGCATTGGCACACTGGGCCTGCTCGCACTTTACGCGCGGGCTCTGAGCCGTATCTGAGGCGCGGGCCATGATCGAACCCCTCATCGGCCTCGCCGTGGCGCTGGCGCTCGGCGTCTATCTCGTTATCACGCTGATCAGACCCGAGCGGTTCTGATCCCCGCTGGAGCAATTCCCATGACACTCATCGGCTGGCTGCAGATCGGCCTTCTGTTTTTGATCGTCGCGGTGTTGGTCAAGCCGCTCGGCCTCTATATGGCCGCCGTTTTTTCCGACCGGCGCACGGTCCTCTCCCCTGTTCTGGCTCCCGTAGAGCGCGGCTTCTATCTTGCCGCCGGCATCGATGCCAAGAGCGAACAGAGCTGGCTGGGCTATGCCTTGTCCATGCTTGCCTTCTCCATGGCCGGCTTCGCTGCGCTTTATGCAATCCTGCGCCTGCAATTCTATCTGCCGCTCAACCCCCAGGGCTTTGCCGGCATGGCGCCGGATCTCGCCTTCAACACCGCGGTCAGCTTCGTCACCAACACCAACTGGCAATCCTACGGCGGCGAAACCACGCTCAGCCATTTCAGCCAGATGGCCGGCTTGACCGTGCAGAATTTTGTTTCCGCCGCGGCGGGCATCGCCATGGCGCTCGCCGTGACGCGCGCCTTCGCTCGCTCCGGCGCCAGGACAGTCGGAAATTTCTGGGTCGACCTGACCCGCGCCACGCTTTACGTTCTGCTGCCTCTGGCCGTCTTCGTAGCTATCGCATTCGTGGCGATGGGCCTGCCGCAGACCCTGGACGCCTCGGTCACGGCGAATACCCTTGAGGGTGCGCGGCAAACCATCGCGCTCGGGCCGGTCGCCAGCCAGGAAGCCATCAAGCAGCTCGGCACCAATGGCGGCGGCTTCTTCAACGTCAACGCGGCGCATCCGTTCGAGAACCCGACCGCGCTGTCGAACTATCTCAACATCGTGGCGATGCTGGGTGTTTCGGCAGCCCTCGTCTACGCCTTCGGCCAGATGGTCGGCGACCGCCGCCAGGGCTGGACCTTCCTTGCCGTGACCGGCATTCTCTTGCTCGCCGGCACAGCCACCATCTATTGGGCGGAGAGCCACGGCAACCCCATCCTCCATGCGCTTGGCGTCGACCCGGCGCTCGGCAACATGGAGGGCAAGGAGGTCCGTTTCGGCCAAGCCATGACTGCGGCTTATGCAGCGGCTACCACCGGCCTGTCGGATGGCGGCGTCAACGGCATGCATGGCTCGTTCACCGGCCTCGGCGGTCTCGTGCCAATGTTCCTGATCCAACTCGGCGAAGTCCTGCCCGGCGGCGTCGGCTCGGGCCTCTACGGCATGGTCGTCTTCGCCATCCTCGCCGTTTTCGTCGCCGGCCTCATGGTCGGCCGCACGCCGGAACTGCTCGGCAAGAAGATCGAAAGCCGCGAGATGAAATTCGCCATGCTGGCCGTTCTCATCCTGCCGCTGGCCATTCTCGGCTTCGCAGCCCTCTCGGCCATGCTGCCCTTCGCAGTCGCAAGCATCGGGACCGGCGGCCCGCACGGGCTGTCGGAAATGCTCTACGCCTACACCTCGGCCGCGGGCAACAACGGCTCGGCCTTTGGCGGGCTCTCGGCCAACACGGCTTGGTACAATGCCACGCTGGGCATCGCCATGCTGCTGGGTCGCTTCGCTTATGTGGTTCCCGTGCTAGCCATTGCCGGCTCGCTGGCGGTCAAGACACGCGCTCCGGCGTCCGCCGGCACGTTCCCCACCCACACACCGCTCTTCGTCGGCCTGCTCATCGGCATCATCCTGATCCTGGGCGGCCTGCAATTCTTCCCGGCCCTGGCCCTTGGTCCCATCGTCGAGCATTTCGCGATGCTGGCCGGCCAGACGTTCTGAGGTCCCGTCATGTCCAAGACACCCGCAATGGCACATAGCCTCTTCGACCCGGCAATATTGCTGCCCGCGGTCCGGCAGGCCTTCATCAAGCTCGATCCGCGCCAGCTCATGCGCAACCCGGTCATCTTCGTCACCGAAGTTGTCGCAGCACTGGTGACGCTGTTCTTCCTGCGCGATCTGCTGATCCGCGACAGCGAAGCCTTCTTCTCCGGACAGATCGCCGTCTGGCTCTGGTTCACCGTCCTGTTCGCGACCTTCGCCGAAGCCGTCGCGGAGGGACGCGGCAAGGCCCAGGCCGAGAGCCTGCGCCGCGCCAAGTCGCAACTGATGGCGCGCAAGCTCGTCAAGCCGGACGGCATCGAAGCCGTCGAGGTCGACGCGACCGCCTTGAAGATCGGCGACATGGTCATCGTCGAGGCTGGCGAACTCATTCCCGGCGACGGCGAAGTGGTCGAGGGCGTTGCCTCCGTCAACGAAAGCGCCATCACCGGCGAGTCGGCGCCCGTCATCCGCGAATCCGGCGGCGACCGCTCGGCCGTCACCGGCGGCACGCAGGTGCTTTCCGACTGGCTGAAGATCCGCATCACGGTGGCGCCGGGTTCGAGCTTCGTCGACCGCATGATCGCCCTGATCGAAGGCGCAGAGCGGCAGAAGACGCCGAACGAGATCGCGCTCTCCATTCTCCTGTCGGGCCTGACGCTCGTCTTCCTGATCGCCGTGGTGACGTTGTGGGGACTGGCCGGTTATTCCGGCACCGTACTCACAATTGTGGTGCTCGCGGCCCTTCTGGTGACGCTTATCCCCACCACGATCGGCGGCCTGCTTTCGGCCATCGGAATTGCCGGCATGGACCGGCTGGTGCGCTTCAACGTCATCGCTACCTCGGGGCGAGCGGTGGAGGCGGCGGGCGATGTCGACACGCTGCTCCTCGACAAGACCGGCACCGTCACCTTCGGCAACCGCATGGCGAGCGACTTCCTGCCGGTCGATGGCGTCTCGCAGACCGATCTTGCGGAAGCCGCCCTGCTCGCCAGCATGGGTGACGAAACCCCCGAAGGCCGCTCAATCGTGGCACTCGCCACCGGGGATTTCGGTTGCAAGCCGCCGCAGCGCAGCGGCGTTGAGACGGTCGTGCCTTTCGCCGCCGAAACTAGGCTGTCGGGTGTCGATCTCAACGGCCGTCGCATTCGCAAGGGTGCGGTCGACGCGGCGCTGAAATTTGCCGGCATTGCCGGCAACGATACGCCTGACGAGTTCCGGCGCGCCGTCGATCAGGTTGCCCGTACCGGCGGCACGCCGCTGGCCGTGGTGGACGGCAACCGCCTGCTCGGCATCATCCATCTCAAGGATGTGGTGAAACCGGGCATCAAGGAACGCTTCGCCGCCCTGCGCGCCATGGGTATACGTACGGTCATGGTCACCGGCGACAATCCGGTGACCGCCGCGGCCATCGCGTCGGAAGCCGGCGTCGACGACTTCCTCGCGGAAGCCAAACCCGAACAGAAGCTTGCCTATATCCGCAAGGAGCAGGAAGGCGGCCGGCTGATCGCCATGTGCGGCGATGGCACCAACGATGCGCCTGCGCTCGCCCAGGCCGATGTCGGCGTCGCCATGCAATCCGGCACGCAGGCCGCGCGCGAAGCTGCAAATATGGTGGACCTCGACTCCAGCCCGACCAAGCTGATCGAGATCGTCGAGATCGGCAAACAGCTTCTGATGACGCGTGGCTCGCTGACGACCTTCTCGATCGCCAACGACGTGGCAAAGTATTTCGCCATCATCCCGGCGCTGTTCGTCACGACCTATCCGGCGCTGGCGGCCCTCAACATCATGGGGCTGTCCTCGCCGCAGTCGGCAATCCTGTCGGCGGTCATCTTCAACGCGCTGATCATCGTCGCGCTGATCCCGCTCGCCCTGAAAGGCGTGACCTACCGCCCGATCGGCGCCGCGGCACTGCTGCGCCGCAACCTGCTTGTCTATGGCTTGGGCGGCCTCGTCCTGCCCTTCGCCGGCATCAAGCTCATCGACATCGCCGTCTCGGCGCTTCATCTGGTGTGATCATGCTCGCTTATCTTCGTCCCGCGCTCGTCCTGACGGTCCTGTTCATTCTTCTGACGGGCCTCGCCTATCCGCTGGCCATCACCGGCATCGGGCAAATCGCCTTTCCGGCGCAGGCCAATGGCAGCCTGATCCGCGACGGCGACACCGTGGTCGGCTCCGCGCTCATCGGCCAGAATTTCGCGTCCGACCGCTATTTCTGGCCACGGCCGTCCATCACCGCCGACTCGCCCTACAATGCAGGCGCGTCCACCGGTTCCAATCTCGGCCCGACATCCGCCGCGCTTGCCAAGAGGGTTCAGGCCGATGTCGAACGGCTGAAGGCAAGCGGCGTCGAGCAGCCCGTCGCCGCCGACGCTGCCATGGCCTCCGGTTCCGGTCTCGACCCGCACATCTCGCCGCAATTCGCCAGGGCGCAGGTGGCGCGTGTCGCCAAATCCCGCGGCCTTGCCGAAGCGGACGTGTCCACACTCGTCGACCGCTTCACCGAAGGCCGCTTGCTGGGTATTGTCGGCGAGCCGCGAGTCAATGTGCTGCGGCTCAACCTGGCGCTGGACCGACTGAAATCCTGAATGAGCGTTGCTTTATCACCCCCACCCCTAACCCCTCCCCGCAAGGGGGAGGGGGATTTCGATGGCGATGCGACATCCTGCAGGCGTTCGGGACGGCCGCCACACAAAGTCCCCCTCCCCCTTGCGGGGAGGGGTTAGGGGTGGGGGTGCTTTCAAGAGGACATCCGGCTCATGCCTGAGCGCCCCCCAGACAGCCGCCCGGACCCCGATGCCTTGCTGGCGATTGCCGGCAGCAGCGGACGGGGTAAGCTGACGCTTTTTCTGGGAGCGGCGCCCGGCGTCGGCAAGACTTACGCCATGCTGTCCCGCGCCCGCCGGCTTCGCGCCGAAGGGATCGATATCGTCGTCGGGCTGGTCGAAACGCACGGACGCAGCGAGACATCCTCGCTTCTCGACGGGCTTGAGATACTGCCGCGCCGGAAAATCGACTATGAGGGCCGTACGATCGACGAGTTCGATCTTGATGCAGCACTCGCGCGGCGGCCGGGCATCCTCGTCGTCGATGAACTCGCACACACCAACGCCCCCGGCAGCCGCCATCCCAAGCGCTATCAGGATGTCGAGGAGCTTCTTTCCGCCGGCATCGATGTCTGGTCGGCGATGAACGTCCAGCACCTTGAAAGCCTGTCGGACGTGGTCGCCCAGATCACCGGCGTTCAGGTACGCGAACGGGTACCCGACACTGTCCTCCAGCGCGCCGACGACGTGCTTCTTGTCGACCTGGCGCCGGCCGAACTGATCCAGCGCCTCAAGGAAGGCAAGGTCTATCTGCCGGAAAACGCCAGGCGCGCCGCCGACAGTTTCTTTCGGCTCGGCAATCTGACGGCGCTGCGCGAGATGGCGCTGCGGCGCACCGCCGACCGCGTCGACGACCAGATGGTCGACTACCTGCGCCAGAACGCCATCGAAGGCCCGTGGCGGACTGCCGAGCGGTTGCTGGTCTGTGTCGGACCGGACGCGCTATCGGAAAAAGTGGTGCGAACGGCGGCGCGGCTGGCATCCGGGCTGAATGCACCATGGCTGGTGATCACCACCGAACGCGCCGACCGCTCGCCTCCCTCGCCTGCATCGGTGCAGCGGCTGGAGGCCACCTTCAAGCTTGCCGAAAGCCTCGGAGCCGAGACCCGCAGGATCACCGGGCGGGACTTCGTCGAGGAGATACTGAAGACGGCGCGACGCGAGCATGCGACACAGATCGTCATAGGCGGCCGCCGCCAGTCCTTCTTCGCCAGCCTGATGCACAAATCGCTGACCGATGCGCTGATCGAGCAGGTTTCCGGCATCGGCATCCATGTCGTCACCGGCGACGAACCGGCGCCGGCCGCTGCCTGGCTTCCGCAACGCACCGACTGGATCCGCTTCAAGAATGCAAAGCTCGAATTCGGTGTCCCGGTGGCGCTGGTGGTTATAGCCACCTATCTGGGAGTCACCATCGAACATTTCATCGACCTGCCAAACGTGTCGCTGCTTTATCTTCTGGCGGTGCTTATTTCGGCAGTTTATGGCGGCTATGTCGCCGCACTGGCGGCGGCGGCGCTGTCTGCCCTTGCCTACAATTTCTTCTTCATCCAGCCGCTGCACACATTCACCATTGCTTCGCCGCACGAAGTCTTCGGCCTGCTGATCTTTATCATCGCGGCGCTGGTAGCCGGCGGGCTGGCATCGCGCGTCAGCGAGCAGGCGACGACCGCCAGCAAACGCGCCACGTCGACCCAGGCATTGTACGATTTTTCACGTAAACTGTCCGGCACGGTCAACGCCGATGACGTCACCTGGGCCGCTGTCACCCAGATGCAGGCGTCGCTCAAGCGCGACGTAGTCCTGCTTTCGGCAGCGGCGGGAGACCTTGCGCTGGCCGCTGCGTGGCCTCCCGACACCGACCTCGACGTCACGGACATGACCGCCGCGCGCTGGGCGATGGACAAGGGTGAGCCTGCCGGCAACGGCACCGGCACGCTGCCCAACAGCCCATTTCAGTTCCGTCCGCTGGGAGCCCCGGCTGGCGTCGCGGCCGTGATCGGTTTCCGCCTTGCCGGGCAATCGCTGGGAGCGAGCGAGGAAAAGGTGGTGGGCGCCATCCTCGATCAGACCGCGATCGCCATCGACCGCGCGCGCCTTTCGAAGGAAAGCCTCGACCACGCCGCGCGGCTTGAAGGCGAACGCTTCCGCTCGGCCCTCTTGTCGTCCATCTCGCACGATCTCAAGACGCCATTAGCGACAATCACCGGAGCCGTCTCGACCCTGCGTGAGCTGGGCAGCCGTATGAAACCCGCCAATCGTGCCGCCCTGCTCGCCTCCATCGAGGAGGAAAGCGACCGGCTGACCCGCTTCGTCGCCAATCTGCTCGACATGACGAAGATCGAGGCGGGCTCCGTCGATCCGCAGCGCGACTGGGTCGATGTCGCCGATGTCATCAACGCGACGCTGCAGCGCGCCACCCGGTATTTTCCCGGCCGCAGCATCGAGCGCAGCATCGCCGCCGATCTCCCCCTGATCCGCGGCGACAGCGTCCTGCTCGGACAGGTCTTGTTCAATCTGGTCGACAACGCGGTCAAATATTCGGGCACGGAACCGATCAGCATCTTCGCCCGCGGCGAGGGGCAGGACGTCGTCGTCTCCGTCACCGATCTCGGCAAAGGCATCGCGGCCAAGGATCTGGACCACATATTCGAAAAATTCTTCCGCCGCGGCAAGCCGGACGGGCGCGTGCCGGGCACCGGGCTCGGCCTTGCCATCGCCAAGGGTTTCGTCGAAGCCATGGGCGGAACGATCAAGGCCGAGAGCCCGGCGGTGCGCAAGCGCGGCACCCGCATCACCTTGCGCTTCCCTGCAGCGGAAACAGACGAGACCGCCATGGAGACCGCGTAGACATGGATCGCATACTGGTGGTCGACGACGAGCCGCGCATCCAGCGCTTCCTGCGCCTGGCGCTCGAAGCCGCCGGATACGACGTGGTCGAGGCGGCGACCGGTGCCGAGGCGCTGAAGGCCGCCGTCACCGCCGCCCCGGCGCTGGTCATCCTCGACCTCGGCCTGCCCGACATGGACGGCAAGGAGGTGATCGCGCGGCTTCGGGGATGGTCGCAGGTGCCGATCATCATCCTGTCCGCCCGCGATAACGAGACCGAGAAGATCGCCGCCCTCGACCTCGGCGCCGACGACTATGTCGAAAAGCCGTTTGGCATCGGCGAACTGACGGCGCGGATGCGCAGCGCCCTGCGCCATCGCGTCAAGGCCGAGGGCGGACAGGACGCCATCCGTATCGACGGGCTGAACATCGACACCGTCAAGCGCATCGTCGAACGCGACGGCGCCATCCTTAAGCTGACGCCGAAGGAATACGATCTGCTGATCCTGCTGGCGCGGCACGCCGGGCGGGTCGTCACCCACAAGACCCTGCTGACCTCGGTCTGGGGACCGGCGCATGCCGAAGA
The DNA here is from genome assembly GCA_965649745.1 of uncultured Mesorhizobium sp. Lineage (GTDB taxonomy): Bacteria > Pseudomonadota > Alphaproteobacteria > Rhizobiales > Rhizobiaceae > Mesorhizobium. The sequence goes on along the minus strand of CBFGLW010000055.1, from coordinate 2,045 downwards.
CATGCATTATCTGCGCGTCTTCATCGGCCATCTGCGCGGCAAGATCGAGCGCGATCCCGCCGACCCGAAGATCATCGTGACCGAACCCGGCGTCGGCTACCGCTTCCTGCTGGAATAGGCTGGACGCTTGCCGGGCGGTTTTTCTAGTCGATATCGAAGGACACGCCCTGCGCCAGCGGCAGCGCCTTCGAATAGTTCACCGTGTTGGTGGCGCGGCGCATATAGGCCTTCCAGGCGTCGGAGCCGCTCTCGCGGCCGCCGCCGGTTTCTTTTTCGCCGCCGAACGCGCCGCCGATCTCGGCGCCCGACGTGCCGATATTGACGTTGGCGATGCCGCAGTCCGATCCGTCGGCGCCGAGAAAGCGCTCCGACTCCTGCAGGTCGCGGGTGAAGATCGAGGACGACAGGCCCGCGCCCACCGCATTGTGCAGCTCCAGCGCTTCCTCGAAGTCGCTGTATTTCATCACGTAGAGGATGGGCGCGAAGGTCTCCTCCGTCACCGGCGAAACCTGTTTCGGCATCTCGACCAGCGCCGGATGCACATAATAGGCGTCGGGGTGACCGTTCTCGACCCGCCCGCCGCCGGTCACCTTGCCGCCCTGGGCAGCGGCTTCCTTCAGCGCCTTCTGCATGGCCTCGAACGCGGCTCTGTCGATCAGCGGCCCGACCAGCGCCGAGGTTTCCAGCGGATTGCCGACCGAGACGCTCTCATAGGCCTTCTTCAGCCGCGGAACGAGGTGGTCGTAAACGCTTTCGTGCACGAACAGCCGCCGCAGGGTCGTGCAGCGCTGGCCGGCGGTGCCCATCGCCCCGAAGGCGATGGCGCGCAACGCCATGTCGAGATCGGCCGACGGGCAGACGATGCCGGCATTGTTGCCGCCGAGTTCCAGCACCGCGCGGGCGAAGCGCTTCGCCAGACGCGGCCCGACCTCGCGGCCCATGCGGGTGGAGCCGGTGGCCGACACCAGCGGCACTTTCGGATGGTCGACCAGCACTTCGCCGACCGCGCGGTCGCCGATCAACACCGGAGCGAGATTTTCCGGCGTATCGGCGCCGAAGCGCTCAGCGGCGCGCTTGAAGATCGCCTCGCAGGCGAGCGCCGTCAGCGGCGTCTTTTCCGACGGCTTCCACACGACCGCGTCGCCGCAGACCAGCGCCAACGCCGCGTTCCATGACCACACCGCGACTGGGAAATTGAACGCCGAGATGACGCCGATGACGCCGAGCGGATGCCACGTCTCCATCATGCGATGGCCGGGGCGTTCGGTGGCAATGGTCAGGCCGTAAAGCTGCCGGGAAAGCCCGACCGCGAAGTCGCAGATGTCGATCATCTCCTGCACTTCGCCGAGCCCCTCGGAGGGGATCTTGCCGACCTCGATGGACACCAGCCGGCCGAGTTCGGCCTTGTGCGCCCGCAATTCCTCGCCCAGCAGCCGCACCAGTTCGCCGCGGCGCGGAGCCGGCACCAGCCGCCATGCCTTGAAGGCCTTGTGCGCGGCGTCGATCGCCTTGCCGGCCTCGGCCGCCGAAACCGTCTTCAGCGAGGCAATCTTTTCTCCCGTCACCGGGCTGTGGACATCCATGTCACCGCCCGAAAGCGTCGCCTTGTCGACGCCGAGTTTCGCAAGCAGGTCGGCCGTTTCAGTGGCAATGGTCATGTCGAATTCCTCTGGATGGGTCAGCCGCGTTCAGGCTGCCTGATAGATTGGAATTACCCGGTTCGACGGAAATCCGCCACCCGGACATGTCTGGGCCAGAACAGGAGTGATTGATACAGGGGTGCGCCCTGGCGGAATTTCGGGTTTGCCAGGCAGGCTGAAGGTCGATGCGAGCCGCTGCCGCCTCGACTATGGCGAACAGCCCCCTCCGCCTCGCTTCGCTCGGCACCTCCCCCGCTTCGCGGTGGAGGAAAAGGGCGTGCCGGCTTGGCGCCTTCACCATCCCGGCCTTGTCTCGGCTTCCACGCCAGCGCCACACCGTCGTCATCCCGGGCGGAGCAGGCCGAAGGCCGTCGCGCAGACCCGGGACCCATTGAGCGGCGCGGC
>CBFGLW010000054.1:0-19068 GCA_965649745.1 uncultured Mesorhizobium sp. | reverse complement strand
CGCCAGCAACAACCGGGCGCTGGCCGGCGCCGGCATCGGCCTCGCCACCGGCGGCGGCGAGGTGGCGACGCGTTCGCTGCTCAGCTACCAGCGCGGCGAGGAAATCACAGCCGACCGCTCGGCCATCACCTATCTCAACGCCACCGGCCAATCGGGCATGGGGATGCTGAAGACATTCCAGCGTTTCCAGAGCGCCCTTTCCCTGTCCGGCGCTCAGGTCGACCAATACCGCATCAGCCACCCGATGCCGCGCGAGCGCATCTCGAACCTCCAGGAACTGGTGCGCGAGAGCCCCTACGTCGACAAGACCGACTCGGCGGCGCTGCAGCAGCGGCATGACATGATGCGGGTCAAGATCGCCGCCTACACGCAGGGCCAGGCCGAGGTGTCCCGCCTGAATCGCAAGCTGTCGGACAGTCTTGCGGTCAAGTACGGCGATGCGCAGGTCGCCTTGCTCTACGGGAATCCCGCTTCGGCTCTCAGCAAGACCGACGCGCTGGTGAAGGCGCAGCCGAAGAACCCCTATTTCCAGGAACTGCGCGGCGAAATCCTGATGAAGTCCAACAGGCCGAAGGAAGCGGCGGCGGCCTATGCCAAGGCGGTTGCGCTCGATCCGGCCAAATCCGGCCTGCTGTCCGTATCTTACGCCCAGGCGCTGATCGCTACCGGCTCGCCGGACACGCTCAGGAAAGCCGTCGCACAGATCAACAACAGCCTGCAACGCGACCGCGAAAACAGCACGGCCTACCGCTATCTGGCGCAGGCCTATGGCGAACTGGGCGACGTGGCCAATGCCGAACTGGCGACCGCGGAAGGCTACTATTACAGCGGTGCGTTGAAAGACGCGAAAATCTTCGCCATGCGGGCGCAGAAGAATTTCAAGCGCGGCGAGCCGGCATGGCTGCGGGCGCAGGACATCATCAATTCCGGACCGGCGAAAAAGAAATGAACGCCAGGGCGGCAAGCCCGTATTGCCGATTCAGGCAGAAGGACGAAGCACCATGACCAAGGCAATTCTGTTGGGTACTACCGGACTGGCGCTCGCGCTGGTCATGCTGGGCGCAGGTTTTGCCGCGGGCAGCTCCCCTGCCACCCAAGCCGGCAGGATGCAGGCGGCCCGTGCCGAAGATATGCCCGCCGTCGTGCATATGGTCGCCGCCGAGATGCCGACGACGGTCGACCGCAGGGAAGTCGAGGGCATCGTTCGCGACTATCTGCTGAAGAATCCCGAAATCATGCTCGAAGTGCAGGATGCGCTGGAAACCAAGCAGAAGGAAGAGCAGCGGATCGCCCATCTCGGCGTCATCGAGGACAACAAGGACGAGATATTCAATTCGGCCTTCGACGGCATCGTCGGCAACCGCGACGGCAAGGTAACCATCGTCGAGTTCTACGACTACAATTGCGGCTTCTGCAAGCGCGCCATCGAAGACATGCAAGCTTTGACGAAGGCCGATCCGGACCTGCGCTTCGTGCTCAAGGAATTCCCGATCCTCGGACCGGATTCGCAGAAGGCGAGCGTCGTCTCCATGGCCTTCCACAAGATGATGCCGGAAAAATACGGCGAATTCCACAATGCGCTGCTCGGCGGACAGGGACGCGCGACGGAAGAGGCCGCGATAAAGGTCGCGCTTTCGCTGGGCGCCGACGAAGCGAAGCTGCGCGAACACATGAAGGACTCCGACATTCCGGAGGCCCTTGCCAAGACCTACGATCTCGCCAACAAGCTCGCCATTACCGGCACGCCCTCCTACGTGGTCGGCAACGAGGTGATCTTCGGCGCACTCGGCCAGGAGGTGCTGGCGGAGAAGATCGAAGCGGCAAAGTCGGCGCTCTGAACCAAATCCAGCCAAGAACCGTTCCCGCGATCTGCTGTTGAAGGGTGAAGAACGCACTTGCGCTCTTTTCCCAGCGGAATATGCCCATTATAGAGGGTCCGGCGCAACGGCTGGAGCGGCGCGCGGGAAAGGTCGGCGTTTTTGAAAACGGTATTCGTGTTGAACGGTCCAAATCTGAACATGCTCGGCAAGCGGGAACCGTCCATCTACGGCTCCCAGACTCTGGCCGACATCGAAGCGGATTGCCACAAGGCGGCCAAGCCACTCGGGATCGCCGTCGATTTCCGCCAATCCAACCATGAAGGCGATCTGGTCACCTGGATTCAGGAAGCGAGCCAGTCGGCAGCGGGCGTCGTGCTGAACGCCGGCGCCTACACGCATACGTCCATCGCCATTCATGACGCCATCCGGGCCGCCGCGGACGTGCCCGTCATCGAAGTTCATCTTTCCAATATCCACGCGCGGGAGCCGTTCCGCCATGTTTCCAAAGTCGCGCCGCACGCCGTCGGCATGATCTGCGGATTCGGCCCACTGGGCTATACGCTGGCGCTGCAGGCGCTGGCGGCACGAATTTAAAGCCTTTCAGGCTACAAGAAGGGTCGATCATGACGACGAAAAAGACCGGTGTTGACCAGCAGCTTATCCGCGACCTTGCGGGCATCCTGGACGACACCAACCTGACCGAGATCGAGGTAGAGCTGGGCGACCTGAAGGTCCGCGTTTCGCGCCATGCGCCGGCAGTACATGCCGTGGCCGCGCCGCAGCCGACCTTTGCGCCCGCGCCCGCGGCCGCTCCGGTAGCTTCAGCCGCCCCAGCGGCCGCGCCCGCCGCGGCAGCCGACAATTCGAAGAACGCGGTCCCCTCGCCCATGGTCGGCACGGCCTATCTCGCGCCCTCGCCGGATGCCCGTCCGTTCGTCGAAATCGGCCAGAAGGTCAAGGAAGGCCAGACGCTGCTGATCATCGAGGCGATGAAGACGATGAACCAGATCCCCGCGCCCCGCGCCGGCACCGTGGCGGCCATCCTGATCGAGGATGCCCAGCCGGTCGAATACGGCATGCCGCTCGTCGTGATCGAGTAAGGCCGGGAAAAGGCGATGTTTCAGAAAATCCTCATCGCCAATCGCGGCGAAATCGCGCTGCGGGTGCTGCGTGCCAGCAAGGAACTTGGCATCCAGACCGTGGTGGTCCACTCGACCGCCGATGCCGATGCCATGCATGTGCGCCTTGCCGACGAGAGCGTCTGCATCGGCCCGCCGCCATCGCGCGACAGCTATCTCAACATCCACCAGATCGTCGCCGCCTGCGAGATCACCGGAGCGGACGCCGTGCATCCGGGATACGGATTCCTGTCCGAGAACGCCAAATTCGCCGACATTCTCGCCGCGCACAACATCACCTTCATCGGCCCGTCCGGCGACCATATCCGCATCATGGGCGACAAGATCGAAGCCAAGCGCACCGCCAAGCGGCTCGGCATCCCCGTCGTGCCGGGCTCGGACGGTGCGGTTACCGAAGAAAAGGAAGCTAAGCGCATCGCCGCCGAGATCGGCTATCCCGTCATCATCAAGGCATCCGCCGGCGGCGGCGGACGCGGCATGAAGGTCGCGCGCTCCGAGGCAGACCTCGAAGTGGCGCTGGCCACCGCACGTTCCGAAGCCGGCGCGGCCTTCGGCGACGACGCCGTCTACATCGAAAAATACCTGGAGAAGCCGCGCCATATCGAGCTGCAGGTATTCGGCGACGGCGCCGGCAAGGGCGTTCATTTCGGCGAACGCGACTGCTCGCTGCAGCGCCGCCACCAGAAGGTGTGGGAAGAAGCCAACTCCCCTGCCCTCAACGCGGAGGAACGCGCCCAGATCGGCAATGTCTGCGCCAAGGCGATCGCCGACCTCGGTTACTCCGGCGCCGGCACCATCGAATTCCTCTACGAGAACGGCGAGTTCTACTTCATCGAGATGAACACGCGCCTGCAGGTGGAGCACCCGGTGACGGAAGCCATCACCGGCATCGACCTGGTGCACGAACAGATTCGCGTTGCCTCGGGGGGCGGCCTGTCGGTGCGACAGGAGGACATCAAGTTCAACGGCCACGCCATCGAGTGCCGGATCAACGCCGAAGACCCGCGCACCTTCACGCCGTCGCCGGGCACGATCACGCATTTCCACACGCCGGGCGGCCTCGGTATCCGCGTCGATTCCGGCGTCTATTCGGGCTACCGCATCCCACCCTACTACGACAGCCTGATCGGCAAGCTGATCGTTCACGGCCGCAACCGCGTCGAGTGCATGATGCGCCTGCGCCGGGCGCTGGATGAATTCGTCGTGGACGGCATCAAGACGACGCTGCCGCTGTTCCGCGATCTGGTCGGCAATTCCGATATCGCCAATGGCGAGTACGACATCCACTGGCTGGAGAAATATCTGGCCAAGGAAGAATAGCTACGGTTACCTTTCCTTCTCCCCTTGTGGGAGAAGGTGGCCGAGCCGGAGTGGAACGAGGGCGAGGTCGGATGAGGGGTGCTGCGAGAAGCGCAACGTTTCATTTGATTCAACACCCCTCATCCGCCTTCGCTTCGCTCAAGCACCTTCTCCCACAAGGGGAGAAGGGAGAAGCGTCGCCGAAATGACCCGTCCATACGCGCCAGGCTACCGCATCCCGACAGACCTTTTGCTGAAGGCCTATGCGTCGGGCGTATTCCCCATGGCCGAAAGCGCGGCGGACCCGGAAGTCTTCTGGGTGCGGCCGGAATCACGCGGCATCATTCCGCTGGACGGATTCCATATCCCCAAAAGCCTCGGCAAGACGATCCGCAAGGGTCTGTTCGAAATCCGCTTCGACCACGATTTCGAAGCGACGATCGACGCCTGCGCCGAGCAGCGCGAGGAGCGCCAGTCCACTTGGATAAATGCCCCGATCCGTGAAGCCTATGTGCGGCTCCACGAAATGGGGCACTGCCATTCGGTCGAGGCCTGGCAGGACGGTCATCTCGTCGGCGGACTCTACGGCGTTTCGCTGGGACGGGTGTTCTTCGGCGAAAGCATGTTCTCCAAGCGAACCGATGCCTCGAAGGTCTGCCTCGTCCGGCTGGTCGAACGGCTGAACGAAGGCGGCTTCACACTGCTCGACACGCAGTTCACCACCGAGCACCTGAAGCGCTTCGGCGCCATCGACGTGCCGCGTGGCAAATACGAGAAGATACTGGCCGAGGCGCTGAAAGGCGGGGCGAAATTCTAGGGCCGACCGACATTCATCGATCGGTCCTAGGTCGTGAACTCATAAATCTGGTCGAAATGGTGTGAGGCCATCTGGCCGGATACGAGGAGCGAAGGCGAAGGCAATGTTGACCATTGTCGAGCCTTCGCGACGAAGTTGCGGGGCAGATGGACCACATCCGAAGGACGCCGAAACGGCTGCGACCTGCCGCGTCGAAGCCCTCGGCCGACGGAACGACATCGACCTTCGGGCTTCTTCTTGCATCTCTTTGCCGCTTCAGGCGCCATTTCGATCATATTTATGAGTCCACGACCTAGATCAGTTCGTGCCGGATGTGGTGCCCGGATCGGCCGGCGCGGCATTGCCTTTGGCACTGCCGCCATCCGGCGCCTTCGCGGCGTCCGGAGCGGGCACATCCGACTTCTCCTTGCAGGCTTTCAGCCATACGTCATAGACCGCGTGCTCGACGGCGTTGAGGCCGGGGCTTTCGGCGAACATCCAGCCGGTGAAGATGCGCCTTATCTTGCGGTCGAGGGTGATTTCGTCGACCTCGACGAAGGAGTCTGTCTTCGGCGCTTCGGCGCCGGGGCGCGAGTAGCACACACGCGGCGTCACCTGGAGCGCGCCGAATTGCACCGTTTCGTCGATATAGACGTCGAAGGTGATGATGCGCCCGGTGATCTTGTCGATGCCGGCGAATTCCGCCACCGGATTGGCGACACGGCCAGCATCGCCTGTCGCGGGTGGCGCGGCGACCGTGGCAGTGCCGGTCAGCATGACGGCATAAAGGACCATCGCAGCCGTCCAAACCCGGCCACCCATCGAATTTCGGCTCAAAATGCGCATGCAGAAATACCAGTGGTTGTAGCCGGTGATTCTCAACCGACAGGCTAATGGCCGCCCTCAGATCATCAAGCTGCTAAACGCCAATTGTGGCGAGAAAACACGGCCGGCGGGCAACAAACCGCGCCGGGCTCAGCTGCCCGGCGTCCAAGCGTCGTAGTCGCCGGTGACCTGCGGGCGATGGCCGGTGCCAAGCACGGAGCCTTTCGGGCGGTACGCATTCGGCGTGCCCGTCAGGTTCGGCTGGTAAGGCTTTTGCCAGTCGCGCGGCTTGTAGTCCTCGCTGGATGGAGCGACGTCGACCCGGTGATGGATCCAGCCGTGCCAGCCGGGCGGAATGGCCGAGGCTTCCGACCGGCCGTTGTAGATGACCCAACGGCGCGTCAGGCCATCCGAATTGACACCGCCCTCATAATAAACGTTGCCGAATTCGTCCTGCCCGACTTTCGTGCCGTATCGCCATGTGTGGAAGCGCGTGCCGATCGTCTGGCCGTTCCACCAGGTGAAAAACTGCAAAAGGAAATTCTTCATCTCAACTTTCCGGGGCACTCGCCTGTGCTGCTTATGGCGTCAGCGCCACAGGAAGGCAAGGATTTTGCGTCCCATCAGGCCATGCGCCCGACAAATCGCCCCAACTTGCCAAGCCCGGCGGATATTCCTATGACTGCCGTGGCGTCAACTTGGCAAAGTCGGCAATACGGGAGGGGCACAGACTTGGCAGAAGCCGAAGTGCACATATCCACCGAGGCGATTCGCCAGGCCAAAGGCGCAGTCCCTATCGTCTGCCTCACCGCCTACACCTATCCCATCGCACGGCTGCTCGACCCGCATGTCGATCTCCTCTTGGTCGGCGACAGCGTCGCCATGGTCCTGCATGGCCACGAAACGACGCTCGGCGCGACGATGGACATGATGATCCTTCACGGCCAGGCTGTCATGCGCGGCGCGCGCAAGGCCTGCGTCGTTGTCGACATGCCGGCTGGCAGCTACGAAGGATCGGTGCCGCTGGCTGTTGCCTCGGCGCGCCGCATCGTCGAGGAAACGGGCTGCCACGCCGTCAAGCTCGAGGGCGGCGTGGATGTGGCCGAACAGATTGCCGCCATCGTCGCCGCAGGCATCCCGGTGATGGGCCATATCGGCCTGCAGCCGCAATCCGTCGAGAAAGACGGCGGTTACAAGATCAAGGGCAAGACGCCCGAGAATGTCGCAGCGCTTTACAAGGATGCCGAGGCGGTCGAAAAAGCCGGCGCCTTTTCCCTTGTCATAGAGGGCACGGTGGAAAGTGTCGCAGCGGACCTGACGCACGCCATTTCGATACCGACCATCGGCATCGGCGCCAGCGTCGATTGCGACGGGCAGATTCTGGTGATCGACGACATGATCGGCCTCACTGTCGACCGGGTGCCCAAATTCGTCAAGGCATACGCTCACCTGCGCGAAACCGTGGCGAAGGCGGCTGAAGCCTACGCCAGCGAGGTGCGCAGCCGGGCCTTTCCGGCCCCCCAGCACACCTTTTCCGCGCCCGCGGAAACCAGGAAGGACCACGCATGAAATTGCCGGAAATCGTGGAGACGGTCGCGGCATTGCGTGCGCGGGTGCGTGGCTGGAGGCGCGACGGGCTCAAGGTCGCCATGGTGCCGACAATGGGCGCGCTGCACGACGGCCACATCTCGCTGGTGCGGACGGCACTGGAAAAGGCCGACCGCTGCGTGGTGTCAATCTTCGTCAATCCGACGCAGTTCGCGCCGACCGAAGACCTGGACAAGTATCCGCGCCAGCTTGCACGCGACCTGGAGCGACTGGCCGATGTTCACGCGCATCTCGCCTTCACGCCGCCGGTCGAGGAAATGTATCCCTCCGGCTTCGCGACGAAGGTCACTGTCGGCGGTCCTTCGTCCGGCCTGGAAACAGATTTCCGGCCCACCTTCTTCGAAGGCGTTGCGACCGTGGTCGGCAAGCTGTTCATCCAGGCCGAGCCGGACTTCGCGATCTTCGGCGAGAAGGACTATCAGCAGCTTTGCGTGGTGCGGAAGCTGTGCCGCGACCTCAACCTTCCCGTCGAGGTGGTGGCGGCCGAAACGGTGCGCGACAGGCACGGTCTCGCGCTGTCCTCACGCAACGCCTATCTCAGCGACCAAGAACTTGCCGTTGCGCGCCAGTTCAATCGCATCCTGCGCGAAGCAGCCGCTGCTCTGGCCGCCGGGGCGGATGAAAAGCCGACGATGGAAACGGCCGGAAACGCGATCCTGCAGGCGGGTTTCCGTAGCGTCGATTATGTGGCTGCGCGCGAGGCGTTGACCCTGCAGCCTTGGGAACGTGGACGGGACGGCCGGGTGCTGGCCGCCGCATGGCTGGGCAAGACACGGCTCATCGACAATTTCGCGATTCCCGTGTGAGACGCCCGCATAAGACGCCTTTAACGGCGGCGATCAGGCCAACCGCTTCTCCAGCGTCAGAACCGTCGCATCCACCCACTCGGTCGCTTTCCTGCTGCCTTTGCGGACGAATCCCGCCGCTTCGTAGAAGGCGACGGCGCGATGGTTCTTCTCCTCGACGTCGAGCCGCATCACGCGGCAATCGAAGAACGAACCCTGTATCTCCTCCAGCAGCAGTCCGCCGATGCCCCTGCCCTGCATGTCGGGCAGCACGTCGAGCTCATGCAACTCGACCGTTTCGGGCTGCTTTTCGTTGATGACCGCATAGGCCATGCCGGCAAGGCTGGAGCCGGTGTCGGCGACGACGAACTCGGATTTCGGACGTTTCAGCATCTGGCGCAGCCAGTCGACCGAATGCCATCGTTCCGATATTCGGGTGACGCCGGCCTCGCCGTAGATCCGATCGTAGGTGGCGTGCCAGGTGTCGGCGAGAAGCCGGCTGACGACGGCGAGATCGTTCTCGCCGGCGGTGCGGATGAATACGGTCAAGATTCCGGTCCGGACCGCCGTCGGCTTACTCGATGCCGAGCCTGGCCTTGATCAGGTCGTTGACGACCTGCGGGTTGGCCTTGCCGCCCGTCGCCTTCATCACCTGGCCGACGAACCAGCCGGCCATGGTCGGCTTGGCCTTTGCCTGCTCGACCTTGTCGGGATTGGCGGCGATCACCTCGTCCACCGCCTTTTCGATGGCGCCGGTGTCGGTGACCTGCCTCATGCCACGGCTTTCGACCAGTTCGCGCGGGTCGCCGCCCTCGTTCCAGACGATCTCGAACAGGTCCTTGGCGATCTTGCCGGAGATCGTGCCTTCCTTGATCAGATCGATCACGCCGCCGAGCTGATCGGGCGAAACCGGAGTCTCTTCAATGGTTTTGCCGGATTTGTTCAGCTGCCCGAGCAGGTCGTTGATGACCCAGTTCGCGGCCAGCTTGCCGTCGCGGTTCACCGCAACCTTCTCGAAATAGTCGGCGATGGCCTTTTCCGAAACGAGGATCGAGGCGTCATAAGCCGACAGGCCGAGTTTTTCGACCAGCCGCGCCTTCTTGTCGTCGGGCAGCTCGGGCAGGCCGACGGCCAGCGCGTCGACATAGGCCTGGTCGAATTCCAGCGGCAGAAGATCGGGGTCGGGGAAATAGCGGTAGTCGTGCGCCTCTTCCTTGGAGCGCATGGAGCGAGTCTCGCCCTTCACCGCGTCGAATAGGCGGGTTTCCTGATCGATCGACCCTCCGTCCTCCAGAATTGCGATCTGGCGGCGGGCCTCATATTCGATGGCCTGGCCGATGAAGCGGATCGAGTTCATGTTCTTGATCTCGCAGCGCGTGCCGAAGGGCTCGCCGGGACGGCGCACCGAGACGTTGACGTCGGCGCGCAACGATCCCTCGTCCATGTTGCCGTCGCATGTGCCGAGATAACGCAGGATGGAGCGCAGCTTGGTGACATAGGCCTTCGCCTCTTCGGACGAGCGGATATCGGGCTTGGAGACGATTTCCATCAGCGCCACGCCCGAGCGGTTGAGATCGACATAGGACATGGTCGGGTGCTGGTCGTGCATCGACTTGCCGGCATCCTGCTCCAGATGCAGGCGCTCGACGCCGACCTCGATATCCTCGAACTGGCCCTTGCTGTCGGGCCCCACCGACACAGTGACGGTCCCCTCGCCGACGACTGGCTGCTTGAACTGCGAAATCTGGTAGCCCTGCGGCAGATCGGGATAGAAATAGTTCTTCCGGTCGAACACCGACTTGTGGTTGATCCGCGCCTTCAGCCCCAGCCCGGTGCGGATCGCCTGGCGCACGCACTCCTCGTTGATGACGGGCAACATGCCGGGCATCGCCGCGTCGACCAGGCTGACATTGGCGTTGGGCGCCGCGCCGAAGGCGGTCGAGGCGCCGGAGAACAGCTTTGCCTCCGAAGTCACCTGCGCGTGCACTTCCATGCCGATGATGACCTCCCAATCGCCGGTGGCGCCAGGGATCAAGCGTTTCGCATCGGGGGTGCGGGTGTCGATAAGCGTCATGGAAGCCTGCGGAATTTGCGTCGAAGTTCAACTTCCAATGTGAACGGCGTCACACCAAAGTTGGAAATCATTCAAGTTAAACTTGGAAATCACTCGCTAGTGCAAACTGGCGGGTGAAGCAAGCTTCCCCGCGTCCGCCCGACGGCCACGGAACCGGCGGCTGGCCTTTTCCCGCCTGTCGGGCTATAGAGCAGGCATCCCAATGGAGAGTGGATGTCCACTTACGCTCAGTCCCGGTAAGGCCCTGTCCTCGCAGGAGGCAGGGCAGAAAACCTGAACCACCGTGTCGTGAAGTTTCGCGGCCGCGGTTTTTTGTTTTGGCGTTTCGCCAGGTTTTCCGGGAATTCACCATGGACATCTCGCGCACGGAACAGCGCATCCTGCATATGCTGGCCCAGGGCGGCCGCATCGAAATCGAAAAGAACGACAAGAAGATCGAAGCGGTCCGGTGCCTGACCCGCGATGGCTGGCATTATCCAGGCATGGATATCGGCCTGTTCAGAAAGCTCAAGCGGAAGAAGGCGGTGGCTTCCTCCGCCGGCGGCCCGTACCGCATCACCCGCCGCGGGCTGGAACTCGTCCGTTCCGAACTCGACAACCGCTAATAACCGGCGAGAAACGTTCGCGGCTCCGGCCGCGACCGTCTGCCGGTGGCGGCCACGTCAGGCGGTCGCGATGTAGGCCTTGATCTCCTCGGCCTCGCGCTCGACATCCTCGATGCGCCGTTTGACCACGTCGCCGATGGAGACGATGCCGTCGAGCAGCCCGTTCTTTTCGACAGGCAGGTGACGGAACCGCGCCGCGGTCATGATTTCCATGACCTCGTTGACCGTATGGTTCTCGTTGCAGATCTTCACCTTCGGCGTCATCGCCAAACGGACTGGCATGTCCAGAGCCGCGGCCCCTTCCCGCGCCAGGACCCGCACAATGTCCCGTTCCGACAGAATACCGACGATCTTGCGATCGCCGTTGGTGATGACCAAGGCGCCGATGCGCTTTTCGGCCAATATGTTGATCGCTTCGGAAAGGCTGTCGTTCGGCCCGAGCGTAAACACGTCATGGCCTTTTCTTTCCAGAATCGCCTTAACAGTCATATGGGTCCTCCTCTGCCTGCCGTCGGTCCGTAATCTCACCGCATTCACGTTCAGGTGAACATGGTGCGCTCCGATCGGTTGCATTTCAAGAGTTGGAACGGTGCCGACGATGCGGTCAGGCCTGACGGGGCGGCGGACGGTCGAAGAAGCGCAGGCCGAGAAAGCCGGCAAGAAAGCCGCCTATATGGGCTTCCCAGGCGATCTGGTCGTCCGCGCCAGGCACCAGCCCGATCAGGCCGGTCACCAGATTGATCACCATCCAGACAGCCAGGAAGGTCAGCACGCCGCGCGAACGAAGCACGACGGAGAACGGCAGCGGCGGGCCGCCGAAAGCCGATTGTCCCGACGACCGATCGATGCGGAAGGCGAAGCGCGCGGCGGCGCCCATCATGCCCGATATGGCGCCCGAAGCGCCGACCAGCGGCGCCTCGGTGAGCGGGTGTATGGCCCAGAAGAAGAAGGCGGCCGCGACACCCGTCGCGGCGAAGAACAGGGCAAACCGCAAGGCCCCTATCCGGTTCGCCAGGGGCGAGCCGAACGCCGCCAGCCACACCATGTTGATGGCCAGGTGCATGAACCCGCCATGCAGGAAGGTGTAGGTAAACGGGCTCGAAAATGCATAGAAATCAAGATCGTACTGGCCCGAATAACGGACTGGGATAAAGGCGGTGCGCACCAGCAGGCCGACATCCTGATCCGCGGTCAGGCCATAGACGCGCAACAAATGCACACCGGCGCACAGGGCGATGATGGCCAGCACGATCCTCGGCAGGTTGAACACCGGCTCACGGCGCGGTTCGGCTTCCTCCGGCTCGGTCTGCCCGCTTTCAGCCGGAGCTGCGGTATCGCTCATTTCAGGTCCTGCCAGCATTCGATAGCGAGCATGTAAGCCAGCCTGCCAGGAATCACAAACCGCGAATCAGGCGGTCGACTCACCCGCAAAAAAGAGGCCGCCCAAGGTTTCCCTTGAACGGCCGGTCGAGTCCCCTGCTCCCCTGCAAGCTCCTGACTGAAAGTCACCGTCCGGGCGGAACGGCGAAAACTGGAGTGATTTCAACGTCCCACAAGCGGGCCGCCGAAGCAACGTAAACCACTTGTTAACCTTAACGTCCCCGACCCGTGAACAAGAGTTAACCGTGCTGGCATGCATCGTGCTCCGCATCGCATGTAGTTCCACGGAGGGCGCCCTTCTGTTCACCGATGGGACATCAGACAGCAGGATCGCGCGGAGCGGACACAGAATGAACCTGAACGGATCGATCGCACTGTTCCAATATTGGAATCAGCTGCGTAACGGGCGTCCAGCCCCGAAGCGGACAGAAGTCGAGCCGGCCGACATCAAGGATCTGCTGGCGGATACCTTTATCCTGGAGAAGGACACGCGTGGCGAGGCCGTGTTCCGGCTGGCCGGCACGCGCCTGTGCGCGACCTATGGGCGCGAGTTGAAAGGGTTTTCCTTCCCTTCGCTGTGGCGGGAAAAGGACCAGCGTCTGGTTTCACGGCTGATGGATGGCGTGTTCCAGTCCTCGATCGTGCTCATCACTTACGAAGGTTTCAGCCACTCCGGCCGCTCCACCGGCTTTGAGCTTCTCGCCCTGCCCCTGGATGGCGGCGCGCAGCATCCACGCGGCCTCGGCGTCATCAGCCCGGCGGACAAGCCCTTCTGGCTGGGTGCGGACCCGGTCACCGACGTGCTGATCGAATCCGTCCGCATCATCGATCCGGACAAGGAACCGCTCTATCTCAAGAACCGGCCGGCCATTCCCGTCCCCTCGCTTGCCCCGACCGAACTTGGCGAAAACCCGCCGGCGAACGGATATGGACAAGCCCGCCGCATCCGCCATCTTGTCGTGTTCGACGGCGGCCGCGACACCCAGGACTGAAGCGCAATCCGACACGCCATTTTCTCTGTTTGTTAACCTGTTGGGCGATAGTTTGGTCGGAATCCTCGCAGCGGCGCTGGATGGCAAACGGGGTGTGAAGCGATCATGAGGTCAGCGGCGGTCGAATATTCGCCGTCTGGGGCTGAAAGGCGTAGCTTTCAGCGTGTTCGCGTCAAGATATACGGACGCTTCATGCTGGAAGATCGCAGCGAGCACCCGTGCCAGGTGATCGACATGTCGCCCGGCAACGTGGCGCTCCGCACCGACCGCATCGGCCAGCCCGGCGAACGTGTCATCGCCTATATCGATCATATCGGCCGTATCGAAGGCGTCATCACCCGCACGCTCGACGACGGTTTCGCCATGACGGTCATTGCCTCCGAGCGCAAGAAGGACAAGCTCGCAGCGCAACTGACGTGGCTTGCCAACAAGCACGAGCTCGATCTGCCGGAAGACCGCCGCCACGAGCGCGTGGCGCCGCGCAATCCGATGAGCGTGCTGCACCTTAACGACGGCCGCCAATATCAGTGCCGCATCATCGACCTGTCGCTTTCGGGCGCCGCCATCGAGATCGATGTGAAGCCGGCGATCGGCGTCCAGGTCGTGCTCGGCACGATGCGCGGACAGGTGGTGCGCCATTTCGAAGACGGTATCGCCATCGAATTCGCCATGGTGCAGCGCGCCGAAACACTCGATTCCGAATTCAACGGCTCGGCAAGCTGACGCCGGCAGGCGCTACCCGCAAGTCCCGGCATTCTTTTCTCCGCGCCCGGTCAATCCGCATCACAGGGTCCATGCACCCGATCACGCGATAAGGCTGTTTCCACCCTGTAGAAACCGGTGCCTGAACAGCTGGCGCACCGCAGACTTTGCCCCGGGCATTTCGGCTGCGTAGTGCCCGAAGGGCAGCATTTGCCCTCCGTCACGTCCCACTCGCGGCACTTGAAAACAATGCCGACGCCATTGCAATGCGGGCATTCGCTCTTGCCTGTTTCCGCCATCGCCGCCCCGTCTTTCAGCCTGCCGCCTCCCTGGCCGGCAAACTGAACCAAACCCGACATGGCATCTCACGCCACGTCGCATAACCCCGGGACAGTTTTGATCAGCGAGGCCGCCATTGCAACGGCTTTAGGCAGGCCGCTAAAATTTTAGGAAATTTCTATTCTAATTTTATTATTATTTATTTTGAGTTTTATATTAAATCTCTTGTGTTTTTACTCAATATCTACTTCGCACTTTTGCGTCAAATAAATTCAGGCGTGTCATTGTCTCTCTCGAACGGGGAGACAAGAAAATGCGGAATTCGAGGGGCGCGCTGTTGCTTCTTGCAATGGCACTACAGTTTTGCGGATGGGGATCCGCAAACGCAGGGGCCAATTTCATGCACACCGCCGGACGCACGACGCAGCCGGTCGGCCACTACGAATTTTGCCAGAAACTGCCAGGGGAATGCCGGCAGATGACGGCGAGGCGGCAGCCGGTCGAACTGACCCGCAAGCTGTGGGCGACCATCATCGGCGTCAACAATGCCGTCAACGCCAGGATCGAGCCGCGCACCGACATGGAGATGTGGGGCAAGGAAGAAGTCTGGTCCTACCCCGACGGCGGCGTCGGCGACTGCGAGGACTATGCGTTGGAAAAGCGGCGCGAGCTGATGCAGGCGGGCATCCCGGCCGGCGATCTGCTGATGACGGTGGCGCGCCAGCCCAACGGCGACGGCCATGCCGTGCTGACGGTGCGCACCAGCCTCGGCGAGTTCATCCTCGACAATCTGGAGCCCCGCGTCCTCGCCTGGACCGATACCGAATACACCTATCTCAAGCGCCAGTCGGAACGGAATTCCGGCGTTTGGGTCAGCATCAATGACGGCCGCGCCGACGCGGTCGCCAGCGTCCGCTAGGACGCCACGGAAAACCCGGTCGAGTCCCCACCCTCCCCGTCCCCAACGACCGGGTCAAGGAGCCGGCCCCTGTCCCCGGGCCGGCTCCGCCTTTTTTTGGCGAGGCCTTTTCCGGGCGGCAGTCAGACGCCGCTCATGCCGGCCTTGAAGCGCCGTCCGTTCTCGACATAGTGCGCCGCGGACTTGCGCATCCGTTCGGCGGCCTCGTCGTCGAGCGTACGGCTTACGCGGGCCGGCGAGCCGACAATCAGCGAATTGTCGGGAAATTCCTTGCCTTCGGTGATGAGCGCGCCTGCGCCGACCAGGCAGTTTTTACCGATTTTCGCGCCGTTCAGCACGATGGCGCCCATGCCGATCAACGTGTTGTCGCCGATCGTGCAGCCGTGGAGCATCGCCCGGTGGCCGATCGTGCAGCCTTTGCCGATCGTCAGCGGAAAGCCGATATCGGTGTGCATGATGGTGTGCTCCTGCACATTGCTGTCGTCCCCGATGACGATGGGCTCGTTGTCGCCGCGCAGAACCACGCCGAACCAGATGCCGACATTGCGGCCGATCTCGACACTGCCGATCACGGTGGCGTCCGGCGCGATCCAGTTGGTGTCGCGATCCGAAAAACGGGGTGCTTTCCCGTCGAGCGCATAGATCGGCATTTTTCCTCCCTGAGAACCTTAGAAACCGAAGCCCGGCGCGATGCCCCGATAGCCTGCCAGCCAAGCCCCCGCGCCGGACAGCGTCACCCCGAGCGCGAACGCCCACAGGCAAGCCGAGGCGGCGCGGGAAGCCAAGGCCATACCAGTTATATGGCGTTGCCGGTAGGCCGTCAGCGCCTCGCGGAGAGAAAGCGCGCCAACGCTTCACCCTCCCCCTTGTGGGGAGGGTCGCGGAGCAAAACGCGCAGCGGGTTTGTGACGCGGGGTGGAGGTGCGGAAAGGTTTTGCACCCCCACCCCGTCTCATGCACTTCACTGCGTTTCGTGCGTTCGCCGACCCTCCCCACAAGGGGGAGGGTGAAGGCGCTTGCATAACCAGAAATGCGAAAACCCCAAGCAGAAGCCCGTCCATTTTTACCGACTGTTTACCATAAAACCGCACTGTTCGTTTTAGCGACCGTGGAAGCGGCATGCCGGGATTCCGTGCCAGAGCGGGACACTTTGAGGCGCGAGGCGAAGACGAGAGGGTTCGATGGCTGGCGCGGCTGCGGAAACTGGAGAACTCAAGGTCGTCAATTCGTCGTTGATGATGAAGGTCTTCTACTGCTTCGCGGCCCTGGCAGCGCTGTCGGTCGGGATCAGCCTCGCCGGCAAGTGGTTTGGACATTCCATCGCGCTCGCCGGCTACACGGACGACACCACGGTCCGCGAGGTGGTCATCGGAAACGATGTGATCGCCGTGCCGTCGAACTACATCCGGTTCGAACAGGCGCGCCGCGACGGCGTCGCGCAGCGCCTCGACCTTTACCTGCGCTATCCGGAAATGGACGGTTACAGCGCCGCCTCGCGCAACGACTTCAACAATGTCGGCGGAAGGAAGCGCATCGTCTTCCTGTCGCTCGAGGAACGGACCATGTCACGCGACATGAGCGGCCGGTTCGCGCCGATCTACAGTTCGCTGATCGTGCGGCCCGGCAACGCCGGTCCCGGCGGGACCACGCTCTACAGTTTCGACGACAAGTCAGGCTATACGAATGAAGTCCTTGCGGTGGCGGAGCGCCCGGGCAAGGAGCCGTTCGTGGCGCGGTGCTTCACCGGACCGAGCGCGGAAGAATCGCTGGCGCCCTGCGAGCGCGACATCCATATCGGCGACAATCTCAGCCTCAGCTATCGCTTTCCGGCTGAATTCCTCGGCGACTGGCAGGCACTTGAGATCGCCATGACCGCCGAGACCGCGCGTATCCTGAAAACCGGAAGCGGCGAAAAGAAATAACGGACGGCGGCGCGGACCAGCCGCGCCGACCGTCTCAATCCAGGTCGATGTCCAGGATCGCCATCGAAAAATTGTAGTCGCCGTCGTCCTCGTCCTTGAAGACGATGCCGAGAAATTCCTCGCCCAGATAGACCTCGGCCGAATCGTCCTTGCGCGGCCGCGCCTTGACCTGGAGACCGGGATTCTGGAAGGCACGCTTGAAATAAGCGTCGAGCTTGCGGATTTCTTCAGGCTTCAACAGTTCTCTCCGATCATCTGGCTTGCCAGCGCCACCGTGCGCCCGCTTGCGTGGAGGCGCTTCTGACATGCGAACGATGGCCATGTAAAGGCAGGCGGCCGGGTTGTTGCGGAATACCGCTGCAACTCCAACATCGCCTGCCCGAAACAGTACGACACACCGCAGGCTGCCCGGCTATCCTACACCATTCCGGCAAAGGACGTTGGAGTGGACAACGGCAGATGCCGTGATGCAGGCCCCTCAGATGTCGAACGAAATAACGTGATCCATTGTCTGCGACGGCAGAAGCTGGTCCATCTGCCGCGCCGGCTGGTCGCAACCCGTTTCACCCACCACCTTCGCAGGCACGCCGGCGACCGTCTTGTTGTTGGGAACGGCCGAAAGCACCACTGAACCGGCGGCGATCTTCGAGCAGTGGCCGATCTCGATATTGCCGAGGATCTTGGCGCCGGCGCCGATCAGCACGCCGTACCGGATCTTGGGATGCCGGTCGCCGCCGGCCTTGCCGGTGCCGCCGAGCGTCACGCCATGCAGGATGGAGACGTTGTCCTCGATCACCGCGGTCTGGCCAACGACGAGCCCGGTGGCATGATCCAGGAAAATGCCCTTGCCGACGCGCGCCGCAGGATTGATGTCCGTCTGGAATATCGAAGAGGATCGGCTCTGCAGATAAAGCGCAAAATCCTGTCGGCCGTGCTTCCAGAGCCAGTGTGCGAGACGATGCGTCTGGATGGCATGGAAGCCCTTGAAATAGAGGACCGGCATGATGAACCGGTCGCAGGCCGGATCGCGGTCGTAATAGGCCTGGATATCGACGCGCAGCACGCTCGACCATTCGGGCCAGTCGGCCAGCATGGCCTTGAAAGTCTGGCGGATGAGGTCGGCGCCGACGTCCTGATGCGCAAGCCGCTCGGCAAGGCGGTGGATGACGGCCTCTTCGAGACTTTCCTGGTTGAGGATGGTCGAATAAAGAAACGCGGCGAGCAACGGATCGCGATCGACCGCCTCCATTGCTTCGTCCCGGATCGATCGCCAGATCGGATCCATCGGCTTCAAGACACTGTTGCGAGCAATACTTATGCTGTTCATCGCCTGCTCCGCCTGACGGCCTTCCATCGTGACTGTTCGTATAAGCCAGATTGTCGCATGGGGGAATTCAATTTTCCTTAGCGTCGCCTCAAATGGACCCAACGCCCCATGTTTCAACCGGCCATGGAAAACGAAATCTTGATCGCGACATGCGGCGAGGTTGTGACGAGATATGGTCTGGGCCCTATCGGCGCCCTTGCCTCCGGGCCGGAACCGCAATCGAAGGATCGACGATCATGCCGCTGATCGATGAGGAATTGCGCCGCGACCTTGTCGCCCGCTATGGCGGCGAAGACCGGCACTACCACGGTCTCGGCCATATCGAGACGCTGCTCAGTCTGGCGCAGGAATACCGGACCCTGCTTGCCGATCATGATGCCGTGGAAGCCGCCATCTGGTTCCACGATGCTGTCTACGACAGCAAGGCCAAGGACAACGAGGCGCAAAGCGCGGCCCTTGCGAGGGAAAAGCTAGATGGACAAGTCGAGCGCGGCAGGCTGGAGCGCATCGCAGCCATGATCGAAGCTACCGCCACCCATATCCTGCCCGACCTGACGGACGAGGCGGCCCGGCGCGACGCCGCTCTCTTTCTCGAC